>CAJNBW010000001.1 GCA_905221105.1 bacterium
GCCACTCCAGCTGTTTTGGCTGTTGCTACTTTGTCCGCATCATCCGCTGCTGTAATCTTAGCTTCTTCTGCTGCTTTCGTATCATCAACGGCTTTTTCTTTCTCTGCACGTTGGGCTGCTGTTAAGCTCTTATCGCCTGCGATTTCTGCTTTTTCTTCTGTCGCTGCTGTCGCTAGGTCTGCTTTCGCTGCCGTCTTAAGTGCTTCTAAGTCAACACTAGGTACTGTAGGAGCAGGTATTACCACTTCGCTACTCATACTTGAAGTTGTTGCTGTTATAGGCACATTAATATTTGTTCCTCTTGAAGGTAAAAATTGCTTATCTCTTGCTGTATTGGTAGCCGTAATTCTGTCATTTACATTAAAGACTTCTGTCGGTGTCCATTCAGCAACTCCATTAACCGCTGTAACAGTCTGTTTTTTCACCCCATTCACATAGAAATCAACAGATGAGTCACCAGGTTGCTCTCCTGAACTATATTGAGGATTTCGAGCAGTAGCCGTTACTTTCGCTCTAGTTCCTGCTGCATTTTCTAAATTTTCAACCGTTACTCTTGGAGCTTGTGGCTTAACAGTGACTTTAAAATCTTTCTTTGAATACAATACCCCTGTTGTTCCATCTTTCATTTCAAAAGCTACATCATAACTACCTACAATATTAACACTGCCAGTCGTATTAAATAATCGTTTAACAAAATCATTATCTGGAATTTGTCTATCATATTCTAAACGAATACCCAAACCATCACTAGTTAACTGGGGTTTGTATCCTTGTCTTTTTCTCCATACAACTAGGAATTTTGCATTTGGCGCACTTCCTACTTCAGTTTCCAAAGTTCCACTATCAAGATTAAAATATGCATCTCCCTCTGGAACAGCTCTAAACCCACTACCTTCAGATTGAGTAGTCCCATTCAAGCTATGATTATGTCCAGCAATATTCGTGCCATTTGGTTCAGTATTTTCCGCTTTTTTCCCTACTGTTTCTTTACCATTTGTTGTATCTGGTTTAGGAGTGTTATTTTCTTCTAGTTTAGGCACACGTTTTAACCCAGAGTTTTTATATCCAACTAACGCATTATAAGTAGAATCAATTTCTTTTTGAGTTGTTGCATTAACAAGTACTTCTTTTGCTTTCGCAACTTTTTCTTGTAATACTTTTACAGTATCTTCTGTATAGTCCTTTAAATTTAATTGATCAATTTCTTTTAGAAGAGATTCCAATTTATCTTTATTAGTAACCACTTCCTTTTCTTTGCCATTTGTTTCGGCTTTATTGATTTCCTCTGTCTGATTAGCAGGAATCACTGCTTTATCAGACACTTTAATCTCTTTTTCACCTTGACCATTAGAACCAGCTCCATCTTTCTTGTTAGATGTTTCCTCTGCAGGCTCAGGAGCTACGATTTCCTTATTCCCCTCAGTTTCTAGAGATTTCTCTAGAGGAACTCCCTCTGTCAAATCCGTAACACCAGCATTTACCTTTTCAGTATTAGCCGTAACAGGTGATACAGCTAAAGCGTCTGCCTTAACCGCACCATTAGCAAAAAACATTAATGCTGCAACGGCAACACTTGCAGCACCAAAATGGCACTTACGAATAGAATAACGGAATACCTTTTCTCCGTTCACTTCTCGATTTGATTTTCTCATCCAATCGCCTCTTTCTAATTGTTATTTTTGAGGTACTAAAAAATACCCCCCCCTTAAATATTTTAGGAATTTAAGGAAAGGATACATTTTTTAATTTTGGGTACCACACTGTTTTAAAAACATAGTACACTTTCTATTCTACATCTTTCTTAGAAAAATTAACAGTATAACCCATATATTTTTTCTAATTTAGCATTTAATTTTAGCGAGTATATATACTTTTTCCTAATCTTCTATTACTATTAGACAGGAAACACAACAAGACCTCCACTATATCGAGGAGGCCTTGGATCAGCTCGGTTATTTGATAAAGGATTAGAAAATTTTCTTTTCCCAATCGTCTTCTGTACGGCGAGGGTAGAAAAATTCAGATTTGTCCGGAGCTTCCATCATCTCCATCAAAGGCAACATATCATAGGCCAGATCCAAGTTTGGAATCTGGTCTTTTTGAACCCAAGAAACTTCTCCTTCATCTGAAGAGCGAAGGGTACCAGAGAACTCAGTCGCCTTATAGCAAAAGACAATGTAGCGCCCACCTGTATCCAGAGGCCAATTTTTAATGCCGACAAGTTGAGGATTTTGGATAGTCAACCCTGTTTCTTCATATATTTCACGAATGACAGACTCTGCGAAAGACTCGCCATTTTCTACATGGCCTCCCGGAAAGGCATAACCAGACCAGCGATTGGTTTCAGGAGACCGATACTGCATCACAACGCGCTGGGTTTCGAGGTCTTCAATCAGACAAATGTTTGTTAAAATTGTTAATTGGGAACGGGACATATTTTCTCCTTTAAATACTATTCTAATCCAACGCCTTCACTTCCAGCATCATATCACGAATCTGAGCTGCGAGTTCAAAGTCAAGCACTTCGACGGCTTCTTGCATTTGTTTTTCTAGTTTCTTAACTAGTTCTTTGCGTTCTTGTTTATTGAGGCTATTAATATCGACTTCCTTATCCTCTTCCTTAGCAACTGCCTTGGTCACAGCAATCAGGTCACGAATTTCTTTCTTGATTGTCTGTGGTACAATACCATGCTCTTCATTATAAGCCATCTGGATTTTCCGACGACGGGCCGTTTCATCGATGGCACGTTGCATAGACTGAGTGATCGTGTCCGCATACATGATGACATGTCCTTCGCTGTTACGAGCAGCACGACCAATGGTCTGGATGAGTCCACGTTCGTTACGGAGGAAGCCTTCCTTATCAGCATCGAGAATAGCAACCAAGCTTACCTCAGGAACGTCAATTCCTTCACGGAGCAGATTGATTCCGACCAAGACGTCAAAGACCCCTAAACGCAAGTCGCGGATAATCTCAGTACGCTCCAAGGTCTTGATATCCGAGTGCATGTACTTGACCTTGATGCCCATTTCCTTGAAGTAGTCAGTCAGGTCTTCTGCCATTTTCTTGGTCAAGGTGGTAATAAAGGTCCGTTCATTCTTTTCAACACGGGCATTGATTTCACCTAAGAGGTCATCAATCTGCCCCATAGTTGGACGGACTTCCACTTCAGGATCTAGAAGCCCCGTCGGACGAATGATTTGCTCAATCACTGTCTCGGTCTGTTCATTTTCATAGTCACCTGGTGTCGCTGAAACGTAGACAATCTGGTGCACATGGCTTTCAAACTCTTCACGACGGAGAGGACGATTGTCCAGAGCTGACGGCAAACGGAAACCATAATTAACCAGCATTTCCTTACGCGAACGGTCTCCATTGTACATACCCTTGATCTGCCCCATAGTCATGTGACTCTCGTCAATCATGATTAAGAAATCATCTGGAAAGAAATCGAGCAACGTATAAGGAGGCTCTCCTTCGCTCCGTCCATCCATGTGACGTGAGTAGTTTTCAACTCCATTTGTATAACCCATCTCACGCAACATCTCGATATCGTACTCTGTCCGCTGTTTCAAACGTTGAGCTTCTAGCAGTTTGCCTTCCTTTTCAAAGACAGCTAACTGCTCCTCCAACTCTGCCTGAATCTTGGCAATAGCTACTTCCATGTGGTCGTCATTGGTCACAAAGTGAGTAGCTGGGAAAATCGCCAAATGATCCACTTCGCCAAGGACTTGACCTGTCAAAGCCTCAACTTCACGAATACGGTCGATTTCATCTCCAAAGAACTCAACACGAAATGCATGCTCATCACGGGAAGCTGGGAAAATCTCCACCACATCCCCACGCACACGAAATCTTCCCCGTTGGAAATCAATATCATTTCGCTCAAACTGGATATCAACCAAGTCATTTAAGAGTTTATCACGAGAAATTTCAAGACCTGGACGGAGACTAACGACACTATCAGCGTATTCTTTGGGCGAACCCAGACCATAGATACAAGAAACGGAAGCTACGACGATAACATCATTACGCTCCAGAAGGGCCGAAGTCGCTGAGTGACGAAGTTTGTCAATCTCATCATTGACAGAGCTATCCTTTTCAATATAGGTATCGCTAGAAGGGACATAGGCCTCAGGTTGGTAATAATCATAGTAGGATACGAAGTACTCAACAGCATTTTCAGGGAAAACTTCCTTAAACTCCCCATAAAGCTGTCCTGCCAGAGTCTTATTATGGGCAATGACCAGAGTTGGTTTATTGACTTTAGAAATGACCTGACTCATGGTATAGGTCTTCCCTGTTCCAGTCGCCCCCATGAGAATCTGAGCTTTTTCTCCCCCCTCAATATTATCTACCAACTGCTCGATAGCTTGAGGTTGATCTCCTGATGGTTGATATTGTGATACTAGTTTAAATTGATTATCTGTAATGCGGTTAATCATAAGAATCCTCTCTCGATGTGCTATTCCTATTTTAGCATACTTATAGCATTTTCACGCAGAAAAGGACGGGCCGAAGTCACATCCTTTCATTTTCTTTCTTTAATTGGTAAGCGAGATAGACAATCAAAAGTAACAAGACTAAACTTGCCATGATAGAACCTTCAATCCCAAAAGAACCACCTGATAGCCAGCCTTGATCGCCTTGTGGTAAAAAGGTCATCAAAGACGTTCCTGATTGCTGACCACTAACTAAAATGCCAAAAAGATTGCCCTGAGCAAAATTCCAGGCTCCATGAATACCTGCAACACCCCAAACTGTATCTGTTTTGAGGAGGTAAAGTGACATGGCAACTCCGAATAAGAAGAGATTCACTAGAGATAGAGGTGTGAGACCAGAATTTCCCACATGAAGCAGGGTAAAGAATAGGCTAGATATAAGAACAGCTAGTTTTAGATTGGTTCTTGAGGCCAATTGGGGAAGGAGCCAAGTACGGGCCACCACTTCTTCTGTTGTCCCCTGTAAAATCCAAAATGGAATGGTAAAAATGACAAAGGCAAGCGAATAAGGAGTCAAGTGAATGGATTCAAAACGATATTGCCCTAAGGCTACTAAACCTAACAAGGTCAGAAGAAAAAGTGCCAGGCCTAGACCAAATCCTTTAAGAAGATTGCTGAGGAAATTCTCTCTATAAAATCCCAAGGTTCGAATAGGTCTTTTCTCAACTTTTCTAGTCCATCTGAACACAGTGTTGAGAACGAAACCAAAGGCCAGCAATTCTAAAATTAATCGAAAATCACTTGTTTTATCCATCAAGCTCTGTTGCAAGGTCTGCAAGTAGGTTGCAAGATTTTGACCAGCCTCTCCAAAATTTCTAGCAAGTCCGATGAGAGCTAACAAACTAATACCATATAAAGTATAAGCCACAAACTCTCCTATGAAGACAAAAACAAAGGCTAACAAGGGGCTTGTGTAGAGGTTTAACCGCATTTGGGAAGCTTGGAAGTCTTTAAATATTCTTTTGTTCTTCATATCCCTGTCCTTTTTTCTTCCATTATATACTATTATTATAGCACTTTATAGCAGCAATTCAAGAAAGAAAAGGAAAAACAAATGTTATATTTTCTGACACAGAACTATAAAAATTTGCCTTTTTTTACTTTTTCTGATATAATGGGAAAATATTCGGAAAAGGAGACTAAAAATGAAGAAAAAATTTCTAGCATTTTTGCTAATTTTATTCCCAATTTTCTCATTAGGTATTGCGAAAGCAGAGACGATTAAAATTGTTTCTGATACCGCCTATGCACCTTTTGAGTTTAAAGATTCAGATCAAACTTATAAAGGAATTGATGTTGACATTATCAACAAAGTCGCTGAGATTAAAGGATGGAACATTCAGATGTCTTATCCTGGATTTGACGCAGCGGTCAATGCGGTTCAAGCTGGTCAAGCTGACGCTATTATGGCAGGGATGACAAAGACGAAAGAACGTGAAAAAGTCTTTACCATGTCTGATACTTACTATGATACAAAAGTTGTCATTGCAACTACAAAGGCACACAAGATTAGCAAGTACGACCAATTGTCTGGCAAAACTGTTGGTGTTAAAAACGGAACAGCCGCTCAACGTTTCCTAGAAACGATTAAAGACAAATACGGCTTTACTATTAAAACATTTGACACTAGTGATTTGATGAACAACAGCTTAAGCGCTGGTGCCATTGATGCCATGATGGATGACAAACCTGTTATCGAGTATGCCATTAACCAAGGGCAAGACCTCCATATTGAAATGGATGGTGAGGCTGTAGGTAGCTTTGCTTTCGGTGTGAAAAAAGGAAGCAAATACGAGCACCTAGTTACTGAATTTAACCAAGCCTTGGCTGAAATGAAAAAAGATGGTAGCCTTGATAAAATCATCAAGAAATGGACTGCTTCATCATCTTCAGCAGTGCCAACTACAACTACTCTTGCAGGCTTAAAAGCTATTCCTGTTAAAGCTAAATACATCATTGCCAGCGATTCTTCTTTTGCACCTTTTGTTTTCCAAAATTCAAGCAACCAATACACTGGTATTGATATGGAATTGATTAAGGCCATCGCTAAAGACCAAGGCTTCGAAATTGAAATCATCAACCCTGGTTTTGATGCTGCTATCAGTGCTGTTCAAGCCGGTCAAGCAGATGGTATCATTGCTGGTATGTCAGTCACAGATGCTCGTAAGGCAACTTTTGACTTCTCAGAATCATACTACACCGCTAATACTATCCTTGGTGTCAAAGAATCAAGCACCATTGCTTCTTATGAAGATTTAAAAGGAAAGACAGTCGGTGTTAAAAACGGAACTGCTTCTCAAACCTTCCTAACAGAAAATCAAAGCAAATACGGTTACAAAATCAAAACCTTCGCTGATGGTTCATCAATGTATGACAGTCTAAACACTGGTGCCATTGACGCCGTTATGGATGATGAGCCTGTTCTCAAATATTCTATCAGCCAAGGGCAAAAATTGAAAACACCAATCGCTGGAACTCCAATCGGTGAAACAGCCTTTGCTGTTAAAAAAGGTGCAAATCCAGAATTGATTGAAATGTTCAACAACGGACTTGCTAACCTTAAAGCAAACGGTGAATTCCAAAAGATTCTTGATAAATACCTAGCTAGCGAATCTTCAACTGCATCAACAAGCACTGTTGATGAAACAACTATCTGGGGCTTGCTTCAAAACAACTACAAACAACTCCTTAGCGGTCTTGGTATCACTCTTGCTCTAGCTCTTATCTCATTTGCTATTGCTATTGTCATCGGGATTATCTTCGGTATGTTTAGCGTTAGCCCATACAAATCTCTTCGCGTAATCTCTGAGATTTTCGTTGACGTTATTCGTGGTATTCCATTGATGATTCTTGCAGCTTTCATCTTCTGGGGAATTCCAAACTTCATCGAGTCTATTACAGGCCAACAAAGCCCAATTAACGACTTTGTAGCTGGTACCATTGCCCTATCGCTCAATGCAGCTGCTTATATCGCTGAGATCGTTCGTGGTGGTATTCAGGCTGTTCCAGTTGGTCAAATGGAAGCCAGCCGAAGCTTGGGCATCTCTTATGGAAAAACCATGCGTAAGATTATCTTGCCACAAGCAACTAAATTGATGTTGCCAAACTTTGTTAACCAATTCGTTATCGCACTTAAAGATACAACAATCGTATCTGCTATCGGTTTGGTTGAACTCTTCCAAACTGGTAAGATTATCATTGCCCGTAACTACCAAAGTTTCAAGATGTATGCAATCCTTGCTATCTTCTATCTTGTAATTATCACACTTTTGACTAAACTAGCGAAACGCTTAGAAAAGAGGATTCGTTAATGGCAAAATTAAAAATTGATGTAAATGATTTACACAAAAGCTACGGAAAAAATGAAGTTTTAAAAGGAATTACAACTAAGTTCTATGAAGGAGATGTTGTTTGTATCATCGGTCCTTCAGGTTCTGGTAAGTCAACCTTCCTTCGTAGCCTTAATCTTCTAGAAGAAGTTACGAGCGGTCACATCACTGTGAACGGTTATGACTTAACTGAAAAAACAACCAACGTTGACCACGTCCGTGAAAATATTGGGATGGTGTTCCAACATTTCAACCTCTTCCCACATATGTCTGTTTTGGACAACATTACTTTTGCTCCTATTGAGCACAAGTTGATGACTAAAGAAGAAGCTGAGAAATTGGGGATGGAGTTGCTTGAAAAGGTTGGACTAGCAGATAAAGCTAATGCCAATCCAGATAGCCTATCAGGTGGTCAAAAACAACGTGTTGCCATCGCTCGTGGACTAGCAATGAATCCAGACATCATGCTCTTTGATGAACCAACTTCTGCCCTTGACCCTGAAATGGTCGGAGACGTACTAAACGTTATGAAAGACTTGGCTAAACAAGGCATGACCATGATTATCGTAACCCACGAGATGGGATTTGCCCGTCAGGTTGCCAACCGCGTTATCTTTACTGCAGATGGTGAGTTCCTTGAAGACGGAACACCTGACCAAATCTTTGATAACCCTCAACACCCACGTCTGAAAGATTTCTTGGACAAGGTCTTAAACGTTTAAACTCAAACTGTAAGGATTTCCTTGCAGTTTTTTTCTATCTCGTATTGGATTTTTTGATTTTTCGGAAAATTATGTTAGAATTAAGTTTATGAAATGAGATTTCCTCATACCTAGCAAGACTAGGAATAAAAATAGAAATTAGGTAGCTAGATGTCATCTAAGGTTATTGTTACAATTTTCGGTGCGAGTGGAGACCTGGCTAAACGCAAGCTCTACCCTTCCCTATTTAGACTATATAAATCCGGCAATCTTTCCGAGCACTTTGCCGTTATTGGAACTGCCCGTCGTCCTTGGAGCAAGGAATATTTTGAATCTGTAGTAGTCGAATCTATCCTTGATTTGGCAGATAGTACCGAACAGGCTCAGGAGTTTGCTAGCCACTTCTACTATCAAAGTCATGATGTCAATGATACAGAACACTACATTGCTCTACGTCAATTACAGGCTGAACTAAATGACAAGTACCAAGCTGAACACAACAAGCTCTTCTTCTTGTCTATGGCTCCTCAATTCTTTGGAACCATTGCTAAGCATCTCAAATCGGAAAACATTGTAGATGGTAAAGGTTTTGAACGCCTAATCGTTGAGAAACCATTTGGTACAGATTACGCAACTGCAAGCAAGTTGAATGACGAACTCCTAGCAACATTTGACGAAGAACAAATTTTCCGTATTGACCATTATCTTGGTAAGGAAATGATTCAAAGTATCTTTGCAGTTCGCTTTGCAAACCTGATTTTTGAAAACGTTTGGAACAAGGACTTTATCGACAATGTGCAAATTACTTTTGCAGAGCGTTTGGGTGTAGAAGAACGTGGTGGCTACTATGACCAATCTGGTGCCCTCCGTGATATGGTACAAAATCATACTTTGCAACTTCTTTCTCTCCTTGCTATGGATAAGCCAGCAAGCTTCACAAAAGACGAGATTCGTGCTGAAAAGATTAAGGTCTTTAAAAACCTCTATCATCCAACTGATGAAGAGCTTAAAGAATACTTTATCCGTGGTCAATACCGCTCTGGTAAGATTGATGGTATGAAATATATCTCTTATCGTAGCGAGCCAAATGTAAATCCAGAATCAACAACTGAAACTTTCGCATCTGGTGCCTTCTTTGTAAACAGTAATCGTTTCCGTGGTGTTCCTTTCTTCTTCCGTACTGGTAAACGCCTGACTGAGAAAGGAACTCATGTCAACATCGTCTTTAAACAAATGGATTCTATCTTTGGAGAACCACTTGCTCCAAACATTTTGACCATCTATATTCAACCAACAGAAGGTTTCTCTCTTAGCCTAAATGGGAAGCAAGTAGGAGAAGAATTTAACTTGGCTCCTAACTCACTTGATTACCGTACAGATGCGACCGCAACTGGTGCTTCTCCAGAACCATACGAGAAATTGATTTATGATGTCTTAAATAACAACTCAACTAACTTTAGCCATTGGGATGAGGTTGGTGCGTCATGGAAATTGATTGACCGTATCGAAGAGCTCTGGGCTGAAAATGGTGCCCCACTTCATGACTATAAAGCTGGAAGCATGGGACCTCAAGCAAGCTTTGACTTACTTGAAAAATTCGGTGCCAAATGGACTTGGCAACCAGATATCGCCTATCGTCAAGATGGTCGTTTAGAATAAAAAAATTTCCTGCAAGTTTGTATCTTGCAGGATTTTTGCTTTTGACTAGATTAAGCCTTCTAAGAGACCTTTCATAAAGTTTTCTGAGTTAAACTCTCCAATATCATCGATTTTTTCACCAAAACCAATCAATTTTACAGGTATATTGAGTTCTTCACGGATAGCTAGAACAACACCACCTCGAGCAGTTCCGTCAATCTTAGTCAAGACAATTCCTGTCAAAGGAGTAATTTTTGAAAATTCTTTGGCCTGTACAAGAGCATTTTGACCTGTTGATGCATCAAGTGCTAAGAAGGTTTCATGCGGTGCTTCTGGCACAACACGTTTGATGATGCGACCAATCTTTTCCAACTCAGCCATAAGATTATCCTTATTTTGCAGACGACCAGCGGTATCAATCATAAGAATATCAATACCTTCAGCTACAGCACGTTCCATGCCATCAAAGACCACACTAGCTGGGTCAGCTTTTTCAGGTCCAGTCACAACTGGAACATCAACACGACGGCCCCATTCAGCAAGCTGGGCGACTGCGCCTGCTCGGAAGGTATCTGCCGCAACCAGCATGACCTTCTTACCAGCTTGTTTATAGCGGTGGGCTAGTTTCCCGATAGAAGTTGTCTTCCCAACACCATTGACCCCAACAAATAGCATGACTGTCAAGCCATCTTGGAAGTGAATGCTTTCATCGTAGTTGCCATCCTTTTCATAAAGCTCAACCAATTTCTCAATGATGACACGGCGAAGAACGTCAGGTTTCTTAGCGTTTTCAAGCTTGGCTTCGTAGCGTAACTCCTCTGTTAAGTTGGAAGCAACTTGGACACCAACGTCACTCATGATGAGCAGTTCTTCTAGTTCCTCGAAAAATTCTTCATCAACAGAACGGAAGTTGGCAAAGAAGGCGTTCAAGCGGGCACCAAATCCCGTACGAGTTTTCTTAAGACTGCGGTCATATTTTTCCTGAACAGTTTCTTCTACTTGAATGGTTTCTGGTTCAAGCACTTCGGAACTATTTTCTTCTACAGTTTCTAGGAGCTCCGGATTCTCTTCCTCTGGGAATTCTTCGATTTCTTCTTGAGGAACTTCTACAACTGATTCTGACTCTATATTTTCTTCAACTGTGTCTTGGATTTCCTCTTCTTCAAGCACAGCTTGTTCAACAATTTCAACTTCTGCTACTTCTTGAGGAATTTCCTCAGCTTCTGTAAGAGAAGACTCTCCCTCTTCAGACAAATCAAGATTTTCCAGAGCTTCTTTTACAACTTCTTCGATTTTAGGTTCTTCTTTTTTTCCGAATAGACGGTCAAACAATCCCATATCTTAGTTCTCCTTTAGCACATATTCTTCGATAGCCCAGGCGACAGCTTCTTCATCATTGGTCATTGGAGTTACCACATCTGCAACCGCCTTGACTTCAGGAACAGCGTTTTGCATAGCAACACCGAGCCCTGCCCACTCAATCATAGACAAATCATTGGCTTCATCACCACAGGCCATCACTTGGCTTTGGTCAATTCCCAGATGGCTGATTAGTTTGGCCAAACCTGTTGCTTTGTGAACATTCTTTGGTGACCACTCTAGCAACATTTCACGTGATTTAAAGATTTCATATTGGTCAAATAATTCAGGAGAAATCTTCTGAATGGCTGCATCCAAGGGTTCTTGAGCAAAGGCAGTCACGCATTTGTTGTAGGTCATTTGACTAGACAAGTCTTCAAAGTCAACTGGTACAAAAGTCAAAGCTGGATTGAATTTGGCATAAAGACTTTCTTGGTCCGATTGGATTTGATAAACAGTTCCTTCTGAGATAGCGTCAAGAGGCAGTGATAATTTCTCTGTTTCTTCATACAAGCGTGCTACATCATCATATGAAAAGACTGTCTTATCAAGGATTTCACCTGTATTTTTCTGAACCAAACCACCATTAAAAGTAATAGTATACTCATCTTCGTGGCCGTCAGTCCCTAGCTCATGGAGGAAGAAATCCATAGCTTTTAAAGGACGGCCCGTTGTCAATACGATCTTGATACCACGATCACGCGCTGCTTTCAAGGTTGCCTTGGTACGATCCGTCAGCCTTTTATCAGTAGTCAGCAAGGTCCCGTCCAAGTCTAATGCAATCAATTTTATATCTGCCATTATAAGCCCTCCATATAAGCTATAACTGACTGGTCCTTATGGTGACCAATTACAGTCTCTGCTAATTCTAAAATTTCTGGTCGCGCATTTTCAGGAGCTACAGGATGACCGACAACCTGCATCATGTGCAAGTCATTTAGATTGTCTCCAAAAGCCATAACCTGATCCATTGTGATACCAAGTTTTTTAGCTAATTCAACAATGGCCATTCCCTTATCGACATAGTCCAGAACAATATCAATGGATTCAAAGCCAGTTGTCATGGCTTTAACACCAGGAACATTTTCGTTTACCCAAGCTTCCCCAGCTTCCAGCGTTTCTTCTGTGAAGTTGGTTGTAAATTTGAAAATGTCATCTGTAATATCTTCAAGACTCGCTACTTTTTGGATATTTTCATTATAGTGCTGACTCTCTTTCAAATAGGTCTCATCAACCGTATCCAGAACATAAGATCCCTTCTTCCCAGTCAAGAGCAATTTATTGATATCTACATAAGGTGACGTTTTCAGCTTTTCAAAAGTCGTCAAATAAAACTCACGAGACATGGTCGCTTCATACAAGTCCTGACCTTGATATTCGACCAAACTGCCATTTTCCGCTATGAAAATAATATCCTCACGAACATCTGCAAATAATTTTTCTAGAGACAGAAATCCCCGCCCCGAAGCCACCGCAAAGTAAATCCCTTTTTCCTTGTAGGAAGCCAAAAGTGACTTGAGGCGATCCATATCGAAACGCCCTTGTCCATCTAGGAAGGTTCCGTCCATATCTGTTGCTACTAGTTTAATTGTCATCCTTCAATACTTTCTAAATCTTTTAACTTAACTGAAACAATCTTTGAAACACCTGATTCTTGCATGGTCACTCCATAGATGGAATCAGCCGCTGCCATGGTTCCCTTACGGTGGGTTACTACAATAAATTGACTGTCCTTATCAAAGCGGTTGAGATAATCCCCGAAACGTTTAACATTGGCTTCGTCTAGCGCAGCCTCTACCTCATCCAAGATAACAAACGGAATAGTCTTAACTCGAATGATAGAGAAAAGCAAAGCAAGAGCCGATAGGGCTTTTTCACCACCACTCATCAGATTAAGAGACTGGATTTTCTTACCTGGTGGTTGGACAGAAATTTCAACCCCAGCTGTCAGCAAGTCTCCTTCAGTCAAAATTAAGTCTGCTTGACCTCCACCAAACATCTGCTTGAAAGTAACTTTAAAGGACTCACGAATAGCCTCAAAGGTTGATTTAAAGCGTTCCTTAACCTCATCATTCATTTCTGTAATGGTTTCAAGGAGCAGGTTTTTCGCTGACAAAATATCATCACGTTGGCTATTTAGGAAATCCAGACGGTTGTAGACTTCTTCGTACTGTTCAATAGCTTCCAAGTTGACAGGACCCAGTGAGCGAATAGCCTTCTCTAAATCCTTAACCTCTTGCTCTGCCAGATTGAGATTTTCCAACTCATGCGCCTTTTCTAGAGCTTCAGTATAGCTAATCTGATATTGGTCTGTTAATTGACTTTGTAGATGGCGCAAACGCTCGCTGATCTTTTCTTTCTTGGCTTCAGCACGTGTTTGCTTGCGAATCCACTCCTCATTCTGCTGGCGAGCCTGATCCAAATGACTATCAATATCATCCAGTTGCCCTTCAATATCATCCAACTCAAACTGCTTGCGAATCAAACCTTGTTGGAGATTTGTTTTCTGAGTTTTGGCTTCTTCGGCCTGCTGACTGAGCAAATCCGTATCAACTTTCTCAAGATTATCAACCTTTTCTTGAAGAAGGCGCTGGATTTCCTCTTGCTCGATATCTAAATTGTCCAATTCCTTGCCTAAACGCTCAATATCAGCTACTTCATAACGTTTTTGCCCTTGTAGTTCTGTCTTAAGCAGGCGAGCTTGCGCTACCTCTTCCTGCAAGTTTTGATAGCGTTCTTGGATAGCGTTCTTATTAGACTTAATCTCTTCAATCTCAGCTTCCAGATTTTTCTTTTCACTGGCGATTGTAGTAAGGCGCTCTTGGCATTTTTCCTTATCTGCTTGCCAATCTCCCTCAGAAAGACGATTTAATTCCTCTTCTTGGAGTTTCCAAAGAGTTTCCAGTTCCTCAACTTGCTGACTAGTCTGCTGATAAGCGAGGGACAAGCCTTGCTCCTGAATACGAGCCTGCTCTCCCTGAGATTTGATGGCCTCTAACTTTTCTGTCAATGAAACCATCTCATCTTGCAAGTTCTTCAAACTCGCTTCATCTGTACGCAAGCTTGCTTCTTCTTCAGCAATTTCTTTTTGTAATTGCTCCAGTTCTGGCTTGATGAAAATGCTATTATTCTGACGATTGGCTCCACCTGCATAGGAACCACCTGTACGCAGCTCTGTCCCATCCAGTGTCACCATGCGAACCTGATAACGAACCTGGCGAGCTGCTGCACGCGCATGCTCTACTGTATCAAAAATAGCTGTCGTGGCTAACAAGTTCTTGAAAATAGCTTCCAGTCTAGTATCAAAAGTAACCAACTCATCTGCCATGCCCAGAAACCCTGGGCTCGCAGCGATAGCATCTTGGTTCTGACTAGAAATCGTACGCGCCTTGATAGTGGTCAAAGGAAGGAAGGTCGCACGACCAGCTCTATTTCGTTTGAGAAAATCAATAGCCTTGGTTGCCGCATGTTCATCTTCCACAATGATATGCTGACTGCTAGCTCCAAGCGCAATCTCTAGGGCAGTTTGATAATGCACATCAAAGGTCAGGTGCTCACTAACTGCTCCAATAATCCCACCAAGGCGGTCTTTTTCTTGAAGAACACTCTTAACACCTGCATAAAAGTTACTATGATTTCTCAGGATATTTTCTAAACTTTGGGCTCTAGCCTGCTTGTTTTTGAGACTATCCAGACGGTCAAAGAGTTGGCTTTGTTGAGCTTGATAGGAAACTTTCTGCTCCTCTTGTTCCTTGGCACAGATTTGGTAGTCAGCCAATAATTTCTGAACATGTTCCTTGGCAGTTTCAAGTTCTTCTTTTTGCTGACTAGCCTTCTCTTTAGCTGTAGCCAGTTGTTCTTTCAGTTTTTCTAATTGATCTGCTTGTTTTTGAGAAAGCTGACGACTATTTTCCAACTCATTCTCAATACGGGTCAACTGGTTTGAGACATCCGCTTCTTCTTGTAAAAGGGCTACAAAGCGTTCACGCAAGAGCTCAATCATCTGATCAGGATCATCTGAAAAAGCTAGTAATTCAGCTTCTAAACGATTGAGTTTTTGATTATTTTGGACTAGATTTTCCTCTAATTGTGCCAAGTTAGCTTCTTTTTCAGCCTTTTCCTGACTTAGAGCATTTCTCTTATCCTCCAAAGCAGCCAAACGGGCTTGCGCTTCCTGTTGATTCAGGGCTACTTGCTCAGATTCCAGTTTCGATAGGGCTAATTTTCTCTCTAAGTCACTAATTAGACTGGTCAAGTCCATCAAACTGCCTTGGTCTTTTGCCATTTCAGCCTGTAAATCTTGGCGTTGCTTCTTAAGAGTTTGATTTTCTTCTTCTAATTTTTCACGCTTTTGGTAATAACTAGTCAAGAGTTCTTGAACCTGTGCCAACTCTTCTTCTGTCAACTCTAATTCAGCCTTATTTTCCTTGATTTGAGCAACCAGCACGTCTAAATAAATAGCCTTGCGTTGACCTTCCAAGTCTAAAAACTTACGGGCATTCTCAGCTTGCTTCTCAAGAGGCTTGATTTGATTATCCAACTCGTAGATAATGTCTTCAAGACGATCCAGATTATCCTGAGTTTGTTGCAATTTGCTCTCAGTCTCTTTTCTACGAGTCTTGTATTTCAAAACTCCAGCAGCTTCTTCAAAAATAGCTCTGCGTTCTTCAGGCTTGGAGTTGAAAATCTCCTCAACCTTGCCTTGTGAAATGATAGAAAAAGAATCTCGTCCCAAACCTGTATCCAAGAAAAGATCATGAATATCACGCAAACGGACTTTTTTGCCGTCAATCTTATATTCGCTATCTCCACTACGATATATATGACGTTCGACCCTGATTTCTTGACCAGCATCCTTGATAAATCCGTCATGATTATCCAGAGTCACAACTACAGAAGCATAATTGAGCGGTTTGCGACTTTCAGTTCCGGCAAAAATGACATCCGGCATCTTGCCCCCACGGAGACTCTTAACACTTGACTCTCCCAAAGCCCAACGCAGACTTTCTGTAATATTAGACTTTCCAGATCCATTTGGTCCAACAACTGCCGTCACACCTTGGTCAAATACGACCTTGGTCTTATCAGCAAAAGACTTGAATCCCTGAATTTCGATTTCCTTTAAATACATGAATCGAGCCCTTTCTCAACGGCATTTTTGGCAGCTTCCTGCTCTGCTAATTTCTTAGAACGACCTTGGCCTTGACCAATGCTCTTACCTTCAACTAGAACTTCTACATCAAAGACCTTATCATGGGCAGGACCCGTTTCAGAAATCACCTGATAACGGATAGCTACATCCCCATTAACCTGAAGCAACTCTTGGAGATGGGTTTTGTAGTCTGTAATCATCTCAAACTCGCCTGCTTCAACCTTAGGAATCATGACTTGATAGATAAATTCCTTGACCTTGGTCACATCCTTATCCAAAAGAAGGGCACCAAGAAAGGCTTCAAAGGCATCACCAAGAATGGTATCACGATTGCGCCCACCAGACTTTTCTTCACCTTTACCCAGCTTGATAAACTGGTCAAACTGGCAATCACGCGCAAAGCCAGCCAAACTCTCCTCGCGGACAATCATGGCACGGAGTTTGGACAAATCGCCTTCAGGCTTTTTAGGGTATTTCTTATACAGATATTCTGAAATCAATAACTGTAGAACAGCGTCTCCTAAAAATTCCAAGCGTTCATTGTGTGAAATTTTTAAGAGGCGGTGCTCATTGGCATAACTCGTATGAGTAAAGGCAGTCTCCAGTAAGTTTTTGTCTGCAAATTCGATTGCAAAATGGTTCTTTAGTACAGTTTGTAATTCTTTCATACCAACCTCTTTCTAACTGATAACAGTCCTTTTTATTATATCAAAAAAAGCCCCCTGAGTCACTTTAAAACGGGACTGGAGAGCATTTGGGAATTCTTTAAAAAGAGATTTACAGTTTTAAGGGCCAATTTAGGTCTGTGTAAAGAAAAAAGCCCTATTTAAAGGCTTTTTTAGGATATTTACATCCACCCTGAGGGAATCGAACCCCCATCTCAAGAACCGGAATCTTACGTGATATCCATTACACTAAGGGTGGAAACTTGTTTTATTATAACAGAAATTTGCTCTAATAACAAGTTTTTTTCTGGCCATATAGCCCGTCTTAGTGGGAAGCATCCCCATTCCAGATAGAATTTTTCACGATCACATAATCAACGTGTTTAAGGTCAGCAACCTGACGTCCACCTGCATAAGAAATAGCACTTTGAAGGTCTTGTTCCATCTCAGTTAAAGTATCTTGCAGATGACCTTTGGCAGGAAGCAAGATGCGTTTGCCTTCCACATTTTTGTAAGCTCCTTTTTGGTATTGTGAAGCTGAACCATAGTATTCTTTGAACTGTTCACCATCGACTTCAATCGTTTTCCCTGGACTTTCGATGTGTCCTGCAAAGAGGGATCCAATCATGACCATGCTAGCACCGAAACGGATAGACTTAGCAATGTCGCCGTGAGTACGAATTCCACCATCTGCGATAATCGGTTTACGTGCAGCCTTGGCACACCAACGGAGAGCAGCCAACTGCCAACCACCTGTACCAAAACCTGTCTTGACCTTGGTGATACAAACCTTACCAGGACCGATTCCAACCTTAGTAGCATCCGCACCAGCATTTTCAAGTTCACGCACAGCTTCTGGTGTTCCCACATTTCCAGCAATAACAAAAGTATCTGGCAATTCTTTCTTGATGTGTTGAATCATAGAAATTACGCTATCCGCATGACCATGAGCAATGTCAATCGTGATGTATTCCGGAGCATCAGCCTTGAGCTGGCTAACGAAATCATACTCATAGTCTTTAACACCGACAGAGATAGAAGCAATGAGCCCTTGATCATGCATGCGCTTGATAAAAGGAATGCGTCCTGCTTCATCAAAACGGTGCATAATGTAGAAGTAACCACCTTTAGCTAGTTGCTCTGCTACATTTTCATCCAAAATCGTTTGCATATTAGCTGGCACAACAGGTAGTTTAAAGGTGTGATTTCCTAGAGTGACACTTGTATCCGCTTCTGCACGGCTTTTAATGACACATTTATTTGGAATCAATTGAATATCTTCGTAATCAAAAATTGGAAATTCATTTAACATATCGATGTCTCGTTTCTTTTATAATGACCTACCTATGCTCACGCATCACTACGTCTTTTCCGACGTTTCCTTAATTTATTATAAACCAAAGTACAGTTTTTGTCAAATAATTTTATAAATTAAAATATATTGTTCGGATTTTACTTGTATTAAAAACAAAAGAAATAGGAGAGATTATTTTCTCCCCACTTCTTCTCTATTCTAATAATACTCTCCCTGACGGTAGTCCCATGAGTTAAAGGTATCTGACAGGTGCATCATGATTTTATCAATGTCAAGACCTTTACGGATCACAACTGGTGCTGGTGAAGTTGAACGTGCTCCTCCTTGTTCTGGGATGAGTTTGCCGTCTTTATCAACCATAGACACCATCACACCTTGCTCGTAGCGAGTTTCAATCGTTTTGTCCGGTTGGATTGATGCCACGTAGTCGTCTGCTTCAATGACAAGGTCCACTGCTCCTTCGATACGTTCTCCGATACCTTCTACCTTACCACGGTTTCCTTTTCCAGATGGGTTTGCAGATGAGGCATAAACCATTTTACCTTCTTCCCAAAGTTTAGCAGCCAATTGTTCACCAGCTTTCCCAAATTTAATAACAAAACAGCTAGTACCACGCACGTCAGTCATCAGTTCTTCACGGCCATCACCGTAAGCTTTGAGTTTCTCGAAGGCTTCTGGTTTCCAAGGAAGGATACAACCAAGAAGAATGTCTTCATCCCAGTGTTTTTGGTAGAAGGCTTCAATTTCTGGGTTTAGTTGTGCTAAAGCGCGAAGTTCATCCATGCTACCGCAGAGAACAACACCTGGTTTGTTACGGTTACGTTCTTTGGCTGCGAACTTGCGCTCAAGTCCTGCCTTGTCGCTGGTCATGATAATGTAACCAACTTTAGTAGGGCAAACGATACATCCGCCCTCACCTTTTAAAATGTCGTAGCCTTCTTGTGAAAGTGTTCCGTTCCATTGAATGTGTTTTGTCATAGTTCTATATTTCCTTTTCTATTTTTTCTAATCCTGCCAGTAGGCTGGTCGTTGTTTTTCATAGGCAGCAATCAAGTCTTCATACTGCAAAGTAATACCGATATCATCCAAACCATTTAAGAGCTTGTGTTTCCATTCGCTATCAATTTCGAAAGTGAATTCTCCAACTGGTGAGATGATTTTTTGTTGTTCCAAGTCCACAGTTACCTGATCGGTTGGTTTGAGCTGGGCTAGCTTTTCTCTAACCTCTCTGGGCTGAACAATAGGCAACATACCATTATTGAGTTCATTATTGTAATGAATGTCCCCAAAAGACCCCGCAATCACGACCTTAAAACCGTAGTCTGCTAGTGCCCAAGCTGCGTGTTCCCTCGAAGAACCTGCCCCAAAGTTATCCCCTGAGATGAGAATACTGGCTTTGCGGTATTCAGGTCGGTTAAAGACAAAGTCTGGATCCTCAGTATACTTATCGTCCAAATATCTCCAACCATACATGAGATACTTACCAAAGCCTTTCTTATCAATTAACTTGAGAAACTGCTTGGGTAGGATTTGGTCGGTGTCGATGTTATCATTCATGAGAGGAACGGTCGTTCCTGTATAAACTGTAAATTTCTCCATATCCTCTCCTTACTGGGCCTCTGGCATTTGCCGAACATCTACGAAGCGCCCTGCGATAGCTGCTGCAGCTGCCATGGCTGGACTGCAGAGATGGGTCTTAGCACCAAAACCTTGTCTGTCTTCAAAGTTGCGGTTGCTGGTTGAGGCGCAGTGGACACCATCAGGAACCTTGTCCGGATTCATCCCTAGGCACATTGAGCAACCTGGATCTCTCCACTCAAAGCCAGCATCTAGGAAAACTTTATCCAAGCCCAACTTCTCAGCAGCTCGTTTGACAGGACGAGAGCCTGGAACTACGATAGCCGTTAAGTTAGGAGCAATCTTCTTCCCTTTGACAAATCGCGCAGCCAGCTGCAAGTCGCTGAGACGAGCATTGGTACAAGAGCCAATAAAGATATAGCCTAGTTCAATATCCGCTGGCTTTTGACCAGGTTCCAAGTCCATATAATTATAAGCGCGCTCATCATTCATATCCTTAATTTCTGGGAATCTACTGTCAAAGTCAACACCCATAGCAGGATTGGTTCCCCAAGTAACCATAGGAGCTAGGTCTGAGACATCCATCCGGATAACTTTATCGTAAACAGCATCCTCATCACTGACAATTGTTTTCCAATCAGCCACAGCCTCTTCGAAATTCTCTGGAACACATTCGCGTCCCTTGAGATAATCATAGGTGGTTTGATCTGGATTCATGATTCCCATCTTAGAGCCAAACTCGATGGACATATTGCAGATGGTCATTCGCTCTTCCATGCTTAGTGCATCAATCGCTTGTCCACGATATTCCACCACATAGCCAACACCACAGGCAACGCCGTACTTGGCAATTAAGGCAAGAATGTAATCCTTAGAATAAACTCCCTTTTGTGGAACTCCTGTAAATTCTACCAGCATTTTCTTGGGTTTGACCTGCCAGAGGGTCTGGGTAGCAAAGACATGCTCAACTTCACTGGTCCCAATTCCAAAGGCGATTGCTCCGAATGCTCCGTGAGTAGCTGTGTGGCTATCTCCACAGACGATGAATTTTCCTGGTTGAGTCCGTCCTGTTTCTGGCCCAACCATGTGAACGATCCCCTGTTTTTCAGAACCGTGGGCTGCATGTTCAATCCCAAACTCCTCAACATTTTCAGCAAGCTTATCAATTTGTGCTTTAGAAATCACATCTCGAATATCGTAGATATTGACTGTCGGGACATTGTGGTCAAAGGTTCCAAATGTCAAGTCTGGTCGTCTCAATCTACGACCTGCATCTCGTAATCCTTGAAAAGCCTGAGGACTGGTCACTTCGTGGATATAGTGCTGGTCCACATACATGAGTTGGGGCTGCCCCTCTTCTCCCGTGATGACATGACGGTCCCATAATTTATCAAAAATCGATTTTCCTGCCATCCATTACCTCCAAATAAAATATAAGGCTACTAGTGTGGTTATCATCCCAAGAAACCAAACTGTTTTAAAGTACCATTTTCTAGTCTTGTGGTGAAAGATGATTCCTGCTAACCAGGCACCAAAACCACCACAAGTAAAGGCTAAAATGAGTAAGATTTTCTCTGGGATGCGCCAAGCTCTTCTCCTTGCCTTAGATTTGTCAATGCCATAAATCAAGAAAACCATGACATTCCAAATCAAAAGGACTAGAGTAATTTTTTCGTCTAACTTCATAACCTTGCAATAATGGCTTCTGTCATTTCCTTGGTCGAAGCCTGTCCACCTATATCTCTTGTTAAAACACCAGCCGCTAAACTTGCCTCAACAGCACGCTCGATACGCTCTGCATCCTCATAACGTCCAAAACTATCTCTCAACATCATGGCCACTGATAAAATCATGGAAATAGGATTTGCAATTCCTTGACCTGCAATATCAGGAGCTGAACCGTGAATGGGCTCATAGAGACTTGGACCCTTTTCAGAGTGACTGGCTGATGGCATAACTCCAAGTGTACCAGATAGAACGCTTGATTCATCAGATAGAATATCTCCGAAAAGATTCTCTGTCACGATGACATCGAACTTAGCAGGATTGGTAATCATAAACATGGCAGCTGAGTCGACTAGCTGGTGCTCCAAGGTTACATCTGGGAAATCCTGCGCGACTTCCTCAGCTACTTTCCGCCAGAGTTTTGAGGTCGCTAGAACATTTTGCTTATCGATACTAGTAACGATTTTTCTGCGATTTCTTGCAATTTCAAAGGCTTTGCGAATAATCCGCTCCACTTCCTCATAGCTATAGTCGTTGATATCACGCGCTTTGCGCTCTTCAAGGATATGGTCCCCAAAGTAGATACCACCTGTCAACTCACGCACAACTACAAAATCTACACCAGCAATTCGTTCTGGTTTGAGTGGTGACAAATGCTTGAGACTATCAAAGATTTTTACCGGGCGAATATTGGCATAGAGATTGAGTTCCTTACGGAGAGCCAGCAAGCCTTGTTCAGGGCGAACCGCTGCTCCATCATACTGAGGACTACCGATAGCCGCTAAGAGGATAGCATCTGCTTCCCTACTTGCTTTGAGGGTTTCATCAGGTAAGGGATGCCCTGCAGCATCAATACCTGCACCTCCGAAGGGGCGTCTGTCAATCTCATAGTCAAAACCTGTTTTTTCAGCTAGAGCCTCCAGAACCTCTAAACCGGCCTCCATGATTTCTGGACCTATTCCGTCCCCTGCTAGAGCTACTATTTTCTTTGTCATAGCATTCTCCTCTACACACTAGGCATATCGCGGTAAGAAACGTTGCGTCCCATCTCACCTGTATTCTCTTTTTGAACAAAGGTATTAGCATTGATGTAGGCAATAGCCGAAGCCTTCAACACATCGAAATCAAGACCCGCTGCGTTAAAGATGGTTTCTGTATCTCTGTTTTCAACAGTGACCAAAACCCGAGCCTGGGCGTCAATTCCATCTGTCACAGCATCAATGGTGTAGGACACCAAGCGGACGGATTGGTTAAAGAACTTGTCAATAGCGTTGAAGATTGCCTCAACTGAACCTTGACCTGTCGCATTAAATTCGACCTTCTCACCATCCATATTAGCTAGGCTAACAAGCGCTTCAATGTCATTGTCTGCATGAGTTTGAAGTTGTAAATCATCAAAATGGAAGCCTTCTGGATTTTCAACCATGGTGCCAGCGACCAGAGCTCGAATATCTGCATCTGTGATTTCTTGTTTCTTATCTGCCAGAGCCTTGAACTTAGCAAAGAGCGGTTTGATATCCTCTTCTGTATAATCTAGGGCCAATTCTCTTAGTTTTTCAACAAAGGCATGGCGACCTGACAATTTACCAAGCGGAAGACTATTGCTCTTAACACCAACCAATTCAGGGGTGATAATTTCATAAGTAAGAGGATTTTTAAGGACTCCGTCTTGGTGAATACCAGATTCGTGAGAAAAGGCATTACCACCAACCACAGCCTTGTTTTTAGGAACTGGAATTCCTGAGAAGCGTGAAACCATTTCTGACGTATTCATTGTTTCATCCAAAACAATATCACTAGTTGCTTGGAAGAAATCCTCACGAATCTTCAAAGCAACAGCTACTTCTTCAAGAGCAACATTACCTGCGCGTTCACCGATACCATTAATAGTTCCCTGGACACGTCCAGCACCGTGTTTAATTGCTGTCAAAGTATTTGCAGTCGCCATTCCGAGATCATCGTGACAGTGGACACCAAAGACAACTTTATGATCTGATTTAATATTTTCAGTCAAGTGATCAAAGATGCGTGCAAACTCTTCTGGCGTGGTGAATCCAACCGTGTCAGGGATATTGATATAAGACGCACCAGCATCAACCGCTGTTTGAACGACTTGTAAGAGGAAATCCAACTCTGTTCTAGTCGCATCCTCTGGAGAGAATTCGACCACTTCAAACTTAGAACGTGCATAAGAGACATGCTCCTTAATAGCTTCTAGAATCTCTTCCTTGCTCTTATTGAGCTTGTACTTGCGGTGAATTGGACTGGTAGCGATAAAGACATGAATCTGTGGATACTTGGCATCCTTAAGCGCCTCATAACAAGCATCAATATCAGATTTTACAGAACGAGCTAATCCTGTCACTGCTGTTTTTTTCATGGATTTGGCAATTTCTTGAACGGCTATAAATGAATCTGGACTAGCAGCCGGAAAACCAGCTTCAATTACAGAAATTCCCCATTTCTCCAGCTGTCTTGCAATGGAAACTTTTTCCTTTATTGAGAAGTTAACACCAGGTGTTTGTTCCCCATCACGAAGACTTGTATCAAAAAATTCAACTTTACGCATAAGATTTCCCCTTTTCCAAATGTGGTTTTTAAAAAAACATCTCGCTTAGAAGTCCAAGCGAGATGTTGATTCACTCCCGCTTGGTAAGCCAAACAGGACTAATGCTTTTTGCACTAGCCCGAGTACCTCAACAACAAAGCAAATTGATTAAACTTAGCTGTTTTCATGTTTGACTTTCTCCTTCGTTTGATATCTTGTTTAGTATTTTAGCATAGGTAAAAACACTTGTCAAGAAAAAATCCAATATTTTCTGAAAATTTCTTCAGTATAGAATATTTTGCTAATTGAAAGTTCTTGAAATGTTTCATTTTTTAGAAGTTAAATTCCAACTTTTTTCTATCAATTCCAGGACTACTGAATCTGACAAGTTATCATCAAAAGCCACACTAATCCAGTAACGTTTGTTCATATGAAAAGCTGGATAAATGCCCTTTTCTGAAAGTAAGTTCGCTACTTGATCGTGTTTGAGATTGACTGCTTCCACTAATCCTTCTCTACCCTTTTCCAGCTTATCCCAAGAAATTCTCATCAAAACAGCATACCACTTTTGATTGCCTTCATGGCGCAATACTGCTGTATCAGGCGATTTCTCCCACAGATACTCCAACTGATTTCCATACTTTTCCTGAACTTGAGTCATGATTCGTTTAGTCTGAGGGAAGATGAAATCCTGAACATCAAAACAAGTCTTCCGTATCTGGTAAAGAATCTCCAAACAAGCTTCACGGACACTTCCTACAAAACTTCCCCTCATGCTTTCCATATGAACTTGAGGATAGAGATCACCCGTTTCCTGGTCAAAGACCTGAAAACTCACATTATCAGCAGTGATGGAGACTGTCATGAAAAAGTCACCCTGCAAAATCTGGCAACTATAAGTCCAGACTTCCCAATTTTCTACAAAACCATAGGCACGAGCCTTTTCTTGATTAAACTGATAAGATTTAAAAATTTCAAACATAAGTGAAAACTGCTACCCAAAGCTAGCAGTTCCTTTCTATTTTTTAAAAGACAACCTTGGTTCCATGCAATTGTGTCACACCCAGCTGGTCGATAAAGGCTTGACGGTTGTCCAAGTCAATCCCCCCACCTGGTAGGATTTCAATTTTGCCTTTAGCATGTTCCAAAATTCTGTGATAGTGAGCAAAACGTTTGTCTAGTGAATCGCTAGACACACCTGCACGAGTTAGGATACGGGTGACACCAGCTTGACTGAGCCAGTCAATAGCTTCCAACTGGTCTTCATCACTCAATTCATCAAAGGCCATGTGGAAGACAATTTCCATTCCTTTTGATGCAGCAATTAACTTCTCCAGATTAGCTTTATCCAACTTCTTCTCAGCAGTTAAAGCCCCAAATACAACTCCTTGACTTCCAGCCTGAGCAGTCAAACGAATATCTTCTAGCATGATAGCAATTTCTAGTTCATTGTAGACAAAATCGCCACCACGGGGACGAATCATGGTCATAATGGTCGTATCATAGTTAGCTGCCAGTTCAACTGCTACCTTAGTTACTCCATAGCTGGGTGTTGTTCCACCAACTCCTAGATTATCACAAAGTTCGATTCGGCGAGCTCCAGCCTGCATCGCTTTTTCAAGCAAGGTCACATTTTCAGCACAAAATTCGTAAATCATTTGATTCTCCTTGAGTATTACTTTAAATTTATTATATCATATTGTTGTGAATATGCTTTCAATTTTATCAAGGGAAATAGTTACAAATTTTACCTATTCTTTGTCCGGAATGACCTTGAAGAGATAATAAGTGATAAAGATGGTCAAAGCTCCCAGACCGATTTTGACCGGCAAAAGAGGCGCAAAGTAAATGGAAATTCCCATCAAGATGTAGATGGATACGATGATTTTTTTCTTACGTTCACGCGCAATAGACTTGGTCTCACGAAAATCAGCTACATATGCTTGATAGAGCTTGGTATGGTAAAGCCAATCTTCGAAGCGCTTGGAACTTCTGGAGAAACAAGCGATAGACAACAAAAGAAAGGGAGTTGTTGGCAACAAGGGTAGAACAACCCCAACAATAGCCAAGGCCAATGATAAAAAACCAATAATTAGATAAATAATACGCATAACTACTCCTAGTTAAAATAATCTTCTTCTAGTTTCGCATACAATGATGAATTTTGTCAAGCTTCAACCAAAAAGAGCCTGAAATTTACTTTCAGAACTCTCCACTTATTTAATCTTTTCTTCTTCGTAGTCGCCATTACTACATACAACTTGCTTACCACCACCACGGACTTTTTTCTCCATGAGGAAGTTACCACATTTTGGACAGTCACGACCAACAGGCTTGTCCCAAGAGGTAAATTCACATTCTGGATAGCGATTGCAACCATAGAAAAGTCGGTTACGTTTGGTTTTACGCTCAATGATTTGACCCTGATGACAACTTGGACACTCAACACCGATTTCTTTCACGATTGCTTGGGTATGGCGACAATCTGGGAAATTGCTACAAGCGTAGAACTTACCAAAACGACCAAGCTTAATGACCATTGGACTGCCACATACTTCACAGTCAAATCCAGCTGGTTCATCCTTGATTTGGATTTTTTCCATTTCTTCTTCAGCCTTGGCCACTTCTTTAGAGAATGGTTTGTAGAAGTCGTCTATAACACGTTGCCACTGCTCTTTTCCGACTTCGACATCATCCAGTTTACCTTCCATTTCAGCTGTGAAGGTCACGTTTACGATATCTGGGAAATATTCAACGATGAGCTTGTTAACAATTTCTCCCAACTCTGTTGGTTCAAAACGTTTGGCTGCAAGGCGAACATAATAACGTTTCTGAATGGTTTCAATAGTTGGTGCGTAGGTTGATGGACGTCCAACCCCATTTTCCTCCAAGGTCTTGATCAAGGTCGCTTCAGAATAGCGAGCAGGCGGTTGTGTGAAATGTTGCTCTGGTTTGCTATTGACCTGCTTGACCATATCTCCAACAGCCATATCTGGTAACATCTTATTCTTATCAGAATCATTATAAATGGCAAGATAACCATCAAACTTAACCTGACTACCATTGGCAGCAAATTGAACCCCATTTTGAGACAATTTAACAGCCATGGTATCAAAGACAGCAGCTGTCATCTGGCTAGCCACAAAACGATTCCAAATAAGAGTATAAAGCTTGAGCTGATCCTTGTCCAGATACTTAGCGATGCTTTCAGGTGTATTAAAGACACTAGACGGACGAATAGCCTCGTGGGCATCCTGAGCTCCAGAAGCATTTTTGACCTTGCTACCATGCTTAGAGTACTTGCTACCAAAACGGTCCGTAATGAAACTTGCTGCTTCATTTTGCGCTACTGGACTGATACGAGTTGAATCGGTACGCATATAGGTAATCAAACCTTGCACACCAGAACCAATATTGATCCCTTCATAGAGCTGTTGGGCAACCATCATAGTCTTTCGAGTACGGAAATTGATTTTATTGGCTGCATCCATCTGCATAGATGAAGTGGTATAGGGTAATGGAGCATTGCGTTTGCGCTCTTTCTTATCTACCTGATCCACTGAAAAATCTTTGCTAGTCAGACGAGACAAGACTTCCTTGACCTCATCATTACTAGTCAGTTTCAGCTTTTTACCATCCACTCCATAGAAGGAAGCCTGAAATTGCTTGGTTCCCTTTTTAAAAATACCATCAATTGTCCAGTATTCTTCAGGCTGAAAGTCATTGATTTCATTCTCACGATCAATGATTAACTTGAGCGCAATAGATTGAACACGACCTGCTGACAAGCCCTTCTTAACCTTCTTCCACAAAATAGGCGAAATCGAATAGCCTACCAAGCGGTCCAAGACACGACGAGCCTGTTGGGCATCGACCAAGTCCATATCAATCTTGCGTGGTTCTTTAAATGCATTTTTGACTGCATCCTTGGTGATTTCATTGAAGACCACACGGTTGGCATCATTTTCATCTAAGTTGAGAATATGAGCCAAATGCCAAGAAATCGCTTCTCCTTCACGGTCTGGGTCACTCGCGAGAAAAACTTTATTAGCTTTTTTAGCTTCTTTTTTCAAGTCATTAATGAGAGGACCTTTTCCTCGGATATTGATATATTGCGGTTCATAATTATTTTCAATATCAACGGACATACTGGATTTCTTCAAATCACGGATATGCCCGACACTGGCTAAAACCTTGTAGTTCCTGCCTAGATATTTTTCAATCGTTTTCGCCTTAGCAGGCGACTCCACGATTACTAGATTTTTTTTAACTGTTGATTTTTTCTTTTTTGTTGCCGTAGCCACAGTATCACACCTTTTCAAAGTAATAAACTTTATAAAGTGTAAACCATTTTGTCATAACTGTCAAGACTTAGCTCCTATATATAGAAGAAAAGTTTGTCCAGTAAGTGAACTTTCGTCTTAGAATTCAAATTCTGCTAGAACATCTTGCCCACTTGTGACCAATTTTGCTCCTTCCTGAATCAAATGATGGCAACCGTCTGATAGTCCATCTAAAATGCTACCAGGAATAGCAAAGACATCGCGCCCTTCTTCCATTGCCCGCTCACAGGTAATGAGACTACCTGAGCGCATCTTGGCCTCTGCTACAATCACACCACGACAAAGTCCAGCAATGATGCGATTACGGGCAGGAAAATGAAATTTCAGAGGTTGTTCACCAGGTCCATACTCACTGAGAACCAGATGATCATTTCCTATGTAGTCTTGCAAACGTTTATTGGCTTTAGGATAAAACACATCCAGACCTGTTCCAATCACTGCAATGGTTTTTCCACCATTCTGGAGAGCTGCCATATGAGCTGCTGTGTCAATTCCCTTAGCTAATCCACTGACGATAACCAGTTCATTTTCCAAGCCTTGAATGACTTTTTCAACTGACTTAGCTCCCTGTTTGCTACAAGCACGACTGCCCACGACCGCTACCTTCGGGAATTTCAAGAGGTCAAGATTTCCCTTGTAAAATAAAAGTACAGGCGTGTCATATATTTCACTCAAATCCCAAGGATAACAGTCATCTAAAATAGAGAAAGATGAAAATTTTTGAAACTCCTTCTCCAAATGCGCATCGTCTATCTGAAAATAACGTTCCATAAAAACAGCTGGATTTCGGCAACCTGATATATCTGCAATGTCACCTAACAACAGTTCTTGATCGACATTTTCACCGTATTCTAGAACTTTCAAAACCTGTTGATTGGTCAAACCTGATTTTTTTAACTTATAGATTTCATAGTTTGTGATTTTCATAAATAGCTCCATTTCTTTTTCTACTCATCTATTTATTCGTAAAAAATCAAAAAAACATCCGACTATTTTAGCCAGATGTTGGAATCTTTAATTTTCGTTTTTAAGAATTTCTTCTAATTTATGATAGTCTTGGACACTATCGATCTCATAGATGCTATTGCCTTCTAATTCTTCAACATAGACATCCAACTCTTTGATATTATCCTTAACCATATTGTCCCAGTAGAGATCAACAAATTCACCACTTGCATAGGCCTTGTCGATAAAGCTGACAATCTTTTCTGCTGTTGGAGCATCCCAGAAAGAGACACCACTAAGGATGCGACCTGCCTTGCTATCAACAGTAATGTCTTGAACCTTGTAGTCATCTCCATAGACCAAGAACCATTCGTTGGTACAATCTTCACGATAGACACTAAAATAAGTCGAACGTGTCAAATCATTGCGGAACATATTTTTAAAGAGATAATTATCAGCATCAATAACATAGCTGTTGCCCAATTCTTCTTTTACAAGATAGAGAGAGTAAAAGTTATTGTATTCAGCGTATTTATCATTGAAAACGAGGCGAACACCGTATTTTTCTTTTAAGTAATCGAATTGTTCTTTAAGGTAACCAACGATGATGATGATGTCATTGATCCCTTTTTCTTTTAGAAACTCAATTTGGTATTCAATCAAAGGTTTTTGATTAACCTGAACCAAGGCTTTAGGGGTATTTTCAGTCATAGGACGCAAGCGAGTTCCCAATCCCGCTGCTAAGATAATGGCTTTCACACGAATCTCCTTTATTCTTTAATAATAATATAAACTCCAGCAATGACGACAAGTGACGTAATAATTGTCAGCATATCTAGCGGTGCACCCAAGAAAACAACTGCGAACAAGACAGTCCAAACTACATAGCTTACGTTCAAGCCTGTTGCCTTGGCTGGTTGCAAGCGATTAATAGCGATATAATAAGCCAAGTAGGAAATCATATCAAAGGCTGCAAAGACAATCATAAGGCCTAGCAATTGTCCATTGGCCACTTCTGCAAATGACTGATGAGAGAAGAGCACAATCACAAGATAAGATAAGAATGAAGTCACTTGACGAATCAAGAGGGCTTCGATTTCACTCAGTTCACTTTCCATAGCAAACGAGCTAAGAACACTCTCACTTCCCCATGCAATAGCACAAACCAAAGCACAGAGAATTCCAATGTAGAAGGAATTGACCTGTTCTACCTTATAGGTCTGAGCAATTATCCCTCCAATAATCAAGACAATTCCAAAGACAGTATTTTTCGAAATCTTGTGCTTCAAAAAGAAGAAAGCCAATAAAACTGAAATCGCAGGGTAGATAGCCGATACAGATGACGCTAAGGAACTTCCGATATACTTAACTGCATAAAGGTTGGCCTGCATACCGATTGGACCTGCTAGCAAGGCTCCGATGATAACACTCACATTGCGAATATTTAAGAAAATTGAGAGACGAACTTTTCCTTCTTTTACTAAAAGAAAAGCTAGTAAGATAAATATACTCAAGAAATCATGAGCAGCGGCCACCACAAAGGGCGACAAATCTGTAAAAATTGAAAAGATGTAAGCACTAATTGTTAGACCTAACCCCCAGAAAATACCTGAGAGTAGACCAAAAGAAACTCCATTTTTATTTTTCATCTGAACCTCCATAATATGACAAACCTTTAACAGCTCTTTGGTAACGATTCACACCATAGTCACCAAAATCTGCACCTTGCTCTTCTTTGTAGACTGTCCATAAACTCCAAATAGCATCTTGTAAAATTTTATAAATGGCAATCTTTTCACGAGAGACAGGTGTTTGCTCACTCTCATAGTGCGACAAGAAGTCTTCTTCCTCTTGACGAGTGAATTCAGACTCTAAAAAGAGGGCAGCCAAATCCCACATTGGATCGTTCATTGATGAATATTCCCAGTCAATCAGATAAAGTCGTCCTTGTGGTGACTCGATAAAGTTTTCAGGTACCAAATCGATATGACAAGATTTTCTGTCAACACCTAAGTCAGCCAGTCTTTTCTCTAAGGAGAAGACTTCTTCTCGAACAGCTTCATAGTTGGCATAAGGAATTTTTTCTTCAATCAAGGATTCGTATTTTTTGATTTCTTCAAAAGGAGCAAATTCTCCTCTTAATTCCTTACCAGAAGCATGAATGGTTTGTAAAATTGGAGCAATTTTATCAAATTTAGTCTTGATTGACGTTGAATCAAGCGTAATTGCAGATTCGATATACTCATTTACTTTGATACCAGCTTCAATATCAAAAAGATAATTTTTTACATCTAAGTCTAAATCCTTTAGTAGTTCCAGATTGTACTTTTCATCTTGACGATTGATCAGCTTTTCTGTCCCTTTACCAAAGAATTTAACAATGTATTGCTTATTTGTTGTTTTGGCCAAATAGTTTTGATTGGTCATTCCCCCTAGTTGTTCAACACTGAGGACTTCCTCTTCTTCACTAAGTAAGGAAGAAATTTTTTCTTTAATAATTTTCTCCACAATTAACCTCCAGCACTTATACTTCCCACTTAAACACGGTTTTAAAGGCTGTGTTTAAATCGGTCGCAAAGACACGGTGAATATCTTTAATTTCTCTTACAGGTTCTTCTAGATAAAGGATATTTTTAAGACGATTGGCAAATTTCTTGACTTCCATCATTTGGATTGCATTTTCAAAATCAATGCGACCAGAACGAGAGGAACCAACCAAGAGCAAGCCTTTTTCTAAGGCATCGCGTGTATTGATGTTGACTTTATACTCGCTAACTCCCATCATAAGTATTGTTCCCTGAGGACGAATGTAGCGAATCAAGTCATTAATAGCCGGTCCAGTTCCATCACCACCACAACACTCAAAAGCATGGTCAAAGGCCAAATCTTCAGGAATATTATCAGTGATATAGCATTCTTTGGCAAAAGAGAAAAGTTCCAACTTTTCCCAATGACGACCAATAACCACAATCTCTGCTTCTGGCAAAGTATAGTTGATAATATTGGCAACCACAAATGCTAAACTTCCATCTCCGATAACGGCGATTCGGTCCCGCTTGCTATGAGCAAGAGTCAATAGACGATTCATGGCATGCATACCAACACTGACAAACTCTGTAATCGCTGCAACCGTATCTTCAATAGCATCATAAGCCACCACACGGTCTTTAGGGAGAGAAACAAACTCTCGCATAAAGCCATCAAATCCACTAGACAAGAAATGGGTCCCTGTCATGTAGTTCTCATAGAATTCTTCATCACTCTGCATAGGAGGCTGATTGGGAATCATGACAACTTTTTGACCAACTTCATAGGTTCCTGTCGGGTCAGAAATAACGGTTCCACATGACTCGTGAATCATTGCCATTGGAAGCTTTTTATTCAAAATCTTGGGATCACGTTTTCCTTGGTAGTAACGCTGATCCGCATGACAGACAGCCATGTAGTTGGGACGGATAAGGATATGATTTTCTTGGTCAATAGCCTCTTCCTGGTATTTGACATTGATAAACTTAGGCTTAGTTAGTTGATAAATTTGATTAATCATTTTACTAGTCTTTCTCAATCATACTCTTTGCAATCTTCAAGTCTGTCACTGTTGTGATTTTCAGATTTGAATATTCACCCTTGGCCAAGGCAACATCTTTTCCTTTAATGACAAAGATTTTACATGCATCTGTCAAGATTTCTTTCTCTTCAGCAGAGAGAGAACCGTAAAGGTCCATGAAGTCCTTGCAACGGAATGTTTGAGGTGTTTGTCCTTGATAAAGGTGAGCACGATTTGGAATATCTGTAATGAATTGACCATTGGTGCTTTCAACGATAGTATCAACCGCTTCTACCACTGTGTCCACTGCGTCATGATTTTGAGCAAGTTTGATATTATCTTGAATCATGCGAAGTGTAATAAATGGACGAACAGAATCGTGGGTAACAACGATGTCCTCCGGAGTAAGTGGACGATAAGCATCAATGGCTTCAATGATTTTCTCAATACTTGTATTGCGGTCAGCACCACCCTTTGTAATGATGATACGTTCCTTATGAAGAGGCAGATATTTATCTACAAGATCTTCTGCATGAGAAACCCAGTCTCCATGAACACCAACCACAATTTTTTCAATGCTTGGTTCCAAGACAAATTTTTCAATTGTATGAACCAAAATAGGTCGATCACCTAGCTCTAAAAATTGTTTTGGCAAGTTACTGATTCCCATGCGTGTACCAGTTCCACCGGCAAGAATTCCTGCATAAATCATCTATTTTCTCCTTTGTCTTACTAAAAAAACTTATTCTCTCTATTATACCACAATCTAGCCCTATCATGAAAGAAATACTAGACCTCCCTTTCTAGAATAGGAGGGTTAAGCAGTTCGATTATTCAAAGAAACTAGCCCATTTCTAGTAATAACCAGGAATTCTGTAGTCATCACTAATAAATGGCTGTGAAATTTTAGAGTTCTTCAGAATAATATACTTTCCTTAAAGAAAACTTAAAATAAAACTTTGAGACTTCAAAGTGATTGCTTGACTTATACTCAATGAAAATCAAAAAGCAAACTAGGAAGCTAGCCGTAAGATGTACTTGAGTACGGTAAGGCGACGCTGACGTGGTTTGAATTTGATTTTCGAAGAGTATTACTGCCCTTCATTTCTTATTAGCCAACTTTATGATATAAATACGAATGGGCTCGGGACAAGTATTTAAAATAAAAAATAACCAACTACCACAAGAGTTCCAGGACCTAAAAATGCTTTTAGATTTTGCCAAAAATGATTGTTATTGGGAGTTTCAATAGATTGATTGATCTCAGAAAGAGAGACCTTTTTGTAAGAAGACATCGGAATTTTACACTTTCTAATCTGTCTTTACTTTTTTTTAATGGATTTTTTGAAAATATAATGAAAATAGTTTCCAATTTTCAATTCATCCTTATTATATCACATTTTAGAATGATTCTTAAGGAAAGCATGATAGTTAAAATAAGCAACACCAGTATTGTAAAAGCCAGCGAATTCTGACGCTGGCTTTAAAACTATGAAAAATTTTCTAAACTAGATTGCCTCTGTGACAAAACTACGGCTTTCAAGTACCTTAAGCATAGCATTAGCTGTATCTAGGGCTGTAAAGAGTGGCACACCGTGTTCAATGGCTGAACGACGGATTTGCTCGCCATCTTCGTCAGCAGTTCGTTTGGTTCCGACAGTATTGATAATTGCTTGAATTTTCCCTTTGCGAACAAAGCTTGGGATATCCTGATCATCATCACCAATCTTACCAACAGGTTGGGCTTGCAATCCATGACCAGCAAAGAAGGCTGCTGTCCCTTCTGTCGCAAGGATTCCATATCCAATATTTTGGAAACGACGAGCCAAGTCCAAGGTTTCTTCTTTAGCATCATCAGCAATGGTAAAGACTACATTTCCAAAAGTTGGCAAGTGAAGGTAAGAAGCTTCAAAGGCCTTATAGAGAGCTTTTTCCAAAGTAGTATCAGAACCCATAACTTCACCTGTTGACTTCATTTCAGGACCAAGCAAGCTGTCTACCTTGGCTAGTTTCGTAAAGGAGAAAACAGGTGCCTTGATATGAACACGAGTGCTTTCAGGGTAAAGTCCATCTTGGTAACCAAGTTCTTCAAGATTTTGACCAAGAATGAGCTTAGTCGCTACTTGAGCCATAGGAATATTGGTTACCTTAGAAAGGAATGGAACTGTACGGCTGGCACGTGGATTGACTTCAATAACGTAGACTTTTTCATCCTTGATGACAAACTGGATGTTCATCATTCCAAGGCAGTTAAGACCGATTGCTAGGCGTTTAGTATAGTCTGCGATTGTTTCTTGCACCTTTTGAGACAAGGTTTGTGGTGGATAAACGGCCATTGAGTCACCTGAGTGGACACCGGCACGTTCGATATGTTCCATGATGCCAGGAATAAGGACATTTTCTCCGTCTGAAATAGCATCAACTTCACACTCTTGCCCAACGATGTAAGAGTCAACAAGAACTGGGTGATCTGGGCTAGCCTTAACAGCAGTTCGCATGTAAGAACGAAGGTCTTCTTCGTTTTCGACGATTTCCATAGCACGTCCACCCAAGACATAAGATGGACGAACAAGGACTGGGAAACCAATCTTGCGAGCTGCAAGAACAGCTTCTTCTTCATTGGTAGCCGTTTGACCAGGTGGCTGTGGAATAACCAAGTCTTTCAGAGCTTGCTCAAAGAGGTCACGGTCTTCGGCACGGTCTAGGTCAGCAACCTGTGTGCCAAGGATGGTCACACCTGCTTTTGCCAATGGCTCCGCAAGGTTGATGGCTGTTTGACCACCAAACTGAACGATAACACCTTTTGGTTGCTCCAAGTCGATAACATTCATAACATCTTCGAATGTCAATGGTTCAAAGTAGAGCTTGTCAGACACAGAGAAGTCTGTAGAAACGGTCTCTGGGTTTGAGTTCATGATAATGGCTTCATAACCAGCAGCTTGGATTGCCTTAACCGAATGAACAGTTGCGTAGTCAAACTCAACTCCTTGACCGATACGAATTGGACCTGAACCTAGGACAAGTACAGATTCCTTATCAGACTTGATAGACTCATTTTCCCAACCATAGGTTGAATAGAAATATGGTGTTTCAGAGTCGAACTCTGCCGCACAGGTATCGACCATCTTGTAGACTGGGACAATCTTGTTTTCCAAACGAAGTTGGCGAACTTGGTCAGCTGTCGTTTCCCAGAGTTCAGCAATCTTACGGTCTGAAAATCCATTTAGTTTAGCTGTTTTCAAAACGTCTAGATCTTGTGGATGAGCACCCAATTCTTGCTCGATTTCAAATATATGCAAGAGTTTATCCAGATAGAAGATATCAATCTTAGTTAATTCAGCAATTTCTTCTGGAGTGTAACCACGGCGAATAGCTTCTGACACATAGAAGAGACGGTCATCTTGGGCTTTCACAACCTTTTCAATCAAAGCATCATCAGAAACTGCTGCAAGTTCAGGCATTTCATTGTGATGAACCCCAATTTCAAGGGAGCGACAAGCTTTAAGAAGTGACTCTTCGATGTTACGACCAATCGCCATGACTTCTCCAGTCGCCTTCATCTGGGTACCCAGACGGCGTTCACCCTTTTCAAACTTGTCAAATGGGAAACGTGGAATCTTGGCAACGACGTAGTCAAGAGCCGGCTCAAACATGGCGTAGGTGGAACCTGTAACTGGGTTGATAACCTCATCCAAGGTCAAACCGACGGCAATCTTAGCAGCTAACTTAGCAATTGGGTAACCTGTCGCCTTAGATGCAAGGGCAGAAGAACGCGATACACGTGGGTTTACTTCGATGACATAGTACTTGAAGCTGTGTGGATCAAGAGCTAGCTGAACGTTACATCCACCTTCAATTTTGAGGGCACGAATGATGCTCAAGCTCGCATCACGTAGCATTTGGTTTTCATAGTCGGACATGGTTTGCGCAGGGGCAAATACAATGGAATCTCCTGTGTGAATTCCAACTGGGTCAAAGTTTTCCATGTTACAAACAACCAAGGCATTGTCAGCTGAATCTCGCATGACCTCGTATTCGATTTCCTTGAAGCCAGCAATGGAACGTTCAATCAAACATTGGGTAACAGGTGACAATTTCAACCCGTTTTCAGCGATTTCACGCAATTCTTCCTCATTGGCACACATACCACCACCAGTACCACCAAGTGTAAAGGCTGGACGAACGATGACTGGGTAGCCAATTGTCGCTGCAAAGGCAACTGCTTCTTCTACTGTATTGACAATTTCAGACTCTGGAATTGGTTGATTCAATTCCTCCATCAATTGTTTAAAGAGGTCACGGTCCTCCGCTTGGTCAATGGCAGACAATTTAGTCCCAAGAAGTTCTACTCCCAATTCATCTAAGATACCGTTTTTAGACAATTCCATGGCCATGTTGAGCCCTGTTTGACCACCGAGTGTGGGTAGCAAGGCATCTGGACGTTCCTTACGAAGAATACGTGTCACAAACTCAAGTGTAATTGGTTCGATGTAAACTTTGTCCGCAATCTCCTTGTCCGTCATGATGGTTGCAGGGTTTGAGTTCACCAAGACAACCTCATAACCTTCCTCTTTCAATGACAAGCAAGCCTGGGTCCCCGCGTAGTCAAACTCAGCAGCCTGACCAATAATAATCGGACCAGAACCAATCACCATAATTTTTTGAATATCAGTACGTTTAGGCATTTATAAGATATTAAGGGCGTCAAGCGGACAAAGCTAAAATAGGAGTTATGACGAAGAACTGTCAGTTCTAGGAATAACTATCTTTTTAGCACAGTCCGTAGCCCGTATTCAGTTTAGCAAATACGGACCACCCTTCTCCTTTCTATTCGGCAACTCTCGGGTTGCCATTAAATAAATTCTCCGACGATTTTTTAGAGAAACGATATTTTTCGATAAAAAATCTAGTGCAGGGAGTTTTTAGTTCGCCTGATAGCGACTAAAAGAAACGACCTGTCTTTCTATTCGTCGCCTCACAGAGCGACATTAAATAAGATACAAAGGACGAATAGAAAGCGATTGAATTTTAGGAAACCAAGGAAGGATTGACAATCCAAGTTAGTTTCTCTAAATTCTGAGCTTTCCGTCCTTGTTCAGTTACATAAATTCTCCGACGAGCTTTTACTCGTTCTTAGTTTGATTGTTTAAAAGCTTCCATCATCTCGATAAACTCGTCAAATAGGTAGCTTGCATCGTGTGGACCAGGGGCTGCGTCTGGGTGGAATTGTACAGAGAAACCTGGTTGGTATCTGTGACGCACACCTTCAACTGACTTGTCATTGATTTCTTCGTGGGTAATGATCAAGTGCTCTGGCAAATCCTCACGGCTGACTGCATAACCATGGTTCTGGCTGGTAAAGTCTACACGTCCTGTTGCAATCTCCCGTACTGCATGGTTGAATCCACGGTGACCAAATTTCATCTTGTAGGTCTTAGCACCGTTTGCCATGGCAAAGAGTTGGTGCCCCATACAGATACCAAAGATTGGAATTTTTCCTTGCACACCACGAATCATGTCCAGTGCTTGGGGAACGTCTTCTGGGTTACCTGGACCATTTGACAACATAACTCCGTCAGGATTGAGGTGAAGAATTTCTTCCGCCGTTGTTGAATACGGAACGACGGTCACATTACAGTTGCGCTTAGAAAGTTCACGTAGGATTGAGTGCTTGAGACCAAAGTCCACTAGCACCACACTCAAACCAACTCCTGGAGCTGGATATGATGTTTTAGTAGAAACCTGCTTGATATTGTCTGTCGGCAAGACTGTCGCTTGGAGCTGGTCAGTCACATGGTCCATACTGTCTCCAACATGGGTCAAGGTTGCACGCATAGTACCGTGCTTACGGATAATCTTGGTAAGTGCACGTGTATCAATCCCTGAAATACCTGGAATTTTCTTAGCTTTCAAAAATTCATCCAAGGTCATTTGGTTGCGCCAGTTGCTTGCTCTACGTGCCTCTTCGAAAACAACAACTCCCTTACAAGTTGGAATGATGGATTCATAATCATCACGATTAATTCCATAATTTCCTACCAAAGGATAAGTAAAGGTCAAGATTTGTCCATTATAAGACTGGTCTGTAATGGATTCTTGGTAGCCGGTCATCCCTGTATTAAAGACGATTTCGCCTGTTACATCAATATCTGCTCCGAAGGCCTTGCCTTCGAAAACTGTGCCATCTTCTAATACTAGAAGTCTTTTTATCATATTCTCACCTCTCGTGGACGCTCACTGGCGTCTTTTAACGTCTTGTGTTTTAGTTGGCGTTTCTACTCGCCAGTACGGATTCTAAGATTGCCATTCGAACAAAGACACCATTGGTCATTTGTTGGACAATCCGTGATTTTGGTGCTTCAACCAAGTGATCTGCGATTTCTACATCACGATTGACTGGAGCTGGGTGCATGAGGATTGCTGTTTCTTTCAAGCGATCGTAACGTTCTTGAGTCAAGCCATGTTGCGCATGGTAGTCTTCTTTTGAAAAGACTGCTCCACTATCATGACGTTCATGTTGCACACGGAGAAACATCATGACATCCACCTGATTAATGATTTCATCAATAGTTACAAACTTTCCATAGTCTGCAAATTCTTGACTTCTCCATTCCTCAGGTCCTGCAAAGAACAGTTCAGCTCCCAAGCGTTTCAAAATCTGCATATTGGATTTGGCAACACGTGAGTGGTCCAAGTCACCTGCAATAGCAACCTTAAGACCCTCAAAGTGACCAAATTCCTCATAAATGGTCATCAAATCAAGCAAGCTCTGGCTAGGATGTTGACCCGAACCGTCTCCACCATTGATAATGGAAGTCGTAATCGTCGGACTTGCAATCAACTCTCTGTAATAGTCAACCTCTGGATGTCGAATCACACAGACGTCCACTCCTAGTGCAGACAGGGTCAGGATGGTATCATAAAGTGTCTCACCCTTATTAACCGAACTAGTCTTCACATCAAAGTCAAGTCGTTCCAGCCCCAGTTTAATCTCTGCCACTTCAAAGGACTTATGCGTCCGTGTAGAATCTTCAAAGAAAAGATTGGAAACAATAGGGTGGTTTTCATAGGGAAGCTGAGCTCCGTTTTTAAACTCAATTCCTCGTTTGATCAATTTCATGACTTGATCGACAGTGAGGTCTTCCATGGACACCACATGGTTCAATGCTTGTTGATTTTCTGACATGGCTACTCCTTTAGCTTTCTAAGCTTCTTCAGTAATCAGAACTCTATCTTGGCCATCAAGTTCTGCCATCTCTACGATGATCTCTTCAGAACGACTGGTTGGGATATTTTTTCCAACGTAATCTGGACGGATTGGCAATTCTCTATGTCCACGATCGACTAAGACTGCTAAACTCACGCGCGCAGGACGGCCATGTCCGACAATGTTATCAATAGCAGCGCGGATGGTACGGCCTGTATAAAGTACATCATCCACCAAGATAACTTCACGGTCTGTCACATCAACAGAAACCAAAGAAGTATCTTCTCCACTTTTAACATCGTCACGGAAAGGTTTTGTATCCAATTCTACAACAGGAACTGAAAGATTTTCTAACTGCTCCAAACGTTCTTGGATACGGTGGGCGATAAAGACACCACGAGTTTTAATACCAGCCAAGACGATCTTATTCAAATCTTTATTGCGTTCAATAATCTCATAAGTAATACGCGTAATCGCTCGTTTGACGGTCAATTCGTCTACAACTTCTTTTGTCTTCATGACAAACCTCCAAAAAGAAAAGTCTCCTTAAACAAGGAGACTTGAAATGTATAGCCAAGCGAGCCCTACTGCAAACAGTATAGACTTCACCCTTCTACTTTATCGCGCTCCTTGCCTGCCTCACGGGACAGGTTTAAAGGAATATTTAGTTATCAATTACTATAGCACAAAGCATGCTTAAAATCAAGCAAAAACTTTCGATGTCCCATCTTACAAATTGCTAAAGTCATATAATTGCGGGTACTGGTCACACTCTGGATTTTTAGGATGACAAATGGCTCTTCCAAAATAAATCATGGCCTGATGGGCTGCTAACCACTTCTCAGGTGGCAAGATATCCATGACCCGCTTTTCCACCTCAAGTGGTGTCGCTGATTTTTTGACAATATCGTGGTGCTTACAAATACGCTCCACATGGGTATCGACTGCAAAGGCTGGAATTCCAAACCCCACACTCATGACAACATTGGCTGTCTTGCGACCAACACCTGCTAGACTTTCTAATTCTTCACGTGTCTGAGGGACTTGTCCATCAAAATCGTCTAATAGTTGTTGGGCACATTTTTTAAGGAATTTAGCCTTATTTCGATACAGTCCCAGACGAGAAATGTGCGAAGCAATCTCATTCTCTGTCGCCACAGACATAGCTTGTGGGGTTGGGAAGGTAGCAAAAAGGCCTGGTGTGGCCTTATTTACCGCTGCATCCGTCGTCTGAGCTGATAACATGACCGCAACCAAGAGTTCAAAATGATTGGTAAAATCAAGACTGGGCTTGGCATCTGGGAAGAGGGCAATGATTTCTTCAAGCACCTTTCGTGCGCGTTTTTTTGACAAGACCATTATTCGTCTCCGTCAAATAGTCCTTGTAAGCCAGCAAAAGGACTGTTTTCTTCTTTCTTAACTGCTTGTTGAGCTTGGTATTCTTCCTCAGTCATGATTTGCCAGTCATTTCCTGACACAAATCCTTGACCCGCCTCTTCTTCAGCTGTCAAAACCTTGATAGGGATATTAAGCAAGATATTATCTGATACACTCTCAGCAAGGTCTAGCTCTCCATTTTCGATAGGCAAGACCAAGTCGTCATCTAGAACTTCTTGATCCAACTGGTTGGTTGCACCTTCCATGAAAACTTCTGTGACTGGATAAGATTCAGCTAACTCAACTGGCTCCATACTGCGACTTGAAGCAAGAACAATGGTGTAAGATAACTGATAATCTAAGAAATACATACGGTCTTCATACTGTACTTTCCCAACAGCAAGTATATCTTTCACATCTAAAATTTCTTGATTACGTGCACGCAGGTCTGCGGCTAAGTCTAAACTTTGTTCAAAATGCAAGCCTTCAGACTGCTTGCGAATCTCTTGAATATTTAATTTCATACTTCCTCCATAAAGATTTACTCTCTTGATTATACCATGAAAAGGCTACAAATTAGTCCACCAAACTTTGTAATTAAAATTCAATTTTTTAATATGTTTATCACTATATTTTTTGGCACTATACTATAGGAAAGAATACATGATAGCAAGGAGGATACTCATATGGAAGACAAATTTTGAGATTTTATAGCTTGAAATTTCCAGTTTTCTGTTGACAAAATTTCCTTAAAGGTATAGGATAAAGGTACTAATACTCGGAGGTAAGGGAGACATGAACAACTAAGTCTATCAAATAAAGAAACTTTATTTAGTAGATCTTGTTTTTGTCTCTTTTTGTATGCTCTTTTCATACTAGATTTTCTAGTATCTTATCCTCATTGAAAATCAAAAAACTAGAAAGCTATGCTCCTCTTGGGTTGGGCAACTCCAAGCTAGTTTGACGAGCTTTTCAACGGGGATAATAGAGTTTTTGACATAGACTTTGGGCTCTACTAGGTAAAGTAGAGCCTTTTGTTATGCACTATCGACATTCTAGAAAGGGTAATCATATGATAAACATCAATCATCTAACCATCACACAAAACAAAGATTTACGAGACCTTGTCTCTGACTTAAACATGAGCATCCAAGACGGAGAGAAGGTCGCTATTATTGGTGAAGAAGGAAATGGCAAATCAACTTTACTTAAAATTTTAATGGGGGAAGCTTTGTCTGATTTCACTATCAAGGGAGACATCCAGTCTGACTGTCAGTCACTGTCCTACATTCCTCAAAAACTCCCCGAGGACCTGAAAAAGAAAACTCTACACGACTACTTCTTTTTAGATCCAGCTGATTTAGACTACAGTATTCTTTATCGTTTGGCTGAGGAGTTACATTTTGATAGCGATCGTTTTGCTAGCGACCAAAAGATTAGCAGTCTATCAGGGGGCGAATCTTTGAAAATTCAGCTCATCCATGAGTTAGCCAAACCCTTTGAAATTCTATTTTTAGATGAACCTTCAAATGACCTAGACCTTGAGACGGTTGATTGGCTAAAAAGTCAGATCCGAAAGATTAGACAAACTGTCATTTTCATTTCCCATGATGAAGAATTTCTTTCTCAAACGGCAGATACTATTGTTCACTTGCGACTGGTCAAGCACCGTAAAGAAGCAGAAACGTTAGTAGAACATTTAGACTATGATCGCTATAGCGAGCAGAGAAAGGCTAATTTTGCCAGACAAAGCCAGCAAGCTGCTAACGACCAAAGAACCTATGACAAAACCATGGAAAAACATCGCCGACTCAAGCAAAATGTAGAAACTGCACTTCGAGCCACCAAAGACAGTACTGCCGGTCGCCTATTGGCTAAAAAGATGAAAACTGTCCTCTCTCAAGAAAAACGCTACAAAAGAGCAGCTCAGTCCATGACCCAAAAGCCACTTGAAGAGGAAAAAATCCAACTTTTCTTTTCAGACATCCAACCATTACCGGCTTCTAAAGTCTTAATCCAACTGGAAAAAGAAAATTTGTCCATTGGCGAGCGCGTTTTAGCTCAGGAACTGCAACTAACTGTCCGTGGCCAAGAAAAAATCGGTATCATCGGATCAAATGGTGTTGGAAAATCAACTCTGTTAGCCAAGTTAGAGCAACTACTAAACGCCAAAAGAGAGATTTCTCTTGGTGTTATGCCACAAGATTACCATAAGAAACTGCAATTGGAGCTATCCCCAATAGCCTATCTTAGCCAAACTGGACAAAAAGAGGAACTACAGAAAATCCAATCCCACCTAGCCAGTCTCAATTTCAGTTATCCAGAAATGCAGCATCAAATTCGCTCCTTATCTGGCGGACAACAGGGAAAACTCCTGCTTTTGGATTTAGTGTTGCGCAAACCAAACTTTCTCCTTCTGGATGAACCCACACGAAACTTTTCTCCCACTTCTCAACCAGAAATCAGAAAACTCTTTGCCACTTATCCAGGCGGTCTCGTCACTGTTTCACATGACAGACGTTTCTTAAAAGAGGTCTGTACGACCATCTATCGTTTAACAGAACACGGTCTAGAGGTAGTTAATTTAGAAGATTTATAAATTTGTAACATAACAAAAATCCAGAGACACCCTCTGGATTCTTTTTACATCTGTTTTAAACGTTCAATTCGCTCTGAGATAGGTGGGTGGGTATAAAAGAGTTTTTGGAAGCCTCCACCTTTCTTGGGATCATTGATATAAAGTGCACTACTGGCATCATCAACATGGTGATGCATCGGCTCGCTATTGTCCAGCTTACGTAGAGCATTAATCATCCCTTGAGGATTGCGCGTCAACTCGACACTGGAAGCATCAGCTAGGAATTCCCTCTGACGAGAAATAGCTAGTTGCACCAAGGTTGCAGCGAGAGGGGCCAGTACAATGGCTAGTAGGGAAACCACGAGCATAATGATTTCTAAGCCATTTCCATCTCGGTCATCGTCACTTCGTCTGCGACCTGCGCCACCCCACCACATCATACGACCTGCCATACTAGAAAGCATGGTGATAGCACTAGCAAGGGCAACAGCAATAGTCGAAATGCGGATATCGTAATTACGAATGTGACTAACCTCATGTCCCATAACAGCTTCTAGCTCCTCACGATTCATGACAGCTAGGAGACCTGAAGTCGCAGCAACCGCCGCATTCTGCGGATTAGAACCTGTCGCAAAGGCATTTAAGGCTGGATCATCAATGATGAAAACACGTGGCATGGGAATCTGAGCCACCATAGCCATATCTTCCACAACATGGTAAAGGTCTGGTGCCATTTGCTCATCAACCTCACGCGCCCCATTCATAGACATGACAATCTCTGTCGATTGAAAAATCATAGACAAGGCATAGATAAAGCCAATAATCAGTGCGATAATCAAACCACCAAGCCCAGACCGCATAAAGAGGTAACCAACCGCATATCCAACCAGAGCTAAGAGTAGGAAAAATACCAGCAACAAAATCCAGGTTTTTCGTTTATTGCTTGCAATTTGATCAAACAACATCTTAGTCACCTAAACCGCTAAAATCAACTTTAGGAACTGCCTTCTCCTCTTCTGGTGTTTGAAGGAAATCTGCTGCTTTAAATCCAAACATTCCAGCGATAATATTGCTTGGGAAAGTTTCTAATTTTACATTGTAGTTGCTGACAACACTGTTGTAGAGTTGACGAGAGTAAGAAATTTTATTTTCTGTATTGGTCAACTCCTCTTGCAATTTAACAAAGTTGGCACTAGCTTTCAAATCTGGATAGCTTTCTGCAACTGCAAAAATACCTGAAACCTGACGAGTGAGGGCATCACTAGCTTTCATAGCTTCTGCTGGTGAAGTCGCTGCCGCCACTTGGTTACGCAGTTCTGCCACTTTTTCAAGGGTAGAACCTTCATATTTGGCATAACCTTTTACAGTTTCAATCAAGTTTGGCAAGAGGTCATTTCGACGTTTCAACTGAACATCAATTTGACTCCAAGCCTCCTTTGTTTGCATACGATTCTTAACCAAACCGTTATAGCTAACAATCACAAAAATAACAACAAGAGCCAAAACTCCAAGAATAATCCAAGTCATGATATAAGTCCTTTCTACTTTTAGATTAGTACCAGTATATCAAATTTTTAATGATTGTGGTAAAATAAGATGATACTAAAGAAGGAAAACACTATGAAACCAGAAACATTTTACAATTTGCTTGCCGAGCAAAATCTTCCACTTTCGGACCAGCAAAAAAAACAATTTGAACGTTATTTTGAGCTCTTGGTCGAGTGGAATGAAAAGATCAATTTGACAGCTATTACAGATAAAGAAGAAGTTTATCTCAAACATTTTTACGATTCGATTGCACCTATTCTGCAAGGCTTGATTCCCAATGAAAATATCAAATTGCTTGATATCGGGGCTGGGGCAGGATTTCCTAGTCTGCCGATGAAAATTCTCTATCCTCAGCTTGATGTGACTATCATTGATTCTCTAAATAAGCGCATCAACTTTCTCCAACTGTTGGCTCAAGAACTGGATTTAGACGATGTTCATTTCTACCATGGCCGTGCAGAAGATTTTGCCCAAGACAAGAACTTCCGTGCTCAATATGATTTTGTAACAGCTCGTGCGGTTGCCCGTATGCAGGTCTTATCTGAATTGACTATCCCTTACCTTAAAGTTGGTGGCAAACTATTGGCTCTCAAGGCCAGTAATGCGCCTGAGGAATTGTTAGAAGCTAAGAATGCCCTCAATCTCCTTTTTAGTAAAGTTGAAGACAATCTAAGCTACGCCCTACCAAATGGAGATCCGCGCTACATCACAGTGGTAGAAAAGAAAAAAGAAACACCAAATAAATATCCACGTAAGGCTGGCATGCCAAATAAACGCCCGCTCTAAATTTTTTACTAAAAAATGATTTACAAAGTTTGCAATTTTTGCTATACTATCACAAGCAAAGGTTTTTAATGTCATCCCGTGAGGTGACGAAGACGCAGAAATATTTGAAACTCTTTAAAGTCTAGATTTTAAAGAAGTCTTACTCTGAGGGCCTATTGCTGTAAAATAATGGGCTCTTTTTTGATGCCCAAAAGTGAGGTTTATATGAAACAAGAATCAACTGTTGATTTGTTACTAGACGTTGACCAACGTCCTTCAGCCGGAAAAGGAATTCTCCTTAGTTTCCAACACGTTTTTGCCATGTTCGGTGCGACCATCTTGGTACCATTGATTTTGGGAATGCCTGTATCTGTTGCCCTTTTTGCTTCAGGTGTTGGAACACTCATTTATATGATTTCAACTGGATTTAGAGTTCCAGTTTATCTAGGTTCTTCATTTGCCTTTATCACAGCAATGTCACTGGCTATGAAAGAAATGGGTGGGGATGTATCTGCTGCCCAAACAGGGGTTATCTTGACTGGTTTGGTCTACGTCCTTGTTGCTGCTGGTGTTCGTTTTGCAGGTACAAAATGGATTGATAAACTCTTGCCACCAATCATTATTGGACCTATGATTATCGTTATCGGTCTTGGACTTGCAGGTTCAGCAGTTACTAACGCTGGTCTTGTAGCGGACGGAAATTGGAAAAATGCTCTTGTAGCCGTTGTTACTTTCTTGATTGCTGCTTTTATCAATACAAAAGGAAAAGGCTTCCTACGAATCATTCCTTTCCTCTTTGCCATTATCGGTGGTTACCTCTTCGCTCTAGCTCTTGGGCTAGTTGACTTTACACCAGTTCTTAAAGCTGACTGGTTTGAAATTCCTGGTTTCTACTTGCCATTTAGCACTGGTGGTGCCTTTAAAGAGTACAATCTTTACTTTGGTCCAGAAACTATCGCCATCTTGCCAATCGCTATCGTAACAATTTCTGAACATATCGGTGACCATACTGTTTTGGGTCAAATCTGTGGCCGTCAATTCTTGAAAGAACCAGGTCTTCACCGTACACTTCTTGGTGACGGGATCGCAACTTCAGTTTCTGCCTTCCTTGGTGGACCAGCCAATACAACTTATGGAGAAAATACAGGGGTTATCGGTATGACTCGTATCGCTTCTGTCTCAGTTATCCGTAACGCAGCCTTCATCGCGATTGCCCTTAGCTTCCTTGGTAAATTCACTGCCTTGATTTCAACTATTCCAAACGCTGTTCTTGGTGGTATGTCAATCCTTCTCTATGGGGTTATCGCCAGCAACGGTTTGAAAGTCTTGATTAAAGAACGTGTTGATTTCGCTCAAATGCGTAATCTCATCATCGCAAGTGCTATGTTAGTCCTTGGACTTGGAGGAGCTATCCTTAAACTTGGTCCAGTTACCCTTTCAGGTACTGCCCTATCAGCTATGACAGGAATCATCTTGAACTTAATCTTACCATACGAAAATAAAGACTAAGAGTCTAAATACACCTAATCCACTCAGTTGTCTGAGTGGATTTTTTAAATGTTAAAATAAAAAATTCTTTCCAAAAAAGGAAAGCCTTGCGGCCTTCCTTTGTCTTACTTGCGTTTCTTCTTCGCTTTCTTCATTTTATTCGCCATGCGTTTCATGGACTGTTTCATGGCAAATTCACCGATTTTACCTTTGAGTCCGCCACCAAACATCTGGCTCATATCTGGCATTCCTGCTCCTCCGAGAGCTGACAGATCAGGCATGCCACCTTGTCCCATCATTCCTTCAAGGGCAGACATATCCATTCCTCCCATATTTGGCATATTTTTAGGAAGGTTATTTGGATTGATTCCCATTTGCTTCATCATCTTATTCATATCACCAGACATGACACCTTGCATGAGCTGTTTAGCTTGGTTAAAGTCTTTGATAAATTTATTGACTTCGACAAATGTATTTCCAGAACCCGCAGCGATACGACGGCGACGGCTTGGATTTAACAAATCTGGATTTTCACGCTCTTCAGGTGTCATAGAAGACACAATGGCACGTTTGCGAGCAATCTGACGTTCATCCACCTTCATATTTTGTAGAGCTGGATTATTGGCCATACCTGGAATCATCTTGAGCAAGTCTTCCATTGGCCCCATGTTTTGCACCTGATCCAACTGATCGATGAAATCATTGAAATCAAAGGTGTTTTCACGCATCTTCTCAGCCATTTCAAGGGCTTTTTGCTCATCGTATTCTTGAGATGCTTTCTCAATCAGAGTGAGCATATCCCCCATGCCAAGGATACGGCTAGACATACGGTCTGGGTGGAAGGTTTCGATATCTGTAATCTTTTCACCTGTACCAGTGAACTTGATTGATTTTCCAGTAATGTGACGAACCGATAGAGCCGCACCACCACGAGTATCCCCATCAATCTTAGTAAGGATAACCCCAGTCACCTCCAACTGATCATTGAACTCACGCGCAACATTGGCCGCTTCCTGACCAATCATAGCATCAACGACAAGCAAGATTTCATTTGGTTGGGCCAATGCTTTCACGTCACGAAGCTCATTCATCAAAAGCTCATCAATCTGCAAACGCCCTGCCGTATCAATCAAGACATAGTCATTGTGATTGGCTTGGGCTTGCTCCAAACCTTGACGTACAATCTCAACAGCTGGAACCTCTGTTCCAAGTGCAAAGACAGGCACATCAATTTGTTGCCCCAAGGTCTTAAGCTGGTCAATGGCTGCTGGACGATAGATATCCGCCGCAATCATCAAGGGACGAGCATTTTCTTCTTTCTTGAGTTTGTTGGCCAATTTCCCAGCAAAAGTTGTTTTACCAGCCCCCTGCAAACCAACCATCATGATAATGGTTGGAATTTTTGGTGACTTGATAATCTCCGCTGTGTCAGAACCTAAAACAGCTGTCAGTTCCTCATCAACGATTTTAATAATCTGTTGAGCAGGATTGAGGGTATCAATGACTTCGTGTCCGACTGCACGCTCACGAACTTTCTTGATAAAGTCCTTTACGACAGGCAAGGCAACGTCGGCCTCAAGCAAGGCCAAGCGAATCTCTTTAGTTGCCTCTTGGACATCAGCCTCTGAGATTTTTCCTTTTTTACGTAGATTTTTAAAGACGTTCTGCAAACGTTCTGTTAAACTTTCAAATGCCATGTTTCTTCCTCTTATTCTCTATTATCAATGCTTGTTAAAATTTCTATCTGCTCCTGCAGAAAGTCATCCTTGGGATAGCGCTCCAAAATCTGGTCAAAAATCTGACTGCGGACAATGTAGTCCGAGTACATGTGCAACTTCATCTCATAATCTTCCAGAATCTTTTCTGTCCGCTTGATATTGTCGTAGACAGCCTGACGACTGACACCAAACTCCTCGGCAATCTCAGCAAGGCTGTAATCATCAGCGTAGTAGAGCTCTATATAATTCATTTGCTTATCTGTCAAAAGCGCTGCATAAAATTCAAAGAGCGCATTCATACGATTGGTTTTTTCGATTTCCATAACTTTTATTATACCAAAAAATAGCCTAATCTACCATACTAGGAAGCTAATCCACGAAGATAGCAAGCTAAATTTGAAAAAGGCAAGAGACTAGCCCCAAGTAATTTCCAATTGATAGCTGGCAAAGAGATGTCCCTCTTGATTTTGTAGTTGATAGTCTAAATAAATCTTTTGTCCATCCACTTGATAGCGATTCGTTTGGATAATAAACTCCTGCATACCCATAGGTGTGGGGATATAGGCTAAACTATCACTATCCTTTAGAAATCTCATAATGGTCTTGGGATTGGAAAATCGGCTCATCACCAGTTCCTGACCATGAAATTTAATCACTACTTTTTCTTTTTCCTCATTATAAAAAAGCAGATAGCTATAATCTCCCTTTTCATGCACTTCAACATCATAAAGCTGGTCAATCACTTCCAACTGCTCATCAAACTGAATCGTATTTCGCATCCGAATTTTCACATCAAGTCCTCTTTCTTGTCTCTTGTCCTACTATTTTACCAAAAAGAGCAGGATTTTGCTATAATGGTCATATGAACGAAAAAGTATTCCGTGACCCAGTTCACAACTACATCCATGTCAATAATCAAATCATCTATGACTTGATTAATACAAAAGAATTTCAACGTTTGCGTCGCATCAAGCAACTGGGGACTTCCAGTTATACCTTCCACGGTGGAGAACATAGTCGCTTCTCTCACTGTCTAGGAGTCTATGAGATTGCTCGACGCATCACAGAAATTTTTGAAGAAAAATATCCTGAGGAATGGAATCCGGCCGAGTCTCTCTTGACCATGACCGCTGCTCTCCTCCATGATCTTGGGCATGGTGCCTACTCCCATACTTTTGAACATCTCTTTGATACAGACCACGAAGCCATTACTCAGGAGATTATCCAAAGTCCTGAGACAGAGATTCACCAAGTCCTGCTACAAGTAGCACCTGATTTTCCAGAAAAGGTGGCTAGTGTCATTAACCATACCTATCCAAACAAGCAGGTTGTGCAGCTCATTTCCAGTCAGATTGACGCAGACCGCATGGACTATCTCTTGCGCGACTCCTATTTTACAGGAGCATCCTATGGAGAATTTGACCTGACTCGCATCCTCCGAGTCATTCGTCCTATCGAAAATGGAATCGCCTTTCAGCGAAATGGCATGCATGCCATCGAAGACTACGTTCTCAGTCGTTACCAGATGTATATGCAGGTTTATTTCCACCCCGCAACACGCGCCATGGAAGTTCTCCTACAGAATCTCCTCAAGCGAGCTAAGGAACTCTACCCTGAGGACAAGGATTTCTTTGCACGAACTTCTCCACACCTCCTACCTTTCTTTGAAAAAAATGTGACCTTGTCTGACTATCTGGCTCTGGATGATGGTGTGATGAATACCTACTTCCAGCTCTGGATGACCAGTCCTGACAAGATTCTTGCAGATTTATCGCAACGCTTTGTCAACCGCAAGGTTTTTAAATCCATTACCTTTTCACAAGAAGACCAAGACCAACTCGCTAGCATGAGAAAATTGGTTGAGGACATCGGCTTTGATCCCGACTACTACACTGCCATTCATAAGAACTTTGACCTTCCTTATGATATCTATCGTCCCGAATCTGAAAATCCGCGAACACAGATTGAGATCTTACAAAAAAATGGAGAACTGGCAGAACTCTCTAGCCTGTCTCCTATCGTCCAATCCCTTGCTGGCAGTCGCCACGGAGATAATCGTTTCTATTTCCCAAAAGAAATGTTGGACCAAAACAGCATCTTTGCAAGTATTACCCAGCAATTTTTAAACTTGATTGAGAATGATCATTTTACCCCAAATAAAAACTAGAAGAGGAAATTTATGAGTATTAAACTAATCGCCGTCGATATTGACGGAACCCTTGTCAACAGCCAAAAGGAAATCACTCCTGAAGTCTTTTCTGCCATCCAAGATGCCAAAGAAGCTGGTGTTAAAGTCGTGATTGCAACTGGCCGCCCTATCGCAGGTGTTGCCAAACTTCTGGACGACTTGCAGTTGAGAGACGAGGGTGACTATGTCGTGACCTTCAATGGTGCCCTTGTCCAAGAAACTGCTACAGGTCATGAGATTATCAGCGAATCCTTGACCTATGAGGATTATCTGGATATGGAATTTCTCAGTCGCAAGCTCGGTGTCCACATGCATGCCATTACCAAGGACGGTATCTACACTGCCAATCGCAATATCGGAAAATACACAGTGCACGAATCAACCCTCGTCAGCATGCCTATCTTCTACCGCACCCCTGAAGAAATGGCTGACAAGGAAATCGTCAAATGTATGTTCATCGATGAACCTGAGATTCTCGATGCTGCGATTGAAAAGATACCAGCCGAATTTTATGAGCGCTACTCCATCAACAAATCTGCTCCTTTCTACCTCGAACTCCTTAAAAAGAATGTGGACAAAGGTTCAGCCATCACTCACCTAGCTGAAAAACTCGGATTGACCAAAGATGAAACCATGGCTATCGGTGACGAAGAAAATGACCGCGCCATGCTGGAAGTAGTTGGAAACCCTGTTGTCATGGAAAATGGAAATCCAGAAATCAAAAAAATCGCCAAATACATCACTAAAACAAATGATGAATCCGGCGTTGCCCATGCCATCCGTACATGGGTACTGTAAAAGGGAAGAACATACGAAAACCGCTCGGCTGAGCGGTTTTTGATGTCTAATTACTGCCCCCTGCTGGAATCGAACCAGCAACTACTCCTTAGGAGGGAGTTGTTATATCCATTGAACTAAGGGAGCTAGATAAAAACTCTGCTGAATAAGCAGAGTTTTTTAGTCGAACTAACGACGGATTTCTTTGATACGAGCTGCTTTACCTTGAAGAGCACGCAAGTAGTACAATTTCGCACGACGTACTTTACCGTAACGAACAACTTCGATTTTTTCAACACGTGGAGTGTGGATTGGGAAGATACGTTCAACACCTACACCGTTAGAGATTTTACGAACTGTATAGTTTTCTGAGATACCAGCACCTTTACGTGCGATAACAACACCTTCAAAAATCTGGATACGTTCACGGTTACCTTCGACAACTTTCGCGTGTACACGAACAGTGTCACCAGGACGGAATGATGGGATATCTGTACGAAGTTGACCTTCAGTCAAGCTTTGGATTAATGGATTCATTTTATTCTCCTATCTTTGTCAATCTTGAGGAATCTTCCTCAGCGGATAAACTGTATTTTTGTGCGTCCATTACACACAAGATACAGTTTACCAAATTTCTACAAAAAAGTAAAGAAATTTATAGCAGAATTCCTAAAAAAATCGCAATAAAACCACCTAGGTAGGTCAAAGCTAAATAAGAATAAAATACCTTCTTATCACTTAACAGTCTTTGGAGTTCGTCATTCAAGGTCGAAAAAGTTGTCAAACCTCCACAAAATCCAGTTGCTAGAATAGCATAGACTTCCTTAGACTCCACATGATTGTAGAATAATCCAATCAAAAAACACCCTAAAAGATTGGCTATAAGCGTTCCGAGGGGCAATTTAGAAGCTTGATTATATCGGGAAAAGAAATACCGTACTAAAGCCCCAAAACCACAAGCAATTGCAAGATAGCTGATTACCATTTCTTCCTCCCCAAATAGTAAGCCAAGAGCAGGCCTCCACCGATGCTCAAAAGCAAATACAGGACTAAACTAAGATAACGCCCTGTATCAAGCAGTTTTACAGCATCAAGCATGAGGCTAGACAAGGTTGTTAAACCTCCGCAAAAACCTGTTCCCAGCGCTAAAATCAAGCCCTTACTAGTCCCCTTATAGACCAGATATCCCTTGACAAGATAAACCAAGCAGAAAATGCCCAGATAGTTGACAAAGAGAGTGCCCCAAGGAAAATCTGGACTGGCTGGTAACCAAGTAGAAACTAAGTAGCGGACAAGTCCGCCCAACATGGCAGCTAGAAAAATTCCTAGCGGATAAAATTGTTCTTTTTTCATTTGATGTTTTGATCCTGATAATCACGCGAACGTTTGAGTATGTCAGAAAAAGTCGCGACAATAGTTTCCTGATAGCGCTTGTCCTCTACACGACTTCTAACCTTTTCAAAAATAACTTCTTCTCTCTTAGTATCTAAAATCGGTTTTCCTGAGGCTTTCTTATAGGCAACTACCCCCTCAACCAAATGCATTCGTTCTTCTAAGAGCTTGACGATTTGGTCGTCGATTTGATCAATTTCTTGACGAATAATATCTAAATCCATACAGTCTCCTCCTTTATTTGAATTATTGTATCAAAAAGCTACCAAATAGGCTAGTAAAATCCCAACTCACGATAAAAAAATGCACTGATTGATTTCATCAGCGCACTTTTATACTTATCCTAGTTTAGCAGCCAATTCTTCTGCGAATTGTTCCAAGCGTTCGATATCTTCTTCCTCGGCAGAAAGGTCAACTTTAACACACTCTGAACCTTTTTCTGCCCCTGTTGACACAAAGACACGGTCAAAGTCATCAACAGCCTTACAGAATTCATCGTAGAAGGTATCTCCTGAGCCAACCACTCCGTAGATTTTACCATTCAAGTTTAGGTCTGCAAGGTCTTCGTAGAAGTCCATCATCTCATCTGGCAATTCTCCATCACCATAAGTATAGGTCGCAACGATAGCAATGTCTGCTTCCAAGAAGTCTGAAGCGTCAACAGTTGTACATTCATCAACATCAACATCCAAGCCCAAGTCACGTAATTTGTCTGCTACAATATCTGCAATTTCTTCGGTATTACCGGTCATACTGGCAAATACAATTTTTGCTAATGCCATATCGTCCTCCTCAATTAATCTTTCTCCATTATATCACATCTTTTTCATTTTAAAAATAAAAATTCTTGTGCTACAATGAAATGAGAAAGAATTGAGGTTATTTATGGACATTTGCCATCAAATTTTAGAAAAAATCAAAGAATACGACACGATTATCATTCACCGCCATATGAAACCAGACCCTGATGCCTTAGGAAGTCAGGTGGGATTGAAAGCCTTGCTAGAACATCATTTCCCAGAAAAAACCATCAAAGCCGTTGGTTTTGATGAACCAACTCTTACTTGGATGGCTGAAATGGATCTTGTTGAAGATAGTTCCTACCAAGGTGCTCTTGTCATCGTCTGTGATACGGCGAATACTGCTCGTATCGATGATAAGCGCTATAGTCAAGGTGATTTTCTCATTAAGATTGACCACCATCCAAATGATGATGTATATGGTGATCTATCTTGGGTGGATACTAGTTCAAGTAGCGCTAGTGAGATGATTACCCTATTTGCTGAAACAACCCAACTGACCTTGTCAGATCGAGCTGCGGAGTTGCTCTTTGCAGGAATTGTTGGTGATACAGGTCGATTCCTCTACCCTTCTACCACTGCACGGACCCTCCGCCTGGCTGCATCTCTGAGAGAACAGAACTTTGACTTTGCGGCTCTCACTCGCAAAATGGACACTATGAGCTACAAAATTGCTAAACTTCAAGGCTATATCTACGACCATCTGGAAGTGGATGAAAATGGTGCAGCTCGCGTTATCCTGAGTCAAGAAATCTTGAAACAATTCAATGTTACCGATGCGGAAACTGCAGCTATTGTTGGTGCACCTGGACGCATTGACAGTGTGAGTCTCTGGGGAATTTTTGTGGAGCAGGCTGATGGCCACTACCGCGTTCGCTTACGCAGTAAAATCCATCCTATCAATGAAATCGCCAAGGAACATGATGGTGGAGGCCACCCCCTAGCAAGTGGTGCCAATTCCTATAGCCTAGAGGAAAACGAAATCATCTACCAAAAGTTAAAAAACTTGCTTAAAAACTGATAAAATACTTGCCAAACTTTTCAGAATCTGATAGACTAGTATGGTAACAATCTATGGCTCGCAAAGAGACCATGGCAGAAAGGAAATATTGCAAAATGAAAAAAGATATCCATCCAGAATATCGCCCAGTTGTATTCATGGACACAACTACTGGTTACCAATTCCTTAGCGGTTCAACAAAACGCTCTAACGAAACAGTTGAGTTCGAAGGCGAAACTTACCCATTGATCCGTGTGGAAATTTCATCAGACTCACACCCATTCTACACTGGACGTCAAAAGTTCACTCAAGCAGATGGACGCGTGGATCGTTTCAACAAAAAATACGGTCTCAAATAATGATAAAAAGAACAGTTTCGGCTGTTCTTTTTTTGTTTCTTGAAATTAACTGCTGTTTTCATGTTCCAGCCTCAAAAGTATAGAGTTTTTTCTTGCCTAAAAAATATAAAAGATATATACTATCTATATATCGTATAGATTGGGGATATACTATGACGACATCACTTACTAAGCAATACAATTTTAAAATCAATGAGTCATCCATGGAACAAGCTAGAGCTATCATCAAAGAAAAAGGAATGACTATGACGGATGCTATTAGTCTTTTTATCGAGCAGATTGTTCTCGAACAGGATTTGCCAATAAAAACTGCAGAAGATTTACACCGTGAACGATTGATTCAGGAACTACAAGCCCAATCTGAACGCGCCTTAAGAGAATACGAATCCGGACAAGGAACCTCCCTAGACGATATGAGGCTACGATATGGCTTATAAAGTAACCCTATCTACTGAAGTGAGTCAGGCAATTGACAGTATTCATGATTACATTACTACTGTTCTTTTATCACCCCAGTCTGCTAAAAATACTGTGGCCAAAATTTTAGATGGGTTAAAAAGTTTAGAAACCTTTCCTGAAGCTGGCTTTGATGCAGATGAAAAAATCGGACTTAAAATCAATAGTAAGTACCCCACACGAGGAAAAATTATCGGTCAATATATCTTGCTTTACTTTATCGATCATACTCAAAGAACTGTTTTTCTTTCCCACTTATTCCACACAAAAAGCGACTATGTTACCTTGCTACAAAGCAAAAATAATAAAAATTCAAAATCATCATTTTGATGTCAAGTGCTCCCTTAATAGCCTTGTGATTATAAAGAATACAGTCTTCATTTTAACTAGAAAATAAAAAAACTTTGCACTCTCGGTAGCCAAACAATGGTTTCCAGAGTACAAAGTTTTTTTATTTGACAAGGTTTAGTCTTCCTTATCTTGATTTTCAGTTCCTTTAACTGCTTTTTTAAATTCAGATAGCATTTTACCAATTGATTCGCCTAATTCAGGCAATCGTTTTGGTCCAAAGATCAAGAGAGCTCCTAAAACGATGATAATCAATCCTGGTGCTCCGATATCACGTAAGATTCCCATTTCTCGCTCCTTTCTGCTTGCGTTTCATAATGTATTTGCTGATGGCAATACTCAATTCATAGAGTAAAATCAAGGGGGCAGTCATTGCCAAATCACTGACAAAATCGGCTGGTGTCAAGATGACTGCAAGTACCAATAAGATAAAATAGGCATATCGGCGATAAGCAATCAAAAATTCTGGTCCAATGAGTCCAATAGACGTCAAAAAGGCAATGATAACTGGCAATTCAAAAATCAGAGCCAAGGGCAAGGTCGTTTGAAAAACAAAGGACAGATAATTTTGAGCTGTTAACTGCGTTTCAAATAGACCTTCTCCCAACCCTAATAAAACCTGAAGTAAGGCTGGTGTTACAAAGTAAAAACCAAAAGCCAGTCCAACTAGAAAACAAAGGAAACTAGCTGGAATATAAGCAAAAACTGCTCTAGCTTCTTCCTTCTTTAGTCCTGGTTTAATGAAAGACCAAATATGATACACCGTGTAAGGTAATGTGATGGTAAAGGCCATCAAACTAGCCAAACGTATGTAAATCCATAAAATATCATTAGGACCTAAAACAATCAACTTTTGCTGAAAAGATTGGGTCACATACTGGTAAATTTGGTCTGCAAAAAGCAGAGAAACACAAAATACCAAAAAGAAACAAATGACCACTGCCAATAATCTCTTTCTAAATTCTACCAGATGTTCAATGATTGTCAATTCTTTTCTATCCATCTATTTTTCACCCTGTCTGAAAGTGACAATCAAGACAATGATAACAAAGATTAGCTGGCTGGCCAATCCTTCCCAACTTGGGTAGATTCCAAGTAAGTCGATTGTTGGAAATCCTGTCAGCAAGTGGTTAGGTGCCATATTGGTCAACTGAAGAGCATGGATACTAACTCCCAGCATCTTGAATGCCAAAGCATAAATCATCCAAGTCAGGATAAAGAAGACCTTATGTGGTAGGAAGAATTGACTAGCCTTGTTCATCACAAGGGCAATAATTACCAGAACCAGCAAGGCAAGTGAAATTCCCAAGATAAATTCAAAGCTGGAAATTCTTGGTAAAATCCCAACATAAAAGAGAATGGTTTCTGCTCCCTCACGGAAAACAGCTAGAAAACTGAGAGCAAACATGGAAATAAAGGAGCCTGTCTTAGTTACTGTTTCCATTTGTGACTCCATAAAAGCATTCCATTTTTTAACAGAAGATTTGCTGTGAAGCCAGATTCCAATCAAAATCATCATAGCTACTGCAAAAATTCCCACTGCACCTTCGATGATTTCACGATTAGAGCCTGATGTGACTGCCGGAAAGGCAATTTGCAGGATGAAAGCAATGACAAGACTGGCCATGATTCCTGTAATAGCACCACCATAAACCCACTTGAGCCCTTTACGCATCTTGGCTGCTTTCAAGGTTGTTACCAATGCCATAACAATTAAGAGAGCCTCCACTCCTTCTCTCAGGAGAATCAGCATAGCATCAAAGGCATTGTAACGTGCGCTAGTATCAATCTGTGATAAATCTGCAATCAGTTTTTCTAATTTTTCTTGGTATTCCTTCTCACTTCCCTTGACCATAATCACAGGGCTTTCACTTTCCACTCGAGTATAGAGGGACGGATTGGTCGTGCTAACAGAACCTTCAATTGTTGGCCAGATAGTAATAAATTCCTTCATACTGGCTGCTCCTGATGCTTGGTCACCAGCTTGGAATTGTTCCAGAGCTTTCTTCAAAAGGGCAATACCATCTTTAAGACTCAAATCAGAAGATGTTGCTACGACTTCTTTTCCGCTTACAAAATTATCAATAGCCTTTTTTAGATCCTCAAAGGAAGTCTGGATTGAATTAAAATCTGTAGGCTCGGTTTCCATGCTACTACGCAGGAAGGAAATTGCTGTTTCAACACGTCCATAATGGGCCGTACTGTTGTCACGAACCACACTTTCATTGATGGTCCAAGTGGAATTCAGTTTCCTAAAGGCCTCACGGACCTTTTCCAAATCTTTGGAGGCAATGGCTTGTTTCAAGGCTTCAAAACGAGGACTTAGACGGTTGACCAATTTTTTCTTTTCAGCATCTAAGTCAACAGGATTTTGTTCTTTTTCAAAGGCTAATAAGGCTGAAGAAAGTTGAGTGAGTTTGTCTTCAGTAATCTCTCCTGATTGTGCTAACTTTTCCTTAACGACTTTACCAGCCTCAGAATCCTTATTTTCTACTCTTTCGAAGTCTGTTGCCATCTCCTGAACGAGTTTCTGTGCTTCAGACTGATTGCCATTTTTAACCGCTTTGGACGCATCTGTGATTTTCACAAAGTAAGAACTTAGACTCTCTTGGGCACCTACTGGGGAAAGAATTAAAAAGAACAAAGCTAAAACTAGCAACCAGCTTCTAACCTTCCAATAATTTCTGACCAATGTAGCCTCCTTTCTCCACACCACCAAAGCAAGCAAAGAGTCCACTACCGATGTGAGTGATGTATTCATTCATCTTATCTGTAGCACCTAGATTGGTTTGAACCTTAACAAAGTTATCAGGATCCTTCTGGAAAGAAATGAAGAGCAAGCCCGTATCAAACTGGCCAGTCTTTTCATCAATCCCATCAGAATATGAATAAGAACGACGCAAAAGGGGCTTGTCCACTTCCTTAGCCAAACGAACATGCGAATCATCTGGTAAGAGACTTAAATCCACTTCATCAAACTCATTCTTCTTACCAAAGGGGGCACCACTTTCCTTGTAACGACCAAAGGTATTTTCTTGTTCTTCAAGACTAGTGCGGTCCCATGTCTCTAAAAACATCTGAATCCGACGAACTGCCATATAAGAACCATTTTCCATCCAGTCCTTACTATCAGCCCAGATAACGCGGTCAAAGTCTTGCTCCTTGGTTGGATTTGCTGTTCCATCCTTAAAACCAAAGAGGTTCCGCGGTGTCTCCATTCGATCTCCAATAGCTGCAAATCCAGACTGACTCCAACGAAGAGTCACAGCATTTCTGCCCTTACGGATGAGATTACGAATCGCATGAAAGGCAACCTGCTCATCATCTGCACAAGCCTGGATGACAATATCTCCACCAGTATATTTTTCACGCAATTGCTCTTTAGGAAAAGGCGGTAAATCCCTGAACACTTGAGGACGCTTGTTTTCTAAGTTCATCTTTTTCAAGAAACTTGCAGACACACCAAAAGTCAGAGTCAAACGATGCGGATTGAGCCCGACTGTCTCCCCAGTATCGCTAGGAGGCAAGAGAGCATTCTGGCCGTCTTTTTTGACCAATTCTCCCTCTACCAATTTGGCACTATAATCCGTCCAATCCTTGAACAACTGGATAATCTTATCCTTATCCGTCGTATGCAAGTCCAAAACGACAAAATAGATATTTTTCTGCATGGGCGTACTAATCCCAGCTTGATGCTTGCCATAAAAAGCAATTTTTTCATTTCCGTACGAGATTTTTTCCTGAGTTCCTAGCTTAGGTGCGAAAAAAGCAGAAGCACCAGAGAGTCCTAGCGCTAAACCAGCCCCTCCAATGCCTGCTTTTTTTAGAAATTCTCGACGGTCCATTTTCTTCTCAAAAAACTTTTCGTCTTTTTCAGTCATGACTCTTATTCTCCACTAAGAAATTTACCCATTTGTGATAGAGGCTCACCAAGTTTTGTCACAGCTTCTGACAATTCTTTGGTATCTTCTTTTGTCAAATCAGTATAGAGTTTGTAGTGTTCCTTATCTGTCATGTGTTTGTTCAGCAAACTATTGACAGATTTGAAATCTGCTTCCAATTCTTTAACTAGGTTGGCGTCTGATTTTTCAAGTAAAGGTTTAAAGAGTTGGAAAATCTTCTCAGCTCCTTCGATATTGGCACGGAAGTCATACAAGTCTGTATGTGAGTAAATTTCCTCTTCGCCCGTAATCTTGCTTGTTGCTACTTCGTTAAGCAAGTCCACTGCCCCAGTCAACATAACCTTGTAATCCACATCTACAGTTGCAATCTTGGCTTTCAATTCCTTGATATCATTGACCAACTGATCGCCATAGCTTTCAGTTCCTTTAGTTGTATTGTCTTCCCAAAGGATACGCTCGATACGGTGGAAACCTGACCAACCTTCTTCTGTCTTGTTTTCGTCCATGTAGTCTGCCAAACGGAAGTCAATCTTGACATCTGACTCACCAAAACTCTCGGCAATCGGTTCTGAACGCTCATAAGACATACGAATCAGTGGATAGACCTTCTTTGCCTCTTCTAATTTGCCTTCTTTCAACAGTTTGACAAAGCCTTCCGTATCTGTCAAGAGTTTATCAATTTGCTCTTGCACAAAAGTCTTATAGTCAGCAGTGGCCTTATCAAGCATTTTTTGCTTGTCTTCAGACAAGGCTGTCACCTTTGACGAATCGCTTGTGTTGCTTGGCTTAGATTGGTTATTAGCACAAGCAGTCAATAGCAAGGCTGAAGATAAAAGGACAAAACCTAGTTTTTTCATTGTTTACTCCTATTGGTTCAGAAAACCTAAATTAATTTTACGTTTCATTATACCATGTTTTCACTCATTTTTCAATAAATTTTCAGACAATTTAATGTTATGAACAACCTTACCAATAAAAAACTAAGCCTAGGACAATCTCCAAAGCTTAGTCTGATGTAGTTTTTTAATTTCCAGCGTAATATTTTTGAATTCCTTTAATAATACCTTCAACCAACTTATCTTGGTATTGTTCACTACGGATTCGTTGGTTTTCTTCTGGATTATCCATATAACCCAACTCTAGTAACACAGCAGGTTTCGCAGTCTCACGAAGAACAGCGAAGGTGGCTTGCAAAAGTCCAGCATCTCTAGCTCCTGTCTCGGCCAAGAGAGATGAATGAAGATCTGCGGCCAAACGATTACTTTCACTCATACGGTCTGGATTATTGTGCCAGTACTGGTTAATCTTGCTCGGGTAACCAGCCTCTTCCTTATAAGAATAAGTCTGTATTCCCAGATTCAGCGTTGTGTCATTCCCAGTAGCGTTAAAATGAATACTAATAAAGAAGTCTGCATTCGTCTTATTTACCATACGAGAACGCTCTGTCACAAAGTCAACATCCACATCACTATCACGAGATGTTAGAACTGTATAGCCCAGTTCCTCTAAACGTTTCCTTAATTTACGAGAGACCTGTAAGTTCAAATCTTTTTCAGCTATTCCATAATAGTAAGCGCCCGAATCACGTCCACCATGCCCAGGATCTAGGAAGATAGTTTTAGTATAGTGCCCCTTTTCAAATCCTTTTGGAAGTTCTTGAACCCATTTACCATTATCTTTGAAAAAATGGCTGCTTCCATTAATAGTATAAGTTCCAGTTACATAAACGCCATCTTCTTTAAGATAATACCAAGCTTTGTAATCCTGATCATAAATCCATTCTTTGTGAGCCATGTAGCCACCAGATTTTAGATAGTAAGAGCCAATCCATTGCTGTTCAGCATAGTGTCCACCTGACTTGAGATAGAACCAGCTAGAGTAGTTAGGATCGTACACCCATTCTTTATCTGCCATAGCCCCACTGGATTTCAGGTAATAATTTACCTTCCAAGTATTAGCCATCATGACACCATTTTGATCAAATGCATACCATTTACCATTGATTTGACTCCATTGGTTGGACAGATATTTTCCTGAGCCATTGGCGTAGTACCACTTGTTAGCCATCTGATACCAGCTATTTTCAAGTAAGTAACCATTCTTATCAAATAGGTAGCCCTCATAAAGAGTATCTGTAAATTTGACACCCGTTTGACTATAATAAGTCCACTTCCCATCTTCTTTTACCCAACCAGTTTGTAGCTTAGACTCAGTAGGAAGAGTTGGCTTTGTCTCCTGCTCACTCGAACTAGGGCTCGTTGGCTGGGCTTGAGAAGCATTTGCAGAGCCAGTAGTTGAACTACCGGTAGAGTTATTCGTAGAATGACTAGCATCATTAGCTAGAACTGTTTGGCTAGTCAATCCAAGAAGAGCCAGAGCAAGAATCGTAAATTTCTTATATGATTTCATTTATAACCTTTCTAGGGGAATGGAATCCCTGTGTTATTGAGTTCTTTAACTTCCTTGATGAAGGAAGATTTGTTCTGCATCCTACAAACTATAATTTATAGGATGTTATGGGTTGTTTAGCTGATTTAAAGATGTGAAACCTAAAAAGTTTTGCTAAGTTGGAACGTTAAAAATTCAATTTCTGAACACCTAATCTCGCTTCAGATAGTTGTCGAACAAATCTAATAGATTTCATCGAAAGCATCCCTTTATATTATACACTAAATTTAGAAGAAATCTTCTCAAACATCTGAATTTAAAATAAATCTGTTTCCTATTTGTACCGAATTTTAGTTTACTCTGCCCAGTAGAGATGTTATAATAAAAAATAGGAGGACATAAAATGAACCAAAAAGCTAAAAAGTTCACACTTGCTACAATTTTAGCACTTTCCTTGCTAGGTGCTGGAAGTCTTACATCACAATCAGTAGCTGCTAATGATAGACTGGTTTCCACTCAAGAAGTCAATGGTCAATCCTACCATATCTTAAACTCTGAGGTCACTAGTACTTCTGCTGGTACTACTCTAGTTGGGATTGAAGGGACTTTCTTAACGCCAGATAAACAGGCAATCTTAGATCGTATCAACTCCATTCGAAAAGAGGCTGCAGATGAAGGTCTAGTTACTAGCTATGTTCCCATCAAATGGTCAACTGCATTAGAGAAAACAGCCTTTTCTCGTGCAGCAGAAGCTTCTGTAACTATGAATCATAAACGTTTATCTAATAAAGATATTTGGAGTGCCTGGCCTTCAGGAAATTTCTCACTAGCCGAAAACTTAGCTTGGAACTATGACGGATTTATGATGGCTATTGATCAATGGTATGAGGAAAAAGCAGATTACGTCAAATCTCTTAGTGGAGCAAGTGTCTCTGGTAAAACTGGACACTATAAATCCTTAATTAATCCAAAACTGACCTATATGGGGCTTGCAGCCTTTGATAATCCTGTCACTCAAAATGGATGGATTACCATTGCACAAAGTTTCGGAACAGCATCTGGTGGCTCTGAAGAATTAGCCGGTGGTTATGGAAAAGCTATTCAATACACAGAAGCCGACTCTTCTCAGCTTCAAACATTTGCGACTAAGGCGAATCTTTTTGACAAAGACTTGAAGGCTATCGGAACTCATAAAAACATAAATGAAGCTACAAGAGACGAAGGAGATAATTCCCATGATTTCTTTAACCAAATGCAAGAAGTCGGTAAAAATATAGGTTTTTGGCGTCAATCTGGCTCTCGCTGGTGGTATAAACATACTGACGGTTCATATACAACCAACAGTTGGGAACAAATCAATGGTGTTTGGTATCGTTTTGATAACTCTGGTTGGATGCAAACAGGCTGGTTGAAAGATGGTAGTTCTTGGTACTATCTTGATAGTTCTGGTGCAATGAAGACTGGCTGGCTAAAAGATAGCGGTAACTGGTACTACCTTCAAGACTCAGGCGCTATGAAAACTGGTTGGATGAAAGTATCTGGTAAATGGTATTATGCATACAGCTCAGGCGCGCTCGCGATTAATACAACTACTCCTGATGGCTATCGTGTCAATGCCAACGGTGAGTGGATATAATGAACTAAAACAAAAATAAACAAAGGACAATCATTATTTAATTTTAAAGATGATATCCTTTGTTTTTTATATACTTTTATTGTCTGCTGCTAAGCACAATTCTTAGATTCACTCAGAAAAAAATTAGACTTTTAACCTCAAAATTGATAAAACAGGAAAAAAATAATTGTAAAAGGAAACTGTAAATCACCATGATAAACATGCAAAACATGATGCGTCAAGCACAAGAACTGTGACTAGGAGCACGTAAACTTATAATTGAATAAGCGACTCGTTTGTGAAAGGAAAGAATAGTCAAGGGATAGGCAGACTCAAATTTGGAGAAATAATCAATCAACTAACTTTTATTTTTTCAAACTTTTTCCTTTCTAGGGGAATGGAATCCCTGCTTTATTGAGTTATTTGACTTCCTTGATGAAAATAGATTTTCATTGCAGATTTACCTTCTGTATTATACACTAATATTAAATTTATTTTGGAGTGATAGAAAAGCTTCTCATCAGCCAGTCTACTTGTTCTGGTATTAGAGCTTTGACATCCTTTTCTGTACTTGGTCAAATCCGTTTACCTTTCTCAAAACGTTTATAAAGTTGATTATCCCAGTAAAGAGCTTTAAAATAGTCTTTACGTACGTCCACCATAAACAAGATTGTGTAACCTATACAGGAACAAGAGATTGCGGCATTAAAATATACTCCAATAATTTTACTTTCACTATAGTATACAGTGAGTTCTATAGTCTGGAGATTTTTCAATATACTTAGTTATTGGGCGGTTACAAATCAGCCGTCCACTTCCTGAAATGCAAAAATCTCCTAGCAGACTTTCCTGCTAGGAGATTTTATGTTATGAGAGGTACTTGTTTAAGCTCTAAAAATCGGATTTATCATCTGATAATTATCAAACAATCTACCAATTAAGCTTCTTCGTCTTCTTTACGACGACGGCCTGCAAGACCAAGACCAAGTAATGCACTTGCGGCAGCTGCTACCATAGCTACAGTAGAATCTGCTGTACCTGTATTTGGCAATTCTTTAGCTGCTTTACGCGCATTTGCTGCTGCTTCTTGGCTAGCATTAGCTGCTGCTTGAGTTGTAGCTGGAGCTACAGCTGGTGTTTGAGTAGATTGGTCGTTAGCTGGAGTTGCATGATCAGTTACTGGAGCAACTTTCGCCATGAAGTCTTCGATACGTTTAACCATTGCATCCACTTCTGCTTGACTTGCGTCTGCATTAGCAAATACTTTCTTAGCATCTGCTAATAAGTCACTCGCTTCTTTTGCAGTTTCTGCATCAAGCTTAGCTGATTCTTTAATGATCAATTCATCTAATTGATGGATAGCAGCTTCTAACTTAGCTTTATCCACTTTTGCATCAGTGTTATTAGCTGCGTTATTGCCAGAAGTTCCATCATTCCCACCATTATATGAAGGTATCACACCTTTATTTTTTTGTGGAGTAACATCAACTGGAACATTTACAATTGTTTCTTTTCCACCTGGTAGTCTTAATGTTACCTTAGCAAACTTTCTACCTAGTGTAGTTGTATCAGGTAAGTCAATATTCATCACTGTAACTGTTTCTGGTAAGTTCAGTTTTGAAATAATATCAGCTTGACTAATTGCTTTTCCAAGTTCAACTGTTACTACTCCAGTAACAGATGCTTGTAAGGCAGCTTTAATGGTTAGTTCTGGGAGTTCAAATACTAGCGACTCTTGATCCATTTGGTATAAGAAAGTTCTTAGAGCTTTATCGATTTCTGTTTGTTTTTTAGACTTATCGATTTCCTCTAATGCTTTTTTTCTTAAAGTTTCAACTCTATCGATTGCTTTTTTCTTTTCTTGTTCTGAAAGTTTTTTATCGGCTTTAATACTCGCAATTTTTTCATTCGCTGTCATTTCAACTACTTCCCTAGCTTCTACAGCATCTAACAATGATTTTTTCGCGTTTTCTAAAGAATTTTTTGCCTTAATTAACATTTCTAAAGCTTTATTAACTTCAACTTGTGAAGCATTTTTATTATCGATAACTTTTTTAACTTCTTTTACAACTTTTTCTGACTCTTCTTTTACTTTTTTATATTCGTCAATTGTTGCTTTAGTTTTTCCTTTTGTTGGATCTTCTAAAATTAAATCATTTAAAACGTCATTAATATTCGTTAGTTGTGTCTTGTCTGTCGCTGCTCCATTTAATGCTGCTTTAGCTTCTGTGATGGCTCTTAAGGCTGCATCTACTTGGTCTTGAGTCGCATTGTCATTTGAAAGCACTCCTGCCGCTGCTGATACTGCGTCATCGTATGCTTTTTTCTTCTCTGGATCAGTTTCGTTATAGTATTTCGCATCCGTTGTTTTTGTTCTTTCGGCATCTGTTGTTGATGCTTCTTGTAACGCTGCTTTGTCTGTCGCTGCTCCATTTAATGCTGCTTTAGCGTCTGTAATTGCTTTTAGTGCTGCATTTACTTCTGCTTGAGTCGCATTGTCATTTGAAAGCACTCCTGCCGCTGCTGATACTGCGTCATCGTATGCTTTTTTCTTCTCTGGATCAGTTTCGTTATAGTATTTCGCATCCGTTGTTTTTGTTCTTTCGGCATCTGTTGTTGATGCTTCTTGTAACGCTGCTTTGTCTGTCGCTGCTCCATTTAATGCTGCTTTAGCGTCTGTAATGGCTCTTAAGGCTGCATCTACTTGGTCTTGCGTCGCATTGTCATCGTTTATTACAGTATTTCCCTTCGTAATAGCTGAATCATATGCATCCCTTTTCGTTTTGTCTGCATTATAATATTTAAAGTTTCCTTTAACCGTAGATTCTTCTCTTACTACTTTTTCTAACTCTGTTTTGTTTCCTTTATCAACTAACACCCCTGCAGCTGTATCTAATTTTCTTCTTACTTCCGCTACCTTGCTTAATGCCGCGTCAACCTCATCTCTAGTTGCATTATTCCCTTTAGCTATAATATTAGACACTTCTGTTTTTATTGAATTGAAATCTTGTTCAAACTTTTTAAACTCTTTATTATATTCATCAATACTATTTGGTGTTTTGTTTTCTGTTGATGCCTTTGTTAACTCAGCTACTTTAGCTGATAAATTATTTTTTTCCGTCGTTGTAGCTGCAACCGTTAAACTATTTTGTTTTGCTCTTAATAAACTAACTTGATTGTTAATCTCACTTTGGCTTTTACGTTGATTAATAGGAACATTATTCTGTTCCTCATTTAGAATTTCTCTTGCTCTTGTAATTTCATCCTGAAATTTTTTCCATGATTCTGGTGTATATTCGTTCTGATTCAAATTCGCTGCTCCATCAACAGCTGTTTCCAATTCAGTTTTAAACATTTTTAATTCCACATTTTGATCTGGAATTGGAACAACTCCTGTTTTCGTTTCTCCATATGGTACAGCTTGACTATTTTGCCATGTTTTATATTCTACTCTTCCTACTAAATTTGTGATACTTGGTGCATCTGCTGGAATATTAAGTGTATATTTAAACGTTTTTTCTTTTCCTTTACTATTTCTATCGCCAATACTACCCAAATCAATTTCCATAGTTCCACTATACGTTTTACCATTATACGTAGCAGTGACTCCTTGAGGAAGATCCACTTTATATTTAACTCCACGGTCGGTAGATTCCCACCCTTTATTTTCAACCTTAACTGTTATATCTTTACTTGTTGTACTAGCGTTATTAGTTGTAGAAGTTACTTCATATTTTGTTTGATTTTCTTTAGCAACAACATAGGCACCGGTATTCACCCTAACATTACTTAAAACACCACCAGGATATAATTTTGTTCCGTCTTTTGATATAAACGAATCATCGTATCCTTGATAACTATGTGTAAAATTATCAGCATCTTCAAATTCCAATCTAATTTTATTAACATTTTTGGGAACATTAATAAAAGCTAATCCATCAGAAAAACCAGCTACTCTATCAGGTTGTCCACTATAATATACTTCTCCAGTATCTGGGTTCTTCACTGTCATTTTAACAGTAGACCATCCTGCACCATTCCCGAAGCTCGATGTACGGTATTTTACTAAAACTTCTGATCCGGGAGTAACATTAATATCTTGATAGATTTTTCCTATTGTATCTACTCGATCCGTACCAGGATTCGCCCCTGTCTTAAGACTTCTATATCCCGCCATTACAACACCATAAGGATGATTTCCGTCTACAGAACCTACTGAAACCCATTTCATTTTCTTTCTTACATCAGCAATTGGAATTTCAGTTTGTTTAGAATCAACAACATGCCATCCAACAACATTACTCGCATCATTCGTTACTATTTTTTCATCACCTGTAGGTTTAACTGTTCCTTCTTCAAAGTTACCATTTATAATACTAACACCTGCTTCATTATTAGCATGTGTATCCGTTGTATCCGCATCTGTACGGAATAGATTACTTCTATCCAATGCTTTTCCATTACGAATATCTCTAGAACCTGAGTTTGCGATAGAGTTGGAGTCTGAAGATTTCTCAGTATTTGTCGCTTTAAGACCTACAGTTGCTTTTCCATTTGTTGTATCTACTGCTGGTGCTTCTTTTTTCTCTGTCGGTTTTGTCTTCAGTTGCGTTGTTGCTGTAACTAATTTGCTGTGTGCTTGTGTTAATTCGCTTTCTGTTGTCGCATTACTTAAAACTGATCTTGCTTCTTCTAAAGTTGCCTTTAATTGGTTTACACTTTCTTCTGTTTTAGAAGCATATTTCCCGTTAGTAAATTTCCCATCAATTTCTTCTATTAGTTTTGATAAAGCTAACTTTCTCTCATTTGAATCTGAAATAGTTGAAACAACCGGCACTGACTCTTGAGTTTCTTTTGAGCTTCCTACCACATCTCCTTCTGGTTTATTCTCAACATTTGCAGCAGAAACTGAAGTATTAGCCTCTTTAGTAGACACTCCAGTAGTAGGTGAGTTGCTCGGTATAAGAGGATCAGGAGTTTGTTTATTCTCATTCACACTCACTACATTTTGATTTCGTTCAGCTGCTTGTACATCTTCAACTGAACTAACTGCAAAAAAGACTGACCCTAATAAGACAGATGCAGCACCAATTGAAAATTTGCGAATAGAGAAACGCTGGCGCTCATTAAATTTAAATTGTTTCATTTGTTACCTTTCTTTCTATCCTGTTCTAAATAGCTCAAGACCATATACTGAATCTACACTTGTTTACTTCTTCAAAAAACAGGAAAATGAACCTCCTATTATCTTTCAAGGAATAAGAAGTCTCATATTTTTTATAGTTTTTCAGTCTATTATATCAAATTTATTATATTTTTTGCAAACTACTTTCCTCCTACAAATAAACAAATTATATATATATATATATATGCACAAACCTTGTAATATAAGGTTTATAGCTCTTTTTTGAAAATTTAACATATTTTCGGATATTTTTTAGAATTTTTACATTTTGATGACAATTGGTATATGCTCCATTTAATCAATCTCTCTTAAACCTATTTTCTATCTTTTCTTAGTGATAAACTTTATCTGACTTTCATATATGAGATAAATGAAAGACTATATTGCAAAAAAATGGTACAATGTAGAATGTACTTGGAACTATTAAACTACACAGTAAAGTCGTTGCAAGACACAATCTACTCACTATTAAAAAACATAAGGGAATTAACCCTTGATACGAAAGGAATTTTAGAAATCTTATGATGAACATGCAAAACATGATGCGTCAAGCACAGAAACTTCAAAAACAAATGGAACAAAGCCAAGCTGAACTTGCTGCTATGCAATTTGTTGGCAAATCTGCTCAAGACCTTGTTCAAGCGACCTTAACTGGTGACAAAAAAGTTGTCAGCATCGACTTCAATCCAGCTGTCGTTGATCCAGAAGACCTTGAAACTCTTTCTGATATGACCGTTCAGGCTATCAACTCTGCTCTTGAACAAATCGATGAAACGACTAAGAAAAAATTAGGCGCTTTCGCTGGAAAGTTGCCATTCTAAGCATAAGAAAAAACAAGCATTCAAGAGAATACTTGCCTATCATGGGAGGGACAACTGTTCCTCTTTTTGCTTACTAAAAATTAAAGAATTCCATCGCCTGTTTAAACAGTAAATCCGTGTACTCTGGGTCTTCTTGGGCAATTGTAACTTGCTCTTGAATCATTTCCAAATCATCCGTTATCATACCATCAGCTCCTAGCTGAACAGATTTATCAAAGGACTCTGAACTATTGATGGTCCACACGTACAATTTCTGATCGGTATTCCATAGCTTGTTGACAAAATTTTCATCTAAAGTTGAATACTCCATGGTATAGCCTGTAGCTTTCGTTCTTGGAAAAATACTATTGTAAGGTAGGATGAAATAGACTGGAATCTGTGAGTCGTAGGCTAGTACCTGGTCAATCACATGATAGTCCAAGGACTGCATTTGGTGGCCATTCTGCTTAATGATGGCTCCATATTTGTCCATAAAGCGTTTCATCATATCCGGACTATCTTTTCGACTGGTTTTAACTTCAATGAGGAGTTTTTGATGCAATTCATTGGCTTTGTTAAGATAAGCATCAAAACTAGACACTTTGGTGTGATAGCCGTTTTCCGAAATATCGAGTTTGGTTAATTCATCCAAAGTTAGATCTTGGGGATTGGCATTAACTCCTGTCAAATTCTTGATATTGGCATCATGCATCATGACAAACTGGCCATCTTTTGTTTCCTGAACATCCGTCTCAACGAAATCTGGCCCTAGTTGAGCTGTCTTTTCTAGTGATTGGACGGTATTTTGGACACCATTCTTATTAGATACTCCTCTGTGAGAAATAACTAAAGGTTTATGTGCAACTGGAGCTTCCAAATAGACATACCCCTCCAGAGCGAAAAAGATGCCGGCACAGCCCATCACTCCCCATCTCATCCAGTGGTCTTTCTTTCTCCTTGGTGCGATTTCTAGTTCTTCCCCTGTCAAAAAGGAAACAAACTTAATGAGAAAATAGGTCAAGGCCATATAGTGGAAATTCTTAATCAAGACAAAGTTGATAATTCCAAGTACAAGAGATTCCTTATGGGTTAATCCATCCATCAATACCTGACTTGCTAAGATTGGAATCAAGAGAAGAATGAAAAATAGATACGTTTTGACGATAATCCAAAGCAAGTTCCAAATATAAAACCAAGATTGCCTTTTGGTCTTCTCTAGACTGTATTTGACTGCCTCTTTGACTGTTTTCTTCTCAAACAAAAGCTGGGGTAGGGCAAACATCAAACGTATTGAAAGGTAAAAGAGCAGCAAGGCTAGAACAGTGATTACCAAACCGACCAACCAATACTTATCTTCTACATAGGCTACTATGAATTCCGGAATGACGATTTTATTGAGGTAATAAATCTTTAAAATCTTTCGAATCAATGGAAAGAGCATCATGACATAAAAGAAAATAAAGGCCATTTTGGAAATCGTCACTTGCTTCATAAACAAGAAACTTTGACGAAAGACCTTGCTACTGTACTCCAGCAGAGTTCTCTTTTCATGATAGAGGAGATGTCGAGCTCCGATAAAGAGGAGTCCTATCTGGTAATAGGCGATCAGTAAATTAACGATTACCAGAACAAATAAAGCAAGACTAACAAATGGCGAACCCTTTATAATGGCAAAAATATTGTTGTAGGAAAGAAAGAGATAACCTGTCTGACGAAGCAACAGTCCAGCAATCCAAGAATTAAGTGGTAACCAGACAAACTCAATCATCATAAATATCAAGAAAAAGAGAAAGAGAATTTTATCTAGATTAAAGTAGATTTTCCTAAAACCTAGATTTTTAGGTTTTTCAGGTTTCATAGGCACTCCTAGTCAAATAATTGAGACAAGTCCAAGCCACCAAAAGGATTGTTTGATAGGCTACTTTCTGTCTCTAACAATTCTCTAGCTTGATCTGACTCTAAGAAGGACTCGTAAACACGCGCCGTCATCCGAGCATCCTCCAAGCTATTATGAGACTGACCTTGAAATCCAAGAAATGAAGCAACAGTTTGCAATTTGAGATTAGCAATACCATGTAAATCTGAACTCCGACGTTCAAAAGCTTCATCATACAAATCCACCTTGTACTGCTGGCTGTAGTCTAAACCATGCTCTGCTAGAATAGGCAAATCACTTTTAGCAGCATTGTAGCCTACCATAGGCAAAGAACTCACAAACTCTTGAAATTCTGCTATAACTTTCTCTACTGGTGGAGCATCTTTTAAGGTCTCAGCTGTAATCCCAGTCAAACCATTGATAAAACTCTTTAGAGGCACACTAGTATGGACATAGGAATCATAGGCATCGATTTCCTGACCATCTCTAAAACGCACTGCCGATACTTGAATCAAGTGCGTATGCCCTTCATGCTGATTAAATTCTAAATCAAAAGCAATGTACTCTTCTAATCGTTCCATTCTATACCTCTCCTATACTGTTATTTTAATTGAGCAACTATACTATTTAGAAACAAAAGAAGCCATCAGGTTAGCATGTAACCTAAACAGCTCCTTGATTATCCTCCAAATAAACGAGCAAAAAAGCCTTTCTTAGTGGATTGGACTTCTTCTTTTGCTTGGTCCAGCTCTAGCTTAAGATTTTCTTGATCCTTCATGGCTTGAAGGGTCAATTGTTGCTGCTGATCCAGTTGTTTGTCTTTCTCAGCAATCTGACGGTCTTTGATACGCATCTGCTCATCTTTTTCTGATAACTGACGATCCTTGGCCTTTAATTGTTCATAGAGACGAAGAATTTCTGCATTCTTCTCATCAACTAGAATCTCCATCAGTTCACGTTGCTTGACATCTTCACTGACAGGCTCATCTTCAAAAATCGTCTTTTTATAGATTTCTTCTAGCTTAATCAAGCCACTTCTGGTAACGACTGTTACCCCTTTGTCATTTTTATCTGTGTCTTCTTCTGGTAATTCTTTGACACGGTTATTGATTGCTTGGCGAGATAATCCTAAGACCTCTGCAATCTCACTGACGGTCATTTCAATACTCATAATATCCTCTGAAACGTTTTCTAGCTTTTCTTTACTTAAATCTTATCATAAGCTAGAAAAACTGTCAAATTTTCGCTTAATCTAAGGCCTTCAAAAAGGCTAGTAAGACTTGGGCAGAGCGACGTCCAGCTTCGATAATAAACTCATCAAAAGAGATGTTTGCTTCATGGTTGGCATTGTCACTCATAGCTCGGATGACTAAGACTGGAAGATTAAGAGCATGCGCTGCCTGAGCAATAGCTGCCCCCTCCATCTCAACGGCTAAAACTTCTGGGAAATGGGATTTAATCGCTTCTATCTTGTCATTTCCTGCAACAAAACTATCTGCTGTAGCAATCAAACCAAGATGCCAGTTTTGGTCCAATTGAGATAGACTCTCTTGGATTTTAGCAACAAAGGTTTTGTCTGATTTGAAATAAAGCGGTTGTTGCGCCATTTGTCCATAAGCATAGCCAAAAGCTGTGACATCCACGTCATGATAGGCTAATTTATCAGCAATCACAACATCCCCGACAGCAATACCTTCTGCTACTGCCCCAGCTGATCCCGTATTGATAATAGCATCCACTTGGAAATGATCAGCCAAAATCGCCACACTCATAGCAGACATGACCTTACCAATTCCACTTTCTACAAGAACGACTTCATGCGAGGCAATGTTTCCTGTGTGATAGGTATTCCCCAAAACAACTTGCTCCTGGGCATTGTCTAGATGCTGGACCAGATAAGCCAGTTCTTCTGGCATAGCCGCAATAATTCCTATTTTCATTTCAATTCCTTTTCTATCGCCAATATTTTACAGCTAACACTAACAAAATCAAGAGAAAGATGACTACGAATAAGATTTTATTTAACTTAGAATTGAAGACATTTCTCTTGGTATTTTCAATGCGACGACTTTTATGAATAGACGGTTCGACCTGAATCTTCAAGGTTTCCTGGCTAAAACCATGTTCCTTAGGATTGGCATAACCAAAACGTGAAGAAGAGGTTGGTAAAATCTTGGTCTCCTCATCATCTAGCAAAGGGGGACCTGAAATTTTTTCGCCTCTATTAGCTCTTTCAATCATTTCATCCGTTAATAAAGGTTTACCCATACTGACCTCCTCTATTTTTTGTGCAATTCCCAATACTGAACAGCCATAATTGTCTTGGCATCACAGATGTGACCTGATTGGATTAATTCCTTGGCTTCTTCTAGGCTCACTTCAAGGACTTCCAAGGTTTCGTCTTCATCCTGCGGACGTGGATTTTCCACCTTTGTCAAATCGCTTGCTAGGTATAGTTTTAACTTTTCATTACAAAAGCCAATAGCTGAATAAAAATCGTACAAGAGTTCTAACTTCCCTGTATAGGCTGTTTCTTCCTCTAATTCACGAAGGGCTGCTGCGACAGGGTCTGTATTTTCTCCTACTTCCAACTTTCCGGCTGGAATTTCGTAAGAGACTGCCTCAATAGCTTTGCGGTACTGCTTGACCAAGATGAGTTTTTGCTCATCTGTTACAGCTAAAACACAGACAGCTCCATTGTGGAAAATCAAATCCCGTTGGACAGTTCCCTTGCCTTCTGGCAATTCAACCTGATCTTGGACCAGTTTAAAAATTGGTCCTTGATAGATTTCTTTTCGACTAAGCGTTTTTTCTTCAAATTCCATGACAGACTCCTACTGATTATTAGGATGATGAGGAAGGCGTGTCGCATATTCGTCTTTGTTGACCTGACGACCACGACCAATCGCAATCGCATCCGCTGGTACATCTTTGGTAATAGTTGAACCAGCTCCAACGAGGGAATTGTCACCTAACTCAACTGGCGCAATAATGGTTGAATTTGAACCCACAAAGACATTGTTACCGATGACTGTCTTGTATTTGTTTTTACCGTCATAGTTGACTGTAATGGTTCCTGCACCAAAATTAACGTGGCTACCCACTTCACAGTTGCCGATATAAGTCAAATGACCAGCCTTGGTATTCTCACCGATTGAAGAACCTTTAACCTCAACAAAATTTCCAATATGTGCTTGGCTAGCGATACTTGAACCTGGACGAATATGGGCGTACGGTCCAACAGTTACACCGTCTGCAACACTGCTTTCCTCAATCATAGAGTTGGTAATGACAGCTCCTGCTCCGATAGTGCTATCCACTACATAAGTACCATTTGTCAAAATAGTCTCAGCACCAATTTTCGTTTGCCCTTTCAAGGTAACATTGGCTTCGATTTGAACTTCAGGAGCAATCTCAACATCAATATCGATATAAGTTGCTTCTGGATTAACAAAGCTAACGCCATTGACCATGTGTTGTCGATTGATGCGGCGACGCATAACCGACTCAGCAGTCGCAAGAGCCACACGGTCGTTTACTCCAAGACTCTCATCAAAATCTTTCAAAGTATAAGCACCAACTTTTTCACCAGCTTCACGGAAAATCCCGATGACATCTGTGATATAGTATTCTCCTTGAGCATTATTGGTATTGATATTTTTCAAAGCCTCAAACAAACGCTCGTTGTCAAAAACGTAAGTTCCTGTGTTGATTTCCTTGATTTGTTTTTCAAAATCTGTTGCATCCTTCTGCTCCACAATGCGAAGAACCTCAGCATTGTCATTACGTACAATTCGTCCATAGCCAAAAGGATTATCCGTTTCAGCAGTCAAGATAGTCGCCACATTTTTATGATTGATGTGGAAATCAATCAAGTTTTTCAAGCTTTCACCAGTAATTAAAGGCGTATCCCCTGCGATGACCAAGGTGTGCCCTGACAAATCTTCTAAGATAGGCTCTGTCATCATAACCGCATGACCTGTACCCAACTGTTCAGATTGAGTCACAAATTCTGTCTGTCCAGCCAAGACCTGTTCAACCAATTCTGCCTTGTGTCCAACAACTGTTACTGTCTTTTCAGGTTGGATAGCTCCCACACTACGGAAAACATGTTCCAGCATTGAAATACCCGCAACCTTGTGCAACACTTTTGGCAAATCAGATTTCATGCGAGTCCCTTTACCCGCTGCTAAAATAATGGCATAATTTGACATAATCTTCTCTTTTCTCTAGAAATTCCCTTTTATTATACCATATTTCAAATCATTCCGCGCTCTTGAATGAAAAAATGCTCTAAAGTCCTTTCCTTAACCTATTTTTTGAGTATTTTTTTTGATTTTTTTTCATTTTTAAGGTAGAATTATGAGATATGAGAAAAAAAATTAATCCGCTTATTTTATTTGGTTTTTTTGGGATTATGATTTTCATTTTAATCCTGAATCGCCCTCGTTTTGAGGACCATCCTGTAAAAACAAAGTCAAATATCGCGCAAGTAGAATCACAAGCGCTACACAATATAGATAAACCAGTAATTGATGTTTCTGGTTGGCAACGTCCTGAGGAAATTAATTACGATACTCTGTCGCAAAACATTTCTGGAGTTATCGTTCGTGTCCATAGTGGAGCTCAGTCTACGAAAGAAAACGATGCTTCCTATGTTAATGGAGTTGATAAGGCCTTTAAAACCCATATCACTGAGTTTCAAAAACGAAATGTCCCAGTTGGTGTCTATGCTTATTTAGCTGGAAAAAGTGTCCAAGACATGGAAAAGGCTGCCGAGGTATTCTATAACGCCTCTTCACCATACAGCCCAAGTTACTATTGGCTAGATGTGGAAGAAAAAACCATGTCCAATATGAACGAAGGTGTTGAAGCCTTTCGAGCAAAGCTAGAATCACTAGGTGCTAAAAACATCGGTATCTACGTTGGGGTCTACTTCATGGAAGAACACAGTATTGATACAGACAAGTTTAATTCTGTTTGGATTCCTTCCTATGGTTCAAATACTGGATTTTTCGAAAGCAAACCTAATACAGACTTAGATTACGACATCCACCAGTACACTTCTAAAGGAAAAATTGCTGGTTTCGACCACGATTTGGATATCAACGTCATCTCTTCCTTAAAAAATAAAGAAGAAACCTTTAGAAAACTCTTTTTAAAACCATAAAAGCATTTGTTTATCATTTGCTTTTTCTTTTTGTGTTTGATTGTGATACAATATAATAAGGATTTTTTGAAATAGAAATAGTTGGAGGAAACATATGCTCTCATGGTTAGCACGCCTTATTAAAGGGATTGTGATTGCTCTTGGATTTATCCTACCGGGAATTTCCGGAGGGGTTCTAGCAGCAATTTTAGGAATTTATGAACGGATGATTGGCTTTCTGGCCCATCCCTTTAAAGACTTTAAAGAAAATGTTTTGTACTTTATTCCAGTTGCGATTGGTATGCTTCTGGGGATCGGCTTATTTTCTTACCCGATTGAATATCTGCTTGAAAATTATCAGGTCTTTGTCTTATGGAGTTTTGCGGGTGCCATCATTGGTACTGTTCCTAGCCTCCTCAAAGAATCAACTCGAGAATCTGACCGAGACAAGATTGATTTAACTTGGTTCTGGGCAACCTTTATCATTTCTGGATTAAGTCTCTATGCCTTAAATTTTGTCGTTGGAACCTTAAGCGCCAGCTTTCTTAACTTCGTCCTAGCAGGTGCGCTACTGGCTCTTGGTGTACTGGTTCCTGGCCTCAGCCCATCAAACCTACTTTTGATTTTGGGTCTCTATGCTCCTATGTTGACTGGTTTTAAAACCTTTGACCTCTTGGGAACTTTCTTCCCGATTGGAATCGGAGCAGGCGCAACTCTCATCATTTTTTCAAAATTGATGGATTATGCCTTAAATAACTACCACTCACGAGTCTATCATTTCATCATTGGAATCGTCTTATCAAGTACTCTTTTGATCTTGATTCCAAATGCAGGAAACGCTGAAAGTATCCAATATACAGGAATTTCACTTGTTGGTTATGTCATCATCGCCTTCTTCTTTGCCTTGGGAATCTGGCTTGGTATTTGGATGAGCCAATTGGAGGATAAGTATAAATAATGGCAAAAAAAGTTAAAATCAAAAAAACATTAGTAGAACAAATCCTGTCTAAAGCAGGTATCTCACATCAAGGGATTCAAATCAATGCGCTTGAAGGAGAACTTCCGCAAGGTTATGACCGAGATCAGATTTTCAAAACCTTGGCTCTTTTAGGAGACAAGACAGGACCGATTATCGGAATTGTTCCCATCACTCAACACTTGTCTGAAAAGAAATTAGCGAAAATTTCTGGCAATAAAAAAGTGAGCATGATTCCACAAAAGGACTTAGAAAAAACAACTGGTTATATTCATGGAGCAAATAATCCTGTCGGTATTCGTCAGAAACACAATTACCCCATTTTTATAGACAAAATTGCTCTAGACTTAGATCAAATGATTGTATCCGCTGGAGAAGTTGGTCACAGTATTATCATCGCACCACAAGACTTGGCTAGCTTTGTAAAGGCTGACTTTGCAGATATCTTGGAGGACAGTAAGTAATGAAACTCTACTTTGTCCGCCACGGCCGTACGGTCTGGAATCAGGAAGGACGCTTTCAAGGTGCTAGTGGCGATTCTCCCCTTCTTCCTGAATCCATTGACACTCTCAAAAAACTAGGCCAGTATCTCAAGGAAATTCCTTTTGATCAGATTTATGCAAGTGATTTACCTCGAGCAGTCAAATCTGCCAAGATTATCCAAAATCAACTCCAGACGCCCTGTCCTTTAGAAAGTGTTCCTAATCTCCGTGAATGGCAGCTGGGGAAATTAGAAGGTTTGAAAATCGCAACCTTGGAAGCTATTTACCCACAACAAATCCAAGCTTTCCGATCTAATCTTGCTAAATTTGACACTCAAATGTTTGGAGCTGAATCCCTCTACAGCACAACTCAACGGACCATCCAATTTATCAAATCACTCAAAGATAGTCCATCAGAGCGTATTCTAATTGTCGGTCACGGTGCTAATCTTACTGCTAGCCTTCGTACTCTTTTAGGTTATAAAGAGCCTCTTCTTCGTAAAGATGGCGGTCTAGCAAATGCCAGCCTGACCATCCTAGAAACCCATGATTTTGAAACCTTCACTCTTGACACATGGAATGATACTTCTTATCAATAAAGAACTTGATTTTAGCGTCAAGTTCTTTTTAGTTTTGAAAGATTATCCGTGAATTTCTCTGCTATTTATGATAAAATGGGAGTATCGCAAAAAATGACTCATCGTATTCAATTTTGAGTAAAACTAGGAGGATCCCATGTCAACAGAACATATGGAAGAACTAAATGACCAGCAGATCGTTCGCCGTGAAAAAATGGCTGCGCTCCGTGAACAAGGAATTGATCCTTTCGGAAAACGCTTTGAACGTACTGCAAATTCACAAGAATTAAAAGATAAATATGCTGACCTCGATAAAGAACAATTACACGATAAAAACGAAACAGCTACTATCGCAGGACGCTTGGTAACCAAACGGGGTAAAGGTAAAGTTGGATTTGCCCACCTTCAAGACCGCGAAGGCCAGATTCAAATCTACGTTCGTAAGGATGCTGTCGGTGAAGAAAACTACGAAATCTTCAAAAAAGCAGACCTTGGTGACTTCCTTGGTGTCGAAGGTGAAGTAATGCGTACAGATATGGGAGAACTCTCTATCAAGGCGACTCACATTACACACTTGTCTAAGGCCCTTCGTCCACTTCCAGAGAAATTCCACGGTTTAACAGACGTTGAAACAATTTACCGTAAACGTTATCTTGACTTGATTTCTAACCGCGAAAGCTTCGAGCGCTTTGTCACTCGTTCAAAAATCATCTCTGAAATCCGTCGTTACCTTGACCAAAAAGGTTTTCTTGAAGTGGAAACACCTGTTCTTCACAACGAAGCTGGTGGAGCTGCTGCCCGTCCATTTATCACTCACCACAATGCCCAAAACATTGATATGGTCCTTCGTATTGCGACTGAGCTTCACTTGAAACGCCTAATCGTCGGTGGTATGGAACGTGTCTATGAAATCGGCCGTATCTTCCGTAACGAAGGAATGGATGCTACTCACAATCCTGAGTTTACTTCTATCGAAGTTTACCAAGCTTATGCAGACTTCCAAGACATCATGGACTTGACTGAAGGCATTATCCAACACGCTGCTAAATCAGTTAAGGGCGATGGTCCGGTTAACTACCAAGGTACTGAAATCAAGATTAACGAACCATTTAAACGTGTTCACATGGTGGATGCTATCAAAGAAATTACTGGTGTAGATTTCTGGCAAGATATGACTTTGGAAGAGGCTAAAGCTATCGCTGCTGAGAAGAAAGTTCCTGTTGAAAAACACTACACTGAAGTTGGCCACATCATCAATGCCTTCTTTGAAGAGTTTGTTGAAGAAACCTTGATCCAACCAACCTTTGTCTATGGACATCCAGTAGCTGTATCTCCACTTGCTAAGAAAAATCCTGAAGACGAACGCTTTACTGACCGTTTCGAGCTCTTCATTATGACTAAGGAGTACGGTAATGCCTTTACTGAGTTGAACGACCCAATCGATCAGCTTAGCCGTTTCGAAGCCCAAGCTAAAGCCAAAGAACTTGGTGATGATGAAGCGACAGGTATCGACTATGACTACATTGAAGCTCTTGAATACGGTATGCCACCAACAGGTGGTTTGGGAATCGGTATCGACCGTCTCTGCATGCTCCTCACTGATACAACCACTATCCGTGATGTATTGCTCTTCCCAACAATGAAATAAGCTCTAATCCTCTGGTACTTGCTAGGGGATTTTTTGATGCAAAAAGAAATAGACTGAAGTTTTCACCTCAGTCTATTTTTCTATTGAACCTTAGCAAGGAAGGATCTTTCTTAGTCTTCTTTTTTCTTACGAGCTACAAGTCCGAATGAACTCAACATTCCAAGAAGTCCAAGACTAGCTAGACCAGCCTTATCTTCTGTACCAGTGTTTGGTAGTTCCTTCTTGTCATTTTCTACAGTTCTTGCACTAACTGTTTGATTTGATTCTGTTCGACTTACCTGAGTTGGAGTAACTACTGATTTATCTGGATTTGAAGGACGAACTGGCGAAACAGGTTGCTCAGAACGGGTTGGGGTAACTACTTTCTTATAGGTATGAATCACATTGCCATTTTTATCTGTCTTAGTTCCAGTATATTCATAACCTTCTAAAGTCTTAGGCCCATGGCTACCATTTTCTTCTGGAGAAATTTCTTTACCATCACCATCTTGGTAACGTGTTACGATATGAGTTGTTGAACTACCATTATTACCTTGACTATTACCATGATTAGATTTAGGAGTTACTTTGACAGGAACTTCTACTGTCACTTTACGTCCATCCGGTAATTCAATCTCAACCGTTACAGATGGTTTATCACCTGCTGTATTCGTTTTTGGAATTTCTCCAACTTTAGTAATCTTCCATCCTTCTGGAAGGTCCACATGTTTTTTCACCATATCCTCTGTAATCGGTGTTCCTACCTCAACCACTACAGGAGTTGTTTTTGGAGTAACAATAACAGGGACTTTAACGGTTACTCGTTTACCTCCAGGTAATTCGATTACTACTGGAACACTTGGTCTTTCTCCTGGTACATCTGTAGATGGTTTATCACCGATACTAATGATTTTTCCACCTTCTGGTATTTGAATATGTTTTTCAACATCTTCATTTGTAATTGGATCTCCCAATTTCTTCACAATATCTTTAATTGGAGTTACGTTTACAGGCACCTCTACTTCTATTTGTTTACCATTAGGAAGTTCAATTTTAACTTTGACAGTACCTTTATCTCCCGGTGTATTTACTTCTGGAATTTTTCCTACTTCAACAATTTTTCCACCTTCTGGAACTTTCACATGTTTTTCGATATCCTCTTTTGTTAATGGAGTATCTGTTACAGGCGTTTCAATTCCAGTAGCTGGCGTTACATTTACCGGAACATCAACGGTAATTGTTTTTCCATTTGGTAATTCTACAGTGACTTTAACTGGATCCTTCTTACCTGGAGTTGTTAAGTCTGGAATGTTTTCTACATTTGTGACCTTGCCACCTTCTGGAATCGTAATTCCTTTAGTGTAATCCTCTGGAGTTAATGGTGTCTTCGTAACTGGTGTTTCAATGCCTTTAACTGGAGTTACATTCACAGGTACATCAACAGTAACTGTTTTACCATTTGGTAATTCTACCGTTACTTTAACCGGATCTTTCTTACCTGGCGTTGTTAAGTCTGGTGTATTTTCAACCTTAGTAACCTTACCACCTTCTGGAATAGTGATTCCCTTAGTGTAATCCTCTGGGGCTAGTGGAGTCTTCGTAACTGGTGTTTCAATGCCTTTAACTGGAGTTACATTCACAGGTACATCTACTGTAGTTGTTTTTCCATTTGGTAGAGTAACAGTTACTTTAACAGGATTTTTCTTACCTGGTGTTGTTAAGTCCGGTATATTTTCTACATTAGTAACTTTACCACCTTCTGGAACTTTGATATATTTAGCAATATCATCCTTTTCTAAAGGAGTATTTGTTACTGGCGTTTCTATTGGCGTAGGTTTTGCTTCTACAACTTTAATAGTCGCTGGAACTTCTACCAATACATTTCCATTTTTATCTTTCACAACTACTGTTACTGGTTTATCACCAACAGTTGTTGCATCGAACGGTTCAGTCTGTCCATCTGGAACTTTGTACTCAAATGTTGAACCTTCTGGGTAATCACTTGGAGTAATACTATCTCTTCCTTGTGGTTTTTCAGTTGGATTTACAGGAATTAATTGTTCCTTGCCTTCCACTACTTTCACCTTAGCAGGAACTTCTACCAGTTTATCTTCACCATCTTTTGCTTCTACAATAACATCTTTTTCGCCTGGTGTTGTTGTATCTACTGGAGTTTTATATTTGAATGTTACTCCATCTGGATATTGTTCAGGATCAATACTCTTAGATGCATCTGGTTGTTTATTAGATTTATCAACCGGTACATATTGAGTCTTAGGTTCTACAACTACTACTTTAGCTGGAACTTTCGCAATGACCTTGTCTCCAATTTTAGCTACTACAACAACATCTTTCTCTCCCGGTGTTGTTGTGTCTACTGGAGTTTCGTAAGTAAACTCTGTATCTTTAGGGAAGGCTTTAAGATCAATACTTCCCTCAACCGCTGGTTGTTTTTTATCCTTGTCTACTGGCACAAATTGTGGGTAGCTTTCTACAACACGTACAGTTGCTGGAACTTCTGCAATAGGATTACCTTCTTTATCTTTTACAATGACATTGACAGTGTAATCACCAGGAGTTGTAGTATCTACAGGAGATTTTGGATCATATTCAAAGGTTGAACCTTCTGGATATTCTGTTTTATCAATACTGTTTTCTGGATTTGGCTGTTTATTATTTTCATCCACTGGAACAATTTGTGGAACTCCCTCTACTACAGTTACAGGTACTTTAACAACCGTGGTTTTTTCTTCCCCATCAACAGTGTACTTCACAGTTACATTCACATCTGTATCATCTGATAAATCTGGGTTGTCTACATTTTCATCAACACTTACATTTGTAACATTTGCTGGAAGTTTTCCTTTGAAAGTACCGTCAGCAATAGCTTCTTTGGCTTTAGCAAGAGCTTTTTCTTTGGCTTTTTCCTTATCGCTATCCTTGGCAACGAAAATTCCTTTTGGTGTTGGTTTTGGTAAAACTGTTACTTTGACTTTTACTGGTTCTGTTAGGGTTTCTCCATTTTGATCTGTGTAAGTTACCGGCACAGTCACTTCTTTGATACCTGGTTTAGCCGTAATATCTTTAGCTAAATCTTTTGGCTCACCTTTAGTTCCCTTTTCACCAGGTGTTACAACATCAGTTATATCCTTAGCTGTTAATTCATCTCCTTCAAAGACAACTTTAGAGCTTGGAGTTGAACCAACTACATTTACAGGAACATCCACATTCACAGAAATATCATCTATGACTTTTCCTGTTGTGTTATCTCTATATTTAACAGTTACTGACACTGGAGTTTGTTGTCCGTTTTGATCCGTTTTTGGAGTAACAATCGCATCATCTGTTACAAATGGAGTTACACCTTCAGGAACATTTGTTAATCCATCTATTGCTTTTTTAACGTTTGCTCGAATAGAATCGATTAAGTTCTCGTTAGATGTACCGTTTAAAACTGTAACACCTTTTGGAATTGGTTTTGGAAGAACTTTAACAGTCACATCAACCGGTTCATCACGTTTGAATTTATCTGCTCCATAAGTAACCGTTACTGGAACTTTAATCTCTTGACCTGCTTTTCCATCAGTAGAAATATTGCTGACATCAGGATTCGTAACTTTACCGTCCTTACCAGGTGTTACAGCTCCTCCTACTTTTTCTGCAGATGGTTTGTCCCCTTCTACTACATAAACCGGTGTTGCAGTGGATACACGTGGTTGAACTTTAATGGTAAATTCTTGAGTGATATTATCATTTGTATCTTTCTTCGTATCAAATACTGGGTCTTTATCAAATGGATTATCAACGATATCATATCCCATTGATTTCAACACATCGATATGAGCCTGTACATTACTTTCAGGAATTGTTTCGCCTGATTTACCAGTTAGCGTCAACGCATGATCAGTTAACTCTGTTTCTGTTTGAGTTTTTGGATCGACTGAAACGAATTTAACTTTTGCTTTTTGATCATCTTTGTCGTAGGTAATCTTGATGTTTGCTTTTGGATTCGTAATTTGTGGTGGTTTATAACCTTGTTCTGGATTGGCAGGATTTACTGGTTCTAAAGGTGTTCCATTGCCATCTTTTGGAGTATATCCATCTTTATGAGGAATAATTTGTGTAATTTCACCAGTCTTGGTTGGATCTTTTGGATCATTAGGGAATGGAATTGGTTCTCCATCTTTACCAGTAGTTGGATCTACTGGAATCCAGCTTCCAATCTTCGTATACGTTACTTTTTCAGTTTCATCAGGAATCACTTTTGTATCTTTTGCAGGGGTTGCTGCTTCTTTAGCAGGAATTTCTTTTTTATCAGCAATATATCCAGTTAAAGTTTCAACTGGTACTTTATCCCATGTTTTATTTGTACTTTCCCAATCTGTATAGGTTACTTCTTTTGTAACAAGATTAACTTTTGCTTTTCTTGTAAAAGTTACCGTTTGTTCTGTAGAATCTTTAGCTTTCTCTTCAGATGCTGTATCAGAATCTTTCTTCACATATGAAATCACACGTTTAGCAGTCGTATTCAAATCAGACTCTTTTAATCCATCAGGCCATTTCAATTCTGGGGTATCACCATTTGGATCTACTGGACTATCTTTTTCATGAGGCGTTGATGAAGGAACTTCAACGATTCTTGGTTTCAATGTGATTTCAAAGGTTTGAGATGGTTTAGAAACTCCTGCTTCCTCATCATCTTGGTCATCAAAATCAGGATGAGCACCATTTACATTGTAAGTATCACTTTCAACTTCGTATCCTTTCTCTTTTAATTCTTTAACTTTATTAGTAATATCTTCACTATTTGGTAATGCAGTTCCCGGTTCACCAGTTAATTCTACTGTTGTAGAGTTCTTACCATCAGTTGTTTTAATGACAACATTTGCTTTTTGATTTTTAACTACGTATTTATAAACAACTTCTGTAGGATTTTCCGATAATACTCCATCTGAATTATTTGGCAAATCAGTTTTAACTAGTTTGTAAACTACACCATTTTCACTAAATTCTTCTTCCGGTGTAACTGAATAATTGTTTCCAACAATATTTTCTAGTTTTGCTGTAGCATCTTTTAAGACATTTTCTCTAAGAACAGTGGCAGTATCGTTAGCTTTTACATATTTTACAGTAACTTTTCCGTATTTTGCTTCATCATAAGCTGCTACAATATTTGATACCGCATCGTATACTGTACCACTAGTTGACGTTCTCTTATATGGACTATTTTTTAGATACTCTTTAAATACATAGTATTTATTATCTGTTCCTTTAATAATATATGGCGCAGTAGCAGTGGTTGTTTTAACATTGCCATTTTGTGTCTCTTCTTTTTTCGTCGTATTATTCGTTTCTGTTGCAACATTAGCTTCTGTAAAATCTTTTGTTGGATTTGCAGTAGTAAATTTGTCAACTTCAGCAGTACCATCTTTTACAATTGATTTTGCTTTTAAAATTGGGCGATTATTTGCAGCATTAATATACCGCATTGCAACATTTCCAAGTTCTAAGTATTCTGTTAACCAAGTACCGCTTGTATCAAAGTTATTCTTTTTAGGATAAATCCATTCAAAACTCATTGTTGGTGAAAATTGAGAATTTAAATTACCTTCAACACCATCTTTTGTAACTGTAATATCTTCTTCTGTTGGTCCAAATTTCTTAGTATCACTATGGTATAACTTCAATGTATCTTTTACAGGTTCTCGCGAAACACCAAGTGCTGCCCAGTCAACTTTATATAAGATTCCCTTACTTGCTTTTCCTTTTACAATTTTGATTGTTACTTCATCTTCTGTTAATTTTGTTACTTGGAAGTAAACATCTCCACGAGGTTCTTTTAAAATAACTCCATTTTCATTAACTTTTGAATTAGCTGTTGTAATATTATTTTGTACATTAGCTTTAGATGGATTAAAATCTCCAATTTTAGCAAATCGATTTAAGTTTTTATTTTTCAACTTAATTTTTATTGTAGTACCAGTTTCATACTCATACTTATTTGAAGATAGACGAAATTCTTCATTATGTGATAATAATTCTCCACTTTCACTAATATCCATACTACCAGTTGTAGACAATACTGACGGAGCATTGCTTTCATTATCCACTTCGATATTAGTTTTATTTATAATATATTTTTTCTCAACAACTGGTTGATCATTAACAAGAATCTTACTTGTAACTTCTTTGTCTTCACTGATTTGTGGATAACGTAAACTGAAATTATTTATAGAACCTTTAACCGATACATCATTCAAGCTTTCAATTGCTGAAGTGAATTCATAAATAAAGCGTGTTTTAGTTCCTCTATTTTGTATATGTCCTGCTTCTTTTTCTTCTAAAGATACAGAATCATCACGTTGAGCCCAAAATGGTGTTTTATTCTGCGTTCCATTTTTACCATATGTTTGAGTATATAACTCTTCTGTTTTTACTAAATTTGCAAATGTTTTTCCATCTTTACTTAACTGTTTAGGTAAACTATCTCCATTTCCTAATTCTTCAAAAGTAATGCTAAATCTATCTCCTTGTTTATAAGCAGAGTCTTTGAATTTTAAATTATAACTAATATTATTAACTCCTGAATAGCTTCCCATTCTTGGTTCAGTTGAAATTGAACCATTTGCAATAATTTTACCTCCATCAATAGAAACATCATTATTAGCTTGTGTTTCAGGAGCCCTCAACCCACTTTCCCCTTTACCAGGAATTGCTTTTCCATTTCGTGGATCTTGATTTTTAACTTCCTTCTTTTCTACAGTCGCATTTACTTTCATACTGTTCAGAACAAAAAGTTGACTGGAAAGTTGCTTGGTAAATGCATCGACCTTTTCTTGAGTCTTAGATGCATCTGCTAATAAGTTTTTCGCTTCAGCGATAAGAGATTTTGTTTGATTTAAAGTTGACTGTGTTTCCTTGCTTTCAGTAAGTTGTCCGAGTTTTGATTCTAAGTTTGATATTGCTTCTTCCAATTTACTTGTAGATACTGATACTTTTTCTACTGAAGCTACTTCTTCTGTATCTTGGCGAACTACTTCTGATTTTTTCTCAACATCTGTTGAAGTTTCATCAATAGTCTTTGTTGAATCTTTTATTTGTGTAGCTTCTTTAACTTCTTCCTTATGTTCTGGAGAAGTATCCTTTAGTGTAGTTACAGGTGTAGCCCCATTTTCAGATGTCACGGCAGTTTCAGCCGCTTGAACACTTCCTCCTCCTAAGAAAAATAACCCTGTTGCAACAGCCACACTTGCCGCACCAAAACTTACTTTCCGAATGCTGTAACGAGTCAATTTCTCCACCTGTGATTGGCGAATATGACGCCCTTTAGAATTAAACATAAATAGATTCCTCCAATATATTATATATGATTGACATATATTATTTAAATGAAAAAAACATCCTGAAACCATAAATAAATATAGTAATAGGATAATCTCTCTACTTACTAACTTATCAAATACATTTTAATATGTCAAGTTATATATTATTTTGTGTAATAAAAAGAAGAAATCATCATTTAGATTTCTTCCTTCACTTCTTTGGTTGCTACATCTTCTCCAAACCATTTTTGGCTGATTTCTTGGAACTTCCCTTCTTGGTATAGTTGAATAAAGGCTTGGTTTAAAGCTGTTAATAATTTTTTATCAGCAGGTCTAACTCCGACCGCAAAGGATTCACTTTCAAATCCTGCTGAAAAAACATTGTAATGATTTAATATACCTTCAGACTGGAGATAGTAATTAGCATAAACCCGGTCAATCAACAAGGCATCAATCCGGTCATTTTTCAAATCAATCAAGGCTTCATTGAAACTCTGGTACTGATTGGCCTTCTGGTCTTTGACACGACTTTTCAGTAAATCTGGCTGAGCTTCAAAGTCTAAATAACCAGAGGAACCGGCTTGCGCTCCCAAGGTTTTATCCTTCATATCCTCTACTGAACGAATTTGCTGGCTTTTCTTGGCAACCAGAACTTGCTGATTTTCCATATAAGGAATGCTAAAAGCAACCTTCTCTCGGCGTTCATCAGTGGCAGAATAGCCATTCCAGATGGCGTCTATGGTTCCATTTTGCAGTTCCGTCTCCTTCATATCCCAATCGATTGGCTGAAATTGCACCTTGACACCTAATTTTTCAGAAACTGCTTGCGCCAAATCAATATCAAAGCCTGTATATTGGCCATTCTTTTCTTCAAATCCCATAGGAACAAAGGTATTGTCAAAACCAATGGTTATACTGCCTTGCTCTTGATACTTATCCCAGTTATCCTGCTTTGGATCACTAGCCTTCTGAGTACAAGCCGTTAAAAAGAGAGTCAGGAGAGAAACCAATACTAAAGCAATTTTCTTATTAGTCATTGGCACCTCCTACTTGGGCTCAACCTTGAGAATCTGATCTGCAATATTTTCAGCGAACTGTAAATCGTGGGTAACGACAATCTGCGTCATACCAAGTTCCCTATTTTGCAAGATTAGTTTTTCCACTTCCAAGCGCAATTCTGGATCTAATGCAGAAGTTGGTTCATCGTAGCCAATGATTTCTGGGTCAATCATCATAGCACGCGCCAAGGCCACCCGCTGCTTTTGACCACCAGATAGTGAGAAGGGATAGGCTTCTGCATGGCTAGCCAGTCCTAACTGTTCCAAAAGCCCTCGCGCCTTCTTCTCAGCTTCTTGCTGCTTCATTCCCATAGTTTTTACAGGAGATAAGGTCAAATTGTCTAGAACTGATAAATGAGGGAACAGTTGAAAATCTTGGAATACAAATCCCAGTAGATTGCGCTTCTCCAGTTCATCCAATTCTAAAGGTTCTCCATTATAAAAGATTTGTCCTGAATCGATGGTTTCAAGACCTGCAAGCATACGTAAGAGAGTTGTCTTACCTCCACCAGAAGGCCCAACGATAGCCAGGATTTGCTTTTCAGGAATTTTTAGACTGAAATTGGACAAAATTTGCTTTTCACCAAACCCCTTATTGATATTTCGTAATTCTAACATGGCAGCCTCCTATCTATAGTAACTGTACTTCTTCTCAACTTTTTTAGAAATAATTGTCACAATCCCAATCAAAATCAAGTAAATGGCTCCTGCCAAGAACATAGGAACCAGACTAGCATCACGGTTGGAAGCTGTTCGACTCGCCAAGATAAGGTCAGAAATACCTAGAGCATAGACTAGGGAAGTATCCTTGACCAAACTCATAACCTCATTAAAGACGCTTGGAAGAACAATCTTGGTCACCTGAGGCAAGATAATATAGCGGACTGTGTCAAAAGAACCAAACTTCAAAACCTTGGCAGCCTCATATTGGCTTTTGGGTATGGTATCAATCCCGCCACGGAAGATTTCAGCAAAATAAGCCGCATAATTCAAAACAAAGGCAATAATGGCCGCAGGAAGGCGGTCCAAACGGATCCCAATACTTGGGAGCACATAATAGACAAAAATCAATTGCAAGAGCAAGGGTGTGCCACGCATAATCCAGATATAAATGTTAATCAGATGATGGAGGAGCTTCCAATGGACTTGCAAGGCAAAGGCAATCAAAACGCCCAAGGGAATAGAAAAAATCAAGACCAGTGCAAACACCTGTAACGTCATGCTTGCACCGCTCAATAAACTCGGTAATATCTCAAACAAATAAGACATACTGACACCTCCTAAAAATAATTGCTCCTATTATAGCATAAATAAACGAAATAACCAACTATTTTTGTAAAAAAATTCTATAAATAAAATAAGAGTTTTGCTATGAAAACAAAACCCTATCCTTCTAATGAAACAATCTTAACCTGATTTATATAAAAATTCTCGTCACATTGCCATAAAACCTCAGCCATATTTTTGTACGAAATGGACTTATCATGATCTGCTCTAATAGTAAGATTATAACCACTTTCATTCCTGTCCATGTCAATATTTAGATTATAAAATCCCTTCTGTTCAATGAGAATATTCAAGGTATCAATTGAAGGCTTATTGGTTACAAATCCAGTCATTCTGATATGGTAATGGGTATCGCTTTTCAAAAATTTAGAGCTACTTTTCTGAACAGAGACGACAATCAGACTGCAAAATAAGCCTAGAAAAGCAAATCCTGCACCAATTGCCATCCCAATCCCTGCAGTTGCCCAAATACCGGCTGCTGTGGTAATCCCACTGATTTTTTTATCCCTCATGAAAATAATACCACCACCAATGAAACTAATTCCACTGACAATTTGAGCCGCAACCCTAGAAGTATCATAATTAGGCGTATCCAAAAAAGCTTCCTTTGATAAAATCATCATTAAAGTTGCAGTTAAGGCAACCAAGATATGAGTCTTTCTCCCAGCCTGCTTGTGCTTGGACTTCCTTTCATAGCCAATGATAAAACCAGAAAAACAAGACAATAAAATGAGAATAATATGTCGGACTTCAATCGGTAGAGCTATCGTATCAAGCATTATTTCCCTCCTCTATCACTCATAATTTTATATTATAGTCCTAGTTATAACTTTTTTCAAGAGAATATATTATACTCTTCGAAAATCTCTTCAAACCACGTCAACGTCTCCTTGCCGTATATATGTGACTGACTTCGTCAGTCTTATCTATAACCTCAAAACAGTGCTTTGAGCAACCTGCGGCTAGTTTTCTAGTTTGCTCTTTGATTTTCATTGAGTATTAGTTAAAAATGGTACTTTTTAAAACAAAAAACCGCAGTTATCCTCTAGAGCCATAACTTGCAGTTTTCTGTAATGTATAGATTTTTACAATCTCTCAAATAGTTCTTGCATTTGAACATCGTCTGGAACCAGTTTTAAGTAAGCTTGTGCATTGACTTTTGCTTCTTCAAAGTAGCCCAATTCACGCAATAGATAGATATAGTGTTCCAAAAATTCGGGATTATCCTTCAAATCTCCTTCCAACTCTTGGTAATGCTCATAGGCAGTATCCAAATCGTCCATTTCTTGATAAGAACGAGCAATCATCCACTTGGTCAAAAGGTTTTCTGGCTCCTCGCTCTGCAAGTCTAGAATATCCTCATAACGCTCCTGCTCCAGATAAATAGTTGCCAAACGAAGCAAGATTTCTTCTGTATCCTCAGCGTCTTCTTTTGCAGTAAGGAGATAATTTTCTGCTCCGCTAGCATCATGTAATTCATAAGAGAATTGTGAAGCAGCTAGCAAAAGGCGAGTTTCAAAGGGATTTTTCTCTAAGCCTTGCTTAGCAATGCGCAGGGCTTCTGCAACTTGATGTTCCTTATGTAAGGCCTGACTATACCCATACTCATAGCCTTCAAAGTCAGGAGAAATAGTATCAAGCTGCTTAAAGTAGAGGACAGCTTTTTGGTATTCTTCCTGATCAAAGTAAAGACTGGCTAACTCAAAAGCTGTTAAGTCATCGTATTCTAACTCCAGGGCTTTTTCTAAGAACTCCGTAGCCGTTTCAAATTTCCCTAACTGGGCATAGGCAAAGCCAATTCGTTGATAGGTAGAAATGCCTGTTTGCTCATAAATTGAGCGATTATCTAACTGGGCATAGCCTTGAATAGCTTCTTGGTAATTTTCCAACTCACTATCCAACTCTGCCAAGCCCAATATCAAGAGAGGATCTTCTGAGTAAGTCAATGCCTCCAGCAATTTCTCACGCGCCACATCTGTCAAACCTTCCAGCTGGTAAAGGTCTGCCTTCAGAGCCAAAGCCGAAACATACCAGTCACTGTCAGCTTGAATTTCCTCTAGGTAAGCAAAGGCTTCTTCGATTTGACCATCCTCGCTAGCAATTGCTGCTAGATTTAGATGAACCTCTGGGAAATCCTCTACAATTTTCAGGTAAATTTCCTTAGCCTGAGGATAGAAACCAATTCCTTCTAGATAAGTGGCTAAATCATAAAGAAGCTCACTCGAATCATTTTCTAAAGCTTTGGCAAAATAGTGCTCTGCCTTGGTTAAATCTTGCTCTTCCAAAGCCTGTAACATCTGTTGACTATTGTTCACTCTTGACTTCCTCTCCCTCTAGTTCATATAGACCACTAACTACCTTATACCATTCAAAAATCGCCGAAATGACAACCTTAGCAGAAGCATAAACTGGAATACCGAGTAAAACTCCCCAAATACCAAACATAGATCCTGAAGTTAACAAGACAAAGAGAACATTAATGGGATGAATGTTTAATTGACTTCCCAAAATTAATGGAGACACAAAACGGCCTTCAATAGTTTGTTCTACGATAAAGACAATCACCACTTTCAACAGCATGACTGGCCCAGCAATCAAGCCCAGTACTAGGGCAGGGAGCATAGCTAGGAAGCTACCCAAATAAGGAACCAGATTTAAAATACCAGCAGTAACACCCAGCGTAACTGCATAACGTAGACCGATAATCTTGAAAAAGATGATAAACATTACTGCTACAATAATAGCCACTGTCACTTGCCCTCGAACATAGTTAGATAACTGTTGATTCACATCAGATAAAACTTGTCCTACTGGTTCTTTCAATTTTGTTGGCATGAATTGGGTCAAATAGTTACGCAAACCTTTCCCATCACGCAAGAGATAAAAGAGCATGAACGGAACGATAATCAAGGCAACAATCACTTGAGATGCCCCGCTAATAAAGGCGCTCACCCAGTTGACTGCCTGAGATGAAACCTTACTTGCCCAAACTGTAGCCTGGCTAGAAAAATTGGTCAAAACTTGCTCTAACTGGGGTCTGAAATCATCTGGTAAACGCTTGGTTACCAAATCATCAATAACTCGATCAGCATCTTCAAGGTAGATTGGTACATTTCTTGCAAAGGTTAAAACCTGACGTTGTAGATTTGGAATGGCTACTGCCAAGCCCCAAATGATAAAGAGGGCGATGATGACAAAGACAATACTAATGGCTATAACGCGATTGACTTTGTGTTTTTCCATCCAATCAACAATGGGATTCAACAAATAATATAGCAAACCAGATAAAATGACTGGTAACATCACAACTGCCAAAAAGTCCAAAACAGGTGAAAATAGAAAACTAATCTTACTTAGAATAAAAAGATTGAGCCCCAATAATAAGGTTACCAAAAATACCGTGATGGCCTTGTTATCCAAAAACCACTTGAAAAACCAAGATAGGCTAAAATGTTTCTCTTTGTGCTCCATAAATACTTCCTTTCTATTGTTCTCTCATTATACCATTTTTGAATCAAAATAACTCTTTTTTAAAGTGCTTACATGAAGACCGCGACATAAAAAATCCCCTCAAAAGAGGAGATTCGATTAGTCTTGAATATGACGGTCTAAGTTCTTCTGATAATCAGCATTGGATTTGCCTTTTTCATCAGCAAATTTCTTGCGGAACTCATCCATTTCTTTAGAAGTGACAATCTTATCTTGGATTTTAAGATATTTATAACTGTTATCGCCTGTTTTGTCACCAACCCAACCATCAGCACCAGTGCCTAATACTTTCTTTGTTACAAGCATTTGGGCACCGTCTGAGTGTACAGGAATAACTAGAGCACTATCTGTTAACCAAGCTTGAGCCTTAGCATATTTAGAATAACGTTTTTGCAGATCTGTTTTCTCACTGTTTGCGTCATCAATCAATTCTTTGTATTTATCCAATCCAACTGTTTTAAGGGCTGGATTGTCTGTTCCTGGTGCTACACCAAGAGAGCTGAGGAGACTTGGGCCAGATGTTGGATCAAATACATCTAGATAGGTTGATGGATCTGCATAATCCGGACTCCAACCACTATTAACATTAATGTCCCAATCAACATTATTATTTGATGTCGCTAGAACAGTCATGCTTCCCAATTCATCATCAGAAACCTGTTGAATGTCAACAAGTACATTTTCAGAGCCCATGGCTTCTTCAATTGATTGTTTATAAGACTGAGCTTGATGAATAAAATCTGTCTGAGTAGATGAAACTGGAAGATCTAAATGAATCGGAAACTGTACTCCATCAGCTTGAAGAGTTTTCTTAGCAGATTCAAACTTAGCCTTAGCCTTGTCTACATTATGAAGTGAATCTTGCGCATCATCCAGACTAACATCTTTCCAGACATTATCCAATTTATCCAATTCTGTCTTAGTAACTTGACCAAATGTTTGATCTCCTACTTGTACAAATGTTGGAGGAGTGAAACTTGTCCGTAACTTACGAGGCGCTACTTCATCTCCAAACACCTGAGAAACAGCTGCTTTACGATCTGCAGCAAATGCCAAGGCTTGACGGAACTCTTTGTTTAAAAGTGCTTTCTTAGTAGAGGATTTTTCTACATCACTTGTTTTAGCAGTATGATTATATGACACACGATCAATATTAGTAGACATATAGAATACGCCACCTCTTTGTTGACCATATACAATATTATCCTTGTATTTTTCTTTTAGACGTTCATAGTTGGCAGAATTTTTAAAGAGTGGAGCAGCTGGATAATGTCCCTCATCAAAACCGCGTCCTAGAGAGTCTGCATCTTGACCATCAAAGAATGATAACTTGATATCATCAATAAAGACATTTTGCTTATCCCAATAATTTTGGTTTTTGGTCATTTCGATAGAAGACTTAGATGTAAGACCCTTGAGGAGATAAGGACCGTTGTAGAGAATGCTCGTAACATCAGTGGCCTTACCAAAATCATCTCCTTTAGAAGCTAAAAAGTCTTCGCTAATAGGAGCAAGAACTCCCATTGTTGTCTTCGAATTCCAGAAAGATTCTGGATGATTCAAGGTATAAACAAGAGTATAATCATCTGTTGCTTTCACACCTACGGTTGAGAAATCTGTTGTTTTCCCATTTACATAGTCATCCAATCCTTTGATAGAATCCTGTACCAAATATAGTGCCTGTGATTTCTTATCTGCTGCATGCTTCAGACCTGCTACAAAGTCCTGAGCCTTAACTTCACCATACTCCTCTCCCTCATTGGTATACCACTTGACACCCTGACGGATTTTATAGGTATAGGTCAAGCCATCTTTAGAAACAGTCCAATCTTCTGCAACTGATGGGACCAGATTCCCATATTGGTCATTTTCTAGTAGTCCATCAATGACATTACCAGTAATCTGTTTAGTGCTGACATTACCAGAAACTGTATAATCTAAAGTAACAGGATCTGATGTAAACACATAAGCATAATTCACTGGTCTAGTAGCATCTTTATTATCATTACCAGATGAACACGCTGCTAGAACAGCAGTAGACAAAACGGCAATTCCAGTCGCTAAAAAAACTCGTTTTTTCATAGTCAAACTCCTTTGATAATTTGATAGATTTATTATAGCACTTTTAAAAAGAAAAGTAAGGAAAATAATCTCAATATTATTATATTTTCCAAAAAACCAATCAATTATTTTTTTAAAGTGCTTACATCTAATTGGATGTCTTTAATTGACTTGTTTTTGTGATATAATAGTCTTATCTTTATGTAGAGGTAACCTTATGAAAGAAACTGTTTATTTTGGAACTTATACACGTCGTACTTCCCAAGGGATTTACAAGGCAGACTTTGATACAGAAACTGGTCAGCTTTCGAATCTAGAACTTTTTGCAGCTGAGCCAAGTCCAACCTACCTGGCATTTGACCAACACCAACATCTATACACCGTTGGTAGTCAAGACGATAAAGGTGGGATTGCAGCCTATCAAACTGATGGAACTTTATTAAATCATGTCGTTGAAGAAGGAGCTCCCCACTGTTATGTTGCTGTTGATGAAAAGCGTGGTTTGGTATATGCTGCCAACTACCATAAAGGACAGGTACTTGTTTATAAACGTCAGGAAGATGGTAGTCTTCTACTTAGTGATGTGGATCAACACAGTGGCCAAGGTCCACATGAAAATCAAGCATCTCCTCACGTTCACTTTACAGACTTAACACCAGACCACTATCTAGTGACCTGTGATTTGGGTACTGACCAAGTCATCACCTATGACCTTGATAAAGAAGGGAAATTATCTAAGCTCTATACCTACCATAGCCAGCCAGGAGCTGGTTCTCGCCATATCATTTTCCATAATCACTATAAAATCGCTTATCTGATTTGTGAACTCAATAGCACTATCGAGGTTTTAATTTACGATGGTGTTGGTGAATTTGAACGCATGCAAGTCATTTCAACTCTACCAGACGGTTATGAAGACTTTAATGGAACCGCTGCTATTCGTCTCTCTAAAGATGGTAAATACCTCTACGCTTCTAACCGTGGTCATGATTCTATCGCAGTATATACAATCCTTGCGGACGGTAGCTTAGAGTTATTAGAAATCGTTCCAACACATGGTAAGACTCCACGTGATTTTGATTTGACACCAGACCAAGAATTCCTTATTGCTGTCCATCAAGACTCTGACAATGCAACCGTCTTTAAACGCAATCCTGAAACTGGTCGTCTAGCAGAACTTTCCAACGACTTCCATGTTCCAGAAGCGGTCTGCATCAGTTTTGAACCTTAAGAAAACATAAAAAATGAACTTGGAATTTTCAAGTTCATTTTTTTCTTATAGTCTATTTCCGACATTGATACGATTAATAGCACGTTGCAAAGCGATCTTAGCACGACGTTCTTGATCAATCAAGTTTTTTTCATGGGCTTCTTCGATTTCACGCTCTGCTCGAAGCTTGGCACGTTCTGCACGGCTAACATCGATATCACGAGCACGTTCTGCAGAATCCGCAACGATTGTAATGATATCATTGGCAATTTCAATAACGCCTCCGTTTACTGCAATCCAGTTCACGTGATCTTCATCATCAATACGTTTTACCTTTACTTCATCAACTGCTAAAACCGCAATCATATTTTCATGTCGTGGCAAGATCCCCATCTCACCATCCAGAGTTCGAACCGATACATAGCTGGCATGGTGATCATAGACGAGACCATCTGGTGTCACGATCTGGACAGTTAACTGAGCCATAGATCACCTCTTAAAATCCCATTTTTTCAGCTTTGGCAATCACATCTTCGATAGAACCTACGCCACGGAAGGCATCTTCTGGCAAGTGGTCATGTTTACCATCAAGGATTTCCTTAAAGCCACGAACAGTTTCAGCAACTGGAACATAAGAGCCTGGTTGACCAGTAAATTGTTCCGCAACGTTGAAGTTTTGTGACAAGAAGAACTGGATACGACGGGCACGAGCAACCAAGGTCTTTTCTTCATCAGAAAGCTCATCCATACCAAGGATAGCAATGATATCTTGCAATTCATGGTAACGTTGAAGAACGCGTTTTACTTCGGCAGCAACTGCATAGTGCTCTTCTCCAACGATTTCAGGTGCCAAGGCACGTGAGCTTGAAGCAAGTGGGTCAACGGCTGGGTAAATACCCAATTGTACCAACTTACGTTCCAAGTTTGTAGTAGAATCCAAGTGAGCGAAGGCTGTTGCTGGCGCTGGGTCAGTATAGTCATCCGCTGGCACATAGATAGCCTGGATAGAGGTTACAGAACCCTTCTTAGTTGATGTGATACGCTCTTGCAATTGACCCATTTCCGTAGCAAGTGTTGGTTGGTAACCAACGGCTGATGGCATACGACCCAAAAGGGCAGATACTTCTGAACCAGCCTGAGTGAAACGGAAGATATTATCGATAAAGAGAAGCACGTCTTGGCCTTCTACATCACGGAAGTATTCAGCGATTGTCAAACCAGTAAGGGCAACACGCATACGTGCTCCTGGTGGCTCATTCATCTGACCAAATACCATGGCTGTTTTCTCGATAACTCCTGATTCTTTCATTTCCCAGTAAAGGTCGTTCCCTTCACGAGTACGTTCCCCAACACCAGTAAATACTGAAATACCACCGTGTTCTTGGGCAATATTGTGAATCAATTCTTGGATTAAGACGGTTTTACCAACTCCGGCACCACCGAAAAGTCCAACTTTACCACCTTTTAGGTAAGGGGCAAGAAGGTCGATAACCTTAATCCCTGTTTCAAGGATTTCAGAAGAGGTAGACAACTCATCAAAAGTTGGAGCTTTTTTATGAATTGGCTGACGCTCTGCGTCTTCTGTAAAAGGAGCTTCCAAGTCAATGGTATCTCCCAAAACATTGAAGACACGTCCCAAAGTTTCTTTACCTACTGGTACAGAGATTGGATGACCTGTGTCCAATACTTCCATTCCACGAGTCAAACCATCTGTTGATTCCATGGCGATAGTACGGACCATACCATCTCCCAACTCCAAGGCTACTTCAAGGACGATTTTTGTTTTTCTTTCGTCATTTTTGTAGACGACAAGTGCATTGTTAATCTCAGGAAGTTTTTCCCCTGCTGCAAACAAGACGTCTACAACGGGACCGATAACCTGAGCAATTTTACCTGAACTCATCTCCTTCTCCTATTCTATATAAGATACTGTCGGTTCCTAGCTCAACTAGGTCCTAAGTTCATTTTCATACGAGCTGGACTAGTGCCTATTCTAAAGCACTAGCTCCTGCTACGATTTCTGTAATTTCTTGTGTAATCGCCGCCTGTCTGGCACGGTTATACTGAATTGTCAAATCATTGATGACTTTTTTAGCATTATCTGTCGCTGTTTGCATAGCTGTCATACCTGCAGCATTTTCAGCTGTCTTGGCATCGATAATGGCACCGTAAATCATACTTTCTGCAAACTGAGGTAGCAACTGCTCCAAAATTTCTTCTCGGCTGGTTTCCAATTCAAAGGTCAAGCTGTAACTGTCGTCCGCTTCTTTTGGATCCAAGTCAACAATCGGAAGCATTTGCTCCACACGCATTTGACTGGTTAGCGTATTGACATGGTGGTTGTAGCAGACATAAAGCTCATCAAAGAGCTCATTTTGATACATTTCAACAGTTTTTGAAATAATCTTACGAACTTCATCAAAGCTAGGTTGGTCTGCCAAGCCACGTAGTTCATAAAGTGGTTGAATACCGCGAGCCTTAAAGAAATCAGCTCCCATTCCACCGATACAGATCATTTCAAATCCTTTACCGTCTGGATGGTATTCTTCTTTCAACTCCATAACAGCTTTCAAAATAGAAGAATTATAACCTCCAACCAAACCGCGGTCTGAAGTAATGACGATATAGCCTGTCTTCTTAACTGGACGACTAATCAACATTGGATTGGTTGAACCACCAGCTCCATTACCATGAAGGATATCTGTCAAAAGTTTACGAACCTTCTGAGCGTAAACTTGGAAGTTGCGAGCAGCTTCTTCAGAGCGGCCTAGTTTAGCAGCTGATACCATCTGCATGGCATTAGTGATTTGACTCGTATTTTTTGTTGAGGCGATTTTTGTTTTAATATCATTTAGAGATACTGCCATCTGACACCTCTATTCTTATTGGAAGCTGGTTTGATTGAGAAACTCTGTAATCGCAGCATCCAAGACTGCTTCTTCTGGCAAGTCTTTTGTATCACGAATGGTTTCCAAAATCTCTGGATGTTGAGCATCAAAGAAGGCATGGAACTCTTCCTCGAAACGAACAATATCATCTACTGGAACAGTATCCAAGAAACCATGTGTCAAAGCATAGAGAATGGTTACTTGTTTCTCAACAGGCAATGGTTTGTGAACAGGTTGTTTCAAGACTTCAACTGTACGACGGCCACGGTTCAACTTAGCCTGTGTTGCCGCATCCAAGTCAGAACCAAACTTAGTGAAGGCTTCCAACTCACGGTATGAAGCAAGGTCGATACGAAGTGTACCAGCAACCTTCTTCATGGCTTTGATTTGTGCAGAACCACCTACACGAGATACAGATGAACCCGCATCAATGGCTGGACGAATACCTGCATTGAAGAGACCATCACCAAGGAAGATTTGTCCATCAGTGATAGAAATCACGTTGGTTGCGATATAGGCAGAGATATCTCCTGCTTGTGTCTCGATAAATGGTAGAGCTGTAATTGATCCACCACCAAGTTCATCAGAAACTTTAGCTGAGCGCTCAAGCAAACGGCTGTGAAGGTAGAAAACATCCCCTGGGAAGGCTTCACGACCTGGAGGACGACGAAGCAAGAGAGAAAGTTCACGATAAGCTACCGCTTGTTTTGAAAGATCATCATAAACGATCAAAACATGCTTCCCTTGGTACATAAATTCTTCTGCCATGGCAACCCCAGCATAAGGAGCTAGGAAAAGCAATGGAGATGGTTGTGAAGCAGAGGCAGTCACAACGATTGTGTAGTCCAAGGCACCGTACTGACGAAGTGTTTCCACTTGTGTACGAACTGTTGATTCTTTTTGTCCAATCGCGACGTAGATACAAATCATATCTTGACCTTTTTGGTTCAAGATTGTATCAATCGCAATAGTTGTTTTCCCTGTCTGACGGTCACCGATAATCAACTCACGTTGACCACGACCAATCGGTACAAGGGCGTCAATAGCTTTCAAACCAGTCTGCAATGGTTCTGATACAGACTTACGTTGCATAACACCAGGGGCTGGCGCTTCTACTGGACGAGTTTTATCAGTGTGGATTTCTCCAAGACCGTCAACTGGACGACCAAGTGGGTCCACAACACGACCAATCAGACTTTCACCTACAGGGACCTCCATGATTTTACCTGTACGGCGGATTGTATCGCCTTCACGAATATCTGTAAAGTCACCAAGGATGATAATACCGACGTCTGTTGACTCCAAGTTCTGAGCCATACCATAAGAGCCGTTTTCAAAAATCAACAACTCTCCACTCATGGCATTTTCAAGGCCGTGAGCACGCGCGATACCGTCCCCGATATAGGTTACAACACCTGTTTCAGTCACATCAAAATTGGGTTTGAAATTTTCAATTTGTTGCTTAATTAAAGCGCTGATTTCTTGTGCGTTAATTGCCAAAAGAACACCACTTTCTATTTCAAATTTTCTTTAACAACTTTAAGTTGTTGTTTAATACTCACATCAATTGTCTTGTGATTGGCAAAAATGACAAAACCACCAATGAGACTTTCATCGATTTGTTCTTTTACACTCCTTACTTTCAGAGACATTTTTTTCTCAATCAAAGGGAGCAAGCGACTCTTCTGTTCATCAGTTAAAGGATGAGCAGAAGTAATCGTCACTTCAAATCGATTTGTTTCTTTTTCAAGTCGGTTCAAACAATCTACAAGCACATCATAAAAAAGATTTGCTCTGTGGTTGTATGCCAGAACCTGGATCAAGTTTTGCAATAAAGGTGACACTGAGTCTTGGAAGAACGCAATCGTTTTTTCCTTGTCAGACTCGTCTACTGCCACTTTTTTTAAAAAAGAAGGTAAACCTGTTTCTTCAGCAACTTGCTTGATTTGAGTCAAGTCTGAAAAGATACGGTCTTCTTCTCCTTTTTCAAGTACCAATTGGACAAAAGGCATGCTGTATTTTTCAATTACCTTTACTGTTTTCTTGTCCATTAAGCTTCTCCTAGCTGATCGATATACTGATCAATGAGTTCTTTATGGGCATGACCGTCAAGGTTTTGTGAGATGATTTTACCAGCCAAGCTGATTGTCAAATCTGCTACCTCACCCTTAACGCTTTGTAAAGCTTCAGCTTTGTTTTGAGCAATTTCTTGGTTTGCTTTTTCTTTTAAGCGTCCTGCTTCTAGTTTAGCATCTGCTAAAATACTAGCCTTACTTTTCTCAGCTGTTTCTTTCGCATTCTCAATGATTGTCTTAGCTTCTTTACGGCTACCAGCCAATTCATCTTCGCGTTTTTGAGCCAATACTTCTGCTTTTTGACGTGCTTCTTCAGCTCTGTCAATATCTGAAGCAATTTTTTCAGCTCTTTCTTCGAAAATGCTTGTAATATTAGACCATGCAAATTTTTTAATCAAGACTAGCAAAAGGATAAAAGAGCCAGCGATTAAAATAAAATTACCAATTAATTCACCTACTGTTACGTGCATCAGTTACTCCTTTCTACTCTTCATCATTAATTTTATTTCCTAGGTACATAGAGGATAATAGTGTAAAGACATAGGCCTGTACACAAGAAATGAACACAGAAAATGCAGTCCAAACTAAGTTTGTCCCAAATGCGATTGGATACCAAAAAATAGCCTGATGTGAAAGTACAAGAAGCAAGCTTGTCATTACTTCACCTGCAAAGATATTCCCAAAAATCCGCAAAGCAAGAGAAAGGAAATTCGTGACTTCTTCAAGTAGATTCATCGGTGTCATAAATGCAGGAGTTACAAAACCTTTGAGGTATTGTTTAATCCCACGACGACGAATCCCCTCAATGTGCGCCATCACAATAATACAGAAAGACAAGACAAGGTCAAATGAAAGATTTGCAGTTGGCGATGTCCAAAGGTTTGTTCCATCTGTTGTTTGAAGTTTAGCCATCAAACCAAGATTATTGGCGATGACCATAAAAAGAAATAAGCATAAGTAAAAGAGTGAGTAATCTTTCATGTAGTGGGAACCAAGGTTAGGTTCTGTAAATCCAATTACAAAATCATAAAGATACTCTAGTACATTTTGTTTACCTTTGGGTTTCAAGGTCATATTACGACTTGCCCAATAGATAAATGCAAAAATCAGAAACACAGACAGCAAAGTCAAGGCTGTCAAAGTTAAATCAAAGGTAACAGGACCAATATTGATGGTTGGATTGATACTTTCTTCCATCTAACATTCTCCCTTCTCCAATTTATATTTCGTTATTTAATAATAAATGAGAAGACAAGAGTTACGAAGAAAGTTCCTTCAATAAAGGCAACCCCTAAAAACATCAAGCTACGAAACTCAGCGATAATATCTGGTTGGCGAGCTACTGATTTCAACAAACCATTCATCAACATACCCTCACCAAGAGATACACCCATACAGGCAAGACATAGACCGAAAAATGTTAAATTCATGACGAATTCTCCTTTTAATTAAAATTTACTTACTTAGTTTAGTCCTAAAAATTGGATTTGTCAACTTTTTACTAACATTGAAAGCGTTTAATGAAAATTATTTACAATTTTACTATTTTTGAGCTTATTATATAGAAAACTTTGTAAAAAACTTGTAATAAATCCGGCCATTATCTAGACCTTTCTGAAAAATATTGAAAAAATCCGAGATGAAATCTCGGATGGAAATTAATATATTTTCTTTAATCTAATGCTCTTTTAGTAAGTAGGATTAAAGGGAAAGCAACTAGAAAGCTTTCGTCTCCTACATCTTTATTAAGCACGAACTGTGACGCTGGTTCCATCTTCCTTATAAAGATTGATAAGACCTTCTTTGAGAGCTCGAACCATATCTCCTGCTTGAACAGGTTGTGGGACTTTGATTGTCAAGAGTTCCATTGGATTTGGAGCGCGATCGATTTTATTGCCCTTAGCATCGTGCAAATCTTCGATATACGTTTCAAAATGACGGAAACCTGGTCCGTAAAACTCAACTTGGTCTCCTTCATTAATCACGTTCCGTTGACGAATGGTTGCTGTTTGTGTCGCATCATCATAAGAAACCACTTCAGCGACAAACTTGTACTCAGGAATTTTACGACGAGCACCAAACAACTGCTCATTTTCAGATGGTGTACCGTAGTAGAAACCTGTTGCCAATTCACGTTGGGCAACCTTCCACATCTCATCAATCAAGTCTTGCTTGATAGCTTCGAATTTTTCTGGACTTTCTAAATAAGCATCAACAGCTGCCTTGTAGCAGTTGGTTACTGTTGAAACATAGTGAATAGACTTCATACGTCCTTCAATCTTCAGACTGTCCACACCATTTTCAATCATATCCGGGATATGGTCAATCATGGACATGTCAACGGCTGACATTGAAAATTCTTCTGGAATCTCTCCCTTAAGGCTCTTACGTTCTTTCCCAAATGGCATGTCGTAAAGATCATACTTCCAACGGCAAGACTGAGAGCAACCACCACGGTTAGCATCACGCATACTCATGTGATTTGAAAGAGTACAACGACCAGAGTAAGAAATACACATGGCTCCGTGGACAAAGGCTTCAATCTCAACATCTGTACGTTTGCGGATTTCAGCTAATTCTTCCATAGAAACCTCACGCGCCAAAACGACACGAGTCAAGCCCAATTCTTTCCAGAACTCAAGCGTTTCATAGTTAGTGGCACTTGCTTGGGTGGAGAGGTGAATTTCAAGACCTGGTGCTTCTGTCGCTGCAATCATAATCAAGGCTGGGTCAGATACGATAACTGCTGCAATCCCGATATCACGCAGTCTACGGAACCACTCACCAGCACCAGCTTCATTTCCTTCGTGCATAACCATATTGGCAGCTACATAGACCTTAGCTCCATACTTAGCCGCAAACTGGACACCTTCTTCCATCTGTTCAAAAGTAAAGTTTCCTGCACGGCTACGAAGACCATAGGCCTGACCACCGATAAAGACAGCATCCGCTCCATATTGAACAGCTACCTTTAGCTTCTCTAAAGTCCCTGCAGGTGATAGAACTTCAGGACGTTTTAATGTTTTTGTCATGTTTTCTCCTATTTGCAATATAAAAGTTTGACGTTTTTCCTTCTCATTTTATAGTAAATAAGGGATAAAATCAAGCCTAGACAAATTGTTTTGACAATTCTAATCTTTTAGACTGTAGATAACAGAGTTCTAAAAGATTTGACTTATAACAAACTTCTCAGACCATCATCTCGTGAAAAATTTATACTCAATGAAAATCAAAGAGCAAACAAGGTAGCTAGGCATATAGCAAGGAGAAGCTAAAAACATCCTCCGATACACTACTTTCATCTAGCATATCGGAGGATTAGCTCTCATAGCAATATTCTTATTATGGAACACCTACAGTCTGGTAACCATAATTAACTATCTTAAACCATTAAAAACAAGTAAGAATCTGAGGGATTTGCACCTTCTATACTCTATTCCCACTTTTGATAAACTAAGAGCGAAAAATTTATCTTCTAGTCTTCTTTTCTTTTGGCTACATAAAGAGTAAGCAAGATTCCACTTCCTAAAAGAATTGAAATGACATCTGTTTGGCTTCCAGTATTCGGTAAGGCTACTCTTGTATGATTCGTCATTCCAGAAGTTACATAATCTGGGATTTGAGTATTTGTTTCAGATGTTACTGGAACTGCGTTTGGAATCTCTACAGTGTCAGAAGTATGTGAATCAAATACAGTTTGATTATTTGTACTTTGGTTGCCGGTTTCTGGTGCACCTGTTCCTGGCTTCCCTGTATTTGGAGTACCTTCCCCTGAAGTGTTTGGTTTGCCGGTTTCTGGCGTTCCTGTATTTGGAATACCTGCTCCTGGAGTATCTGGTGTGCTTGTACCTGGTTTATCCGTTCCTGGTTTAGTTGTTTCAGGAGTTGGTTTATCCGTTGATGGTCTTTCCCCAGGTTTAATTGGATTTGGTTTCGGTTGTTCTGGTGGTGTTGTTCCAGTATTTCCTGGTTGTACAGGGGTTGGATTCACAGCACAATTACATGTTCCATCCTTACCATCTTTTCCGTCCTTACCATTCTTCACAACGATTTCTTGTTTTGTTCCATCTGGATTTATAATGACAATTGTATGACTTCCATCTGCATTCTCTTTCGTTTCAATTGTAGGAGATTTACCGTCTTGGCCATTTTTCACTACAATCTCACGTTTTGATCCATCTGGGTTGATAATAATAATTGTATGGCTTCCATCAGAGTTTTCTCTTGTTTCAATTATCGCTGATTTACCATCAATACCATCACGACCGTCACGGCCATCTACTCCGTTATAGATATCTTCCTCACTAATCAAAGTATCTCCAGAAGTATAGGTCAAACTATTATCATTATCGTAATAAACTGTAATATGAACGCCAATTGGCTTCGTTGCTGGTTGAGTAGTTGCACGGTCTTCATCAACACTTCTTGCTCTTCTAGCGCTTCGAGGTTGTGCAGGATAAATTGGTTTTAATTCAATTCTTGGAGAACGTCCGTCTTTTCCGTTTTCTCCATTTTTAACCGTTGTTGCAATTGGTTCTTTACCATCTGGTTGAGTAATTGAAATTGTATGACTTCCATCTGGATTTGTCACTACACTTACTTCTGGTGTAAAGCCGTCTTTTCCGTCGCGGCCGGCTACTCCAGCTTCACCTTTATCACCTTTTGGTCCGGTTGCTCCAGTTTCACCTTTATCGCCTTTCGGTCCAGCTGCTCCAGTTTCACCTTTGTCGCCTTTCGGTCCGGTTGCTCCAGTTTCACCTTTGTCACCTTTTGGTCCAGCTGCTCCGTCTTGTCCATCTTTAATCACAGATGTTCCTAGAACTGTATCTGTTCCTTCATCAAACTGATTATTGGCATTCTTGTCACTATAGAACGTTAATGTCGTTTCTTTCTTAGTTTCATCACGGTCTACTTTCACTTTTGGAGCCTCACCATCTTTACCATTCTTAATAACGGTTGATACTGGTTGTCCACCTGGTTGTGAAATCGTAATTGTATGCGTTCCATCATTGTTTTCTGCCACAGTTACAGTTGGTGTAGCCGGCGTTAAGTCTACAACATCTATAGTGATGTCTTTGGTAATTGATTTAGTTTTACCTGCATTTGTTACCGTTACTGGAATATCAAACGCTCCAGCTACTGTCGGTGTTCCAGAGATGGTTTTAGCAGTTTCATCATATGTTACACCATTTGGAAGTTTTGTTGTATCAATAGTAAGTGTAACTCCATCTGGAACTGTGAACGTAATTGGACGAAGGCTTGTTTTTCCTAGTGCAATCATTTGACGATCATTTTTAATGTCTAATGATATTGGATCATCTACTACCGTTACAGTGATAATCTCTTCCGCACTACCTTTACCTAATGTTTCAGAATCTAATGTTGCTTTTAAACGAACTTTATAGACACCTGGCTTGGTTGGAGTTCCACTAATTGTACGATTTGCACTGTCATAATGCAGACCTGCAGTTGATTCAAGATAAGAATCTAAGTCTGTTTCTGGTAAATCCACACTTAAATAACGAGCACCTAAATCTGAATGTTCACTGTGAGAAACCACCATATTTTTAATCGTTTCACCCAGACGAATCGTTTGTTCTTTTTCTGTAACATTAATACTTACCGGAAGTGGGCGAACATTAATTTTAATATGTCCCCCATCAACTGGAGATTCTGCCATTTCTGGGAAAGTCGCTCTATATGGAATTAAGTATTCTCCCACTTTAGATGGTGTGCCAGAAATAGTCCTTGTAGCTGAATCATAAGTAACTCCTGGCGGCAATTGACTTGTATCAACCTCTAATCTGGCTTTATTGTCAGAAGGAGTCAGTATTACATTGTCTATAGCAGTTAGAACTGTCTTCTCTTGTTCCTTATTCTCCATTCCAACACTTAAATCACGTGATGTTACATTAATCGTTAAGGTTGCACTTGCTGTTGAATTACCACTAATTGTTGGACTTGTCGCTGTGAATGTTGCTGTATAAGTTCCTACTTTTGTAGGAGTACCTGAAACTGTTTTAGTCGTAGCATCATAGTTCACACCTGGAGGTAACTCTCCAGAAGTGATTGTTAACAATGCTCCATCTGCTTGCAGCTTAATAGAAGGAAGTTCATCTAAAGCTTTCACTTCTTTTCTATTATCGGGAATAGAAAAGTTCAGAGGAACACTTTCTACTTTGATATTGACATACGCATATGTCGATTGATTTGTACCACCTGTGGTAGTTCTATTAACATAGCCATACACTTGGAAAGTACCTACTTGAGTCGGAGTACCTGTGATTGTTTTTCTGTCCGCAGACCAGCTTAAACCTCTTGGTAAAGCACCTCCAACTGAACTTACAGTTGCATTGGCAGGAATTTTAAGGGTAATTGGTGGTATTTCATTACCGGCTGTAAACGTGTAATTAGCTGTTGGGACACTGAAGTTTCCTGGCGTTACTGTCAAATCAACTACTTTAGTAATGGAAGCCCCATCTTTTGTAGCAGTAACCGGAATCACATAATGTCCTTCATATAATCCTGTACCTGATAATGTTTTGCTATTGCTATCATACAAAACACCATCTGGCAGTGTTCCTACTGTAACCGTTGCGCCATCAGTAGCTGTTGCAACCATATCTGCGAATTTAGTTCCTTCTGAAACTGTTTGCTTATCATTCGTTATAGATAAAGTTAAATCAGAAACTGGTCGAGGGGTAACCGTATAAGTAAAGCTTGTCTTAATCTGACGGCTTTGACCTTCATTATTGGTATAAGTAGCTGTTACAATCGCTCTTTGTGGCGCATCTGTATGTTTTAAAGCATAACCTGTTAGTCCTGTATTGTCAGCATTAGGACTTAGGTAGAGATGTCCTCCATCAGACTCAACTGATAGATTCGTAATCTTACTACCATTTGTCATTGAAACAGGAATAGTAGGGATAGCTTGTCCTTCTTGCCAGCTTTGATCGGAAATAGGATTTAACCCATCCATTACTTCGAACTTATAGGTACGAGCTGGGACATTGGCTCCAAAGTGTCCATCCTTTGCTGTAGATGTAATCGTATAGACACCTGCAGCTAAAGTCTTACCATTTTGTTTAATAATCTTAAATCTAGTAGGATTCTCAGTGTCTTTTGTAATCTCAACCCCATCAGGTTTACTATCAATCGTTAAAGTCGCATTCGCTTTATTCAATACCAAATTTCCTAGATTCTGTTCCTTATCCGAGATAGGCACAGCCACTGGAATTGGATTCGTTACGCGATACAGCTTATCCGCATCAAACATAACATCAGCATTGGTTAAAGTATAGTTACCATTTTCGTCCGATTCCCCAGTTGGTGTCGTTTGAGAAACCTCTCTAGTCACTAAATTCAAATGATGCTTTGTCACCCGTCCAATATTATCCGTAACATTAAATTCTACAAAATACGTTCCTGCTTTTTCTGGTAATGTCTTAAAATTAATACGATAGGGTGATACATCCCTTGATGAGTCACCATATCTAGCACTAACAGAAGAACTAACATATTTATTTCCCGTCAAAACATCTTCTGAACCAACAGATCCATCTTCAAAAACATTATCAGCAGTAGGAACTTTATCCGTTATAAACTCTACTGTAACCCCAGGACTACCTCCTGTCTGTTCGAACTTAGTAATGGTAACGGGAGCATTATTTCCTACTAGATTATATTCATCTTTTCTCCCCGGTAATGACAACCATAGGTTAGACGTATACTGAGGACTATCTGGAGTCGCATCCGCTATCGTTTTAGGACTACTATCATGTAAGTAATAACCAAAAGGAGTAGACGTCATGTAAGCTGTGGAAGAAGCTTCATCATATGAAACAGAATCTCCCATTCGATTGTTCTTAGTCCTACCTGTCCCATTGTTAGATTCATAAGAATACCAATAAGAATAATAATCCTCTACTACTTTATACAACGGCGGTTCTTCTATCGTTAGTTTAGCCGTAATTCTAGTATAGGGATCTGCTTTTGACTGAACTCCGATTGTATAGGTTCCGCTTTGAAGCGTATTATCCAAGGTGACAGTCTTGGTCAGATACCGTTCATCTTTACCACCGTCATTAAATACAAACCCTAAGCGTTTCGCATCCGGGGTTAGTTCCACTTCATTGGGCTCAATATTTGTCAAGCCCACCTTATATTTCAACTCTACTGTAGAACCATCTTTTTTAAATTTGTAGTCAGGAATATTACGACCTGTTTCTGCTCCAAAATACCGCTCCAGGGTCATATACGGAGCTTCATTAACAGGCTTGACTGTAACTGTTGTCGTATAGGTTTGATTGTTATAAGTGAAACCGACATTGTAAGTACCAGGCTCTACCGTAGTTGGAACATTCCCAGATAGGGCGAGAATATAATCGTTATTTCCCGATGGATTCCTAGCCGATTTTTCTATTATACTTAAACCTAATTTTTGAGCATCTTCATTTACAGTTGAACCATGTTCAACACTATTATAGAGACTAGAATTAGAATAATAGTATGGTGCAAGATCGGTAGAAATATCAAACTCAACTTTAGGTGCAGTTGTTGCTCCGTAGGAGTAAATCGTCGTTGACCCAGTTGGGATTAGAACAGCTGGCTGACTCGTCGTCTCTGCATCCAACATATAACTAAGATTGCCTGAATGCCCCATTTTTTTGAGTTGGTTCCAGACTGCCTCGATGGCTTCTGCTAGATTGGTCCGAGCTGTTTCAAAGGCTGTATTTGAAGCATCTATTGACTTGAGAGAAGTTCTGGCCTCTGTTAGAAGTTGGTTGGAGCGACGCAAGGCTTCTTCGATGGCAGCTTTTTGATTTGAGTCTGTTAGACCGCTCAGGTATTTTTCGGCTTCCTTCGTTACTACCTCTGCCTCTGTGATCGTGGTTCCCAATTGGTCCTTGTCAGGATTTGTAACTTCTTCCTTTTCCTCCAGTTTCGCCAGAGGAGTCTCTACTAACGGTTTTTTATCGGATTCTTTATGAACAGCTTCTACCACTTCTTTTGGTAGCATGTCTGGCTGAGCTTTTGGATCCTTTTCTGTAGAAACTGCTTTTTCTGAATTTGAAATGCTTGTTTCAACTGACGGTTGAGTTACAACTGGTTTTTCTGCCGATTGATCTGACTCAGGCCTAGGAACAACTTGATTCGTATCAGTGTCTACAGTAGCTGCTTCTACCTTGGGTTGAGCTACTTCAGCATCTAGGTCGTTTTGCTTTTCCGTATGGACACCTATCACTTCACTGGCGCGTACGACTGGCGCATTGTTTACAGCACCAATAAAGAATTGCCCAATCAAAACAGATGCCACACCGACACTGAATTTCCTAATGGCAAACTTTTGACGTTTTTCGAATTTCACTTCTATTCTCCCTTATTATTTTTTCAAGTTCTTTTATCAAACAATAATAAACATATACTAAATCATAAGCAAATGTGTATATTATTGCCTATTTTACTATTTTAATACTTTCTAAATAAAAATCAATAGATATCCACGGTTTCCTTTCATACCAAAAGTAAGAATAACCACTAATAATAAATTCATCACAAAATTAAATACACAAAAATAATAACTATTTATTTTATTAAGTATTTTTTCTCGTTATACGCATATTTTTCCCCCCCCCATGAAATATTGGGAATTCTTTGTGAAATATAACATTTTTATTACAAATTTCAATTTCTAGACTCAGAGATAGATAAAGTCCACTTCACAATTATTGTAGGGTGAAAGTTTTTGCTATTTTCCATTTACTGAATAGCAACTTCATTTCACGCTTGATAGCAAACAAAAAAGACTCCATAAAATCTGAGATGGATTTTAGCCACTACAGATTTTATGGAGTTTTATTATCTTCATGCTGTTAAATCAAGGATTCTTAGCCTAAGTTATGCTTATCTATTACTCCCACTCAACTGTTGCAGGTGGTTTACTTGTAATATCGTAGACGATACGGTTAACATGATCCACTTCGTTTACGATACGTACTGAGATTTTTTGAAGGACATCCCAAGGAATTTTAGCGAAGTCAGCAGTCATACCATCGATAGAGGTGATAGCACGGATAGCAATTGTGTAGTCGTACGTACGACCGTCACCCATAACCCCAACTGAACGAACACCTGTATTAACTGTGAAGTATTGCCAGATATCGCGGTCAAGACCAGCTTTGGCAATTTCTTCACGAAGGATAGCATCTGATTCACGAACGGTTTCAAGTTTCTCTTCAGTGATTTCACCCATGACACGGATAGCAAGACCTGGTCCTGGGAATGGTTGGCGCCATACGATGTGTTCTGGCATACCAAGCTCTGTACCAAGAGCACGAACTTCATCCTTATAAAGAGTATTCAGTGGTTCAATCAATTCAAACTGCATGTCTTCTGGAAGACCACCCACGTTGTGGTGTGACTTGATAGTTTGAGCTGTATCCGTACCAGACTCGATAACGTCTGTATAAAGAGTTCCTTGAGCAAGGAATTTCACATCTTTGAGTTTGCTTGCTTCGTCATCAAAGACATAGACAAACTCGTTACCAATGATTTTACGTTTTTGCTCAGGGTCAGAAACGCCAGCAAGTTTGTCAAGGAAACGTTTAGCAGCGTCTGCTTTGACAATATTCAAACCAAACTTACCACCAAGCATGTCCATAACTTGATCCGCTTCTCCTTTACGAAGAAGACCGTGATCCACGAAGATACAGATTAATTGATCGCCAATTGCTTTTTGAAGAAGAACACCGACAACTGAAGAGTCAACTCCACCTGATAGACCGAGAAGAACACGTTTATCACCGACTGTTTCACGGATTTTTTGAATTTGCATGTCGATGAAGTTATCCATTGACCAATCGCCTTTAGCCTTACAAATGTTAAGAGCAAAGTTACGAAGGATATCATTACCGTATACAGAGTGACGAACTTCTGGGTGGAATTGGATACCGTAAATGTGTTTATCTGGATTTTCAATGGCAGCATAAGGGCAGTCAGCTGATGTTCCAGTACGAACAAAGTCAGCAGGAATCTCTGTTACAGCATCACCATGGCTCATCAAAACAGTCTGTTCATCAGGTGTTGATTCAAAGAGAGCTGATGGTGTGTGAGTTAGAGTTGATTGACCGTATTCACGATTTCCAGCGTCACCTGCAGGAACAACTTTTCCTCCAAGTTTATGGGTCAATAACTGCATACCGTAACAGATTCCCAAAATAGGAATTCCAAGTTCGAAGATTTCTGGGTCAATATCGAATGAACCATCTTCGTATACAGAGTTTGGACCACCTGAAAGGATAATTCCTACAGGGTTGATTTCACGAACTTCAGCAGCTGAAATTTTATGGCTTTTTAGTTCTGAAAAAACACCAATCTCACGGATACGGCGTGAAATCAGCTGGTTGTACTGGCTACCATAGTCCAATACGATGATTTTTTCTACATCTTGCAAATCAGTTGAAATGTTGCTCATCTTTTTCCTTTCTCAAAAGAAATATCTTTTTTCAATATTCTATCACAAATAAGGGCGAATTACCAACTAAACAAGGCGAAGATTGACTTTTTCTAGTTTATTGAGGTACAATAGAGAAAAGATAGAAATGAAGTGAAAAATATGCTACCTGCTTATATGAAAATCCACGATCAGATTAAAAAGGATATTGACGAGCACCGTTGGGCTATTGGTGAGAGGCTTCCTAGTGAACGAGATTTAGCTGAGCAGTTTGCGGTCAGTCGTATGACCCTCCGCCAAGCCGTATCTCTATTAGTCGAAGAAGGCGTCTTAGAGCGCCATGTAGGAAGTGGCACCTTTGTATCCAGTACACGTGTACAAGAAAAAATGCGGGGTACAACCAGTTTTACTGAAATTGTTAAGTCCCAAGGCAAAGTTCCCTCTAGCCAACTCATTTCCTACAGAAAAACCATTCCTAATGAGCAGGAAGTTGCCAAGCTAGGAATTTCTCCAACGGAGAATATTATCCGAATGGAACGTGTTCGCTATGCTGACCAAGTTCCTCTGGTTTATGAGGTTGCTTCTATTCCTGAAAAATTCATTAAGGATTTTAAAAAAGAAGAAATCACCAGTCATTTCTTCCAAACCTTGCAAAAACATGGCTACCGCATTGGTAAATCACAGCAGACTATTTATGCTCGCCTCGCTAAAGAAAAGATTGCCCACTATTTGGAAGTTGAAAAAGGGCATGCTATTCTTGGTTTGACCCAGGTTTCCTACCTAGAAGATGGTACTGCATTTGAATACGTAAAAAGTCAATATGTAGGCGAACGCTTTGAATTTTATCTTGAAAACAATTAATACTCTTCGAAAATCTCTTCAAACCACATCAACGTCGCCTTGCCGTATGTATGGTTACTGACTTCGTCAGTTTCATCTGCAACCTCAAAACGGTGTTTTGAGCTGACTTCGTCAGTTCTATCTACAACCTCAAAGCAGTGCTTTGAGCAACCTGCGGCTAGTTTCCTAGTTTGCTCTTTTATTTTCATTGAGTATAAAATACTACATAAAACCTCTCTGTCACAGACAAAGAGGCTTTTTTATTTTTCTAAGAGTAAATCTTTCAAAGAAATCAGGGTTACAGCAACTAATATCATTGCCATACCAAGAAAATCAATTGTATAAAATTGTTCATTCATGATTAGGAAGGCAAAGAAAACCGCCGATATTGGCTCAATTGAAGCCAACAAGCTTGACTTGACTGGTCCAATCAGACTGGCTCCTTTTAGGAAAGCTGTATAGGCAAAGACAGTCCCAATAAGGATAATACCCGCAAAAGCAAGAAGAAAATCAAGACTAGTTGGGATAGCAGTCTGTAGAACTCCTGTAAAAGGAAGGGCGACCAAACCTGCTATGACCATTCCTACACCAATGACCAAGCTGCTCCCCCACTTCTTGATCAAGGATATGGGCAAAATGATATACAGAGCATAAGTCAAGGCAGAAAAGAGCCCCCAGAATAGGCCAGAAGGTGTAATGGATAACTGGTCCAATTGCCCATGAGTGGCGATCAGAAAGGTCCCTCCGATAGCTAATACGATGGAAATAATCTCTGCCAGGGTTGGTGCCACCTTATCCTTGATACAGCTATAAATCAAAATCCCAACAGGACAAACATACTGAAGTACTGTCGCAGTCCCTGCATTGGTTTCCTGAATTGCAGAGAGATAGGCGAATTGGTTGAGGAAGAGGCCAATCAGTGCAAAAATAAGAAGAGACAACAAACTTTTTCCATCCTTTAAAAAGGCCAGCATTTTATCCTTTGCAGTAGCATAAGCCAAGAACATGAGAATCCCACCAGCGATTAAAAGGCGCAAGTTGGTCAAAACCAGAGCAGAAATACCATGTGCCATCAGGTATTGGCCACTCGTTCCGGACAAGCCCCAAGCAATCCCAGCCACAACTGTTAATAAAGTCCCTTTTAAACTATTTGACATGTCTCTCCTTACTCTTCTTTGCGAATCAATTCCATCACTTGATTGCGGTCTACAATCCACTGAGCCCTCTCATCCTTTTCATAGGTACGGTTGGATAGGAAAATGGCCGCTTCTTGCTTCTGGCGATTCCACATGATAAAGGTACCTGTATAGCCCGTATGGTCTAGCCAATCTCCTTCCAAATTCCATGCCAAAGAACGTTCCTTGTCATCCAAAGAAGAAAAATTTTGACTCAAATCTCTTGCAAAATCGTCCTCTAAATAGTGTTCTAAAAAGATTTGTAAATCCTTCACAGTCGAAAACAAACCAGCACTACCAGCATGTCTGCCCAAGAGACGAGCCTTGGGATCATGCACGATGCCTGCCTCTACATCTCTGACTGTTGGAACAGCAAGCTCAACTGGCCCAAACTGGGTTTCATTCATTCCCCAAGGTTTCCAGACTTGATCCTGTAAAATCACATCCAAATCTTGATTAAAAATTATTTCCAAAATAAAGCCCAACAGCAAAAAATGAACATCCGAATAAAGAAAGGCTGGCTGACTTCGTCTGTTGAGATGAAACATCGCTTCCTTTAATTCTGAAGCTGTTAAAAGGTCTCGATTGGGAATAAAAGGATCAAGATCTGTGGCGTGTGTTAAAAGCTGACGAATAGTGATATCTGGATAATCACTTTCAGGTAAAAAATCTGTTACTGGTCTGTCAATATCTAATTGACCTTTTTCCCACAAGAAGGTAAAAACAGTACCAACCCCAACAACCTTGCTGACACTAGCTAGATCATAAAGCAGTCCTTCCTCAGTATCCAAGCCATGCTCTGGGTCACTCTGGCCTACATAGATCTCCGTCCATTGATTGTCCTTAAAATACGCAAAAGAGGCTCCGGGATAAATCCCTGCCTCGATTTGCTCTTCTATTTTTTTAATAATCTTGGTCCACTTCATACTTCTTCAAACCACAATTCAACATTATTTCTATCTTTTCCAAGGAAGAATTTTTCAGACTTAGGAATAAAATATTCGGTAGACTCAAATTTCTGGCGCAGACTTGCTATATCTAATTCATTGACCAGGAACTTGAGCATAGACAAGTCCCAGGTAACGGCATTATCCACAGTCAGATCCTGCCCCTGAGCTGGGATAAAATCAAGGGATGTCCCAATTTCAGATAGCTCCAAGAAACTTTCGACATCAGTTGGGAGATGCAATTCCATAGAAATCTCAAATTTACTTAAAGAAATTGATTCCAAATCTGTTTGAAATTCAGGTTTTTCTCCTACTTCTACTAGACTTGCTCTGTCATCTTCTGCATGAATCAAAATCAAATCATTTTCTGGTGAAAAAATTTCAAAAGCGTAGCCGTTTTGACCTTTATATAATTGATGAATCGAATCTGTTTTTGATAAGAGTCCTTCAATTTCCAAGGGATTTTCCACCTTGACAATCAATCTAGCCAGTTTTTTTCTTCCCTCTACCTTACGAGTACGCATACTCGGCGCTTCTTCTAAAACTAGCTTTTCAAGCCCTGTTTGATCCCCTAGTGACAGAAAAGCTGACTCTTCTAACAAGGCCTTCATACCAAGGGTTTCAATATAAAATGTTTCATTTAATTTTCTATTATTAACTTTTAAAGTAGGAATAATCCGTACAATCTGATTTACATTCATAAATTCCTCCGTCACTTTTTATTTTATAGGATTTTAGAATTTTTTACAAGATATTATGCTCAAATTTACCGATTTTTCGTAAAAATTTCATCTAAAAAACCGAGGATTTCCCCGGTTTCAATTTCTTATAGGTAAAGGAATTTGAAGATAGCTACTGCCGCAATTGCTGCTGCGATAGGTGCTACTACTGGTACCCAAGAATACCACCATTTTGAATCACCTTTGTGCTCACCAAGAACTGATTTTGGAAGGAAAGCATGAAGGAGACGTGGTCCCAAGTCACGAGCAGGGTTCAAGGCAGGTCCTGTAGGTCCACCAAGTGATGTTACCAAGGCCATAACAAGGAATCCAAGTGCCAAGTGAGCTACTGAAAGTCCTGAAGCAGTATGTGGTGCTACTTGGGCTTTGATTGCTAAATCAGAAAAGTCAACATTTTGACCTGCTTGACTAGCCATTTGTTTCATGTATTGAAGCACTTCAGAACCAAAGAAGTTTTTAGTCAATCCAAGGGCTGCAAAGAAAAGAACAAATGAACCAACAAACTCATTTACAAAACCATTAACAGTTGCTGCAAAATGTGATTCTTTTGTACCATTATCCAAACTTGAAATTGTTGAGAAAGTACCCAAGATGTTGTTTGGATTTTCAGTTTTCAAGTAGTATGGGCGGTGTGTTGCCACAACCAAGGCTTGACCAAAGATAGCACCCAAAACTTGTGCGATGATATAAGGCGCAACTTGTGCCCAAGGGAAGAGACCGCTGATCGCAAGTCCAAGAGTGAAGGCTGGGTTGATGTGGTTTCCAGATACGTTACCAAACATCAAGGCTGGGATCATAACCCCCATACCATAACCAACAGCGATAACGATCCAGCCACTTTGGTGACCTTTCGTACCTTTAAGTTCAACGTTGGCAACTGCACCATTTCCAAGAATGATCAAAATAGCAGTTCCCAAAAATTCAGTGGCATATTTAATTGCCCATGTGAAATCCATTTGATAGATTCTCCTTAAAATTTTTTAGACAATCCTTATTCTATCAATTTTTATATCTTTTAGCAACTACTTTTCCGAAAGATTATATGAGAAAGCGGTTTTATTTCTTATAAAAAACAAAAGGATTAAGAAAGTCATTTTCCTTAATCCGATAGTTCTTATTCTTGACGTTGTCCGAAATCTGCAATCATCTGATCCATTTCTTGTCGACTCGGAGTTGTCAGCATATAAAGGTAATCTCCTTGAAGTTCCGCGAAGGCTGCTGGCATGATTTTTTTAACCTTGAACTGCTGGCTATATTTGTCAAGCAAATCCTCTTCTGAATAGACATAATGAGCATTTGCACGGCGAGAAGTAGCCAAACAATACTGAGGTTCAAACTCTGACACTGGGAACTCTTCTCCTGCGACAATCGCCGCATAGCCACGATAAAGATCCAAGGAGTGGGCAAAGTTATAAACATCAATGGTAAAACCACCTGCAGGACGGTTATTGTACTCAATGGCAATGTAATCATCTCCCTCACGGAAGAACTCGATATGGAAGAACCGTTCTCTCATACCAAATTCTTTGACGATAGCCTCACCATATTTACGTAATTTAGGATCCATATCCTTGAGAACGTAATAGGAGTTGTCCATCTTGTAGATCATGAGATCAAGCGGTGTGTAGGCGTAGTCAAAGGTTGTTGAGAAGACAATCTTTCCATCCTTGTCCACTAGACCATCAAAGGTACAAATTTCGCTGGAAGTGACAAATTTTTCAAAGAAATAAACAGTTGAATGATCCCACTCTGCCTTGAAATGATTGATATCATCTTCTGTCTCAAGTTTAAAGGTTGCGGCTGCTCCCACTCCATTATCAGGTTTGGCAATCATTGGAAGGCCGATTTCATTCACAGCTTGATCCACATCTGCTTCCGTCTTGATAACAGCTCCAGGTACCACAGGAACACCTGCTTTTTTGAACAGTTTCTTCATTTCAGACTTATATTTCGTCTTTTTGAGATCCTCTGGTTTAGCACCAAAAACATTGAATTGTTCTCTGAGTGCTGCGTCCAACTCTAACCAATATTCATTGTGGGATTCGATGCGGTCAATTGGGCCATGCTTATAGAAAAGAAAAGCAACTGCACGTTTGACTTCGTCTATGTTCTCAAGATTGTCAACACGGAAATATTCGGTCAGGCTATTGCGTAAAGGCTCATCCAATTGCTCGTAAGGTTCCTGACCAATTCCCAAGACGGTGATGCCTTTATTGGCTAGTTCGATGGTGAACTGTTGAAAGTTTTGTGGATAGTAGGGAGAAATAACAAGGTAATTCATAGGTCACTCCTTTTATAAATAGAGATTACCGAGGAAATAAGGCATTTGTTTGCGCCACCATTCCCAGTCGTGGGCGACATCATGTCCCCATTCAGCAAACCAGGCTGGAATTTGTTTCTGGTCAAAGGCTTCTTTGAGCTTGTAAAAGGATGGCAGACCGTCTTGTTCCCAGGCTCCGAGTCCTGTACACAGCACAATCTCTGCCTGACGGTAACGGTCAATAAACCATCCGTCGTTTTGGTTCCAGATATAATCTACTGGCGAGTTTTGGTAAATAGCATCGTCGTTGTAGTAATCGCCGACAAAGAAACGTGCGTCGTAAACACCACTGAGAGCAATCACCTTGGTAAAGACATCTGGATGCTGGAGGAAGAAATTGAGTGCATGGTAGGCGCCCATTGAGCAACCTGTCGTCATCATGCCATCAAACCAACCTGTCTTATGCTTGATAAAAGGAATGGCCTCCTCAATCACGTAGCGTTCGTAGGCACGGTGCATCTCTGCTTGGTCGTGACCGTTTTTCCAAGTGGCCAACCAGCTCTCACTGTCTACACTTGATAGGGTAAAGAACTGGACACGGCCTTCCTCGATAAAGGAAGAACAGGCATCAATCATGCCAAAATCATAGTATTCGTTGTGACTACCACCTGATGAAGCAAAAACCACAACTGGAATCCCAGCATGACCATAACGGTTAAGGTACATTTCACGGTTAAGGTTGCCACTCCAGTGGCTAAGATGTTCAATATGCATATTTTCTCCTTTCTTACTTTACCAGTTTTCTGCAAAAAATCTCAGACAGTCTGGTAAATTCTCCGACCAAGGGATTTCACTATGGATGGCACCAGACTGAACTTTCAAGACAAGATTATCTAAGTATACCCCACCTGCTATCAAATCATGGTAATAGCGAAGCGAAGAGTCGATATAGGCTTGTTTGATATTTCCAGCCATCAAGGTCTTGTCTGTATCATCCGCTTCTTCCGTTCCCACATAGATGAAGATGCGCTGGTCAGGCGATAGTTGCTGACGCTCGATATAGCGGTTAAAGGCTTCTTGGTGGAGCCAGTTGGCAGATGAAAAGACGCCCAAGCAACCAATTTGGTCTTGGTATTCCAAACCGATAAACTGGGTAATATTGCCGCCTAGTGAGGAACCAATCATAGCCGTATGCTGGCGGTCTGCTTTTGTACGATAAGTTTCATCGATAAAAGGCTTGACCACCTCCATGACAAACTCGGCATACTCCACACCCTTACCGCCAAACTGCTGCCCTGGGATAGGAGATTCTTGGAACTTCCATGCCGCATACTCATTCATCCGCCCCATTCCATCATTATCAATGGCTACGACAATCATGCGACTGATATCGGGATTACGCTTAATAGCTGGGATAATCTTCCATGAATGACCAATGAAAGACTCCTTGCTATAAAAAACATTTTGCCCGTCATGAAAGTAAACAACAGGATAGGAACGATTCGTGTCTTTCTCATAATCTTTAGGCAGAAGAACACGCACACGGCGCTCCTTACCTGTATAAGGAACCTTGAGTTTGTGTTCTTTCATTTTTAAATAAAAGTAGGATTGATTCATTGTCAGAAAACTCTCTATATTCAAAATTTATTCTTATTATATCACAGTTTAAGAAAAAAAGTCAGTTTTTCTTCCATTTTTGGATTAAAAACTAACTTTTTCATTTAATTTTCTAAATTCTTTTGGATTTTCTGATTAGAGCAGATTGTCAATCAGGTCATCGACTTCATCTTTTTCAACCTGAGGTGTGATCTCAGTAATCATGATTCCAGCCACTGCTCGCTCTACCAAACCTTCAACATCCATGCGTGCCTCATACTGCTCTGCGTTCTTAATTTTAGGATTGGTCTTAGGACGGTCAGGCGCAAAAATAGTACAGCAATCTTCAAAAGGTTGGATAGAAATTTCAAAGGTATCGATTTCCTGAGCGATATCAATGATTTCCAACTTATCCATAGTAACCACAGGACGAATGACTGGAGTGCTGGTCACAGCGTTGATAGTCTGCATACTTTCCAAGGTCTGGCTGGCTACTTGACCAAGACTTTCCCCATTGATGATAACTAAACCATTTCTCACCTCACGGATACGATCGGTAATCCGCATCATAAAACGACGCGTCAAGGTCATGAGGTAGGCTTCTGGCGCTTTGGCCTTAATTTCCTCTTGAATCTCTGTGAAAGGCACTTCGATAAACTGGATATTGCCACCAAACTTGGTTAATTTACGGGTCAAGTCTTGGGCTTTCTTGAGAGCACCAGGACTCGTGTAAGGTGGGCTGGCAAAGTGAACTGCCTCAATATCTACCCCTCGTTTAAGAGCTAGATAACCTGCCACAGGTGAATCAATTCCTCCTGACAACATGAGCATGCCTTTACCAGAACTTCCCACAGGTAATCCTCCTGCTCCACGAAAGGTTTCATAGGAAATATAAGCCGCTTCCTCACGAATCTCAACCTGAAGATTAATATCTGGATTTTTCATCTGAGCTTTCACGTTTGGAATAGCCTTGAAAACAGCACTACCAAGAGTTTGATTGAGTTCACGACTATCAAGTTCAAAGGTGTGGTCGCTACGCTTACCAGTGATTTTAAAGGTCATCCCTTCCTTGTAAGTTTCTTTCATAATCTCTTGGACAGCAGACTTCAAAACTTCCACAGACTTTTCGACTTTATAAACGGGAGAAAAGTTTTGAATTCCAAAGACTTGCTTGAGGGATTCTGCTACTGCTGTGTAATCAGCTCCATTCAGGTAAGCGTGGGCACGGTCGCGATCTGCGGTTACCTTAACTTGGGGATAGATGGACAAAACGTCTGAAATATTATTGCGAAGTTTATTGATGAAACGCATACGATTCTTGTGCTTGGTTGACAATTCTCCATAGCGAATCATAATTTCTGAATACTGCATAAATGCTCCTATCTTACTTTTCTAGTTTGATTGTAAATTAATTTTAGCTTGGTCAAGAACTGCTCGACTTGACTCATATCATTTTCAAGGTCTAGGCTAAGACGCACAGCTGACTGGGCCTTATCCTTATCCACTCCCATGGCTATCAAGGTGCCTGCGGGTTTTCCTGCCTTGGATGAACAAGCAGAGGTTGTGGAAATGAAGATATCATAATCTTCAAAGGCGTGAACAATGACTTCACCACGAACACCCTTAATTCCAAAAGTCAGGATATGAGGGGCAAAATTTTCCTCATCAGAAAAAACAAATATATCCGGATAGTCCAAAAGCGCTTGGCGAATAACAGCTTTCATCTGCCCAGTCTTGCTAGTAAAGAAATCTAGCTTTTCCATAGACAAACGGAGGGCCTTGGCTGTCGCTGCAATCCCTGCCACATTTTCAGTTGTCGAACGATAATCACTCTCTTGACCACCACCTGTTAAAAGGGGCGTAATCTTCTTGCCAGACTTGATATAGACAAAACCAACACCTCGGACACCATGAAACTTATGACTAGAGAAGGTCGCAAAATCCACTCGTTCTGTCAGGTATTTTTCAATTGGAATCTTAGCAAGTGCCTGAACCGCATCAATATGGAAGGAAATAGTTGGCTTGTCTGCCAAGAGTTCTGAAATAGCCTCAATAGGTTGGATAGAGCCGATTTCATTGTTGACCACCATAATAGAGACGAGGGTCGTATCAGGTCGTATCAAAGCTCCTAGAGCCTCAACATCCACAAATCCTTTCTCATCAACTGGAGCAAAATCCACTTCAAATCCTTGACTTTTCAGCCAGAGAGCTGACTCTTTGACTGCCGGATGTTCGATGGCTGATACGATGATGTGCTTGCCAAACTGGGATTTTTCAAAGGCCACACCCTTGATGACCCAGTTATCTCCTTCTGTTCCACCAGAGGTAAAGAAGATTTCATCACTTTTCTTACCAATTAAATCTGCAATTTGCTGACGAGAAGCATCTAAGATTCGTGTTGCCTGGTCTCCCAAACGATGGAGACTAGATGGATTTCCTAAAATTTTTGAAGCCACCTGCATATAGGTTTCAAGGGCTTCAGAATAGGGCTTGGTCGTAGCCGAATTATCAAAGTAGATCATGGTTTCTCACGCTTTCTAAAATCACTCCTTCTATTGTATCATGAAACGGAGCCTGCGACAAGAAAGGGCAATTCCTCTTTTTTTAAGATTTTTTTAAAGAAATGCGGTATAATAAACTTTAATTAAAGGAGAGAATGTATGTCTAATTATCGTAGAACTTCAAAACCAAAAACAGAACATCTCAAAAAAGGCTTCACTGTCTTTCAAAAAATCGTTGCTACAATCGCTAGTATCCTTGGCTTAATTACCGCAAGTATCACAATCATGAACGCCTTGGACAATAATAAAAATACTAAAAAAGAACCTACGACAAGCCAGACGACAACCATTGTCAAAGAAATTCAAAAGGAAGCCCCTAAGGAAAACACCAGTCCCAATAAGGAAACTAACACTACCCAAGAAAAAACACAACAAGAAGAAACGCCAAAATCTAGCGTCAAGGAAGAGAAAAAGGAAGAGCAGAAAACATCAACTCAAGATTCTTCTACTCCTGCTCCTACTCCAATTAAACCTGCCGCTGAAAATGAAAAACAGTCCAATAATACTTCTAGTTCAGAAAATAAAAGTAATCAATAGCCAGTAAAATAGCTCCCTCCAAACTTGGAAAGAAGCTATTTTTTTTATTGTTGTAAAACTTTTCTTGGTTTGGTACCTTCAGCTGGACCAATGACACCTGCCATCTCCAGTTCTTCCATGAGACGAGTCGCACGGTTAAATCCAACTGACAAACGACGCTGAATCATGGATGCGCTGGCTTTCTGAGTTTCGATTACCAAAGCCTTGGCTTCTTCAAAAAGCGGATCTCCACCAGCTTCACCCTCTGAAAATTCACCGTCATTTTCAGAAACCTCACCTGGATCAAAACTCTCATCGTAGTCCGCGTCTGCCTGAGCCTTGATGAAGTTTACGATGCGTTCGACATCATCATCCGAGATAAAGGAGCCTTGCAAACGAACTGGATGATTTTCATCAATCGGTTTAAAGAGCATGTCGCCTCGACCAAGCAGTTTTTCTGCTCCATTTTCATCCAAAATCGTACGAGAGTCTATACCAGATGAAACCGCAAATGCCACACGTGACGGAACATTGGCCTTAATCAACCCAGAGATGACATCAACAGATGGACGCTGGGTTGCAAGAATCATGTGGATACCGGCAGCACGCGCCTTCTGTCCAAGTCGGATAATGGCATCTTCTACTTCCTTGCTGGCCACCATCATGAGGTCAGCCAACTCATCCACAATCACAACAATGAGTGGCAGCGGAATCTGCTTGTATTCCGACTGGGCGTTGAACTCTTCTACCTTGGCATTAAAGCCTGCAATATTCCGAACCCCTACCTTGGCAAAGAGTTCATAACGGTTTTCCATCTCATCCACAACCTTTTGCAGGGCCTTGCTGGCCTTGCGTGGATTGGTCACAACTGGAATCAAGAGATGAGGAATGTCATTGTAAACAGATAACTCAACCATCTTGGGGTCAACCATCATAAATTTGACTTGGTCAGGTCTCGCCTTCATGAGAATACTAGCAATAATGCCGTTAACTGCTACCGACTTCCCTGAACCCGTTGAACCTGCGACAAGCAAGTGGGGCATTTTAGAAAGGTCAAAAGCCCTTGCGGTGCCATTAACCGCCTTTCCTAGAGGAATTTCCAATAGATTTTCTGCTTTTGTTTGAGATTGTTCCCATAGTTCGCGGAAGGACACAGTCGCAATCTCAGAGTTGGGCACTTCGATACCAACGAGAGATTTCCCAGGGATAGGTGCTTCGATTCGGACATCCTTGGCTGCCAAGGCTAGAGCGAGGTCGTCTGCTAGGTTGGAAATACGGTTGACCCGTACACCGACTGCTGGCTTGACTTCATACTTGGTCACTGATGGCCCAATTTCGGCCCGTTCAACCGTTACCTTGATACCAAAGCTAGCAAAGGTTTCTTCTAGGATTTTGATGTTTTCACGAACGATTTTCTTCTCTTTAGACTGGTCTTTAGGTTTATCAGGGGCAAAGAGTTGTAAGCTTGGAAGTTTGTATTCAAGAGCCTCCTTGGCTGAAAAATCGACCTGAACATCTTCATCATCCAAGGTTTCTTCTTGTTCAGGAAATTCAAGTTCAGCTTGAGGCAAGATGATCTCTGGTTCTACCCACTCTTCTTCTGGAACCGGTGGAACATCAAGCACAACATCTTCTGTCAGAATTTCACCCGTTTCCATATCAACAGGAGGCAAATCGAGTAAGGCTTTTTCAGCCTCTTCTTTCTCTAATCTAGCCTCTTCCTCAGCCTTTTGACGAGCTTTTTCTTCTTGTTTGACAAAGCGTTCCTCTTTTCGACGCTCATGCCCTTCCCGCCATTTGGCAAAGCCTCTACTGAAAAATTCAGCAATATCGTAAACAGACCAAGGACTAACTAGGAGAGCACCTGCTAAAATCAAGATAGCACCAATAAAGTAAGTACCGATATTTGAGAAGAGAAAGGCTGTTGGCACATAGAGTCCAACACCAATCAAGCCCCCACCAGCAAAACTAGTTGTTCGAAAACCAGTCAAATCAGTCACAACCTGAGCCATGGTTCCTTTTAGAACGGACTTGTCCAAGCCATATTTCCAAACCAAGTAGGCCTCAAAAATCAGGAGCAAGCCTGCAAATATAGTGAAAAAGCCAGATAGGAGGCCTTCCTGTTTTCGGATCCACTTGAAAAAGAAGAGATAGATCAAGAGGCCAAATATTGCCAGATAAGCTAGGCTACCCACCAGCAAGCGAATTAAATTATAAAGGGTTATACCTGCAGCCCCTAATTTAAAGGCTGCAAAAATCAATAAAAACGCGATTCCTAGCGAAATTAACATTCGTTGAATCGCTTCTTTTCTTTCGAGTTCTGCTTTAGACGGTCTCCGTCTTGTTTTACTTGTATTCTTGTTTGCCATTCTTCTATTATACCATATTTGACAGACATTTCGGAAAGAGAAAAGACTGCACCAAACAGTACAATCTTTTCATTTTATATCTAATTTTTATGCTTGTGGTTTGCGGAGGTAACCATAAACCACACCACTTACGATTGCTCCTACCAAGACAGAGGCAAGGTAAAGAAGAGCATTTGAAGTGAGGGCGATAACGAAGATTCCTCCGTGTGGCGCCATGAGTTTGATACCAGTAAGACCAACGAGGCCACCTGCTACTGCTGAACCAAGGATGAAACTTGGAATCGCACGAGCTGGGTCAGCGGCACCAAATGGAATCGCTCCCTCAGTGATAAATGACAAGCCCATGATGATGTTTGTCAAACCAGAGTTGCGTTCTTCCTTAGTAAATTTATCTTTGAAAAGAAGGGTTGCGACAAAGATTGCAAGTGGTGGCACCATTCCTCCAGCCATAACTGCTGCCATAGCCACAGAACCACCTGAAGAAACAGTCGCTGCAAGCGTACCTGTACCAAAGACATAGGCCGCTTTGTTAACTGGTCCACCCATGTCAACAGCCATCATTCCACCAAGGACGATACCAAGAAGGACAGCTGAACCTCCTCCAAGACCGCCTAGGAAGTCATTCATGGCAGTGTTGATTGCTGCCATTGGAATATTAACAGCTAGCATGACAAATCCTGTCAAGATTGTTCCAAGAAGTGGCAAGAGAAGGATTGATTTAGCACCTTCAAGTGAACGAGGAACTTTAACGTATTTCTTGATAGCAAGAACCAAAGCACCTGCGATAAATCCACCCACAAGGGCACCTAGGAAACCAGATGAGACACCTGCAAGAGTTGAAGTTGCTTCACCACCTGCTGCATAAGGGATTTTCCCAAAGGCAAAACCTTCTTTAGCAATAGCACCAGCCACGAAACCTGCTACCAAACCTGGTTTTTCAGCAATTGAGTAAGCAACATATCCTGCAAAGACTGGAAGCATCAAACCAAAGGCTGCACCACCAATTTTCATGAACATAGAAGCTAGTTCATGGTAAGAACCAAGATTGCCAAGATTTTCATTTGGCACACCCAAAGCACCATCAATCAAGAAGGCAAGGGCAATCATGATACCACCACCGATAACGAATGGCAACATTTGAGATACACCACTCATCAAGTGTTTGTAGAAGGCACCACCAAGGCTCTGTTTTTCATTGCTTATAGTTGCAGCTTTTGCACCATTAGCAGCACGATAAACTTCTGCATCTCCAGAAAGAGCCAAGTTGATCAACTCTTCTGTCTTACGGATACCATCAGCCACTGGACGATTAATCAATGGTTTCCCATCGAAACGATCCATTTCAACGGCCTTGTCTGCTGTGATGATAACAGCTTTAGCCTTACGGATATCTTCTGCAGTTAGTTGGTTGCCGACTCCACTGGCACCGTTGGTTTCAACCTTGATCCCAACACCCATTTCAGCAGCCACTTTTTGAAGAGCTTCTTGAGCCATGTATGTGTGCGCAATACCTGTCGTACAAGCTGTAACAGCTACGATAAAGTCACCGGATTCATTGGCAGGCGCTTGAACAGGCTCCTCAGCCTTTTCTGAAGCTTGGTCAAAAAGCTCAATGACTTGGTCAGCTGATGTTGCTTGACGAAGCTTGTCAGCAAAACCGTCTTTCATCAAGTATTGAGACAATTCCGCCAAGGCTGCCAAATGAGTGTCATTGGCACCTTCTGGAGCCGCAATCATGAAGAAGAGGTCTGTTGGTTGCCCGTCCAAGCTCTCATAGTCAACACCCTTGTTTGACTTAGCAAAGAGAACTGTCGCTTCTTTGACAGCAGCGTTTTTGCTGTGAGGCATAGCAATTCCCTCACCCAAGCCTGTAGAAGTCAAAGCTTCACGCGCCAAAATACCTTCTTTAAATGTTTCAAAATCTGTCACATAACCGTGATCTATCAAACTTTTAATCATCTCTTCGATGACAGCTGTTTTTTCAGTTGCCTGCACATCCAGCAACATGACATCTTTTCTCAATAGGTCTTGAATTTTCATCGTTTTTCTACCTCAACTTTTTCATATGTTTCTTTAATAAATTCCGCTGTTGCCAAGTCATCTGAGAAGGTCGTTGCTGTTCCGCAAGCTACTCCCCATTTGAAGGCTTCTACTGCGTCTTTTGATTTGACAAATTCACCTGTAAATCCGGCAACCATAGAGTCACCAGCTCCAACTGAATTTTTGACTGTTCCCTTGATAGGTTTTGCGAAGTAAGATCCCTCAGATGTGACAAGAAGAGCACCATCCCCAGCCATAGAGATAATGACGTTTTGAGCACCTTTAGTCAGCAATTCTCGAGCATATTTCTCGATTTCATCTAAACTTTCAAGTTTCACTCCAAAGATAGCTCCAAGTTCGTGATTGTTTGGTTTAACTAAAAGTGGCTGGTAGTCCAAACTATCAATCAAGGTCTGACCTTCGAAGTCACAGACCACTTGAGCACCTGTCTGACGAGTCAAGGCAATCAAATCCTTGTAGATGACATTCCCTAAGTTTTTAGCACTTGAACCCGCAAACACAACTGTATCTTCTGCAGCCAAACTAGACAGAATAGTTTTCAATTCTTCTAGCTGAGCTGGTTCCACGTTTGGACCCGTTCCGTTGATTTCTGTTTCTTGGTCCGCTTTAATCTTAACATTGATACGAGTATCTTCTGCCACTTGGACAAAACGTGTCTCGATTTCTTCCTCTGCAAGGGTATCTGTGATAAATTTACCAGTAAATCCTCCGATAAATCCAGTCGCTGTATTGGGAATATCCAATCGTTTCAAGACACGACTAACATTGATTCCTTTCCCACCAGCAAACTTATCATCACTGTCCATACGATTGACACTACCGACTTGGACTTGGTCCAAGCGCACGATATAGTCAATGGATGGATTGAGTGTGACTGTATAAATCATACTTCTATTACCTCCGTTTTTTCTTTTATTGTCTGCAAGAGTTCATGCCCTTGACTGGTGATAACAATGGCTCGTTTTAATGGCGCTACCTTAGCAAAGCAAGTTTGTCCAATTTTTGATGAATCCACCAAGACATAGGTCTGTTTGGCATTCTCCAAAATAGCTCGCTTAACAGCTCCCTCTTCCATATCAGGAGTCGTATAATAGCCATCGTCCACACCATTCATTCCGATAAAGGCACGGTCAAAGTGCAATTGGTTAATCTGGTTAAGAGCAACGCCCCCGATGCTAGCATCCGTCGCCGTCTTGACACTTCCTCCAACCATGACAGTTGGAATCTGCTTTTCAACCAACTGAGCTGCATGGTGAATGGAGTTGGTCACGACTGTAACATTCTTATTGACCAATTCATGAATCAAAAAGGCTGTCGTTGTTCCAGCATCGATAAAAATGACATCTTGTTCCTTAATCAGAGAGGCTGCCTTCTGAGCAAGCAACTTCTTCTCTTGAAGGTTTTTGACAGATTTTTCTTGAATGGTTTCTTCTTCCTGCAAGGAGTGGGGTAATTCTGCTCCACCATGCACACGACGAAGCTTGTTTTCTGCTTCCAACTCATCTAAGTCTCTTCGAACCGTTGATTCTGACGTTTCTAGCAAACTAACTAATTTTTCTAGAGAAACTACATGATGTTGATTTAACTCCTCTAAAATCAGTTGCTTCCGCTCTGTTTTTAACACCGAATCACCTCCTGTTATCGTTTACACTATTCATTCTATCACACTTTCTTTCAAAGTCAAGCACTTTTTGTCGTTTTCTTTCAAAATCTATCATTTTTTCTTATTTCCAGAATTTTTATTGCAAGATAAGAGCCTTTATGGTAGACTATTTGAGTAAGTATTGGAAGATTACTCAAGAGGCTTAAGAGGCCGTGTTGGAAACGCGGTAGGCGTGTAACAGCGTGCGTGGGTTCGAATCCCATGTCTTCCGTGGAAAAGAAAAATTATTTCTAGGATGCGACAAATGTTGTATCCTTTGTTGTATCCTTTTTTCGCAAAAGAATACCAAGGAATACCAAAGACAAAAATAAAAAACGTTGATTTAACAACGTTTTACCAAGGAATGTGAAAGAATGCAAAGGAATAATGGAGCCGGTGGGAGTCGAACCCACGTCCAAACACCTGCCAACATATTTGTCTACAACCATAGGTTATGTATTAGTTTAACAGTTCCTCGACACATAACTCAAGCCTAGAAACTGCGAGTCTATCAATCTCTTATCAAGCCGCTAGACAAGGCTTGATCGTATCTCGCTAATAATAAGACCTGTCATTGAACACGAGCAATCCAAATCGGGTCACGCCTGCTGGTTTTTAGGCAGCTAAAGCGTAAGAAGTGTTATTTTTTGCAGTTATATTTAACTGAGCGTTTACGTCGCCACACGAGTCGCAAAATATGCCTCATAATGCCTGTCGAATCCGTAACGACCCCAAAAGACAATAAAACCATTATACCTTATCTAACTCAAAAATGCAAAAGGGAAATCAACTAACTAAAAAAGATAGTTTTTCAAGGCTTTTGATAAAACCTGATAACCGGCAACACTCAGGTGCAATCCATCAGTAGTATAGTCTTTTTTGAGTTGGCCTGCTTGGTCTGTCAAACAATCAAATACTGGCACAAATTCCACCTGCATATAGGCAGAAGCAAGCTCTTGATAGGCTTGATTCCAGTTCTGAATTTTTTCATTCGTGCGGATATAGACCGTCTGCTTGTAGTCTTCTCCCTCATTGACTGGCAAAATGGAAAGCAATTTAATCTCTGTCAGTGGATAATCGCGAGCAATGGATTGAATGATAGCTTCGAGATTATTGAGAGCCTCATTCAAAAGAACATCCTTCCCGATATCGTTCGTCCCAATCAGAAGGACAATTTTATCTATCGCTCCACCATAAAGATGAGCATCAAGGTTATCTAGCAACAGCCCTGTCTGATATCCTCGAATGCCTCGATTGACAATTGTCTTTGAAGTCCCAAACAACTCCTGCAGAGGGTAATACTCAACAATGGAATCCCCAATGAAAAGGATATCAGGCTCTACAACTGAAACTTGATTTAAGTGACGATACTTAGTTTGGATTTTTTCTTGTTCCTTTAGGAGCCAATTTTCTAGTAACTGTACTGCCACTTCATTCTCCTTTTTCTAACCAGTTTTCCAAGACTTGATAAACTCCTCCTTGGCTGTTGGCTGGCGCTAGAGCAGTAGCCACAGCTTTGGCTTTCTCATCAGCATTTTCCATCGCATAGGCAATTCCAGCCATTTCAAGCATCTCAACATCATTTTCACTGTCACCAAAAGCCATGATTTCTTGGGGGTTCAAGTCCCAACGCTTGAGTAATTCTTCCAAGCCCCATGCTTTATGAATTCCAGCTTGGAGAATATCAATGCAACCATAGCCACTGGATACAGCCCGGACACGGCCATCAAAGAGGTCATTAATCTCTTCCAAGACCGAACTCAAACGCTCCTCGCCAACAACCATGCTCATCTTGAGAACACCACCAAAGAGGTCAGAGGTTAACTCATCTACAAAATGCATCCGTTGGTAGAATTTTTCAATCATTTCTGGAGTCATAAAACTTTCAAGCTCTGTAAAAATCGTACCTTCTTTGACAAAACCACCCTTCATCCCCGTTACAACAAACTGATCTTGACACGCTCGACCCTTGAAATGAGCCAAAGCCTTGTCGACAATGGCGTCATCCCAAGTCTGAGCTTGAATCAATTCGTTGTTTTCAAATATACGAGCACCGTTGGCAACAACCAGAACCATTCGATCCACCAAGTGGCCCAGTAGTTGTCTCATGCGGTGAATTTCATTGCCCGTCGCGATGACAAAACGAATGCCCTGTTGATCCAACTGATCTAAAATCTTTTCCAAGCGTGGAAGATCAAGCTGACCTCTAGCATCCAGCAAGGTCCCATCCATATCTGTCGCAATTACCTTAATAGTCATTTCATTTCCTCTGGATTCAAGCTAGTCCCACTTCAATCCCACATGTTCGTTCATTTCTTTGTAGGCTGTATCAATTCGTTCCTTAGTCGCTTCATCTAATTGGTCGCGATGACTGCCACCCTCTATGAAATCTTCCAAGATATAGGTTTGATAATGATATAAAGGATAGCCCTCTGGTGAAAAGGTTCCCTTTGGTGTTCGATTGACCCAAGTAGGATGAGCTTTAGCTGTTCCGATAGTTGTTTTTCCATCCTTCTTCTTAATGGTCACGTCCATGAGAACGCCACGTTCAGTCCACTTAGCATTTTCTTCATCTCCCATAGATTCAATCCGTTGATTGGAAATGAAGTTCCCCATTGAATAGATAATGAGTTTCTTGTCTCCATCTTTTTCAACAATTTCAGATGGCTCAACTACATGTGGGTGCCCTCCAAAGATAACATCTGCTCCCCAATCGATCATCTTGTGATAAAGAGCCTTTTGTTCTTCAGTTGGTTCCAATTGATACTCAACACCCATTTGAGGCATGATAATGGTGATATCCGCTTCCTTTTCAGCCCGTTCAATTTCAGCCTTCATCTTGTCTTCATTTAGATCTGAAAGATAGCGATTATAGTCTTCCTGAGAAATATACTGCTCAATGCCATTGAAACCATAGGAATAGGCTAACAGTGCAACCTTAATACCATTCACTTCCTTAATGACCAGCGGAGCCTGATCACGTGGCTCGTGCGTATAAACTCCGATTGGAGTGATTCCAGCTTTCTCAATAATATCGGCCGTTGAAATAACTCCCTCAATTTGCGAATCCAAAATGTGATTATGAGCCAAATCTAGCACATGATAACCTGCATCCTTAATGGCATCCATAACTTCAGCAGGAGCATTAAATAGAGGATAACCTGCTAAATAATGATCCTTATTAATGGTTCCTTCAAAATCACCAATAGCTAAGTCTGCTTGCTTAAGCCAAGGTGTCACATATTCAAAATTCTCATGAAAGTCATAGGTACCGTCTTCTTTTTTAGCTGAAAAGAAAAGTCCATCGTGGTAGAGCAAATCCCCGTGAGCCATAATTCTGGCAGTTTTTTCCTCCTCCTGCTCCTGAGACTTTTGCTTAGTCCCTTCTTGAGAAATGGCATCCTTTTTTTGACTAGTCAATGGGATTCCTTGGAAGCTTTCAAACAACAAGACCAAGCCCATTGATAAAGCAACTGCTAGCAAGAGTATCGCCACAAATCCCTTATTACTCCACTTGCGATAACTCCTAAAAAAGTTTACAAAGCCTCTCACAAAATGAAAAACTGGTCCACGTTTATGTCTATCTTGTCTTCTTTGCATCTTCATTCTCCCTACTTTCTTATGCAAGCCTTTTCTTTTTATTATATCACAGATAAGTAATTCTTTCACAATTGATACTCTTCGAAAATCAAATTTAAACCACGTCAGCGTCGCTTTACCGTTTGTATATGTAACTGACTTCGTCAGTTCTATCCACAACCTCAAAACAGTGTTTTGAGCTGACTTCGTCAGTTCTATCTACAACCTCAAAGCAGTGCTTTGAGCAACCTACGGCTAGCTTCCTAGTTTGCTCTTTGATTTTCATTGAATATGAATTGAACTTCCTATCTATTTTCTATAAATCCTAAAGGCTGTAATACTTTCAATCCTTGTCATTTTGTGTTATCATGTAGAGGTAATGAAAGGAGAGAAAATGTCTGCTATAGAACGTATTACAAAAGCTGCTCACTTAATTGATATGAACGATATTATCCGCGAAGGGAACCCAACTCTACGCGCGGTTGCTGAGGAAGTTACTTTCCCCTTGTCTGACCAGGAAATCATACTCGGTGAAAAGATGATGCAATTCCTCAAACATTCCCAAGATCCTGTTATCGCTGAAAAGATGGGACTCCGCGGTGGGGTTGGACTTGCTGCTCCTCAATTAGATATCTCAAAACGCGTTATCGCTGTTTTGGTACCAAATATTGTTGAAGAAGGCGAAACTCCAAAGGAAGCCTACGACCTGCAAGCCATTATGTACAATCCAAAAATCGTCTCTCACTCTGTTCAAGACGCTGCTCTTGGCGAAGGAGAAGGTTGTCTGTCTGTTGACCGCAACGTGCCTGGCTATGTTGTTCGCCATGCCCGCGTTACTGTTGACTACTTTGACAAGGACGGCGAAAAACACCGTATTAAGCTCAAAGGATATAACTCCATCGTTGTTCAGCATGAAATTGACCACATCAACGGAATCATGTTTTACGATCGTATCAATGAAAAAGACCCATTTGAAGTTAAAGATGGTTTACTAATTCTTGAATAAAGAAAATCCCGTTGCAAGACGGGGTTTTGTGTTATAATAGAGGCATGAAAACAAATGATATTGTCTATGGCGTCCACGCCGTTACCGAAGCCCTCCTTGCAAATACTGGAAACAAACTTTACCTCCAAGAAGATCTCCGAGGTAAGAATCTTGAAAAAGTCAAAGAACTGGCTACAGAAAAGAAGGTGTCCATTTCTTGGACCTCAAAAAAATCCCTCTCTGAGATGACTGAAGGTGCTGTTCACCAAGGTTTTGTTCTACGAGTGTCTGAATTTGCCTATAGCGAGCTGGATCACATCCTTGCCAAAACACGCCAAGAAGAAAATCCACTTCTATTGATTCTAGATGGCTTAACTGATCCCCATAATCTAGGTTCCATCTTGCGAACAGCCGATGCGACCAATGTTTCAGGTGTCATCATTCCCAAGCACCGTGCTGTCGGAGTTACTCCTGTCGTTGCTAAAACGGCCACAGGTGCTATCGAGCACGTTCCAATCGCCCGAGTGACCAACCTCAGTCAAACCTTAGATAAACTTAAGGATGAAGGCTTCTGGACCTTTGGAACGGATATGAACGGTACTCCTTGCCATAAGTGGAATACAAAAGGGAAAATCGCCCTCATCATCGGAAATGAAGGAAAAGGCATCTCTAGCAACATTAAAAAACAGGTCGATGAAATGATTACCATTCCCATGAATGGACATGTTCAAAGCCTTAATGCCAGTGTTGCTGCAGCCATCCTCATGTACGAAGTTTTCCGAAATAGACTATAAAAAAAGTTTCCAGTCATCTGATTGGAAACTTTTTTATGATTAACTATGTTCGGTGATAAACTTGTAGGCTTCTTGACCAGCGATAGCTCCATCTCCAACTGCTGTTGTCACTTGGCGAAGGTCTTTCAAGCGAACATCTCCAACTGCAAAGATACCGTCAACTGCAGTTTTCATGTGGTTGTCTGTCACAATCCAGCCTGCCTGATCTTGGATATTCAATTCTTTAACAAAATCACTAACAGGATCTAAACCAACATAGATAAAGACACCACCGAAGGCTTGTTCTGTCACTTGACCTGTTTTCACATTTTCAAATACGACAGATTCTACTCTGTTTTCACCCTTGATTTCCTTGACTACAGAATCCCAGATAAAGCTGATTTTCTCATTCGCAAAGGCGCGGTCTTGTAAAACTTTTTGAGCACGAAGTTGATCACGACGGTGAACAATGGTAACAGTCTTGGCAAAACGAGTCAAGAAGAGGGCTTCTTCAACAGCTGAATCTCCACCACCGACTACCAACAAATCTTGGTCACGGAAGAAAGCACCATCACACACGGCACAGTAAGAAACACCACGACTGTTCAGTTCTTCTTCTCCTGGAACTCCCAAAGGGCGGTGTTTAGAGCCAGTCGCTACGATAACTGTTCGAGTTTCATATGTTTGGTCATCGGTAATCACTTTCTTAAAATCACCATGGTCTTGGACATTTTCAACATAACCATAAATATGCTCAACACCAAGATTTTCAAGCGGTTCAAACATCTTTTCAGCCAATTCAGGTCCACTAATATTAGCGTATCCTGGGTAATTTTCAATATCAGATGTATTATTCATCTGACCCCCTGGCAGACCACCTTCAATCAAGGCTACTTTTAGATTGCTTCGAGCAGCATACAAGGCTGCAGTCATACCTGCAGGTCCAGCACCGATAATAATAGTATCGTACATATAGATTCCTTCTTTCTTGTTGTAACTATCTTTATTCTAACTCTTTCTTGTCAATCAAGCAAGGATTATGCCTTGAAAACAAGAATTAAACTCATAACCGCAAAGGATAATACTGGAACAACCAAGACTCCAATCATAATCATATCATAGAGATGGGCTTGGCGAGCCTTGGCTGTCTTATCAACTCCCGACATGGCTCTCAGTCCAATCCAAATCCCTAAAAAAATCAGGACAAGGATGGTGGTCAAGATTAAACTCTCGAAATATAAAGAAAATAGTTGCAGTAGCATGATTTCTCTCATTTCTATCTTTTTTAAAGAGTAAACTCAGCTAGTCCAGCTAACTGAGTTTTTCTTTATCTATTATATCAAATATAAGTCCGTTTGTAACTAGCGAAGAATTCTTTTGTCCGCTCTTCTTTAGGATGGTGGATAATCTCATCCGGAGTGCCAGACTCGATGATTTTCCCCTTATCTAAGAAGAGAATCTTATCAGCCACTTGGGCTACAAAGGACATGTCATGACTGACCAAAATCATGGTCTGACCTGACTTAGCAGCATCTGCAATAGACTTTTCTACTTCTCCGACCAATTCTGGGTCAAGGGCTGAAGTTGGTTCATCTAAGAGCAAGACATCTGGTTTCATCGCAAGCGCACGCGCTAGGGCAACCCGTTGCTTCTGTCCACCTGATAAATGACGAGGATAATGATTCTCACGATCAGAAAGCCCGACCTTAGCCAACTCTTCCTTGGCAATTTTAGTCGCTTCTTGGTCAGATAATTTCTTAACCACAACCAAGCCTTCTTTCACATTATCAAGTGCTGTACGACGTTCAAACAAATTAAACTGTTGGAAAACCATGGACAGCTTGCGACGTAGGGCAAGGATTTCTTCTTGAGTGATTTTAGAGAAATCAACTGAGAAATCATCAATCTTAATCGAGCCACTGTCAGGTGTTTCAAGATAATTGAGACTGCGAAGGAAGGTTGATTTTCCAGCTCCTGAAGAACCAATCAAGGCTACGACTTCTCCTTTTTGGATATCCAAGTCCAGATGATCCAAGACAGTCTGTCCTGAAAATGATTTACTTAAATTCGAAATCTTAATCATTAACGAAGGTCTCCTTTCACATCTGTTTGCACTGTATCAGGTGCGGAAATAGCCATTTTTCTCTCGATGAAACGTCCGAGACTTTCAATTCCGATATTGACTACCCAATAAACAAGGGCTACAGAGATGAATCGCTCAAAGTAACGATAATCAGCTCCACCTAGAATCTGAGCTTGGGCAAAGACTTCCACAACACCCGCACTGAAGGCTAGAGAAGTCCCTTTGGTCAAGCCGATTAGGGAATTGATTAAAGTTGGAGTCGCCACAACGGCTGCATTTGGAATAATCACTCGTCGATAAACTTGCGCTCGGGTCATTCCCAAACTACGTGCCGCCTCAATCTCACCAGGATTAACTGAGAGAATGGCTGCACGAATGGTTTCACTAGCATAAGCTGCCTCATTAAAGGCAAAGGCAACAATTGCAAAAGCAGCAGCTGGAATCGCATTGATATTGAGACCAGTACCCCATTGCTGATTGAGAGCTTTCAAAGCCAACGGAATCCCGTAGTAGGTCAACATGAGTTGCACCAAAATCGGTGTCCCCTTTAAGAAACTAACAAAGAAGGCCTGCAAGGGATATAAAATTCTGACACGATTGATTTTCACAATGGCAAAAATCAGTGCCAAAACCAAGCCAAAAAGGGCACCACCAATTGTCAACATAATTGTTGTTGGAAGTTGTTGGACAATTCTTGGAATCCCATCAAAGACCGAACGCAGGCTAAACAGCTTACCATCCGGAATCAATTGCATCAAGTTTTGGTACCAATCTGATGCTAAAATCGTTGTAACATTCATAAAAACATCCTCTCCTGATAATGATTCATTCTACCATACTTCTGCCGTCAATGAAATTATTTGCTACGGTCAGATACAGACTTTGTCTACCTACTAGTTTATCATACTTTGAAACAGGGAGGCTATATATTTTATCTATCAAAGAGATAGATAAAAACTATTTCAATCCCAATTCTTCGTAAGCTTTTCGATAACCGATTTGCTTAACAGTTCCATTTTCTACTAAAATTGGCCGTTTTAACAACATACCGTCACTTGCTAACAACTCAGCCGCTTCTTGGTTTGACAGACTTCCCACCTTATCTTTCAACCCCAATTCACGGTATTTAATACCACTGGTGTTGAAAAATTGCTTCAACTCGAAACCCGAGTTCTCTAGCCAATTTAAAACGACTTCTTGGCTAGGTGTTTCTTCGACGATATGGACGGCTTTGTAGTCCACACCAAGTTGGTTTAATTCTTGTTTTGCTTTTTTACAAGTTGAACATTTTGGGTATTCGATAAATTCTAACATGTCTTTCACTTTCTATTTTATATCTTTAAAATCTGCGCCTTCATGCTCCAAGAGCCAAGCTTTCTTTTCCACTCCTGCAGCATAACCTGTCAGACGCTTGCCAGCTCCCAGCACCCGATGACAAGGTACTAGGATAGACCACGGATTGCGTCCTACCGCTCCACCAATTGCTTGAGCAGAATCCACTTGTAGCTCTTGGGCTATTTGTCCATAGGTCACTGTCTGACCATAAGGAATTCTCTGTAAATAGGACCAAACTCGCTTTTCAAAATCCGTTCCGATTGGAGCCAAAGGCAAGTCGGATAAATCCTGAGACTTGCCTTTAAAGTAATCATCTAAGCAAGCAATAACTGGGTCTAAAATGGGATGACTAACAACTGCTTCTATCGTCTCATCTACTAGTCCCCTCTCAAAATGCTTCTGCTCCTGCACCCAAACGCCATACAGATATTGCTCGTCGGCAACCAAAGACAAGGTTCCTATTGGCGAAGAATAGAACATTTTTGCGTACTTCTTTTGCATTATTTCTTTAATTTTTGATAGGCCAAGCGTTCGCCATCAACAGGCACTTTACCAACCTGTTTAAAACCAAGTTTTTCAAAAATATGTTGCATAGCTTTGTTTTCAGCATGCGTATCTGAGCGAAAATCAAGATAGTCAAAACCTTCAATCAAGCCCTCTAAGAAGGTTTGAGCAACTCCTTGTCCCTGGACATCTGCTGCCACAGCAATACGGTGAAAGACTAGGTACTCTGACTCCCCAGCTTGCCATTTTCCTTCATAAATGGCTTCATAGGCTTCCTCTGGACTCTTGGTCACAGCTGCATAAGCTAGTAGTTCTCCCTCTTCCAAGGCTACGTAGGCTTGACCTGAGATAATATCATCGATAATAATGTCTTTATTTGGATAGCCATTTTGCCACTGGTCACTACCAGCATCTGCTAAACATTTTTTAGCATCCTCCATCACCTGCATGATGGCATCTACTTCATTTGGAAAAGCTAAACGAATCTCCATCTTTTCTCCTCATTTCTGACTAGTTTCTCCCATCATAGCATAATTTAAGTCTTTCTACAAGCAGTTAAAACTTGACTTTCTGTTTTTGTTATTTTATAATCTAGTTATTAAAACTAGATAAAAAGGAGTTGGAAATGAAAACCACCTTTTCCTTCCCAAAATGGGCAGAAATTCCAAACATTGACCTCTATCTGGACCAGGTTTTACTCTATGTCAATCAGGTCTGCGCCCCTATCTCTCCTGATAAAGACAAGGGCCTGACAGCATCTATGGTCAACAATTATGTGAAACATGGTTACCTGACAAAGCCTGACAAGAAAAAATACCAACGCCAACAGATTGCCCGTCTGATTGCTATCACAACCCTCAAATCTGTATTTTCTATTCAAGAAATAGCACATACACTTAATACTCTACAAAGTCAAGCCAGTTCAGAGCAACTCTACAATGCTTTTGTGGACTATATGAACCAAGGAATTGACCCAGCTAACCCTATTATCCAAAGTAGCTGCCAAACCGTTAAACTCTATCATCAAACTCTAGCCTTAATCCATCATACTGAAGAGGAGGAAATCTAATGAATACTAGTCTTAAACTCAGTAAACAACTTAGTTTTGGAGAGGAGATTGCTAATAGTGTGACCCATGCCGTAGGTGCAGTCATCATGCTCATCTTACTCCCTATTTCATCAACCTATAGTTATGAAGCACACGGATTTTTATCCTCTATCGGTGTTTCCATTTTCGTCACCAGTCTCTTTCTCATGTTTCTATCATCCACCATTTACCACTCTATGGCCTATGGTTCGACCCATAAATATGTCTTGCGAATCATTGATCATTCTATGATTTATGTTGCTATTGCAGGCTCATACACGCCCGTCGTCTTGACCTTAATGAATAACTGGTTTGGCTATCTGATTATTGCCATCCAATGGGGAACAACCTTCTTTGGTATTCTCTATAAAATCTTTGCTAAAAAAGTCAATGAGAAATTTAGCCTTGCTCTTTACCTGATTATGGGCTGGTTGGTTCTAGCTATCATTCCAGCCATTATCAGTCAAACAACGCCAATTTTCTGGAGTCTCATGGTAACTGGCGGACTCTGTTATACAGTTGGGGCTGGATTTTACGCCAAGAAAAAACCTTATTTCCACATGATTTGGCATCTCTTTATCCTAGCAGCATCTGCCCTCCAATACATCGCCATTGTTTATTACATGTAAAAAAGTTGAGAAACTCAGTCTCAACTTTTTTCTTTACACATATTGATAAAGTACTGGTGCAAGCTCACATCATCAGTCAATTCTGGATGAAAAGAAGTTACCAACATATTTTTTTCTTGGGCTGCAACAATTTGATTATCAACTGTCGCTAGAATTTCTACATCTTCTCCAACACTACTGATAATTGGACCACGAATAAAGGTCATTGGAATCTGACCGACTCCCTTACATTCTGCTTCCGTGTAGAAACTTCCTAGTTGGCGCCCATAGGCATTGCGCTCGACCACCATATTCATAGTTCCAAGATGACTCTCGTCCTGAGAAGTAATTTCCTTAGCCAGCAAAATTAAGCCTGCACAGGTTCCAAAGACTGGTAAACCAGATAGAATGGCTTCTCGAATGGGGATCAGCATATCCTGGTCACGTAAGAGCTTGCCCATGGTTGTAGACTCCCCACCAGGTAATATTAAACCCGATAAATCACTCTGATATTTCTGAAAATCCTCTAAATTTCTGATTTCAACACTCTCGACACCTAATTGATCTAGTACTTTTGCATGTTCTGCAAAGGCACCTTGCAAGGCCAATATTCCAATTTTCATCTATTTTCCTCGCTCAGCCATGAGAATTTGGATTTCATTTTCATTGATACCAACCATGGCTTCCCCTAAATCTTCAGAGATTTGAGCTAGGATTTGAGGATTGCGGAAGTTAGTCACAGCCTTAACAATGGCACTTGCTCGTTTAACAGGATTTCCTGACTTGAAAATACCTGAACCGACAAATACACCTTCTGCCCCTAATTGCATCATCAGCGCAGCATCTGCTGGCGTTGCAACACCTCCAGCCGCGAAGTTAACAACTGGCAATTTTCCATGTTCATGAACATATTGAACCAATTCTACAGGAACTTGCAATTCCTTAGCAGCAACATAGAGCTCGTCCTCACGTAGGTTTTGAATGCGGCGAATTTCCTGATTCATCATACGCATATGGCGAACAGCTTGGACAATATCTCCTGTACCCGGTTCTCCTTTGGTACGAATCATAGAAGCACCCTCAGCGATACGACGCAAGGCTTCTCCCAAATCCTTAGCACCACAAACAAAAGGAACTTGGAATTCTTTCTTGTCCACATGGAAACGGTCATCAGCTGGAGAAAGCACTTCACTCTCATCAATATAGTCAATCTCAATAGCCTCTAAAATCTGAGCTTCAACAAAATGCCCGATTCTGACCTTAGCCATTACTGGAATACTAACCGCTTCTTGGATTTCCTTAATCATCTTTGGATCACTCATACGGGAAACTCCACCAGCTGCACGAATATCAGCTGGAATCCGCTCCAAGGCCATAACAGCTGCCGCACCAGCAGCCTCTGCAATACGAGCCTGTTCAGGATTCTGAACATCCATGATAACCCCACCTTTGAGCATCTGTGCCAAATTTTTATTTAGTTCATAACGATTTTCAGTCATTTCTTTATCCTCATCATTTATATTGGTAGCTACCATTTCATTTTAAGTCAGATTAGAAGGAATCACAAGATAAAAAAAGGATAATTGTATGGGTACAGATTGATACTCAATGAAAATCAAAGAGCAAACTAGGAAGCTAGCCGCAGGTTGCTCAAAGCACTGCTTTGAGGTTGTAGATAGAACTGACGAAGTCAGTAACATATATACGGTAAGGCGAAGCTGACGTGGTTTGAAGAGATTTTCGAAGAGTATAACTAAAAAACTATCTGACCTTAACTTAAGGTCAGATAGTTCATCATTTTTATTTTTCAGCTGTAAGGGCAGCCATTGTGATGTAGTTGTATGGTTTGTTGAAGTGTGGCAAGAAGAATAAGTCTGTCAATGCCAATTTATCAATTGTCACATGTTCTTGGATAGCAAGTGAGAACATGTGGATTCCCATGCTGATTGCAGAATCGTGTGAAACCATTTGTGCACCAAGAATTTCACGGCTATCTTTGTCAAAGACAATCTTAATCGCTACTTCATGGTTATCATGTTTCATGAATTCTGGTTTTTGAAGATCGTTAAAGCCTGTTTCAGTTGCATTGTAACCAGCAGCTTTTGCTTTTTCAAGAGTCAAACCAGTTGAAACCATATGAAGACCGTAGATTGAGATACCGTTTGATCCTTGAACACCGATTCCTTCTAATTCATGTCCACAAGCGTTGTAGGCACCAACGATACCAGTACGAACTGCATTTGAAGCAAGGGCGATGTAGCTTGTGTCTTTACGAGCGTTGTCATAAACAGTCGCACAGTCACCAACGGCAAATACACCAGGAAGTGAAGTTTCTTGTTTCTTGTCTACAAGGAAGGCACCGTTACGGAAGAGTTCAATCTTACCATCAGCAAGGGCTGTATTTGGACGGAAACCAACTGCAAGGATAACCATGTCCACATCAAAGCTTTCTTTGTCAGTAATCAAGCGTTCAACTTTACCGTCACCTTCGATTGCTTTAACAGTTTGACCAAGAGCCAAGCGGATGTTGTGGTCTTCCAAGTTCTTCGCCATCATTTGTGTAAAGTCTTTATCATAGTAACCGTTCAAGACAGTATCTACGATATCAACAAGGACAACTTCTTTTCCAAGACGCTCAAAGGCTTCAGCAAGTTCAACACCGATGTAACCACCACCAACAACAGCGATACGGTCAAGATGTTTGCTCTTGTCAGCAAGTTTATTGATAACTTCTTCAGCGTTTTGGTACAATTTCACGAATTGTACGTTTTCAAGAGTTGCTTTAAATTCGCGGTTTCCTTTAACAATTTCAACACCTTCGATTGGTGGCAAGATTGGTGTAGAACCTGTAGCGAAAATCAATTTCTCGTATGATTCTTTGTGTTCTTTTCCTTCAACTTCGGCTGTAACTACTTTGTTATCATAGTCGATTGAAAGAACTGGCGAGTTCATGTAAACCTTAGCGCCTTTAGCTTCCAATTTTTCTTTATCAGAATAGAACAAGCCTTCAGCACCGTCAATTTGTTCACCAATCCAAAGAGCCATTCCACAACCTAGGAAAGAGATGTTAGAGTTTTGGTCAAATACAACAATTTCGTTCTCATTTCCAAAATTATCCAACATCGTATTAATACATGCTGTACCAGCGTGGTTAGCACCAACTACAACGATTTTACTCATAGAAAAATTCCTACCTTCAATTTTAAATTTACCTTTCTAGTATAACATTTACTGTTAGCGTTTACAAGAGTTTAGCTAATTTTCCTGATTTTTTTGTAAAAACATGTAAATAATCTGTATTTTATCAGCCTTTCTTACAATTACTCTTTATTTTCTGAGCATATTTCTTGACAAGTTTACAAATTTTATTTGTGAAAACGCTGACTTTATGGTATGCTAGTATCATGGAAAGAAAATGTAAGGGGTTAAATTTAATATAAATTTACAATTTTTCAACCTTCTTTTCATAAGAGAAAGGAGTTGATAGAGTGCCTCTTAGCTCACATTCTGAACGGCTAATGGGAACCACTATCACTATTTCATTAGTGGATGAGCGAGCCGATAGCTTGCTCCAAAAATCCTTTGATTTACTCAGAGAGCTCGAATACCGCTTCAATGCCAATAGTCAAGAATCTGAGTTGATGGAAATCAATCATCAAGCTGGAATAACTTCAGTTAAGGTTCATCCAGACCTGTTTGAACTGATTTCACTTGGTTTAGAGCATAGCCTAGTGCCCTCTAGCCATCTCAACATCAGTATTGGTCCCTTAATTCAAACCTGGCGTATCGGTTTTTCGGATGCCAAGGTCGCCCAGCCTCAAGAAATTGAATCGGTGCTCCCTTTAATCAATCCTCATTTTATCGAGTTAGATTCTTCTACTTCGACTGTGTTTCTAAAACAGAAAGGAATGAAGATAGACCTAGGTTGTTTAGCCAAGGGTTATAGTGCAGATAAGGTTGCCCAATTTCTGAGAGAAGAGGGAGTGACTTCTGCCTTGATCAATCTAGGAGGGAATATCCTGACCATAGGAAAAAATCAGGCAAGAGATAAGCAACCTTGGCAAATCGGGATTCAAGACCCAGCCAATCCGAGGGGCAATCACTTAATGACCATCCCTGTTGTCAATCAATCTGTCGTGACTTCAGGCATTTATGAACGTCACCTGACAGTCGATGGAAAAGATTACCATCACATTTTTGACAGCCAAACAGGATATCCTGTTGAAACGGAACTAGCTAGTCTGACAATCATCTCTGATAAATCAGTCGATGGCGAAATCTGGACAACTCGACTCTTTGGAGAAAGACCTGCTTCTATCCTCTGGCAAGTCGAAAATTTGGAGGGAATCGAAGCGATTCTGATCGATAAGGAAGGTCACCTAAGCTGTTCTTCAGGAGTTCCTACTCTATAGAAATAACTGTTTCAATGGAGTTTTAAAATCGTATTATGTAAAAAGAGAAAGGAAATCTCATGTTAAAACTTATTGCTATTGTTGGAACAAATTCAAAACGTTCTACAAACCGTCAATTGCTTCAATACATGCAAAAACACTTTGCTGACAAAGCTGAAATTGAACTTGTTGAAATCAAGGATATCCCTGTCTTCAACAAACCAGCTGACAAGCAAGTACCTGCTGAAATTCTGGAAATTGCTGCTAAAATTGAAGAGGCAGATGGCGTTATTATCGGTACCCCTGAATATGATCACTCTATTCCAGCTGTTTTGATGAGCGCTCTTGCTTGGTTGTCATATGGTATCTACCCACTTTTGAACAAACCAATCATGATTACAGGTGCTTCTTACGGTACACTTGGTTCATCACGCGCCCAATTACAACTTCGTCAAATCTTAAACGCACCAGAAATTAAAGCAAGTGTACTGCCTGATGAATTCTTGCTTTCACACTCTCTTCAAGCCTTTAACCCAAGTGGCGACTTGGTTGACCTTGATGTTATTAAAAAATTGGATGCCACTTTTGACGACTTCCGTATCTTTGTAAAAATTACAGAAAAATTGCGCAATGCACAAGCACTACTTCGCAAAGATGCTGAAGACTTTGACTGGGAAAATTTGTAAGATAGGAGACCATAAAGAATGAAATTTGTTGGACTTGTAGGATCAAACTACGATCAATCATATAACCGTAAACTCTTGGAATTCATCCGTCGTCACTTCAAACTCAAATTTGAATTAGAAGTTCTTGAAATTGACGAAGTTCCAATGTTCAACCAAGACGAAAAATGGGATGAAAGTTTCCAGTTGCGTCTCTTGTATAACAGAATTACTCGTGCTGATGGTGTTATCATCGCTACTCCTGAGCACAACCACACAATCTCAGCTTCCCTAAAATCTGTTCTTGAATGGCTTTCATACGAAGTTCATCCATTTGAAAACAAGCCAGTCATGATTGTGGGTGCATCTTACTACGACCAAGGTACTTCTCGTGCCCAAGTTCACCTTCGTAAGATTCTTGACGCTCCAGGTGTTAATGCCTACACACTTCCAGGTAACGAATTCCTTCTTGGTAAAGCCAAAGAAGCATTTGACGCAGAGGGCAATATCACAAATGAAGGAACTATTAATTTCCTTGAAACATGCTTGGACAACTTTGTAAAATATGTGGGAGTCGTTTCAAAATTGAAAAAACCAAAACCAATTGAACCAGAAGATTTATATTGTACAAATTCAATTGCAACTACCATTCAAGGTGTTGACCCTGATGATCCTGAATGGGTAGAAAAAGCAGCTGAACTTGTTGGAGCTGTTTCAGGAGATACTTACGTTAAATTAGACCACGGTATCTTAACAGTTAACCAAATTGATATGTTCTTGAAAGCAATGCCATTTGAATTGACATTTGCAGACGATAATAACCAATTCTTGTACTTTAATGACGCACACCAAGATCCAAATACAATGTTTGGTAAACGTGTACGTGCTCAATCAGGAAACCGTTTAGGAACTGTACACGGTTCATTGCCAGATTCTAGAATGAAAAACGTTGAATGGGTTGTTGGCGTATTGCGTAACGGGGACCAAGAATATGTCCGTACAATTGTGCCAGGAACACCAGAAGGCGTTATAAATACCCACAATTACCAAGCAATGTACTATCCAGATGGTTCATATGCTGGAATCAATGAAATCATCTTTAATTTCCAACCATGGCTTGACTGGTACCTCAATACGACTGGTCAACGTCTAGTTGGTGGAAATGCTGCAGCTCCTTCTGGAGGCCACGGTGGTGCAGACGCTACATCTGGCGCTTCTGATGCAGGTGATGCTGGAGGTCACGGTGGTGGCGCAGACGCTACATCTGGCGCAAGCAACTAATAACAGTTTTAGGAACCATTTTGGTTCCTTTTTTAGTGACAAAAGACTAGCAGTTTGTGTCTGCTAGTCTTTTGATTATTATTTTATCTATCCTTGTTAAAAGAAAGAATAGTGCTTATGAATTTGGATCATCGAGACTACGGCCATGTAACCCTTTTTCACGTTGTACTTGGCGTAGTTTTTCTGGTGTAACATCGTTTCCTTCTTCGTCCACGATTTTAATTCCTTCAATGTGGTGACGAACAGTGCGACGATAACCTTCGATATACTCCTCACGTAGTTTGGCTTGTTCTACTTTTTCTTCCGGTGTCAAGCCTTCTGCTTTTTTCTTTTTAGCTAGCTCGTTGATACGAGCAATTTTTTTCGGATCCATTTCTTCTCCTTTGTGATAAGATAAAGTCCGTTTATCAAACTTTATTTAGTGTTAATTTGGTTAAAACGAGCAAGTTTGGATGCTTTTTGAGTTAATTGCGACAAGATTGCCAAACGATTTTGACGGACTGCCTCGTCTTCAGCCATAACCATGGTATTCTCAAAGAATGCATCAATGACTGGGCTAAGAGCAAAGAGCTGTTTCAATTGTTGACTTGCAGTCCCTGACAAAACAAGTGATTCTACAGCTTCTGCCAAGGCTTTCTCTTCTTCATTCTCAAATAGTGACGAATCAACTGTAGCAACTCCTTCTGCCTTCTCAGCCAAGTTAAAGGCACGAGAAAGTGATTCAACAGAAGGTTTAAAGTCTTCTTCCTTGCTTGCTTCTACAAGAGCGCTTGCTGCTTCCAACATATCTGCCACAACAAAGTTTGAACCTGCAAGAACTGCTTCCTTGATATCTTTTGGAGTAGAGCCCATCATCTTATCAACACGAGCCTTGATAAAGTCCATAACCTCTGCTTTATTTTCATAAGTCAAGCTGTCAAATGTCAAAGCATAAAGGCTATCAATCAACTCATCCATAGCAATGTGCCAACCAAAGGCATCCAAGATACGAACTACACCTTGGGTTGCACGACGAAGGGCATAAGGGTCATTAGAACCTGATGGAATCAAACCTACTGAGAAGAAACTCAAAATTGTATCCAATTTGTCTGCAATTGCAAGCACTGCGCCGACCTTGCTCTCTGGAAGTTCTCCTTCAGCTGATGTAGGCATGTAGTGTTCACGAATAGCAGCTGCCACCGCTGGAGTTTCACCAGCAAGAAGGGCATATTTTTCACCCATAATTCCTTGGAGTTCGTCAAATTCACCAACCATCCCTGTCAACAAGTCAAACTTATAAATAGCAGCTGCACGGGCTAGGTCAACTGTTTCATCAGCTGACAAACCAGCTTTTTCTGCCAAAAGTACAGCGATTTGACCAGTACGAATCATGTGTTCACGAAGGGAACCAATTTTCTCATGGAAGGTTACATTGTTTAATTTTTCAACAAGGTCTGAAATCACCAATTTTTGGTCTTCACGCCAGAAGAATTCTCCGTCTTCCAAGCGGGCTACCAAGACTTTTTCATTACCTTTGATGACATTTTCCAAATGCTCTGCATTTCCGTTACGGACAGAAATGAAGTTTGGCAAGAGTTTGCCATCTTGATCACGAACAACAAAGTAACGTTGGTGTTCTTTCATCGAAGTCACTAGGACTTCTTCTGGAACTTCAAGATATTTGGCATCAAAACTTCCCATAAAAGCAGTTGGGTATTCAACCAAGTTCAAGACTTCATTAAGCAAATCAGCATCAATTTCAATTCTAACCCCATGTTCAGCTTCGATTGCTTTGATTTGGTCAACAATCATTTGCTCACGTTCACGTGGATCTGCGATTACAAATTGTGCACGAAGGTCTTCTTCATAGCTCAATGCTGACTGAATCTTAGTTTCTTGTCCCAAGAAACGATGACCACGGCTCACACGACCGCCCTTGATATCAAGGAAATCCAAATCAAACTCTTCTTCATCTAAAAGAACAGTTAAAGTGTGAACAGGACGAATGTATTCAAAGCTATTTCCAGCCCAGTGCATGCTGACAGGGAAAGTCAATGACTTCAAGACATCTACAACACCAGGAACAATAGCTTCAACTGCTTGACCAATTTCTTCCTTAGTGACATAGACATATTCTTCACCCTTGATTTCACGGAATTCGATATCTTCAACTGTCAAGCCTTTTCCACGGACAAATCCTTGAGCTGCTTTGGTGAAGTTTCCATCACTATCCAAGGCAATTTTCTTTGCTGGACCCTTGAAATCTTCTGTCAAATCAGACTGTTTGTCTGCAAGACCTGTCACACGAACAGCCAAACGACGTGGTGTTGAGAAGGTTTGAATGGCTTCAAAAGACAAGCGGTTTTCCTTGAGGAAGGCTGCCATTTTTTCGCCTAGTTGTTTTTCACTTGGTGTGACAACATAGGCTGGTAATTCTTCAAGACCGAGTTCTACTAATAAGTTTTTTGTCATGTTTTTTCTCCGAAAATTATCTTTTTATTTTCCAGTTTGCCTTATGTGATGGGCACGCAAGCAACCAACTTCGTTGTTTCATTGCTAAAATTGGAGCCAAAAGTCTCCAATTTTGCCTAGTATCCTTAGCTTCACTAAGGATACATTCATCACTGCGGCAACTGGCTCAGGGCTCACTCTGTTCGCCCATTTTCGTAATTTGTCACTCTCTTTATTCTGCGTCTTCTGCTAAGAGCTTAGCTCGTGTTGCTTCATCTAAGAGTGGGTAACCTAGGCGTTTTCGTTCTGCGACAAAGGTTTTGGCTACGACACGGGCCAAGTTACGGATACGAGCGATATAGCCTGCACGCTCTGTTACAGATACGGCACCGCGCGCATCAAGCAGGTTAAAGGTGTGTGAACATTTGAGAACATAGTCATAGGCAGGGTGAACCAAGCCTTCTTCCAAAGCACGACCAGCTTCTTTTTCAAACTTATCAAAGTTTTCAAGCAACATCTCTTGGTCCGAAATTTCAAACGAATATTTTGAGTGCTCATACTCAGGCTGGATAAAGATTTCTCCGTATTTTACACCATCAGCCCACTCAATATCATAGACAGAGTCCACTTCTTGAATGTATGAAGCCAAGCGCTCCAAACCATAGGTAACTTCCGCAGTCACAGGGCCAGTTGCCAATCCACCAACTTGTTGGAAATAAGTGAATTGAGTGATTTCCATCCCATCAAGCCAAACTTCCCAACCAAGACCAGCTGAACCAGTAGATGGATTTTCCCAGTTGTCCTCAACAAAACGAATATCGTGTTCCAAAGGATTGATTCCCAATTTTTCCAAAGACTCAAGGTAAAGTTCTTGGATATTTGATGGAGAAGGTTTCATAACCACTTGGAATTGGTGGTGCTGGTAAAGACGGTTAGGGTTTTCCCCGTAACGACCGTCAGCAGGACGACGTGATGGCTCTACATAAGCCGCATTCCATGGCTCAGGTCCGATAGCACGAAGGAAAGTGTAAGGACTCATTGTACCCGCACCTTTTTCATTATCATAAGCCTGCATAAGCATACAACCTTGGTCATTCCAAAATTGTTGCAAAGTCAAAATAATTTCTTGAAATGTTAATTTCTTAGACATTTTTTACTCCTTTTTATATAAATTACTTGTGACACGAGTCTGCCTCGTCGATCATACGAGGCAAGACGAATTAGTACTGCGTCTAGCTCAGGCACTCTAGTGCTGAGCGTGAGGCAATCCGACTGTAAGGAGGTCTCTGCCACTGACGCAGTGAAAAGTCAATTTTTTAGACATTGTTTACTCCTTTTTATAACTTCTTGTGACTTTGGATACAAAAAGAACCGTGTCTTTGCTCCTAAGTCTGTGACCTAGGGGCGTCAGAAACGCGGTTCCACCCTAATTTATTACTTCATTGTTTTTGAAAATACTACAGAAAGCGCCAGTTCTTTATTTTGCCCTACTTGGCTCCCACTATCCCAAGCTCGCTTGAAGAACGCCATAAGACTTTCTTTCCTGTTGACTATTATATCAAAAATTGGAACAATGTACAATTCTTTTTATGATTTTCTAGAAATCCATATCATCAACTCGTGGAGCACCAGACTGAACAGCAATTGTTTTTAAAATTTCTCTCTCCTCATGACTCAGCTCAATTCCGAAACAATCAAGATTAGCCTGAATACGAGACGCTGTGACAGATTTTGGAAGTGGTAAAAATTCTTCTGCCAAGCTCCAGGCCAAGGCTATCTGAGCAACCGATTTTCCGTGATTTGCTGCGATTTCTTGGACTTGCTTACTATCAAATAGTTCTCCCTGTCCAAAAGGCCCCCAAGCTTCCAATAAAATTCCTTTTTCTCTACAGTAAGCTACGACTTTATCTTGATACACACCTGGCGCCAAGCGAACTTGATTGACCGCAGGAACGATAGTTGCAGTTTCAAGCAAGGTATCCAAATGATGGGGAAGAAAATTACTAACCCCAATGGCACGGATTTTGCCTTCTTGATAGAGGTCCTCCATCGCTCTCCAAACTTCCGCATTTCGGATTTTCCATTGGTCATTTTCTCTTAGCGGTTTTGGATTTGGCCAATGAATCAAATATAAATCCAAATATTCCAAGCCCAGCTTCTCTAAAGACTCTTCAAAAGCCTGACGAGCTTGCTCATAGTTGTGGTTTGTATTCCAGAGTTTGCTGGTTACAAAAATTTCCTTACGCGGAACGCCACTGTCTTGAATAGCACGACCAACGCTTTCTTCATTTTTATAGATAGCTGCCGTATCGATATGGCGATAGCCTGCCTTTAAAGCCTCTAGGACAGCTTGGTAGGCAATCCCCCCATTTTCAGCTTTCCAGGTTCCAAATCCTAGAACTGGAATTGTAACGCCATTATTTAAAGTATAAGATTTCATTATTCTTCCTTTCTATGTGAAGAAAATCTAAAGAAACAAATTCTCAATGAAAACTTATCTCTTTAGATTTTTTGAATTATTGGTCACGGTCGTAGTAAAGTTGGTGAGCTTTAAGACGAGTATCTAACAAATCTGGTACAGTTACAAAGTCATAACCTTGCCCTTTCAAATAGTCAATAACCTTTGGTAGAGCATTTACCGTCTCAGCATGGATATCATGCATGAGAATAATAGAACCATTCTTGACTTCACGTTGAATTTCTGTCAAGATAGCTGCTTCATTTTTACTCTTCCAGTCCAGACTATCCACATCCCACATAATAAAACTCAAATCGAGGCTATTACGAATGTCGTCTGTAATGGCTCCATAAGGCGGACGCATAAGTTTAGAACTAGAGCCCAGGACTTTAGTTAGCGCATCCTCAGTATCAGTTATTTGTTTTTTAGCTTCATCAAGCGAAAGTTTTGACAGCACTGGATGGCTCCAACTATGGTTTCCAATGACATGGCCGTCCGCTTTCATGCGTTTCAAAATCTCTTCATTTCCAGAAACATTCTTACCTAAAACAAAGAAAGTTGCCTTGATACCATACTTAGAAAGTGTATCTAATGCTTGATTTGTCGTTGCAGGATTTGGTCCATCATCAAAAGTCAAGGCTACTACTTTACGATTTTTCTTCTCAAAATAAGCTTTATAAAGTTCCGCATCCTTATCTAGCAAATATGAGGACTGAATAAGCTCAAAGAAACTAGATACCGGCAAGGCAATCTCATCTAGATTTTCAACCGCCTGACTTGGATAAAGGATAATCTGACTATCCTTGTAATCAAAATTCCATGCAGACAAGTCTTGGTCAGACAAGCCTTTAACAATCTGATCAATCTTTTCTTGTTCCAATTTCTTATCCTGTAAAAAAGAAGTCAGTTCTTTTAACAGCTTCTCTTTAGCCTTACTAGCATCTGAAAATATTTGATCAAGGGTAAAAGGTTTACCATCTTCTGTCAAATGCACTTTCGCTAGACTAGTTTTTTCAGTCTCTTCAACTTTTGAAGAAGTTAAATCATAGACTTGTTTCATCACACTTCGGTTGACAATCCCTTTTAAAGTCGAATCCTGTTTCTCTGTATAATAAAAAACCAGATTTTCCTTATCTTCCAGATTTTCCTTAATATCCTGTGTCATGATTCCCTTTATAGACGAAATCACTTGCTCCCCTTGGAGAGGATAATAGGCAATCACTTCGGCTTGCCCTTTACGAAAATGATCCTTCTGATTTCCCTCACTCAATTGATCATCTTTCTCTTTTTTGAGCGATTCAATCTTTTGCTCAAAACTTTGTTTTGTGTATACTTTGTAGCCAATCATCGATCCAAGGACACAAATACTTACTGACAAGATAGCTACTAGGGCTATTAAACTCATTCTTATCTTATCGTGATTCTCACGCTTTGCTCTACTTTTATCCATAAGACCATCATATCAAATTCAAGCTATAATTTCAATGATTTTGGAGGAAATAGTATATTAAAAAAGAGGGGAAGTCCCCCTCTCAAGATTTTATTTGACTGCTTCTTTCAAAGCATCTACCTTATCCAAACGTTCCCATGGAAGGTCAATATCTGTACGTCCCATGTGTCCATAAGCCGCTGTTTGACGGTAGATTGGACGTTTAAGATCCAACATTTGGATAATTCCTGCAGGACGAAGGTCAAAGATTTGACGTGATGCTTTTTCAAGCTTGCTTTCAGCTACTGTTCCTGTACCAAAAGTATCGATACGAACAGAAACAGGTTGCGCAACACCAATAGCATAGGCCAATTGCACTTCTGCCTTTTTAGCCAAACCTGCTGCAACGATATTCTTAGCAATATAACGAGCCGCATATGATGCAGAACGATCCACCTTAGTCGCATCTTTACCAGAGAAGGCACCACCACCATGACGAGAGTAGCCACCATAGGTATCCACGATAATCTTACGACCAGTCAAACCTGAGTCCCCTTGAGGTCCACCGATTACAAAGCGACCTGTTGGATTGATGAAGAATTTTGTTTGCTCATCCAAATAAGAAGCTGGAATAACTTCCTTGATAACCTTGGTAATCACATCTTGATGGATTTGTTCATTAGTGGCCTCTGGATCATGCTGAGTAGAAATAACGACTGTATCCACACGTACTGGACGGTCATTTTCATCGTACTCAACTGTAACTTGTGATTTAGCATCGGGACGGAGATAGCTGATTTCACCAGATTTACGAAGTTCTGCCAGACGACGAACCAGTTTATGACTAAGTGAAATTGGCAAGGGCATAAGCTCTTCTGTTTCATCAACCGCAAATCCAAACATGAGACCTTGGTCACCAGCACCAATCAAGTCCAGTGGATCTTGATCTGCATTTCCACGGACCTCCAAGGCTTCGTTAACCCCTTGGGCGATGTCTGGTGACTGCTCAACAAGTGATGGGTGTACTCCCACCGTCTCAGCAGAAAAACCATACTCTGTATTGGTGTAACCAATCTCTGCAATGGTATCACGAACCACACGGTTAATATCCACATAGGCATTTGTAGAAATTTCACCAAAAACGTGGACGGAACCAGTATAGACAGCTGTCTCAGCAGCAACGTGCGCCTCTGGATCCTTGGCTAAAATAGCATCCAAAATCGCATCTGAAATTTGGTCTGCAATCTTATCTGGATGCCCCTCAGATACAGATTCAGACGTGAATAATTTACGTTCTGACATAAAAATGTCCCCCCTTAAAAATAGTGTTATAGAGTTACAAAGTACTGATAGGAAATTTCTTAGTGATGTAGACCTACCATCTTATCGGGACTATATAACTTCATCATTATATCATTTTTTAACACAATTTGCAGTCTTTAATGTAATCTTTCAATGTAGATATTTCGTTCTCATAAAAAAAGTTGGAGCTCAGTACTCCAACAATTGCCTTAAAATGTTTGGCGTTTTGCTTTACGCTCGGCACGACCGCGAGCACGATTTTCAGCACGCTTGGTCTTGCGGCGTTTTTCATCAACCGCCCATTGAATCTTCTTCTTATAACCTGGTTTGACTTTTTTCTTTTTCTTTTTAACCAAACCAATCATTTCAATATCAAGCTTATCTTGTTTTTTCTCACGGTTGGCACGACGATCACGGTCGTAGGTATCTTGAAATTCTCCGTCTTTAACCATTTTCGGAGTAAACTTAATTCCTAATTTCTCCAACTCACGGATATCCGAGTCATCACTTGGCTGGTAAAGAGTAATAGCTGTCCCTGGTAGGCCATTTCGTCCGGTACGACCAACACGGTGCACAAAGAAAGATAGGTCTTGCGGAATGGCATCATTGATGACATGACTGACACCTTCAATGTCAATCCCACGCGCCGCCAAGTCTGTAGCGACAATGTACTCAAAATCCAGATTTTTCACCTGATTCATGATTCGCTTACGTTCACGAGGGGCAATATCTCCATGAATCTTCGCTACCTTCAAGCCTTGAGCAGTCAGATATGAATGCAATTCATCAGCACGCGTTTTAGTGTTAACAAAAATCATTGCCAAATAAGGCTGCATCAACTGAGTCAATTGATAAATTTGAGCATTCTTGTCACGTCCCTTGGTTGAAATCAACCAATTATCAATGGTGTCAGAAATGACCGTTTTGGTCTTGATTTTCTCCATAACAGGATTCGATAAGTACTTTTTCAAGAATGGTTGCAACTTTTGTGGAATAGTCGCTGAGAAGACCATGAATTGCAGGTCTTTTGGAAGGCTGCCAGCAATCTTATCAACAGTTTCCAAGAATCCCATATCCAAGGTCATGTCTGCCTCATCGACCACAAAGGTCTTGGCCTTGTGAATAGCTAGGTCACCAGATTTAACTAAGTCATAGATACGACCTGGAGTTCCGATAACAATATGAGGCTGATTGCTTGCCAATTTCTCAATCTGGCGAGCCTTATCCGTACCACCCACATAATTAACCACACGAACTTCCACTTCCGAGTGGGCAGCAATCTGACGGGCTGCTTGGTAAATTTGAGTAGCCAACTCACGACTCGGTGCAGTAATCACTGCTTGTACACTATCGCTAACTTCATCTAATTGCTGAAAAATCGGTAACAAGAAAGTGTGGGTCTTACCTGAACCTGTTTTTGATTCTCCAACCAAATCTCGGCCTGCTAAGACAATGGGAATCAACTTATCTTGTACCTCTGTTGGAGTTGTAAATTTTAACTCCTCCAAGGCATCTCTAATATAGTTTTTAAATTGAAATTTCGTAAATGACATAATATCCTCGATTCTATCTATCCTATCAATTATACCACATTTTATTCCATTTCAGTAGTCTCACTTATTTAGGCTATTTCCTGGAGCTTTTCTAGTCAAAAAAAAGCTGGAATTTGAGAATCCCAACCTCTTTTCAGTTATTATTTCCAGTTTAAAATAGCACTCAAGCCATAGTGATCACTGACTTGCGGACTCTTGTTACCATCAAATACGACATGTAAATTTTCCACCTCTAACTCTTTGGTAGTAAAAACATAGTCGATTCGAAGGGGTTCTGTGTTCCCTTTCCATCCATCAATTTCAGGTGGAACGGTATAGCTACCACTTTTCTCTTGAGCAACTTCAAAGGCATCTTGTAAGCCTAATGAACTAGCTAAAATAGCTTGGTAGCCTTCCTTACCAGCTGGATTGTTGAAATCTCCAGCTAATAAAAGTGGCTTGTTCAATTCTTTCAAAACAGCCTCAAATCGTGCCCATTCTTCTTGGAACCCTTTATCCCACCAAGAAAGGTGGACACTGGCAACTGCAAGCTCCTTACCATCAACTACAGTTTCAGCCAGAGCAACACGACGAGTATGATAGTCTGTTGGATCATCCACATCTGAAACCAAAATTTCTCTAGCTTCAATAGGTGTTTTAGACAAGATAGCCACACCTTCATGGTAGCGGTCATAACCTATATGGTTACAAGCCCAGGTCCAGTAGTAATTTTTCCCTTGCTCTGACAACTTTTCAACCAAGAGTCTAACATAGTGGTCTTGGTGAATAGGCTCAGCTGCTGGCAAAGCTTGATAAAGGTCATTAACCTCCACCTCTGGAGATGTGATCTCCTGATTGATTTCTTGGAAACAAATCAAATCATAGTCCTTTTCAAGAATATCCTCAAGCAAAATCTGGAATTTTTCCTCAGCTTCTTTTTCCATCCAGCTATGAGTATTGAGTGTTAAAAATTTCATTCTTTTCTCCCAAAATAAGAGGTTGGAATACAGCTTCCAACCTCAAGTATATTACAATTCTACTTTTGCAACTGCTGTTTTAGCTGCAAGAGAACCTGTTTTTTCTAGTTTAACTGATTTAATTGCATCACCATTTGTGAAGACAACTACTGTTGAAGTTTCACGACCTGCTCCACGGATAGCATCCAAGTCAGCTGTGACAAGAAGATCACCTGCTGCAACTTTTTGTCCTTCAGCAACATGAACTGTAAATGGTTTACCTTCAAGACTTACTGTATCCAAACCAATGTGAACAAGTACTTCAAGACCTGCTTCAGTCACAAGACCAAGAGCATGTTTTGTTGGGAAGATACTTGATACAGTACCTGAAACTGGAGATACAATGTTTCCATTTGCTGGTTCTACTGCAAATCCATCACCCATCATTTTTTGAGCAAATACTGGATCTTTTACTTGTTCCAAAGCAACAACTTGACCGTCTGCTACTGAGTAAACTTCCTCAGTAAGACCTTTGAAGTGAACAGCGTTTTGTTGCGCTTCTGTCATTTGGCTTGGAAGAGTTTCAGGAATGATTTCACCTGAATCAAGGATATCTTGGATATCAGATTTCAATACGTCAGCTTTTGGTCCGTAGATAGCTTGAACCCCTTGTCCTTTCATGACAAGACCCATAGCTCCTTCTGCTTTCCATTGCTCTGCATTTCCTACTTTATCTGCATCTTTAACAGTTACACGAAGACGAGTCATACATGCGTCAACATCAACGATGTTTGCACGTCCACCAAGAAGGTTAATAATGTTTACAGCTTGAGAACCAGCTGCAACTTTCACTTCACTGCTAGCTTCTTCTGAACCTTCAGCAGTTTCGTAGTTTCCGTTACGCCCTGGAGTTGCGTAGTTGAATTTTTGAATCATGAAGTTTGCAATAAAGTACATGATTACGGCAAAGAGAACAGTTACCCAAACGAAGTTAACGATATCCATACCGATACCAGCACTAATTGCAATAGGTGTACGAGTCAAGAACTCGATTGAACCGAATGAGTGCATACGTAGGTTTACAACGTCAGCCATAGCGAAGGCAGCACCTTGAACAAGTGAGTAAACAAGATACATAGGTGTTGCGATGAACATGAACATGTATTCGATTGGTTCAGTAACCCCTGTCAAGAATGTTGCAAGAGCTGTCGCAATCATCATACCTTTGTATTTGTGTTTTTTGTCAGCATCAACATTACGGTAGATAGCCACAATCACACCCATCAAGATACCGAATGAACCGATCATTTGTCCAACTTTGAAACGAGCTGGATGTACTGTATCTAACAAGTGTTGGTATTGAGTTGCATCAGTACCTTTAAGGTTTACAAGGTCTGTTACCCATGCAAGCCATAGTGGGTCTTGACCAAATACTTGAGTGCCTTTAGCTGCACCAGTTAAGACTTCATAAGTACCACCAAGAGCTGTGTAGTTCATTGGGATAGTCAACATATGGTGAAGACCAAATGGCAAGAGCAAACGTTCCAAAGTACCATACAAGAATGGTGCAAGGATTGGAGCTGTTTCTTGTGAGTTAGCAATCCAGATACCAAAGCTATTGATACCTGTTTGAACTACTGGCCAGAAAGCTGAAAGTACGATTGCAGCAATAACTGAACGAAGAATAACTACAAATGGTACGAAACGTTTCCCGTTAAAGAATGAAAGTGCATCAGGAAGTTTGCGGAAGTTGTAGTATTTGTTGTAAGCAGTTGCCCCAATAAAACCTGAGATGATCCCTACGAAGACACCCATGTTCAAGGCTGGAGCTTCAAGAACACTGATGAAGTAATCAGCAACTTTGATTGAACCACCAAAGAGAGTAGTTACCATAGCATCTGGATTTTTCAACATATCGCCTGATACACCAAAGATTGTACCAGTGATACGATTGATTAGGATAAAGGCAAGACCTGCCGCAAACGCACCACCAGCGCGTTCCTTAGCCCAGCTTCCTCCAATAGCGAGGGCGAACAAGATATGAAGGTTAACGATAACTCCCCAACCGATTTGCTCTAGTACACCACCAGTAATAACGAGTGGTGCAAAGGTTGGGTTAATCATCACGATAGACTTACCGATTGAAATCATCAAACCAGCAGCCGGCATAACCGCGATAACCACCATCAAAGCCTTACCGAATTTTTGCCAAAATTCGAAAGACAAGACATTTTTGAATGTATCTTTCATCATTCAAATCTCCTTTATTTTTATTTAGGCAAACGTTTTACGAAAACGTTTGCACCTTTTATGATTTAATTATACCACTTTAATTTTTTTTGTAAAGGCTTTTACAAAAAAAATTACACTTTTTTCTAAAATTTTTGTAGCAAAAAAGGAGATCATTTAATCTCCTCATAAAAGTAGCTAGTTTACCTAAATCTTCAAGAATCGGCGCATAGAAATTCCTGATCCCAATGAACCAATGAAAATCCCAATCACAAATAATAGGGCAATCATCAGAGGAGTAAATACCTCCGGTGCAATCATAGAAAGATTTTGTCCGACCAACGACTTATTGACAGATTGGTAAACCATTCGATAAACAATAAAGACCAACACTGATGGTGCAGTTGCTCCAAGCAAACCAATGAAGGCACCTTCAAGTAAGAAAGGTCCACGGATATAACTGTTCTTAGCACCAACCAAGCGCATGATTTGAATTTCACGACTGCGGGAAATAATGGTGATACGAATGGTATTTGAAATCAAGAAAACTGCAATGAAAATCAAAAGTCCTGCAATAACTAATCCCCAAACACGGATAAATGATGCTAGTTGGAATAGGCGTTCTGTATTGGCACCACCATCCTGAACCTCAGACACACCTTCAATTTTTTTAGCATCTTCGGCTACAGTTTTTACATCACTTGGCGTATTGGTATCAACGATATAGGCATCATAGAGGGGGTTAGCATCTCCTTCAAAGATTTTCCAGTTGTCACCCATTGTCTCGGTTAATTTTTCATATTGTTCTTCTTTACTTGAAAAAGTAACACTTTTAACAGTAGACATCCCCTTCAAGGCATTGTATACCTTGTGGTAGTCATTATTTGTAACAGTTTGACCTTCTTTTTCAATAGTCTCGCTATTATCAGCTACATCCTTGCGAATGTATACCATTACTCGGACATTATTTTCAATATCTGTAGCTAGTTTCGCTGTATTGAAAATAACAGAAGCAAATATGGCAACCAAGGTCAAAGTAATCATGACTGAGCTGACAGCAGCCACTGTCATCCAACCATTTCGTTTCAAACTTTTTAGTGATTCAAATAAATGGCGAAAAAATCTACTAATCATCGTATCCATACTCTCCTTTTGATTCGTCACGAACGACACGGCCATTTTCAATGGCAATGACACGGTGGCGCAAGGTATTTACAATCTGGCTATTATGAGTCGCCATTAAAATAGTTGTCCCTTGTAGGTTAATCCGTTCCAAGAGATTCATAATTTCCCATGAATTATCCGGGTCCAAGTTTCCTGTTGGTTCATCGGCTATCAATACTTTTGGATTGTTTACAATAGCACGCGCAATCGCAATCCGCTGTTGCTCTCCACCTGAGAGCTCATTTGGGAAAGAACGAACCTTGTGCTTCAATCCAACCAAATCCAAAACTTCCATCACACGTTTTTTGATATTACGGCGATTTTCCCCGATTACTTCCATAGCGTAAGCAATATTTTCATAGACCGTTTTCTTTGGCAAGAGTTTATAGTCCTGGAAGACAACCCCAACACTACGACGTAGAAGCGGAACATCTTTCTTTTTAATCTTAACCAGATTAAAACCAGCAACTGATAGGCTTCCTTTATCGATTTTTACTTCACGATATAGAGAACGAATAAAGGTTGATTTTCCTGCTCCTGAAGGACCTACGATATAGGCAAATTCTCCTGGTTGAATGCTGACCGAAACACCACGTAGGGCAGTCGTTCCGTTATCATACTTTTTGACAACATCTCTCATTTCAATGATTGACATGTGACTTCCTTTCTATATTAGCTAATTCGCCACTTGAGATAGGCATCGATAAAACCATCTAGGTCCCCATCCATAACCTTATCAACCTGAGCAACCTCAAAGCTAGTTCGATGATCTTTTACCATAGTATAAGGCGTGAAAACATATGAACGGATTTGGCTTCCCCATGTGATTTCCTTTTTCTCACCTTTGAGGGAATCAACTTCCGCAGCTTTCTTTTCTTGCTCCATTTGATAGAGCTTAGCCTGCAACATCTTCATGGCACGATCTCTATTTCCATACTGGGTACGATCCACTGTTGATTGGACAACAATTCCAGTTGGAATGTGGGTCAAACGCACACCTGTTGAAACCTTATTGACGTTTTGTCCACCGGCACCACCTGAACGGAAGGTATCCATCTTGATATCATCTTCCCGGATTTCCACTTCAATGGTATCATCCAATTCTGGCATTACTTCTACGGATGTGAAAGAGGTATGGCGACGTTTAGCAGAGTCAAATGGCGAGATACGGACCAAACGGTGAACTCCCATTTCTGACTTGAGAAGGCCATAGGCATTAGGCCCTTCAAATGATAAGGTTACTGACTTGATACCAGCTTCATCTCCTGCTTGGTAATCCAATACTTCCACTTTAAAGCCTTTAGCATTTCCATAGCGAGTGTACATACGAAGCAGCATATCACCCCAGTCCTGCGCCTCAGTACCACCAGAACCTGGATGGATTTCCAAGATGGCATTATTATGGTCATAAGGTTCCGACAAGAGAAGGGTCATCTCGTAGCTGGTCATCATCTTATCAAGTTCTGACAACTGTTCGACCAGTTCCTCATGAACTGACTCGTCTTCAGCTAAAAAGTCTAATAAAATTTCGACTTCATCCTGCAACTCTTCCATTTTATGGAAGGTATTGTAGGTATTTTTTAATTCATTTAATTCTTGCGACGTTTTTTGGGCCGCGATATTATCGTTCCAAAAATCAGGTTCTGTCATCTTGTTTTCCAAGATGGCAATCTCTTCCTCTAAACCTTCTAGGTCAAAGAGACCCCCTGAAAGAAGCTAATTTTTCACGATTTGCGTCAATTTTCTGACGGATTACTGAAATGTCCATAAATACTCCTTTTTTACATCATTTCATTATAGCATATTTTATCATTTCTTTCCATCTTTTGCTCTCTCCCCTTTTCATGAAAAAAGAAGCCTTTCGGCTTCCCTTCTTACAAGACTTTTGCTGAAGTACGCGTGATTTCTTCTACTTGAATATTCTCTGATTCAAATTTTTCTTTCAAGGCTGGTAAATCAATTGATCCATCGATTTGAACTTCGATAATTACCTTACCGTCTTTACGAGGAATATTTACTGTATGGGAGATATTCAAATTTTCTTCAACGATTAAAGAAACAATCTTTCCAAGAACGCCAACTTCATCTTCTGTAACGAAGCGCACACGAATTCCTTCTTCACCGTAACCAGCAATTTCAAGAAAGGCTTGGAAAACGTCACGATCCGTAATAACTCCGTAGACTTGATGGTTATCTACAACAGGAAGAATACCAATCTTGTTTTTCAACATCAAATAAGTTGCATCTTCTAGACTGGCATAGCCTGAAACAGTGACAACATCACGAATCATGACATCTTTTACTTTTGTCTTATTTAGAAGATAGTTCATCTCATAGATAGAAAGACTGGTTGCTTTTGATGGACTAGCTTGGGCAATGGTTCCTTCAGTTACCAAACCAACCAATTGATCATTTTCGATAACAGGCAAGCGGTGCAACCCTTGCTCTCTCATCAAATCTGCTGCATGAGATACTGTTGTATCTGGACTAATATAAACTACCTTGCGGGTCATAAAATCTTTAACTGCCATGAGACTTCTCCTTTTCTATTCTTATCCCTATTATACAATCTTTTTGCAAATCTATCAAACGCTTACATTTCTTTTTCAAAATTCAGAAAAGTATGAATAAGTTAGCAAAAAGAGCTCTAAAATCGAGCTCCGTGAATGAAGGATAGACAGCTTCATTCTGTTTTGTTTCAATGATTAGAAGCTAACCTTCCAGTGTAGATGAGAATTGCTTTGCAATCTCTATCTGCCGACTAAAAAGGTCCCCCGGACTATAATGATGATTACTTCGTAATCTCCATCTGCAACCTAAACTAGTCTCCCAGACTATGCGAAGATTGCTTAAGTAATCTCCATCCACAACCTAAACTAGTCTCCCAGACTATTCGATGATTGCTTCGCAATCTTCATCCACGGACTAAAACAATCCACTGGATTGTTTTAGCCACCTAGATATGCTTTTCTGACTTCTTCTGATGAGGCGAGTTCTTTTCCTGTTCCTGATAGGACAATTTTTCCTGTTTCCAGTACATAGCCTCGGTCAGAGATTGCGAGTGCCTTGTTAGCGTTTTGTTCAATCAAGAGGACGGTTGTTCCTTGCTTCTGAATATCTTGAATGATATCAAAAATCTCTTGGATAAAGATTGGGGCAAGTCCCATTGATGGTTCATCTAAAAGTAGAAGTTTCGGTGTTGACATAAGAGCTCGTCCCATGGCAAGCATTTGTTGTTCCCCTCCTGAAAGAGTGGCTGCATCTTGGTTCTTCCGTTCTTCAAGACGTGGGAAGCGTGAGAAAACTTTCTTTAAGTTAGCTTGATTTTCTTCACGATTTTTCTTTAAGAAAGCCCCCATTTCTAGATTTTCCATAACAGTCAAGCCAGAAAATACGTGGCGTCCTTCTGGAACTTGTGAAAGACCACCTGCTACGATTTTCTGAGCTGGCATTTTTTGGATTTCTTGACCTAAAAATTCAATCTTTCCAGAACTTGGTCGAACCAGACCTGACAAGGTACGGAGAATGGTTGTCTTCCCAGCACCATTGGCACCGATAAGGGAAACAACTTCTCCTTCATTAACTTCAAAGCTTACATCACGGACTGCTTGGATCATGCCGTAATGCACAGAAAGATTATCAACTTTTAACATAGACATTAGGCTTCACCTCCTAGATAAGCTTCGATAACGCGTTTATTGGTCTTAATTTCGTCTGGAGTTCCCTGAGCAATCAAACGACCGTATTCAAGTACGTAGATACGTTCTGTTACTTCCATGACCAGATTCATATCGTGTTCGATCAACATGATCGTAATTTTAAATTCATCTTTGATGCGACGAATTAACTGAGTTAATTCCGCTGTTTCCTGCGGGTTCATACCTGCTGCTGGTTCATCCAAAAAGAGAATTTTAGGTTCAGTTGCGAGGGCACGAACAATTTCCAAACGACGTTGTTGTCCGTAGGCAAGATTTTTAGCCAGAGTTTCTGCATCACCATCTAAATCAAAGATTTTCAGCAATTCCAAAGCTTTAGCCTTTAATTCTTTTTCACTCTTATAAAAAGTTGGTAGGCGTAAGAAACTAGCAAAAACATGTTGTTTGTGATGGTTGCCAAAGGCAATCAAAACATTGTCCAAAACGGTTAAATCTTTAAAGAGACGGATATTTTGGAAAGTACGTCCAAGTCCCAAAGAAGCAATCTTATAAGGTGCCTTCCCATTCAAAAGGTGACCATCTAGTGTTACTGTTCCCTCACTTGGTTCATAGACACCCGTCAAGAGGTTGAAAAGGGTGGTTTTCCCAGCTCCGTTTGGACCGATTAGTCCAACCAATTCCCCTTCGTTCAATTCAAGAGTCACATCTCCAACAGCTGTTAGACCACCAAAATGTTTGGTTAACTGTTTTACTTCAAGTAATGCCATTAGTTTTGTTCCTCCTTCTTAGATTTTTTAAAGAAACGTGATAGGCTCAATTCCCATGTTCCAAGGAGCCCGCCTGGTCTGAAAATCATTACCAATACCAAGGCCAAAGCGTAGATAATCATACGCACGCTAGCAACATCTTGGAGAAGCATATTCAAAATTCCAAGGACAATAGCTGAAACAATCGCACCTGTAATGGAACCGAGTCCACCAAATACAACAATAATCAAAACGTTGATTGAGTTGATAAAAGTGTAGTCTTTCGGTACAACAGAGCCGATAAATCCTGCCTGAAGTGACCCAGCAATACTTGCAGTGATAGCACCAAAGACAAAAGCGATAATTTTAATTTTAGTCGTATTAACCCCAACTGACTCAGCAGCGATTTCATCCTCACGAACGGAGAGAGTTGAACGACCAATTGGACTACGCAAGAAGTTCAAGGTTGCAATGGTTGTAATTACGACAAAGAAGTAAACCATTGGCCAAGTTGTAAAGTTTGGAATTCCCAAGATACCTGCCGCACCATTTGTAATGCTTCCACCATTGATGATAAAGATACGGATAATTTCAGAAACACCTAGAGTCGCTACCGCAAGATAGTCGCCCTTCAAACGCAAGGTTGGAATTCCGACAAGCAAGGCAACTGCTCCTGAAAGCAAAGCCCCTACCAGCATAGCTCCAAAGAAGGCACCATAGGTTGGTGATTTAGAACCAATAATAGCAGCGGCATAGGCACCAATCGCCATGAAACCAGCATGCCCAAGTGAAAATTGTCCTGAAAAACCAACGATTAAGTTGAGACCAACAGCCAGAATAATATTAATTCCAATTTGTTGTAAAATCTGTACATAGAATAGGTTGAGTACTCCGACTGAAACCAGTACACTAATCAAGCCATAGCCAGCTAACAAAAGGAGTAACCATAGAATATTAACTTTTAAATTTTCCTTCATCGTTTACACCTTCTCTTTCACATTTTTACCAAGGATACCAGCTGGGCGGACAATCAAGATCAACAACAAGATTCCATAAACAATAGCATCACGGAAGTCTGACATCCCAAAGGCTGTCGCAAAGGTTTCCAATAGACCAATGACAAATCCACCAAGCGCTGCACCAGGAATGATTCCGATACCGCCAAGTACTGCGGCAACGAAAGATTTAAGACCTGGAGTAACCCCCATCAAAGGCTCAAGAGAGTTATAATAGAGGGCAATCAGAACACCAGCTGCACCCGCAAGAGCTGAACCCAAAGCGAAGGTAAAGCTGATAGTACGGTTTACATTGATCCCCATCAATTGCGCTGCATCGCTATCTACAGATACGGCACGCATGGCTTTCCCCATCTTGGTCTTTTGAACAATGACTTGTAACAAAATCATCAAAATCAAGGAAATTGCCAAGATCATTAACTGAACGTTTGTTAAGCTAATTGGTCCCAAATCATAGCGAACTGTTTGAATCGCTTGAGGGAAGGCACGAGTATTGGCACCAACTAGATAGACCATGCCATACTCTAATAGGAAAGAAACCCCAATAGCTGTAATCAAAACAGCAATACGAGTAGAGTGACGTAAAGGTCGGTAGGCAAGGAACTCAATCACGACACCAAGAATGGCTGTCGCTAGCATAGCTACAATAAGTGCTACAAAGAAATTCATTTGGAAAGAATTAATCAAGAAATAACCGATAAAGGCTCCCATCATATAAATATCACCGTGGGCGAAGTTGATGAGCTTGATAATTCCGTAAACCATGGTATATCCTAGGGCTAACAGCGCATAAACACTACCTAGAATCAAACCATTTACTAGTTGTTGGAGCATAAGATTCACTCTTTCTATTTATAATTTGGAGGGGGTCCCCTCACTTTTGATAGGTTCTTATACTCAATAAAAATCAAAGAGCAAACTAGGAAACTAGCCACAGGCTGTACTTGAGTACGGCAAGGCGACGTTGACGCAGTTTGAATTTGATTTTTGAAGAGTATTAAACATCGAAACAGGGAGTGAGTCAAAGGCTCATTCCCTATTTCAACATTTTTCTATTATGGTTTTACAACTTCTGCTGCTTCAACCTTACCATTGTTCATGGTCATCATGTAAGCAGTTTTGACTGTGTTGTGGTCTGCATCGAAGCTTGTTTGACCAGTTACACCTTCAAAATCTTTTGTTTTAGCAAGGTTATCCTTGATTTCCCCAGAGTTTTTAGCACCTTTTGCTGCGTTTGCTACAAGGTGAACTGAGTCATAAGCCAAGGCTGCAAATGTTGAAGGCTCTTCATTGTACTTAGCACGGTAAGCATCAAGGAAAGCTTTTGCTTTAGCTGAAACTTCTACAGTAGTTGAGAAGCCTGAGATAAAGTAGATGTTTGATGCTTTTTCAGCAGTTGCTTGTTGTACAAACTCTTCACCGTTGAATCCATCACCACCAACGATTGGTTTGTCAATTCCCATACCACGCGCTTGGTTTACAATCTTACCAGCTTCAGTGTAGTAACCAGGAACGATGATGGCATCAAAGTCTTTCCCTTTCATTTTTGTAAGGGCTGCTTGGAAGTCTGTGTCACCTGCTACGAAAGTTTCATCTGCAACGATTTCACCCTTGTAAGCTTCACGGAAGGCTTTGGCAATACCTTTAGCATAGTCACTAGCATTGTCAGTGTAAAGAACAACTTTCTTAGCTTGCAATTTATCAGAAACATAGTTTGAGATAATTTTTCCTTGGAAGCTATCTTGGAAAGTTCCGATAAAGAGGTAATCTTGACCTTTTGTCAATCCATCTTGAGTCGCACTTGGCGAAATCAATGGGACACCTGCTTTTGTAGCGTTCGCTACCGCAGCTGCAGTTGCACCAGATGTCGCAGGTCCTACGATTGCTGATACTTTAGATTGAGTTACAAGGTTAGTTGTTACTGAAGCCGCCTCAGCTGTTTCAGACTTGTTATCTTTATCGACTACTTCGATTTGTTTTCCATCGATACCACCTGCAGCATTGATTTCATCAACGGCAAGTTGGGCACCTTTTTGTTCTGATGTTCCGTAGGCTGCTACGGCACCAGTTTCTTCGAAGTTAAATCCAATCTTGATTGTCTTTTCATCTACTGAGTTACCAGCAGCGTTTGACGCTCCAGATTTCACTTCTCCACAGGCTGCAAGAAGTGCTACACTTGCAAGAGCCACAAACGATAGGGCAAATTTTTTCTTCATCTTTTTTGTCTCCTTATTTCTTAAATAAATAGCATGTTAAGAATATACCGAATTATCAGAAAATTGTCAATACTTTTCTTGAACTTTTTCGATGATAACGTTTTCCTCTCGATAAAGATTGCCCACAAAGGGTGTTTCCAGCTCTTGGATATGACAAACTCTGACTTTTTTTATAAATTTTTCCTTACTCAAGTGTCCGACCAATTGCTCCACTTCTTGAGTTGGAACATAGAGTTGTAAGTAACGATGTTTCTTGGAATGATAGGTAATATCTCCATAATCCTGCAATTTTTTGGCATCACGATTATAGTAAAGATAGATAATCAAGCCAGATCGATTGACTTTTTCAAACATGATAAATCCTCTTTCTAAGAAATCTCTCCCTATTATACCAAAAAAAGCAAACCCAGTCGAGTTTGCCTTCTTTCATCATTAATTCAATGAATTGTTGGCCATGATTTCATCAATAAAGCCATATTCAAGTGTTTCTTGAGCACTCATCCAGTTATCGCGTTCTGCATCTGCGTGGACCTTTTCGATTGACTGACCTGAATTTTCAGCCAAGATTTTTTCCAAAGTGTTACGAGTTTTAAGCAAGTGTTCTGCAGCGATAGCCATATCGGTTTGTTGGGTACCACCACCTGTACCACCCATTGGTTGGTGAATCATGTACTCAGCATTTGGAAGCATGAAACGTTTTCCTTTTGCTCCACTTGATGCGATGACAGTCCCCATAGATGCAGCCATCCCCATCACGATAGTTTGGACATCCGCCTTGATAAAGTTCATGGTATCAACGATTGCCAAACCAGCTGAAACAGAACCACCAGGTGTATTGACATAAAGGTAAATATCTTTTGTACTATCTTGGGCATCCAAGAAAAGCAACTGGGCAATAACTGAGTTAGCCATGTTGTCTTCAACTGGACCAGTCAGCATAATGATGCGGTCTTTGAGAAGACGTGAGTAAATATCGTAGGAACGTTCTCCACGACTTGTTTGTTCAATAACTACAGGAATCATTCATTTCTCCTTTTGAGTTTTATTTTTGTTTGTCAAATGACTGAAGATAAGACTATTATAATATCTTGGTCAAAAAAGGTCAAATTTTTGCTCTGTTTTCATTAGACAGAAACAAAAATTCAACCTCCTTTCACGACTGGAAATCCTTTTCCAAGTCATTCTCTTTTTAATTTTATTTCGTACCGAACAAGCGGTCTCCAGCATCTCCAAGACCTGGAACGATATAACCGTGTTCGTTCAAACGTTCATCCAAGGCTGCTGTAAAGATTTCTACATCTGGATGAGCTTCTTGAAGGGCTTTTACACCTTCTGGAGCAGATACAAGGCAGACAAATTTGATATTTGATGCGCCACGTTTTTTAAGAGAATCAACAGCCAAGATTGCTGAACCACCTGTTGCCAACATTGGGTCAACTACAAAAATTTGACGTTGATCAATATCTTCAGGCAATTTCACCAAGTACTCAACAGGTTGAAGCGTTTCTTCATCACGGTACATACCGATGTGGCCAACTTTAGCGGCTGGAACCAAGCTCAAGAGCCCATCAACCATCCCGATACCTGCACGCAAGATTGGAACGATAGCCAGTTTCTTACCTGCCAATTGTTTTTGAACTGTTTTTGTAATTGGTGTTTCGATTTCCACATCTTCTAGTGGAAGATCACGAAGTACTTCATACCCCATCAACATTGCAATCTCATCTACTAGCTCACGGAAAGCTTTTGTAGAAGTATCTGTACGACGCAAGATTGACAATTTGTGTTGAATCAGTGGATGATTAATAACTTCAATTTTTCCCATTTTTGGAATTCCTTCTTTCAATTTATTCTTCTTATTATACCAAAAAACGGTTTAAAAATCTTTCTAAACCATTCATTTTTGATAATTTTTACATTAAATCTGCCTCTTTAAGAGCGGCCTGTACGGTCTCAAGTGGTAGATGGGTCAACTCTGTCCCTTTTTCTTGATAGAGGTATCGGGCATAGTCATCCATTCGGTACTGGTTGATATAAACCACGCGCTTGCAACCGACCTGAAGCAATTGTTTCGTGCAATTCAGACAAGGAAAATGGGTTACATAGGCCGTAAAACCTTTAGGAACACCACGCTCAGCCCCTTGAAGAATAGCATTAACCTCAGCGTGAAGGGTACGAACACAGTGGCCTTCAATGACCAGACATTCATGGTCAATACAATGCTCAGTCCCTGACACCGAACCATTGTAACCAGTGGAAATTACCTTATTATCCTTTACCAGAATTGCGCCCACTTTTGCACGTTTACAAGTGGAACGATTGGCAATTAGTAGGGCTTGGGCTGCAAAATACTCATCCCAGGCTAGTCTTTTTTCAGTCATATCTATTCTCCTTTTTCTCTATTTTCTAAAAAATGGTAACCGTAAATCTGCAATCTTTTCAGCAGGTACCTTCATGCCATCCTTGATCCATTTTAGGAGGACAGAGACGATAGCCGAGCTCCAGAAGGAATGAAGATAAGAGCTGACACCTTTTGATTTCCCATGGTATTTTTCTAGAAATTCCTGCATGGCTTGGACAAAGATTTTTTCCAAATGGTAATCCAAGGCCAGTTGAATCACTCTGGCTTCCTTTCTTGCCTCTCTGAAAAGGTGAACCCAGACCAGATAAAGGTCTGTCTTTAAATCATAATGATGCAACTGTTCCATGATATTATGGACAGTTCGTTTAAAGACACTTTCTAAAATCTCCTCTTTGGAATCATAATTACGATAAAAGGCTGCACGCGAAACACCTGCACGCTTGACCAATTCAGAAATACTAATCTTGGTCAAGTCCTTTTTTTCCAAAAGTTGCAAGAGGGCTGTTTCGATGGCTTCTCTGGTTAATAAATTGGATTCTTGGTTTGATTTTCTGAGATTTTCAAGAGACTTTTCAGAGATTCTACGTTCAGACATAACATTTTCTTTCTACTTGTCACAACAGACGGATGAGGCTTTTGTTTCAAGGGTTTTCATGATATAATTGTAAAAAAAGACAGAACCTTTGTCAATGTATAACTGACAAAGATGGAGAATTTCTATGACTTGGAAGATTATTGCTGACTCTGGTTGTGATTATCGTCAACTGGCAAGACCAGCTATCGATACAACCTTTGTAAGTGTCCCCTTAACCATTCAAGTAGCTGATCAGGTCTTTGTTGATGATGCCAGTCTTGACATTGACCAAATGATGGAAACCATGTATGCAACCGCAGAAGCTTCAAAATCAGCTTGTCCAAGCCCAGATGATTATTTGCGAGCATTTGAAGGTGCCAAAAACATTTTCCTAGTAACCATCACTGGTACTCTTTCTGGCAGTCACAATAGTGCTCAACTAGCAAAGAATATTTATCTGGAAGAACATCCTGACACTAAGATTCATGTGATTGATAGTTTGTCTGCTGGTGGGGAAGTTGACTTGCTCGTAGAAAAATTAAATGACTTGATTGACCAGGGCCTATCTTTTGAAGAAGTGGTTGAAGCTATAACTGCTTATCAAGAAAAAACTAAGTTGCTCTTTGTTCTAGCCAAAGTCGATAACTTGGTGAAGAACGGCCGTTTGAGCAAGCTTATAGGTACAGTCGTTGGCCTTCTCAACATCCGTATGGTTGGAGAAGCTAGTGAAACCGGAACTCTCGAACTACTACAAAAAGCACGAGGTCCAAAGAAATCGATTCAGGCAGCCTATGAAGAGTTGATAAAAGCTGGATATGCTGGAGGCCGTATTGTCATGGCCCAACGCAATAACGAAAAATGTTGTCAACAGCTCTCAGAGCGAATTCGCGAAACCTTCCCACAAGCGGATATCAAAATTCTCCCAACATCTGGTCTCTGCAGTTTCTATGCAGAAGATGGTGGTTTGCTGATGGGATATGAAATTGATTAATTGCATTCTTGACAAGAGGTGGCCATCATCTCTTGTTTTTTTGTGGTACAATAGAGCTATGAAACATTTTGATACTATAGTCATCGGTGGGGGACCTGCCGGTATGATGGCTACAATTTCCAGTAGCTTTTATGGACAGATAACCCTCCTCATCGAAAAAAATCGGAAACTTGGGAAAAAATTGGCTGGGACTGGTGGAGGACGTTGCAATGTGACAAATAATGGTAGCTTGGACGACCTGCTAGCTGGAATCCCTGGAAACGGACGCTTTCTTTACAGTGTCTTCTCCCAATTTGATAACCATGATATCATTAATTTTTTTACGGAAAATGGGGTTAAACTTAAAGTCGAGGACCATGGACGCGTCTTTCCTGCTAGTGACAAGTCTCGAACCATTATCGATGCTTTGGAAAAGAAAATCATTGAGCTAGGTGGTCAAGTTGCTACTCAAACAGAGATTGTTTCAGTTAAAAAGGTGGATGACCAGTTTGTTCTTAAGTCAGCGGATCAAATCTTTACTTGTAATAAACTCATTGTCACAACTGGTGGGAAATCCTATCCTTCTACTGGTTCGACTGGTTTTGGACACGAGATTGCCCGTCATTTTAAACATAACATTACCGAACTTGAGGCTGCTGAAAGTCCATTATTGACGGATTTTCCACATAAGGCCTTACAAGGGATTTCTCTAGATGATGTGACACTAAGTTATGGCAAGCATGTCATCACGCATGATCTGCTCTTTACCCACTTTGGTTTGTCAGGTCCTGCTGCCCTACGTATGTCTAGTTTTGTCAAGGGTGGGGAGGTTCTCTCACTGGATGTTTTGCCTCAACTTTCTGAAAAGGACTTGGCTGCATTTCTAGAAGAAAATCGGGAAAAATCCTTGAAAAATGCCTTAAAAACTTTGCTTCCAGAACGCTTGGCAGAATTTTTTGTGCAAGGCTATCCAGAAAAAGTCAAACAGCTTACTGAAAAGGAACGTGAACAACTTCTCCAATCTATTAAGGCCCTCAAAATCCCTGTGACTGGCAAAATGTCCCTTGCCAAATCCTTTGTCACCAAAGGCGGTGTCAGTCTCAAGGAAATCAATCCTAAAACTCTAGAAAGTAAGCTGGTCCCTGGCCTCCACTTTGCGGGCGAGGTACTGGATATCAATGCCCACACAGGTGGCTTTAACATCACTTCTGCCCTCTGCACCGGCTGGGTGGCGGGATCAAACCCAATCTAAATATACAGTACTCAATGGAACAATCCACCCCCAAAAGAAAGGAACGACTTTGGAACATATTATCTTGCTAAGGGGAGTGACTCCTAATGGAAAAAATGCTATCCCTAAAATGTCTTATCTAGTAGATATCTTGACAGAAGCTGTTTTTCAACAAGTTCGAACTTATATTCAAAGTGGAAATATTATTCTTGAAAGTAACTTAGCTCTCGAAGAAATACGAGAACAGGTTCATACTCTAATAAAGGAAAAGATTGGAGCCGATCTCAAAATAATCATTAAAAATAAGGATATTTTTAAAAACATTGTCCAAGAAAATCCGTTTGGAGAACACTATCTTTATGACCGTGTACACGTGATTTTTTATCAAGAACCTATTCAAAGTCTTCCTTTAGAAAAATTAAAAATTGATTACAGCGAAGAAGAAATTTGTGTCGGTAACCACTGTCTCTACCTCTATCTCCCTAGAACTGCAAAACAAAAAAAGCTCAATACTAACTATCTTGAAAAGCTTTTCAATGTAGATTTGACCATGCGAAAACTAAATGTGGTAGAAAAATTATTAAGCAAGTAGTACTTGAATTTAGAAAAAATCGGAAGATCACTCCTCCGATTTTATTTTGTCTGAGTTTGCACATAGTGGACAATGACATCAGATGTGTACTGGGCTGTTCCAGGGCCAAATTTGTCAATGTTTTCCTTAAATTCTGGGTTGTAGACGTAGCCTTTACCGATATGACCGAATACTTCAACGGAGCAGTCGAATCCATAAGTACGAATGGCTTGCAAGAGTTTAGCAGCTTCTTCTTGGTTTTCTGTTGCTGTTACAGGCAGTCCAGCTTGAAGATTTTGTGACAAGGCTCGAAAGACTTGATTGAAGGCAGCCGTAGCTTCGTCTTCGTGACCTTTCTGGCGCTCCAGCGCTTGGTCCATGACTTCTTGTCCATATTTCTCTACCGCCTCTTGGTGGTATTTTTGATGGTCTTGGTAGTTAAATCCAGCAAATTTCTCTTGAATGCTCATTTCTCTTTCTCCTTTTTGTTCTTGAATGGTTTTCTGCAAGGTGGAAATCAAGGTATCCAGATGTTCCCTTTCTCGAGTTAGATAGTCTAACTGTCTGGTCAAATGGGGCAATAAATCTGTCCTTTCTTCCTTTAACAGCTCTGCTATTTTTTCTAAAGAAAAACCTAGATATTTGTAATAAAGAATGACCTGAAGTCGCTCCAAATCCTCCTGACTGTAGGTTCGATAGCCGTTTTCCGACTTTAAAGGAACCAAAAGCCCTATCTTATCGTAGTGGTGCAGCGTCTTGACCGAGACGCCCGAAAGCTGCGCAGCTTCTTTTATATGGTACATGATTTCCTCCTTACATTTATAGTATAACCCCTCCCCTTAGGTCAGAGTCAAGCGTTTTTGAGAAATTTTTTCACTTTATCATAACATGAAAATGGTTTTCTTGACAGACCTTAGAAAACATGATAGGATAGTCAAGTCTATCAATCAAAAGAAAAGCTCATTTTAAGTACGTATGAGGCTATTTGCCAAGGGCAGTAGCTTTTTCTTTTGTAATACTAATTTTAGGAGTTTAACTATGTCTGAAAAATCGCAATGGGGTTCTAAATTGGGCTTTATCCTAGCATCTGCTGGTTCAGCCATCGGACTTGGTGCCGTCTGGAAATTCCCTTATATGACTGCTGCTAACGGTGGAGGAGGCTTTTTACTGGTCTTTCTCATTTCCACTATTTTAATCGGTTTTCCCCTTTTGCTGGCTGAATTTGCCCTCGGCCGAAGCGCTGGTGTCTCTGGGATTAAAACCTTTGGAAAACTTGGCAAGAATAGTAAGTACAACTTTATCGGTTGGATTGGTGCCTTTGCCCTTTTTATCCTCTTATCTTTCTACAGTGTTATCGGTGGATGGATTTTGGTTTATCTGGGTATTGAGTTTGGAAAATTGTTCCAACTTGGAGGAACGGGTGATTATGCTCAGTTATTTACTTCAATCATTTCAAATCCAGCCATTGCCCTAGGAGCTCAGGCTGCCTTTATCCTATTGAATATCTTTATTGTATCACGTGGGGTTCAAAAAGGAATTGAAAGAGCTTCCAAGGTTATGATGCCCCTGCTCTTTATCATCTTTGTCGTCATCATCGGACGCTCCCTCAGTTTGCCAAATGCCATGGAAGGGGTTCTTTACTTCCTCAAACCAGACTTTTCAAAACTGACCAGCGCGGGTCTCCTCTATGCTCTGGGACAATCTTTCTTTGCCCTCTCACTAGGGGTGACAGCCATGCTGACCTATGCTTCTTACTTGGACAAGAAAACCAATCTGGTTCAATCAGGGATTTCCATCGTAGCCATGAATATCTCGGTATCCATCATGGCGGGGCTAGCCATTTTCCCAGCCATGTCAGCTTTCAATATCCAGTCTGAAGGGGGACCAAGCCTGCTCTTTATCGTCTTGCCTCAACTCTTTGACAAGATGCCTTTTGGAACCATTTTCTACATCCTTTTCCTCTTGCTCTTCCTCTTTGCGACGGTCACTTCTTCTGTCGTGATGCTGGAAATCAATGTAGGCAATATCACCAATCAGGACAACAGCAAGCGTGCTAAATGGAGTGCTATTTTAGGAATCTTGACCTTTGTCTTTGGGATTCCTTCAGCCCTTTCTTACGGTGTTATGGCAGATGTTCACATCTTTGGAAAGACCTTCTTTGACGCTATGGATTTCTTGGTTTCCAATCTTCTCATGCCATTTGGAGCTCTCTGCCTTTCACTTTTTACAGGCTATATCTTTAAAAAGGCTCTTGCTATGGAGGAATTACACCTTGATGAAAGAGCATGGAAACAGGGACTTTTCCAAGTATGGCTCTTCCTTCTTCGTTTCGTCATTCCAATTATCATCATCGTGGTCTTCATAGCCCAATTTATGTAATCAAAAAGGACTTGAGTAGTGAACTCAGGCCCTTTCTTTTTTATGGATGGCTAACAATTAATTCCAAACCTTGCCCTTCCAGAGTCCAAGCTTGAACATCACTTGGTAGGATAAAGTGGCTACCTTTTTGGATCGGATAGTTTTTTCCGTCAACAGTGAGGTGACCTTGACCAGCCAAGACACTAAACAAGCTGTAATCAACTGTCTTTTCAAAGTCAACTTTCCCATTAATTTCCCACTTGTAAACTGCGAAGAAATCATTAGAAACAAGTAAAGTTGAACGCAAATCATCTGCTTTGACAGTTACGGGACGGCTATTGGCAGGCTCGCCAATATTCAAAACATCGATGGATTTTTCAAGGTGAAGTTCACGCAAGTTTCCATTATCATCCTTACGGTCAAAGTCATAGACACGGTAAGTGGTATCGCTAGATTGCTGAGTTTCAAGGATTAATATACCTGCTCCGATAGCGTGCATGGTGCCACTTGGTACGTAGAAGAAATCTCCAGCCTTTACAGGCACTTTTGTCAACAAGGCATCCCAGTTCTTGTCCTCGATTTGCTGGCGGAGTTCTTCTTTTGACTTGGCATTGTGACCGTAGATAATCTCTGAACCTTCGTCTGCAGCGATAATATACCAGCATTCTGTTTTTCCAAGCTCGCCTTCATGCTCTAGTCCATAGGCATCGTCTGGGTGAACTTGGACACTGAGCCAGTCGTTGGCATCCAGAATCTTGGTCAACAGTGGAAATACAGGTTCTGGACGATTGCCAAACAACTCACGGTGTTCCGCATACAAAGTAGCTAGATCTGTTCCCTCGTAGCGACCATTTGCAACTTTAGAGACACCATTTGGATGAGCTGAGATGGCCCAGTATTCTCCGATTTTTTCACTTGGGATGTCGTAGCCAAACTCATCACGTAGCTTGGTTCCACCCCAGATTTTTTCTTGCATAACTGATTGTAAAAATAATGGTTCTGACATCTTGATCTCCTGTCTGATTTTTCTCCCCTCATTATAGCAAAAAGCCAGGTCTTATTAAACTCTTTTTCCTATTATATAAAGTAGAGAGAAGATTTTATAAAAATAGTGAACAAATGTGCTCTACTTAATACTTGCACCATTGCTGGCAATAACATCCTTGTACCAGTAGAAGGATTTCTTCTTGCTCCGTTTTAGGCTTCCATGACCAGCATTATCACGATCCACATAGATAAAGCCATAGCACTTGTTCATTTCGCCTGTTCCAGCTGAAACCAAATCAATACAACCCCAAGTTGTATAACCAAGCAAGTCAACTCCATCTTGGTAAATGGCATCTCGCATAGCCTTAATGTGAGCTTCTAAGTAAGCAATTCGATAGTCATCTGCTACATAGCCATTTTCATCTGGCGTATCCATAGCGCCGAGTCCATTTTCTACGATAAACATAGGCTTTTGATAACGATCCCAGATGGCATTGAGGGTGATTCGAAGCCCCAGTGGATCAATCTGCCAACCCCATTCTGAGGATTCAAGATAGGGATTTTTGATAGAGGCAAAGACATTTCCAGCTGTCAGATTCCTCACTTCTGGATCCCCTGAGGCCACTCGGCTCGCATAGTAAGAGAAGGAAACAAAGTCAACAGTGTGACTCTTCAACAAATCCAAATCCTCTGCTGTCATTTCAATCTCAATTCCCTCACGCTCCCACTGTTTCTTGGCATAGTTTGGGTATTCCCCACGCGCTTGAACATCAATGAAAAAGTAACTCTTGCGGTCTTCTTCCATGGCTGCCCAGTAGTCTCTCGGATGGGCAGTGTTAGGATAATATTGCCCCGCTGCCAACATACATCCCACCTTGTTTTCTGGATCAATTTCGTGGGCAATTTTAGTCGCAAGGGCTGAAGCAACCAACTCATGATGAGCTGCTTGGTATTTGACCTGTTCTTGATTTTCTCCTTCTTCAAAACAAATCCCAGCTCCCAAAAAGGGGGCATGCAAAATCATGTTGATTTCGTTGAAGGTTAGCCAGTACTTGACCAAGCCCTTGTAACGGGTAAAGAGGGTGCGACAGAGATTTGCGTAAAAGTCCAACATACGACGATTGCGCCAACCACCGTACTCGGTAATCAGGTGCATAGGACAATCGAAATGCGTAATGGTCACCAGAGGTTGGATCCCATACTTGTGACATTCCTTAAACAAATCCTCATAAAAGGCTAGACCAGCTTCATTTGGCTCTGCTTCGTCACCCATAGGAAAAATCCGAGTCCAAGCAATGGAAAGCCGATAGGTCTTAAAGCCCATTTCTGCAAAAAGTGCGATATCTTCCTTGTAATGATGGTACATATCAATGGCTTCCTTAGCTGGGTAAAAATAGCCCTCCTCAAACGAAAACATCTTTTTCTGACCTGTGATAATGGCTTCACGATCAGGTCCAATCGGTACCACATCCACGTTAGCTAAACCACGCCCGTCTAAATTATAAGCACCCTCACATTGATTAGCTGCCGTAGCACCACCCCAGAGGAAACCCTCTGGAAATTGACCATTTTCTGTCATACCTTTACCTCACTTGATTTATTACTTCTATTATACTAAAAAGGAGATAAAAAGTTTGAAACTATATGGATAATGATGGGCCTGAGCTTGCTTTTATGTTTGATGCAAAAACAAGCAAGAGTTTGGAAATTTTGTTATAAAAATGTAAACTATCACAGTCTTGTGATAAGAAAAAGACCGGATTGCTCCGATCTGTTTGATCCATAAAATGTAAAAATGAATAGCTCTTGTCAATCAATGGATGGACTGATTGATTGTCAGCAAGCCATGGTTAATTATTGCAGCAATATCTTCAAGACCATGCAAAATAAAACTGCCTATAATCAGTCCTATAATAATTGAACAGATAATTATGGTCACACAGATTAGATAAACATCCTTTTTTTGCATCTCTTTCCTCCTAATGAAATAAGAAAATCCACTTACTACAGCTGTTAAAAAAATATTTCTCCTTTCCATATCAGTTTTATTTTATGCTGTTATATTTTTATTATAAGTTTTCAAGAAAGCGCTGTCATTTTTTTATATAAAAAAGACCGGATTGCTCCGATCTTTTCAAGTTCCGCTCCAAGAATGTTTAAATTTTTAGATAAAAATTTGATAATAGCATTACCTACTTCATACGATAAAAATCAATCACAAGACCAGCAGGGCCTTTAACTAATAAGGACTCTGTTCCCCAATCGGTTACAGTTGCTCCGTTTAAAACCTGGATACCAAGTTCTTTCAACCGTTGGTAATTCTGGTCTACATCCTCAACCTCGATATGAATAATGATTCCTGACTGAAAGTTTTCCAAAGGAATCAAATGATTTTGGGACAACATTAGACAGTGACTGCCAATCGTAAACTGAGCAAAACTGTCATCAACATAATCGGACTTTTTATCCAAAATACGCTCCAAGTCAGCACAGACTTGGGGAACATCTGAAACGATAATATCTAATTGATTTAAATTCATTTACTATCCTCCATAAAAAGACCGGATTGCTCCGATCTTTTTAAGTTCCACGAAGGAATTATTTAATTACGCGTGATTGCAAACCTTCTTCTTCCAAGAAGAGACGGAATGGTACGAGTTCTTCTGCTTCGTATTTTTCCTTGAAGGCTTTGATAGCTTCTTCTGAGTGAAGTTTTGGATCCAATTCAAGTACTTCTACTGGAAGTGGACGGTGTTGACTGATGCGAGCATCGATAACAACAGTTTTACCTTCTTTGTTCAATTTAACAGCTTCTGCAACAACTGCATCGATGTCTTCAATACGGTCAACTGTAAATCCAACAGCTCCTTGAGCTTCAGCGATTTTCGCATAGTCAGCATTAGGGAAGTCACAACCAAACAAGTGTTTGTTTGTGTCTTCGTATTTGTCCTTGATGAAGGCATATTTACCATTTGAGAAGACAACGTTGATAACTGGAAGGTCGTATTGAACGTTTGTGATAACGTCTGGGTAGCACATGTTGAATGCACCGTCACCCATGATGTTCCATACTTGGCGATCTGGATTGTCTTTCTTAGCAGCGATACCACCAGGAAGGGCAATACCCATTGTCGCAAAGAGTGGAGATGTACGCCACATGTTCTTAGGTGTCATGTGAAGGTGACGAGTAGATGTTTGAGTAGTGTCACCTACGTCAATTGAATAGATAGCGTCTTGATCAGCATGTTTGTTGATTGCATTGTAAACTTGATACAATTGCAATTCACCCTCAGTTTTACCTTCGAGTTTGTTCATGTAATCACGCCAGTTTTGGTTATTCTTAACGTTTGCACGCCACCATGGAGTAGATTCAACTGGATTCACTTTGTCAAGGATTGCTTTCGCTGCTTGACCTGCATCACCGAGGATTGAAGCGTCAAGGGCATGACGTTTACCAAGTTTGTAAGGGTCGATATCGACTTGGATGAATTTTTCAGTGTTCTTGAATGCTTCGTAAACTTCAGCAAATGGGAAGTTTGAACCAAGGAAAAGAACTGTGTCTGCTTCAAAGACCACTTCGTTGGCTGGTTTCCAACCAACACGGTAAGCAGAACCTGTCAAACCTTCATAGTTCCATTCGAAAGCTTCAAAGTTTTTACCAGTTGTGATGATTGGTGCTTTGATTTTACGTGACAATTCAGTGATCACTTCACCAGCTTTAACACCACCGTAACCAGCATAGATAACTGGGCGTTCAGCATTGTTCAAGATTTCAACAGCTTTGTCGATTTCAGCTTCGTTCAAAGCAGGAGCGATGAATGAACGTTCGTATGAACCTGAACCGTAGTATGAGTTTTCGTCGATTTCTTGGAAACCGAAGTTTACTGGAATTTCAACAACAGCTGGACCTTTTTTAGAAACTGCAGCACGGCAAGCTTCGTCGATTACTTTTGGTAATTGCTCAGCGTAAGCTACACGTTTGTTGTATACAGCGATACCGTTGTACATTGGGTTTTGGTTCAATTCTTGGAAAGCATCCATGTTGAGTTCGTTAACTGGACGTGATCCAAGGATTGCTAGGAATGGAGTGTTATCCATAGCTGCATCGTAAACACCGTTAATCAAGTGAGTCGCACCTGGACCACCTGAACCAACTGCAACTCCGATTGAGCCGCCGAATTTAGCTTGCATAACCGCTGCAAGAGCACCTGTTTCTTCGTGGCGAACTTGCAAGAAGCGGATGTCTTTGTCTTCAGCCAAAGCGTCCATCAATGAGCTGAGTGTTCCTGATGGGATACCGTAGATTGTGTCTACGCCCCATGTTTTCAATACATTAAGCATTGCTGCAGATGCAGTAATTTTCCCTTGAGTCATAATGATAACTCTCCTTCAAATATTTTTAAATCTACTAAAAAAGGTTTCATATAGTTTTTGAAAACGTTTCAGTAAATTTTTACACTACTAATTTATCACATTTATTTTGACTTTACTAAGAATCTGCTCAGAAGATTTCATTCTCTATTGCAGTACAGTTTGAAAACGTTTTTAGTCTCTGTTTTATAATAAAAAGCGAGCAAGCCCGCTTTTAATCTATTTTACTAAAGTTTAGTAAGAGTGAGCTGGTCAGAACAGACACAGAACTAAAGGCCATGGCTAGACCTGCCAGTTCTGGGTTGAGGGCCAATCCAACACCTGAAAAGACTCCTGCTGCAATCGGAATTCCGACGACGTTGTAGATAAAGGCCCAGAAAAGATTGAGCAGAATTCGATTAAAGGTTTTCTTACTCATGTCAAAGGCACGAACCACTCCTAGGAGGTTATTAGTTGTCAACACCAAATCTGCTGACTCGATGGCAATATCTGTTCCAGCTCCCATAGCAATCCCCACATCTGCTACACTAAGGGCAGGAGCATCATTGATACCGTCCCCAACAAAGGCTACTTTTCCAGTCGCTTGTAGTTTATGGATTTCATGGGCTTTTTCTTCTGGTAAGACACCTGCAATGACCTCTTCGATTCCGATCTGATCGGCAATAGCACGCGCCACACCTTCATTGTCTCCTGTCAGCATGACTGTTTTAAGACCTCGTTTTTTCAACTGACTGATGGCAAGCTTAGCATTTTCCTTAGGAATATCTTGCAGGGCAAGCAAGCCTTTAATTTCATTGTCCACAGCCAAGAAAACAACTGTCTTAGCTTCTTTTTCCAGTTCTTCTAGTTTTTCTTGATAAGTGCTAGAAATGGTCATGCCATCCAGCATTTTAGCATTTCCAAGCAAAACTTGTTTTCCATTGATTTGCCCTGAGACACCTTTTCCGTGCAAGGCTTGGAAATTTTCAACAGTGTGAAACTCAAGTCCAGCTTCACTCGCTCGTTTCACAACGGCTTCAGCCAGTGGGTGTTGAGAAGCTTCTTCCAAGGAAGCTGCAAATCCAAGCACTTCTACTTCGTCGCCGATGATATCTGTGACCACAGGTTTCCCTTCCGTCAAAGTTCCTGTCTTATCAAAAACAATAGTTTGGACTTTCTGGATTTCCTGTAGAACCGTTCCATTTTTGAGGAGAACTCCCATCTTGGCACTGCGTCCTGTCCCTACCATAAGGGCTGTCGGTGTTGCAAGTCCCAAGGCACAAGGGCAGGCAATAATCAGAACTGCTACTCCATAGAGAAGCGAAGACACAAAGCTCGCTCCAAGCACGACGACACTATCCCTGAGCAAGACGAACCAAACCCAAAAGGTCACAATCCCTAAAATGACAACTGCTGGAACAAAAATCCCTGAAATTTTATCCGTCAAGTCCTGAATCGGCGCACGACTTGTCTGAGCTTTCTTCACAAAATCCACAATCTGAGCCAAAACAGTCTCTGAACCAACTTTTTCTGCTCTAAAAACAAGGGTTCCACTATTATTGATGGTTGAACCAATGACGGTATCTCCAACTGTCTTGTCCACAGGCAGACTCTCACCTGTCACCATAGATTCATCAATACTAGAGATACCTTCTACTACGACACCATCAACCGCAATCTTTTCACCGGGACGCACTCGAATCAGGTCACCTACCTTGACTTGCTCCAAAGGGACTTGAACATAGTTATCCTCACGCAAGACTTCTGCAGTTTTAGCCTGCAAATCCAGTAATTTCTCCACAGCTTGGGAAGTATTTTTCCGCATTTTCTCCTCAAAAACGGCTCCCATAAGAACGAAGAAGAAGATAAATGCAGCACTTTCAAAATAGACAGGAAGACCGGAAAATAGGGCAACGAGGCTATAGAAATAAGCTACTAGAGTTCCCAGCGCCACCAAGGTATCCATGTTGGCATTGTGCTTTTTAAAGCTAGCCCAAGCACTTTGGATATAAGGACCACCTGCTACTAGCATAATCGGTGTTGTGGCTAAAAAGGTTCCCCAACGCAGGACTTGGTGACTAATGCTACCTGTCGACATCCCAATCATGAGAATCACAAGAGGCACAGTAAAGATACTAGTAATCCAAAAACGCTGTAAAAGTGATAGAGATTTTCGAGTCTTCTCAACTACGGTATAACTCCCCTTTTGCATCTTCATGCCACAAGAAAATTCATGTTGACCTAATTCTTGAGGTGTAAAACGAATGACTTTCTCCTCATCTACGCCGATTGGTTCCAAGATGCCTTCTTCTTCAAACAGAATTTCCTTATAACAGTTTGAAGGTGTCACACGGTGAAAGGTGATCTCAGCTGGAATCCCTTTTTGAAGCTGGATATGGGCTGGATGGTAGCCTTTGTCTGCCGTGATACGGATTTTTTGAACACCATTTTCAAGATTTGCTTTTATAATTTCAGTCATATCATTCTCCTATTCTACAATCATCTTGCCGTGCATCATATTCATGCCACAAGAGAAGCCATACTCTCCAGCCTGCTCAGGCGTGATTTCCACTACATACTCTTCGCCCATAGGCAGGTCCGCATGTACACCAAAATCTGGAAAAACAATTTGGTCCAGACAGGGTGAAGGGTCCTTACGGTCAAAGACAATGCGGGCTGGCACTGATTTCTTGAGGATAATCAACTCAGGCGTATAGCCCCCCATGACCTCCACTCGAATCTCTTGGTAGCCCTTTTTTTGCTGGGCCTTTTGTCCAGATTGTTCAGGCTTTTTGAAAAACCAAAACAAGATAAACGCGATAAGGGCAATACAAATAATGGTTACAATACTATTTAACATGACGTCTCCTTTACATACAATTACATTTTACTTCTGTTACAGCGCTTGATTTCTTCTCAGAAATCACAGCTTCCAAGTCTTCCAAGTCAGCCTGAGTAAAATCACATTCAGCAATCAAATCAGCCAACAAGTTCTTAATCCTACGGGAACAAACCTTGTCCTTGATATCTTGGACAAGTAAATCCCGACTTTGGTCCAAAGTTAAAAGGGCTGAATAGACAAAGAACTTGCCTTCTTTTTTCCTTGTCAGACACTCTTTCTCAACCAAACGAGCCAAAAGAGTTTGAATGGTCGACTTGGACCAGTCGAACCGCTCTGCCAGAACCCTGATCAAATCCGTACTAGTCTGTTCCCCCTGCATCCAAATAATCTTCATGACCTGCCATTCTGCATCTGAAATCTGCATCAGCACACCTCCAAAATCTACATTTGTCAATTACAATTATCAGTATACTCTCAAAATCTACATTTGTCAATTATAAAATTTCGAATCTTTCTCTTTTTTAAAATCTTTATTTCAAAAGTATTTATACTCAATGAAAATCAAAAAGCAAACTAGGAAGCTAGCCGCAGGTTGCTCAAAGCACTGCTTTGAGGTTGTAGATAGAACTGACGAAGTCAGTTCAAAACACTGTTTTGAGGTTGCAGATAGAGCTGACGTGGTTTGAAGAGATTTTCGAAGAGTATTAAAACACAAACAAAAACCTCCACATCAAGTGGAGGCAATCTGTTTTATCAATACAATTTTAAGTCACGAGGGTCAACTGGGAAGGTTGGGTTGTATGGGTTGTGACGGAGTTTGAAGTGTTTAACATCTTCAATAGTCTGAGTTCCAGATAATTGCATGACTGTCTTCAATTCTGCATTCAAGTGTTCAAAGACTTGACGTACACCGACACTACCACCGAGAGCCAAACCATAGATAACAGGGCGACCAATAGCTACCAAGTCTGCTCCTGATGCCAGGGCTTTAAAGACGTGTTGACCACGACGAATACCAGAGTCAAAGACGATTGGCACACGTTTGTCAACTGCTTCTGCCACTTCTTGAAGTGAGTCAAAGGCAGCTGGTCCACCGTCGATTTGGCGACCACCGTGGTTGGTTACCCAGATACCAGAGGCACCTGCAGCAAGCGAACGTTCAACGTCCTCACGGCATTGTGGTCCCTTGACATACACAGGAAGTCCTGAGTATTCAGCGATAAATTCTACATCGCGTGGAGACAAGCGTTGTTTAGCTGATTTGTAAACAAAGTCCATTGATTTACCAGCACCTTCTGGCAGGTATTCTTCAACAATCGGCATGCCAACTGGGAAGACAAAACCATTACGCTTATCAACCTCACGATTGCCTCCTACAGTTGCATCTGCTGTCAAGACAATCGCTTTATAGCCTTCAGCCTTCACACGGTCCATGATATGACGGTTAATGCCATCATCTTTACTAAAGTAAAATTGGAACCAATGAGGTGTCCCTTGAAGGGCTTCCGTAATTTCTGGAAGGTCTACAGTAGAGTAAGAGCTGGTTGTATAAAGAGACCCAAACTCATGCACACCACGCGCAGTAGCCACTTCACCCTGTTCATTTGCCAATTTATGAGCCGCAACAGGCGCCATAATGATTGGTGAAGACAATTTTTCACCTGCAAATTCAATCTCTGTACTTGGATTTTCTACATTGCAAAGCGTATGCGGAACGATGAGTTTGTGGTTAAAGGCACGAATATTCTCACGTAAAGTGAAAGTATCTTCCGCCCCACTAGCGATATAGCCAAATGCTGCTTTAGGAATAACTTGTTGCGCCATTGGCTCCAAATCATAGGTATTGATGAAATCTACATGACCTTCTGCATTGCTTGTTTTGTATGACATAAAATGCCCTCCTTAATAAGTAAGCGTTTACTTTGTATATTACAAAAACATCTTAACTCTTTTTTCAAAACTTTTCAAATATTTTGTTTGGAAATTTCAGAAATTTTATTTCTATGATAAAAAATCCTTATCACGGCAATAAAAAATACATATTATCCAAAGGAACTTTTAAGTGCTACAATAACTGTATTATTTCTAGATGGGAGGTTCTATTTTTGGATTGGTCCATTGTTGAACAATATCTACCACTATATCAAAAGGCTTTTCTCCTGACCTTGCATATTGCAGTTTGGGGAATTCTGGGATCCTTTCTGCTCGGTTTAATCGTTAGTATCATCCGGCATTACCGCATCCCTATTTTGGCGCAAGTAGCGACAGCTTACATCGAGTTGTCACGCAACACGCCCCTTTTGATTCAACTCTTCTTTCTCTACTTCGGGCTTCCCCGAATAGGGATTGTCCTATCTTCGGAAGTCTGTGCTACTATGGGATTAGTCTTTTTAGGAGGCTCCTATATGGCAGAATCTTTCCGAAGTGGACTGGAGGCCGTCAGTCAAACCCAGCACGAGATTGGATTAGCCATCGGTCTGACACCTATACAGGTCTTTCGCTATGTAGTTCTTCCGCAAGCAACAGCGGTGGCCCTACCCTCTTTTAGTGCCAATGTCATTTTCCTCATCAAGGAAACCTCTGTTTTCTCAGCAGTAGCTTTGGCCGACCTCATGTACGTCGCCAAGGACTTGATTGGGCTCTACTATGAGACAGACATTGCGCTAGCTATGTTGGTAATTGCTTATCTGATTATGCTTTTGCCCATCTCACTGCTCTTTAGCTGGATAGAAAGGAGGCTCCGCCATGCAGGATTCGGGAATCCAAGTACTCTTTCAGGGAAATAATCTCCTACGGATCTTACAAGGATTGGGCGTCACGATTGGGATTTCTATCCTATCGGTCCTCTTATCCATGATTTTCGGAACAGTCATGGGAATCATCATGACCTCCCATTCTAGAATCGTGCGATTTTTGACACGATTGTATCTAGAATTCATCCGTATCATGCCCCAGCTGGTGCTACTCTTCATCGTTTATTTCGGTTTAGCTCGAAACTTTAATATCAATATCTCTGGAGAGACTTCTGCTATTATCGTTTTTACCCTCTGGGGAACAGCTGAAATGGGGGACTTAGTCCGTGGAGCTATCACTTCCCTCCCTAAGCATCAGTTTGAAAGTGGACAGGCGCTAGGTTTGACCAATGTTCAACTTTACTACCACATCATCATCCCACAAGTTTTGAGAAGACTGTTACCGCAAGCCATCAATCTTGTCACTCGGATGATCAAAACAACTTCCTTGGTTGTTTTGATTGGGGTTGTTGAAGTGACCAAGGTTGGACAGCAAATCATCGATAGCAACCGCCTGACCACCCCAACCGCTTCCTTTTGGATTTATGGAACCATTCTGGTCTTGTATTTTGCAGTCTGCTTTCCTATTTCCAAACTATCCACTCACTTAGAAAAACATTGGAGGAACTAAATGTCTGAAACTATTTTAGAAATCAAGGAGCTAAAAAAATCCTTCGGAGACAATCCTATCCTCCAAGGTCTTTCTCTAGATATCAAAAAAGGGGAAGTTGTGGTCATCCTAGGGCCATCTGGTTGTGGGAAAAGTACCCTCCTTCGTTGCCTCAATGGCTTAGAAAGTATTCAAGGTGGAGATATCCTTCTGGATGGTCAGTCTATCGTTGAAAATAAAAAAGATTTTCATCTAGTTCGTCAAAAGATTGGCATGGTCTTTCAAAGCTATGAACTCTTTCCCCATCTGGATGTCCTTCAAAACCTCATCCTAGGACCTATCAAAGCACAGGGACGGGACAAAAAAGAAGTAACAGAAGAAGCTTTACAACTACTAGAACGTGTCGGTTTGCTGGATAAACAACATAGCTTTGCCCGTCAATTATCTGGCGGACAAAAACAACGGGTTGCAATTGTCCGTGCCCTACTCATGCATCCAGAAATCATCCTTTTTGACGAAGTGACTGCTTCGCTGGATCCAGAAATGGTGCGTGAGGTTCTGGAACTCATCAATGACTTGGCCCAAGAAGGCCGTACCATGATTTTAGTAACCCACGAAATGCAGTTTGCCCAAGCCATTGCTGATCGCATTATCTTCCTAGACCAAGGGAAAATCGCTGAAGAAGGAACGGCTCAAGCCTTCTTTACCAATCCTCAAACCAAACGAGCTCAGGAATTTTTAAACGTCTTTGACTTTAGCCAATTTGGCTCATATCTATAAAGGAGATTTTTATGAAACTACTCAAACCACTCTTAACTGTTTTGGCACTTGCCTTTGCCCTCATCTTTGTCACTGCTTGTAGCTCAGGTGGCAATGCTGGTTCATCGTCTGGTAAAACCACTGCCAAAGCTCGCACAATCGATGAAATCAAAAAAAGCGGTGAGCTACGAATCGCCGTATTTGGAGACAAGAAACCGTTTGGTTACGTTGACAATGATGGTTCTTACCAAGGTTACGATATTGAGCTTGGGAACCAACTGGCACAAGACCTTGGCGTGAAGGTTAAATACGTTTCCGTCGATGCTGCTAACCGTGCTGAATACTTGATTTCAAACAAGGTAGATATTACTCTTGCCAACTTTACGGTGACTGACGAACGCAAGAAACAAGTTGATTTTGCTCTTCCTTACATGAAAGTTTCACTTGGTGTCGTATCACCTAAGACCGGCCTCATTACAGATGTCAAACAACTTGAGGGTAAAACCTTGATTGTCACAAAAGGAACAACTGCTGAGACTTATTTTGAAAAGAATCATCCAGAAATCAAGCTTCAAAAATATGACCAATACAGCGACTCTTACCAAGCCCTTCTTGACGGACGTGGAGATGCCTTTTCAACTGACAATACGGAAGTCCTAGCTTGGGCGCTTGAAAACAAAGGATTTGAAGTAGGAATTACTTCCCTCGGTGATCCAGATACCATCGCAGCAGCAGTTCAAAAAGGCAACCAAGAACTGCTAGACTTCATCAATAAAGATATTGAAAAATTAGGCAAGGAAAACTTCTTTCACAAGGCCTATGAAAAAACACTTCACCCAACCTACGGAGACGCTGCTAAAGCAGATGACCTGGTTGTTGAAGGCGGAAAAGTTGACTAATACTCAATGAAATCACAAAAAGAAATCAGGTAATCCTAGTGACTACCTGATTTTCTATGTCTTAAGCATTTTGCCAATTTTCTTGGTCTTCTTTAAAGCGTTTTAGAAGGTCAAGCCCTTCTGGTGTGATATAGCCTTCTTCTTGGGCTAAGTGAATCAATTCACTGTAGTTTGAAAGTGTCACCAATTTCACGCCAGCATCCGCAAAGTTCTTATCTGCCTTTGGCAATTGATAGCTGAAAATCGCTACAACTCCAAGCACATCTGCTCCTTCTCGCTTAGCTGCGGCTACGGCTTCAAGAACAGAACCACCAGTTGAAATGAGGTCTTCAACCACTACCATTTTTTGACCCTGAGCTACACGTCCTTCGATTTGATTACCAGCTCCGTGGTCTTTTGGTTTGCTACGGATGTAGGCAAAAGGTAGATTCATCTTATCAGCAATAATGGCTCCGTGTGGAATCCCTGCTGTTGCAGTTCCTGCAATCACTTCAACCTCTGGAAAGACTTCTTTGATAGCATCCACAAAACCATTTTCAATGAGAGTACGAGTTTCTGGATAGGCAAGGGTCACACGGTTATCCGTGTAAATTGGTGACTTGATACCAGATGCCCAAGTAAAAGGCTCCTCTGGTTTGAGGTAAACTGCTTGAATTTTCAAGAGGTGGCTAGCGATATCTTTAGCAAGTGTCATGGTCTTCTCCTTTTATTTTTATAATCTATTTCTTTAATTCTAGTCTTGATTCCATTCATCCTTGATGGCATGATAAGCTGCAACAGGATCTTCAGCTTGGGTAATGGGACGTCCCACTACGATATAGTCACTACCGATTTGATAGGCATCAGCAGGCGACATCACACGTTTTTGGTCTCCAACAGCAGCTCCCTGAGGGCGAATCCCCGGTGTTAGACAGATAAAATCTGGATTGGTGGCCTGCTTGATGAGTTGAACTTCCTGAGCCGAGCAAACGACACCATCCAAGCCCGCTTCAGCTGTTTTCTTAGCATAGTGGATTACAGACTCTTGCAGGCTGGTTTGGATATTCTGAAAATCCTGCATCTGGGCTTCTGATGTTGAGGTCAGCTGCGTGACGGCAATCAATTTGGCTTGACTTCCAAAACCTTCACGCGCAGCCTTCATCATCTCTACACCACCAGCCGCATGAACATTGGTCATATCGACACCAAGCTGAGACAAGACCTTCATGGCTGACTTGACTGTATTTGGAATGTCATGTAACTTGAGATCCAAAAAGACACTATGACCCAAACCTTTTAAGTAGGACACAATCTCAGGCCCCGCGGCATAATAGAGCTCCATCCCTACCTTGAGATAAAGGCTTTCTTCTGCTGGGAAATGAGCTAAAAATTCCTTGACCGCCTCAAAACTAGGAAAATCAAGAGCAATGACTGGACGATGTTCTCGCATAGGTTTCTCCTTCTACCTTTGCTAGTAAGAGAGTCTGGCCAACAGAAGCCACGAAAAAAGGAACCTGCCAACAGCAAGGTTCCACGAAAAATGGGTAGTCTCCACCCTTTCACCGTCTAACCTTAGCTGCCTCTCTGGACTGCTTTAAAGGTTTTTTACTATTCTATTATTTCTACTAACACTTGTCAAGTAAAAACATGGAAACTAAAGAGCTATAGGAGAAAAGGTAAACTTAGCGACGCGATGAACGCTGACTTGTTTGGTTTCTATTGCTCTCTTCCTCCAATTTTTTCTTCTCTTCTTCCAGTTTATTCTGCTGTTCTTCTAGCCTCTTCTTCTCTTCCTCTTTCTGTTTCTTCTCAGCTTCTTTGGCCTCTTGTTTGGCTTTTTCCTCAGCCTCCATAATTAATTTATCCGCCACAGTATAGCTGTAAATTCCAGCTTCCATGTCAATCACACTTGGTTCTGACAATTGAGGCTTAATCTTACTATAGTAAGGCAATTTCTTACTCATTTCAGAAAGGGGAACCAAGACTTCGTCCGAATCATTCATGGTCAATCGAATTAAATCTGAAGTCACCTTGCTTGGGGCTAGTTCCACCTTCTGAATAGCTGCCTTGAGTTCTGAACTAATTTGAGAAAGTTCTGAGGTAAAGGTCTTGACTTGTTCGCTGTCATTAAAGAGAACTGATAAATAAGTTTCTGGCAGACTCACCAAACTTACTGCGCTAGTCTCCACCTTTCCACTTGAAAGGATTGGATAATGATTTTCACCAGAAACATAGTAGGCAACAATATCATATTCCTTAACCTTGATAGTAAACTTAGTTGGAAATTGATAGACAAGCTGAGCTGATTCAACCCAATAGTTAGACTTGATCTGCTCTTCATATTTTGTCTTTTCTAGCAGAAGGTTAATCGTATAATCCGAATCCTGAATGCCTGAAGCCTGTCGAATATCATCAGCTGTAGTTTGCACCGTTCCCTCAACACGAATATCCTTCATAGTCGCATAAGGACTGAGCAAGTAGGCAGATGCAACTAATAAAATCAGACTGAGAAACAAAATCGAGATAGCTCGCCAGATATGAACTCCTGGAATTTTCGGTTTAGCCGGTTTTTCCTTTACAGGCTTTTTCTCTATATTTTTATTCTGTTTCTTTAGCTCTCTGGATTTTGGTTCTTCTTTGGCTACTTCTTTTTTGGTGTCTTCTGATTTTTCTACTTTTTCCTTAGCGTCTTCCTTATCTGATTCTGGGTCTTTTGGATCAGACTCACTCTCTTGGTCTTCAGTTTCATCTGACTTTTCAGATTTCGAAGCCATTCGAGCTTGTCTTTCCTTTTCCTTCTCCTCAGCTAGGGCTGCCTCTTCTTCAGCCTTCTTTTTTAGATATTCTTGGTTTCGTTTCTGCCATTCTGATAACTCTTTAAATTCTTCGAGGATTTCTTTGCCCTCATTTTTCTTATCTTTTGACATTTACTTTCCTTATGATAAATCTTTTTTCAATAATTGATAAAAATCTGCTAGAGATTTCAATTCCTTAGAATCCTTCATCTTAGCTTGATAATCTTCCTTGTGGCTTAGTAAGTGAGAAAGTTTCTCTTCCAAACTATCCAAGGTCAAATCGCTTTCTTGAAGCTCTTCTGCATAGCCTTTTTTTACAAAGTAAGCCGCATTTTCAATCTGGTCACCACGACTAGCTTCACGACCAAGTGGCACAATGACATGTAATTTTGCCATGGCCAAGAGCTCAAAAATCGTATTGGCACCACCACGTGTCACAACGATGTCAGCCAATTCCATCAAGGGTTGATAGAGATTGGTCACATAGTCAACACGAAAGAGATTTTGGCTCAACTCGTTCAGGCTAGAATCTCCAGTTAGATTGATAATATTGTAGCGCTCTGTCAGTTCTTTCTTATGGTCTGTCACCAATTGGTTAAAGACACGAGCACCTGCAGAACCGCCAACAAACAATACAGTTGGCAATTTAGGATTAATGTGGGTTTGAATATCCACCAATTCATCTGGTTCTGGAGTTTTTTGGTCTGAAACCTTTGTCACTGCTCCCACATGCTCGACCTTAGCCAAACTTGAAGCTTGCTCAAAGGTTGAATACATCTTAGTCGCAAATTTATAGGCGATTTTATTGGCCAAGCCCATAGATAGGTCCGATTCGTGAATAAAGACTGGCACTCCTGACACACGCGCAGCGATAACAGGCGGTACTGAGACAAAGCCTCCCTTTGAAAAAAGAGCCTGTGGACGAAGTCGCAACATGATAAAGAGCGATTGGACAATTCCCCAGCCAACTTTGAAGACATCCATCATATTTTGCCAAGAGAAATAACGACGCAATTTTCCAGTCGCAATGGAATGGAAGGTGACATCTAGACCCGACTTGAGGATTTCTTGGTGTTCGATACCACGCTTGTCCCCGATATAGTGGACTTCCCAGCCATCTTCGATGAACTTGGGCATTAACAAAAGGTTAAGCGTAACGTGTCCAACCGTCCCCCCACCTGTAAAGACAATTTTTTTCATATTATTCCTTTAACTCCGCTACTGTGTCGATAAAGAGGTCGCCACGTACTTCAAAGTTAGCATACATATCCCAGCTGGCATTGGCAGGACTGAGAAGAACCACATCTCCTTGAGTCGCAATCTCATAGGCCTTGCGGGTCGCATCTGCAATATCAGTCGCATCCACATATGCGACACCAGCCTTGTCTGCTGCCCGTTTGACACGTTCGGCAGACTGACCGAGGATGACCATCTTCTTGAGTCCAGTAATATCTGGAACCAATTCGTCAAACTCATTGCCACGGTCCAAACCACCTGCAATCAAAATAACCTTGCTGTTGTCAAATCCTGACAAGGCTTTTTGAGTAGCCAAGATATTGGTTGACTTGCTATCATTATAGAATTTGACACCCTTGATTTCATCCACAAATTGGAGACGGTGTTTGACACCACCAAAGGCTGAAAGAGTTTCCTTGATGGTTTGGTTGTCCACACCACGAAGCTTGGCTACTGCAATAGTCGCAAGGGCATTTTCCACATTGTGGCTACCTGGAACACCGATTTCATTAGCTGCCATGACCACTTCCCCACGGAAGTAGAGTTGACCATCTTCCAGATAAGCTCCATCAACCTTTTCCTGTGTTGAGAAAGGAACAACAGTAGCCTGTGTTTGGCTTGCCAATTCTTTTGCCAAGTCTTGGTTAAAGTTCAAAATAAGAAAATCATCCGCTGTCATCTTGTTCTGGATATTCCACTTGGCTGCCACATACTCCTCAAAAGAACCATGATAGTCGATATGAGTTGGCATGAGGTTGGTAATAACCGCAATCTCAGGATGGAATTCTTGGACACCCATGAGTTGGAAAGAAGAAAGTTCCATGACAAGCGTATCCTTGTCTGTCGCAGTTTGAGCCACTTGACTAGCTGGATAGCCGATATTTCCTGATAAGAGACCATGTTGACCAGCAGCAGTCAAAACTTCCCCAATCATCGTCGTTGTGGTTGTTTTCCCATTTGAACCAGTAATACCAACAATCGGTGTTTCTGAAATCAAGTAAGCCAATTCCACCTCAGTCAAGACTGGAATACCCTTTGCCAAAGCCTTTTCAATCATGGGATTGCTGTAAGGAATACCTGGATTTTTCACCATCAGAGCAAACTCTTCATCCAAGAGTTCCAAAGGATGACCTCCTGTGATGACCTTGATCCCTTCTTCCAGCAAACTTTGGGCAGCTGGATTGTCCTCGAAAGGCTTCCCATCATTTACTGTCACAATGGCACCTAGCTTGTCCAACAAACGAGCTGCTGATTCACCAGACTTGGCCAAACCTAAAACAAGGACTTTCTTATTTTTAAATTGATCTATTACTTTCATGTCTCAAACTCCATTTCTACTCTTACTATTTTACCATTTTTATGGAAATAATTCTAAACGAAAATGCTCAGATTGGGCATTCTAACAAGCAAAAAGAGAGCCGAAACTCTCTTTTTATCTTCTTTTACTTTTATTAACCGACATGAGGGTAATATCTCGTAAGCTAAAGTATGCTAAGAAGAGCATAGCGACTGCGATGAAGAATTCTGTCGGTAGCTGAAAGATTTGCAGAACAGACAGCATTAATAAAATCAAAAGTGCTACAAAAGCAAAGACGACAAGGACGATATTGACTGTCCCTTTAATACTTTCTGGTGTCGCAAATACATAGAGTAGTAATAAGAGGATTCCTATGATTAAATAAACCATCTTTATCTCTTTCTAGCTCTTATTCAGCTGATTTTTTCTTCTTGTTAGCTTTCTCACGCTCTGCCTTGTTAAGGATTTGTTTACGCAAACGAATAGACTCAGGAGTTACTTCCATGTACTCATCGTCGTTCAAGAATTCAAGAGACTCTTCAAGTGTCAAGATACGAGGTGTCTTGATAACAGCTGTTTGGTCCTTAGTAGCTGAACGGACGTTGGTCATTTGTTTAGCCTTAGTGATATTAACTGTCAAGTCGTTTTCACGAGAGTTTTCACCGATAATCATTCCTTCGTAAACCTCAGTACCTGGGTTAACAAAGATCGTACCACGTTCTTCGATAGACATGATTGAGTAAGTTGTAGCCTTACCAGCATCGATAGAAACAAGGGCACCACGGTGACGTCCACCAATTTCCCCTGGAATCAATGGCAAGTATTGGTCAAAGGTATGGTTCATGATACCGTAACCACGAGTCATTGACAAGAACTCAGTTGAGTATCCGATCAAACCACGCGCTGGAACAAGGAAGACCAAACGAGTTTGACCATTACCAGTTGAAATCATATCCAACATTTCACCCTTACGTTCAGAAAGGCTTTGGATAACAGACCCTTGGTATTCTTCTGGAGTGTCGATTTGAACACGTTCAAATGGCTCACATTTCACACCATCGATTTCTTTTACGATAACTTCTGGACGAGATACTTGAAGTTCATAACCCTCACGACGCATTGTTTCGATAAGGATTGACAAGTGCAATTCTCCACGCCCTGAAACCGTCCATTTATCTGGTGAATCAGTTGGGTCAACACGAAGGGAAACGTCTGTTTGCAATTCTGCCTGCAAGCGTTCTTCCACCTTACGAGACGTTACCCATTTACCTTCTTTACCAGCAAATGGTGAGTTGTTGACCAAGAAAGTCATTTGAAGAGTTGGCTCATCGATGTGTAGGATTGGAAGAGCTTCAACTGCGTCTGTCGGAGTGATCGTTTCACCGACAAAGATGTCTTCCATACCTGAAACGGCAATCAAGTCACCTGCTTTAGCTTCTTGGATTTCACGACGTTCCAAACCAAAGAAACCGAAAAGTTTTGTAACACGGAAGTTCTTCGTTGTACCATCTAGTTTAGAGAGGGTAACTTGGTCCCCAACCTTAACAGTACCACGGAAGACACGACCGATACCGATACGACCAACGAAGTCATTGTAGTCCAAAAGTGATACTTGGAACTGCAAAGGCTCATCTGAGTTATCTACTGGAGCTGGAATATGGTCGATAATTGTATCAAAGATTGGTGCCATAGTCGCTTCTTGGTCAGCTGGATCATCTGACAATGAAGAAGTTCCGTTGATAGCTGAAGCATACACCACTGGGAAATCAAGCTGGTCGTCATCGGCACCAAGCTCGATGAAAAGCTCCAATACTTCGTCCACTACTTCTGCTGGACGAGCTGATGGTTTATCGATTTTGTTAACAACCACGATTGGCACAAGGTCTTGTTCCAAGGCTTTTTTCAATACGAAACGAGTTTGTGGCATGGTTCCTTCGTAGGCATCTACGACCAAGACAACACCGTCAACCATTTTCATGATACGCTCAACTTCTCCACCGAAGTCCGCGTGTCCTGGTGTGTCCATGATGTTGATACGAGTTCCGTTGTAGGCAACGGCTGTATTTTTAGCAAGAATGGTGATTCCACGCTCTTTTTCGATATCGTTTGAATCCATAGCACGTTCAGCCAATTCAGTACGTGCATCAAGCGTTTCTGATTGTTTCAATAATTCGTCAACGAGGGTTGTTTTACCGTGGTCAACGTGGGCGATAATCGCAATGTTACGGATATCTTCTCTTAATTTTGTCATGATTTCCTCTATAGTATTCAAAATTTATTTTCTAACTGAACGATTATACCATATTTTCAAGTAAATAACATAATTCAAGCAAGTGTAAATGTTTTCACTGTGCTTTTCTTTTCACGTCAAGCCTTTTCAAAGCAAGCGACTTATGATAAGATAGGCAGAGTATGCGTTTAGATAATTTATTAGCCCAAGAAAAAATCAGCCGAAAGGCCATGAAACAAGCCTTACTTAAATGGGAAATTCTAGTCGATGGTTGCCCAGCCCGCTCCCTAGCCCAAAATATCGATACAGGGCTACAAGAACTCCTTTTTCAGGGCCGAATCATTCAAGGTTATGAGCATACCTATCTGATGCTTCATAAACCTGCTGGTGTCGTGACAGCCAATAAAGACAAGGAACTCCCAACCGTTATGGATCTCCTTCCACCTGACATCCAGTCTGATAAACTCTATGCCATCGGCCGACTGGACCGAGATACGACGGGCCTTCTCCTCGTGACCGATAACGGCCCTTTGGGCTTTCAACTCCTCCATCCTCAGTATCATGTCGATAAGACCTACCAAGTCCAGGTTAATGGCCTCCTGACACCTGACCATATCCAAGACTTTCAAAAGGGAATTGTCTTTTTAGATGGCACTGCCTGTAAACCTGCAAGGCTAGAAATTCTATCTGCCAGTCCTTCTCTCAGTCAAGCCTCTATCACCATTTCAGAAGGAAAATTTCATCAAGTTAAGAAAATGTTCCTCTCGGTTGGCGTTAAGGTGACTTCTCTCAAAAGAGTTCAGTTCGGTGAGTTTACATTAGACCCAGAACTAGCAGAAGATCAATACCGTCCCTTGAATCCAGAGGAATTGGAAATCATAAAAAACTACTTAGAGATGAGTCTATAAAACAAAAAAGCTTTAAATTTAAAGCTTTTTTGTTTTTTGCTTATCTAAAAACTACTGCGATTGTTAGAATCCAGTTAAGAATAGAAACTATAAGTCCTACGATGTTGAGAATTTTTTCTGTTTTATAGTCCAGTCCAGATTCTTTTTGGTATGAAAAAGCCAAAACCAATCCTATGATCCCCAAAATCAGACTCACTATTGGAGAAAGCAAACCAAGGACGATAGATAAGATACCTAAAATAAGTGAAGATTTTTTCTTTTGTTGTGAATTCATATTATAAAATCTCCTTAAAATTAATATAAATGATTATACCATAAAACGCTAGCTTTATCTATCATTCGACAGGTTTTTACAGAATGTTAGCTAGTCTTCACTTTCCCTTTCCAAGAATCCAAGCCATAAGAAAGGATATAAATCTCAGAAAAGCCTTGTTTTTTCAAGTAAAGGGCTGCATTTGTGACCCGTTGCGCACGTTGGTTTTCGTAGAGAAGGACAGGTTTATCCTTACGAAGAGCTGCAAGACTGGTCTTCAACTGACTTGAAGGAATATTGCGGGCTCCAAGGATATGCTTTCTGTGGAATTCTGCTGGGTCGCGCAAATCAATCAATTGACCCGTACGAATCAAGGCTTCAAATTCCTCATTGTCTACAATTTTAGCCGCACGGCGAATACGCAGATAGTTAAAGCCCATCCACGCCAACATTGCTAGTATAAGTGCCCACAAAATCCAAGTAACCATTAGTTCTTTTCTCCATTTTTCTCAATATAATCCAATTCTACCTTGTGCTCTCTGCGAAGAACCGCTTCTGCTTCTAGATAGTCTAATTTGTCCATCAACCCTGCATCGTAAATTCGAGAGAGTTCCAACTTCATCAGTTCAATATCATATAAGCGTTTTCCCATATAAACAATAATACCAAATCGTTTGAGGAATTGCTGCACATCATAGAATGTTTTCATAAGTTTCATTCTAGCAAAATTTTATGTTTTTTTCAAGAAGAGACTCACACAATACTCCTGATTTTCCTATCTTCTTTGGCGATTCTGACGCAAGTGTGGTACAATAAAAACATGAGAATTCAACAATTACATTATATTATCAAAATCGTCGAAACTGGCTCCATGAATGAGGCAGCCAAGCAGCTCTTTATCACACAGCCTAGTCTTTCCAATGCTGTGAGAGATTTAGAAAATGAGATGGGAATTGAAATCTTTATCCGCAATCCCAAGGGTATCACCTTGACCCGTGATGGGATGGAGTTTCTCTCTTATGCCCGTCAGGTTGTAGAGCAAACTCAGCTTCTAGAAGAACGCTATAAAAATCCTGTCGCCCACCGCGAACTCTTTAGCGTTTCCTCCCAGCACTATGCCTTTGTGGTCAATGCTTTCGTCTCTCTGCTCAAAAAAAGCGATATGGAAAAATACGAGCTCTTCCTTCGTGAAACGCGGACTTGGGAAATTATCGACGACGTCAAGAACTTCCGTAGTGAGGTCGGTGTCCTATTTTTGAACAGCTACAACCGTGACGTTTTAACCAAGATGCTGGATGACAATCACCTACTGGCTCACCATCTCTTCACAGCGCAACCGCATATCTTTGTCAGCAAGACCAACCCTCTTGCAAAGAAAGACAAGGTCAAACTGTCTGATTTGGAAAACTTCCCTTACCTCAGCTATGACCAGGGGACGCACAACTCCTTCTACTTTTCAGAGGAAATCCTTTCCCAAGAGCACCACAAGAAATCCATCGTGGTCAGTGACCGTGCCACCCTCTTTAATCTTTTGATTGGTTTGGATGGTTACACTATTGCGACGGGGATTTTGAACAGTAATCTCAACGGAGACAATATCGTTTCTATCCCACTGGACATTGACGACCCAATTGAGCTGGTCTATATCCAGCATGAAAAAACCAGCCTATCCAAGATGGGCGAACGCTTTATCGACTATCTACTAGAAGAAGTCCAGTTTGATAGTTGAGAAATAATAAGAACCAATATGTAGGCTAGCAACAACCTGCACATTGGTTCTTTTTTATTTATAATTAAAAGTCTCCCCTGCCAACTTATCAGCCAGCTTAGGAAAGAGGGTATAAAACTTATAGGCTAGGTTCAACAACATCGGTAGATTGAGTTCTCGTTTGTTTTTTCCTATAATCTTGACAATCTTTTTAGCCACTGCATCTGGCTCTAGCAGGAAGCGGTCAACCGACTTGAGATAGGTTCCATCTGGGTCGGCTTGGTCAAAAAATCCTGTACGGATTGGTCCTGGATTGACCGTCGTTACATAAACACCATAAGGCATAAGTTCGAGGCGCAGAGCATTTGAAAACCCAATGGCCCCAAACTTGGTCGCTGAGTAAAGGCTGGACTTACCAGTAGCTATTAGACCTGCCATGCTGACGATATTGATGATATGGCCTTTTCGACTTTCCTTCATACGGGCCGCAAGGCGTCGAGATAAATTCATCAAAGCAAAGGTATTGACCTCGAACATCTGGTGAATATCTTGGTCAGAAATCTGGTCAAATTCCTCAAAAATCCCGTAACCAGCGTTGTTAATCAAAACATCAATCTTGCCATAGCGGAGATAGAGATCAGTTACCAGAGATGCTAAGGCTGAATCATCGGTAATGTCTATTTCAATCAATTCTGCATGGGGATGATTTCCGTAGAGTTGAGCTAATTTTTCCTTATTTCTACCAAGCAAGATCAGCTGGTCTTCAGGTAAAAGTTTGACCATTTCTTGGGCTAGACCACCACTAGCTCCGGTAATAAGAATAGTAGGCATACTTATCCTTTCTCAATGTTTTAGATTTCCACTTCTTCCAAATCCTTGACCACATGCACATTTTCAAAAATTGTGGCAGCGTCTTTTTTGAGTTTGCTGATATCTTTTGAGAGAAAACGGGCACTGATGTGGTTGAGCAGAAGGCGTTTGGCACCTGCTTCTACTGCGACCTCCGCTGCCTGCATGTTGGTTGAGTGACCATGGTTACGAGCAATTTTTTCATCTCCCTTGCCATAAGTGGACTCATGAACCAGGACATCAGCATTGACAGCCAGACGTACGCTGGCATTGGTTTTGCGGGTGTCACCTAGAATAGTGATAATTTTACCCGGACGGGGAGCTGAGATATAGTCAGCCGCCTTGATTTCTCTGCCATCTTCTAGAACAACATCCTGACCATTTTTTATTTTTCCAAAAAGCGGGCCAAATGGGACGCCAGCAGCCTTGAGTTTTTCAGCATCCAAGGTACCTTCTAAGTCCTTTTGCATGACACGATAACCAACGCAGAAAATAGTGTGGTCCAACTCCTCAGCATACACGGTGAATTTATCGGTCTCAAGAATTTTTCCTAACGAATCTTGGTCAAACTCATGAAAATGAATACGGTAGGGCAAACGAGAACCTGACACACGAAGACTGGTTAAGACAAATGACTTGATCCCCTGAGGTCCATAGATTTCCAAATCTGTCTGCTCTTCATTGGCCTGAAAAGCACGGCTAGAAAGGAATCCTGGCAAACCAAAAATGTGGTCTCCGTGCAAGTGAGTGATAAAGATTTTGCTGACCTTACGTGGTCGAATTGTGGTTTCCAGAATGCGATTTTGCGTACCTTCTCCACAGTCAAAGAGCCAGACTTCGTTAATCTCGTCCAAGAGTTTCAGGGCGAGACTTGAAACATTGCGGGCTTTAGAGGGCTGACCAGCCCCCGTTCCTAAAAATTGAATATCCATTCGATACTTTCTAATTAATCAATATATAACATGGCTGTGCGGTTTTCCGATCGGAAATAGCGCTTGCCAGAAAAAGCAGTAGCTTCTTGCAGTAAATCCTCTTGGCTGTAGCCTTTGAGACGCTTACGACCATCAGCCAAGCTTTCTAAATCAGTCAAAGCCGTGAGACTCTCCACACTAACAACTTCCTCGTCCCCGACAGCCTTCATGTAAATCTTTCCAGACTCTTCAAAGACCAGTTGATGGGGGAAAATTTGTGCAATCTCAAAAAGCAAATCATCTGAAATCTTCTCTTCATTTTCAGAGAAAATTCGACCAAGGCCCTCTCTCTCATAGCAAAAACCAAAGGATTTACCAGACAGATTAAGACGAATAAAAGGCTTGCTTTCTAGGGTGAAACTTGGCTCAACATTGTAGAGATTTAGTTCCTGACTGAGTTCTGCAAAATAATCCGTCGCAGCCTCAGGACTCTTTTTCTGGTAGAGTTCAGCAAAGTAGGCATTGACCACACTTGGCGGAGGCGTGATAAGGGCCAACTGCTCCTGCTCTGTTTTACCAGCTAGAAGTTGATCCAGATAGACCTTATCCAGACTTGTATAACCTCCATACTTTAGAGCCAACGTTTTAATATCAGTCATAAAATTCTTCTAACCTCCATTTATTTTTCTCAGAAATGTAGCCTGTAATGACTTCCCCGTCATCCTGATAATCACGTTCTTCCAGAATCGCAACACTTTCTAGATCATGAATCTTGTAGGACTTCGAAAAAGGCACGCGCAGGGTAAAGACTTCAAAAATATCCTTGATTTTCTCTAAAAACAAAGTCTGCAAATTCTCACGACTATCCTCAGACTTGGCAGAAATGAGGACATATGGCGTTTGGGTCGGCGTAAAATCCTCCACCAAATCCGCTTTATTATAAAGGGTCAGGCGAGGAATATCCTCCATGTCCAAGTCTTTCATGATGGACAAGACTGTTTTTTCATGCTCCTCGTGGTAAGGATTGCTGGCATCGATAACATGAACCAGAAGGTCTACATGCTTGCTTTCTTCCAAGGTTGACTTGAAACTAGACACTAACTCTGTTGGCAAATCTTGGATAAAGCCCACGGTATCTGTCAAAGTTACTTGAAGATTGCCACCCAGATGAATACTCTTAGTCGTCGCATCTAGAGTCGCAAAGAGCTCGTCCGCCTCATACTGGGTCTTACTAGTCAAAGTGTTCATGATAGTCGATTTCCCAGCATTAGTGTAACCAATCAAACCAATCTTAAAGATGCTAGACTCCAGACGTTTTTCTCTGACTGCGACCCGATTTTTCTCAACCACCTTGAGCTGGCGCTCGATGTCCGTGATTTGATTGCGAACGCTACGACGGTTCAGCTCCAGCTGGCTTTCACCAGGTCCACGGGAACCAATTCCCCCTGCCTGACGGCTGAGCATAATTCCCTGACCAACCAAGCGAGGCAATAGATACTTAAGCTGAGCTAAATGCACTTGGAGTTTCCCTTCATGGCTTCGAGCCCGCATGGCAAAGATATCCAAAATCAACTGCATACGGTCAATGACCTTGACACCGAGAACTTCCTCCAGATTGACATTTTGTCGCGGAGTCAAGCGGTTATTGACGATGACAGTGGTAATCTCTTCTGCATCCACCATGAGCGCAATCTCTTCCAACTTACCAGAGCCGACGAAGGTCTTGGAGTCATACTTTTCACGTTTTTGTCTGTAACTATCCACTACGACTGCACCAGCCGTCTTGGCTAGACTGGCCAATTCTTCCATAGAGAGGTCAAAATTGTCCATGCCCTGCAATTCCACACCGATAAGCAGGACGCGTTCCTCTTTTTTCTCTGTTTCAATCATCTAAAAACTCCTCTATCTGGCTTAAAATGCGGTCTTGCACACCAGATTCTCCAATCTGATAAAAGGTGACCTGCATACGATTACGGAACCATGTCAGCTGACGCTTGGCAAAACGACGGGTCGCCTGTTTAAGACTCTCACTAGCTTCCTCCAAGGTCTGCTCCCCACGGAAATATGGAAAAAGTTCCTTGTAGCCAATGCCCTTAGCAGCCTGCACATCTGGATAATGGTCAAACAACCACTTGGCCTCATCCAAAAGCCCAGCCTCAAACATCAAGTCCACGCGGTGATTGATACGTTCATATAATTGACTGCGCTCATCATCCAAGCAGATAATCAGCGGTTCATATAGACTCTCTTGATTTTCCAAATCCTGACCAAAATGGGCTATTTCCAAGGCGCGCATAGCACGGCGACGATTAAACTGGGGAATCTCAAGGCCTGCTTGCTCCACAAGATGGGCTAATTCCTCATCTGTATAAGGCTCCAAACTAGCCCGATAAGCTAAAATCTCCTCATGGGGAGTCTCCCCTCCTAGATGGTAACCTTCCAACAAGCTCTGGATATAAAGCCCAGTTCCACCAGCTATAATGGCTAGCTTGCCACGACTGTGAATATCCTCAATAGCCATCTTAGCTTCTGAAACAAAATCAAAAGCCGAGTAAGACTCGGTTACCTCTCTAACATCGATTAAATGATGGGGAACAGCTACCTGTTCTTCTGGACTAGCCTTAGCTGTCCCAATATCTAAACCTCGGTAAACCTGCTGACTATCACCGCTAACCACTTCGCCATTAAAACGCTTTGCAACTTCAATGGCAAGGGCTGTTTTTCCAACAGCAGTCGGTCCAACAATCACAATTATTTTTGTTTTCATCTTTTTTCCTTGAAAAATTCCCATTTTTTCGTTACTATTATTATAACACAAAAAGGTCAGTCAGAAAAATGTGACCTCTTGAGGAGGCTGGCTGATTAAGAAGATAAAGGAGGAAGACTCATGGCTAAAGGATTCGCTAAAGGTCTTGTAACAGGTGTCGCAGGAACTGTCGCTGCCGTCGCAGGTGCAGTATACGCATTTAAAAAGAAAGTGATCGAACCAGAAGAGCAAAAAGCAGCTTTCATCGAAGAAAACCGTAAAAAAGCAGCTCGTCGCCGCGTATCACGTTAAGAAACAAAAGAAGTTGGGATTTATTATCTCAACTTCTTTTTTCTATTCTTTTAAATAGCTAGGTCAAACTTCAACTGTGGCTTGACAGGGTCATAATCCACCAACTCAAAATCCTCTGCTTTGATATCAAAGAAATTAGTCCCATCAGGAACATTCAATACCAATCGTGGTTGGCAGTTTGACGGTTCACGACGGAGCAATTCCTCAGCTTGTTCAAATTGATTGTCATAGATATGGAGGTTGTTGATGAAATAGAAGAACTTTCCAACCTTCCAGCCAAAATGTTTGGCAATCATCATTTGAAGAGCTACATACTGCATCGCATTGATGTGGTGGGCCACCAGCATATCGTTAGAACGCTGGGTCAAGGTCGCATCCAGATAGATTTCTCCATCAACACGACGGACATCAAACATAGTCTGAAAGGCGCATGGGAGCAGCCCGTCTGTTTCTTCGAAAGCTTGGTAATCCCAGAGCGAGATGATATTGCGGCGGTTCCAAGGGTTGGTTTCCAACTGCTTGAGAAGCTTATTGATAATATCGTGTTTCTTAACAACGGCACCATAGCGCTCACCAATGGTTCCTGTATTTCCCACTTCCCAGTCATTCCAGTAGTGAACATTGTACTTGTCATTAAGCACGTCTAGGCTATTTGACTGGTCTTGGTAAATCCAGAGCACTTCCTTGATAGCGGATTTGATGGCAATGGGACGTAAGGTTGTGATGGGGAATTCCCCCTTTGCCAAGTCATACTCGGCAAAGGCACCCGTTATGTACTTGGAGTTAGCAACGGTCCCATCCTTGTACTTGGGACGGGCCTGCTCTGAAAAGACACCGTCTTTGAGGATTCGTTCAATATTCTCTTTAAAAATCGTATCTGCTTTTGTCATTTACTCTCACCTCATTTATTGTCCTAACTAGTATAGCATAAAAAAGAAAAGAGGAACATTACTAACTCTAGGTTAGCATTTTTCCTCTTTTATTATCTTATTGCAATACAAGTGATGCTGCTCCAATAACTCCAGCGTCATTTCCTAGAGTTGCAAGAGCCAATTTTGTTGATGTGCGTACTTGTGGGAAGGTATTTTCGTCGTAGACTTTTTGAACACCTTGTAGAAGGAATTCTCCTGCAGCTGACACACCACCACCGATAACAATTGTTGATGGGTTGAGAATTGAACCGATGTTGGCACAAGCGATTCCCAAGTAACGTGAGAAGTTACGATAAACGATCAAAGCAAGGTCGTCTCCTTCTTTTGCAAGGTCAAAGACAGTCTTAGCAGTTACTTCTTCTCCGTTATCAATCAAACGTTTCAAGGCTGCATCGCCTTCGTATTCATCAGCATAGCGACGAGTCAAGTTGACAATCCCTGTTGCAGAAGCGACTGTCTCAAGGCAACCTTTCTTACCGCAAGTACATGCGATTGGTTGGTCAAAGTCAACAGTGATGTGGCCAAGCTCACCTGCTGCACCAGCAACACCGTGAAGCAATTTGCCTTCTGCGACGATACCGCCACCAACACCTGTACCAAGTGTCATAAAGACAACGTCTGGTTGGTTATCACCAGCACCCATCCAGCGCTCACCAAGAGCTGCCACGTTGGCATCATTATCGATGAAAAATGGAATGCCCAAGGCTTTTTCAATTTTTTCTTTAATTGGTTGAAGGGTTTTCCAGTTCAAATTGTAGGCACCAATAACAGTTCCTTTTTCACGGTCAACCACACCTGGTGATCCCATTCCAATACCTTGGAAGTCCGCTGCTACCAATCCAAGCAAGTCCAAACGGTGTTGAATAGACTCAATCATATCATCAACGATATGACTTCCCTCATCCAAAATGTTGGTCTTGATAGACCATTTTTCTTGGATTTCTCCTGCTCTTGTTAAAATTGCAAACTTGACAGAAGTTCCACCAAGGTCAATCCCAATAATCTTTTGACTCATCTTTTTCTCCTTTTTCATTTTGTAGTAATTGAAAATGCTTACAGTACTAGTATAACAAAATTCAGTAACTTATGCAAAGGTTTGCATTCAACTAATATAGATTTTTAATCTAGATAGTCTCCACCATCAAATCCATAATATTCTTCCAGCGTCAAACCACTTGCAGCAATGTCTTTAGCTTCTTTCCCAATATAGCGCAAATGCCATTCCTCATGCATATAACCAGTTATACTTTCCTTACCACGAGGATATCGAACAACAAAACCATAGTCTGGCGCATGTTCTAACAACCATTGAGCAGCATTTGAATCTTCAACCAATTGACCATCTGTGCCAATCACATCAAAAGCAAGTCCTGTCTGATGTTCACTATATCCAGGACGGGCTGAATAACGATCCGCAGCAGCCTGCCCCTCTTGGTTCACATAACTTTGATATAATTGTGCTTGGGTTGCATAACTTCTAAAGCCACTATAATTATCGCTAATAGCATAACCTTCCTCCTGCATCTGTGCGATCAGTTTTAAAAAGGCCGCTTTTGCAGTAGCATTTTCACCCGGATAGTAATCTTTGGACATAGGATAGTGTTTATTAGCAACTACGATTTCATCATACTTCCCTTGAAGACTATAATAAGAACCTTTATTGGTTACTTTGGAATTAGCTTTCCACAAACCAGTCGCATCTACATAATAACGTCCACCATCAACCCATTCATTGACAGCCATTTTACCATCTGATTTCAAATAGTAATTCCCTTGCCACGTGCTATAAGCATAAGATCCATCTGATGTCAAATAATACCAAGCTTGGTAAGAAGAGTCATAAACCCATTCATTGACAGCCATTTTACCATCCGATTTCAAATAGTAATTTCCTTGCCATGCACTATAAACATAAGATCCATCTGATTTTAGATAATACCAAGCTTGGTAAGAAGAGTCATAAACCCATTCACCTTTAGCCATTTTACCATCTGATTTCAAATAGTAATTTCCTTGCCATGTACTATAAGCATAGGAACCATCTGATTTCAAGTAATACCAAGCTTGATAAGAATCATCATAAATCCATTCACTCTGGGCCATTTTCCCGTCTGATTTCAGGTAATAACTTCCCTGCCAAGCATTTTTCACTGGATTTCCATTTCCATCAAAGTAGTACCAAGCACCGTCCTGCTTAACCCAACCACTTGTTGTAGATGAAGTTGTGTTGGTTTGAGCCGCAGTTGCTTGTTTTGCTTTAAAGACGCCCTTAGGGGCATTTTTCAATTCGCAAGCCACACCATCATGATCGCGGTCTAACTTGGCAGAATAACCAGGGTCTCCCTCATGAAGATCTGAATAGCCATTAGCCCAAGCTTCCTTACAGCTAGAAAAATGGATGTTTTCTTCTGCTAAAACTGGTTGTGAAAACAAAGCTAAAACTGACAACGTCGCCAAACTCATTTTAAAAAATAGACGTTTGTTCATTACTTTCTCCTATAGGAATGTTATCGATTTCAATATTATTTTATCAAACTTATTTCAGCAATTCAAGGAAACTTCTGGTATTTTCTACAAACTCCTTTGGTTTTTCCTTATTCAAGACATGAGAACCGTCAGGGATAATCTGAAATTGGGATTCTGATATTAGTTTATGAAGACTTCTCATAGAACTAAGATTCGGTTTATCTTTGCTGCCACAAATCAGTAAGGTTGGATAGGAGCAAGTCCCTGCTATATCCGTTAAATCAAGTGTCTTCAATTCCTCAGAAACTCCGACCATAAGAACCTTATCTGCTCCCTGTTTTTCAAATACTTTTTTGGGAAGTAGTTTAAAAATCAGCAACTGAACATAAAATAGGATATTCCCTGCTAATTTAAGTGGGCATCCTGATAGAACCAAAGCTCGAAGATTTGGTAAATCATAACTGGAAAGTTCTAGTGCCAGGGCAGCACCTAAGGACAATCCAATCAAAACAAAAGGTTCTGTCTCTTGAGCTAGGTGCTGATAAACTCGTTCCTTGGCTTTTTGATAGCTGCTAACTCCAGAAGGAAATAACTCGATAGCCTCAGAAGGATAATCTATCAGTAGATTCCGAACTTCTTTCCAACTCTCTGCTGACTGCCCTAAACCGTGTAAAAATACCAGTTTCATCTAGTTCTCCTCTAGGCTTAATTCATACAAGCCTCTCACTGCATTACAGCCGTAAATAGCTTCTGCTTGGGCTAAATCTTTTAAGGTCAAGACTTTCTCTTCTGCCTGTCCTGTTTCTAGTAAATACTGACGATAAATTCCTGGTAAGATGCCAAGTCGGACTGGCGGTGTATAGAGTTTCCCAGCGATTTTCAAAATCAAATTTCCGATAGAGGTTTCAAGCAGTTCTCCAATTTCATTATGGTAAATGATTTCTTGTTCGCCCAAACTCAAATGCGGTCGGTGAGTCGTTTTAAAATAGGTAAAAGCTTGCTGTAAATCCGCTTCCTGAAGGCAAAGTTTGACCTGACAGAAGTTCGGACTAAGAGGTGTTAAGATTTGACGATTGAGTTCTATCTTCCCAGATTTGCTAAGGCTAATTCGCAAACGGTAGTCTTGATGGAGGTCACAAGCTTGGCACTCCGCCTCTATCTTTTTTCTCAGTTCTTTTGCATCATAAGGAAAGGCAAAATACCGACTAGCTTTTCTCAGCCTTTCTATATGTTGATTCTCAAACAGCAAGCACTTCTGGTTGATTTTTCCAGTAGTAATCAGTTGAAAACGAGCTTGTTTACGATAGAGAACAGCCGCTTTTTGATGAACCTCTTGATATTCAGATTCCCAAGTGCTATCCCATGTAATGCCGCCACCCACTCCATAGATGGCTTTCCCTTGATGCAGTTGAATGGTCCGAATAGCAACATTGAAAATTCGTCGCCCATTTGGAAGCAAAAGACCAATCGTTCCACAGTAAACTCCGCGCGGTTGAGGTTCCAAATTTTTGATAATCTCCATAGTCGCAATTTTCGGAGCACCCGTTATGGAACCACAAGGAAAGAGAGAACGGAAGATTTCAATAAGGTCAACATTCTCTCGCAATTGACTCTTGATAGTCGAAGTCATCTGCCAAACAGTTGAATACTGTTCCACTTGGCACAGACGTTCTACATGCTCACTCCCCACCTCAGAAATACGGTTCATATCATTGCGCAAGAGGTCCACAATCATCATATTTTCAGACCGATTTTTAGGATCCTGCTCCAACCAGCTAGCCTGTCCCAGATCTTCTTTGTCGGTCAACCCACGCTGGGTTGTTCCCTTCATTGGTCGCGTAGTCAACTCACGGTCATTTTGCTCAAAAAAGAGCTCTGGACTCATGGAAATCACTGCCATGTCATCATGTTCCACATAGGCATTGTAGCCCGCCTCCTGCTCTACCACCATACGATTGTAGATGGCAAAAGGATTAGCACTTAAGTCTTGTTTTAGTTGGACGGTGTAGTTGACCTGATAGGTGTCCCCCTGGCGTAAATGATGGTGAATCTGGGCAATCGCCTTTTCATAGTCCTCTGCAGACGTTACTTCCTGCCAATTAGAAGGCAAATCAACATCCTCATAAGTCAGAGGAATAGGGGAGGTCTCCACCCTATTATGAACAGTAAAGTAAAGCAAATACTCGTCCAATAAAGGTGCCTTGTGAACTGCTAGTTTCTCTTCAAAAGCAGGTGCAGCCTCATAGCTGACATAGCCCACCACATAGTAACCCTGCTTTTGGTAGTTTTCCACTTGTACCAGCAAGTCTGTTACTTCCGCTAAATCTCTCGTTTTTAACTCTTTGATAGGCTGGGTAAAGGTGTATCTCTCCCCTAAAGCCCTAAAATCAATCACTGTTTTTCTATGCATACCTTAAGTATAGCACAAATTAAGAAAACCCTCATCCGCAAAGCAGATGAGAGATTTCGATTATTTAAATATTGAAGTTTTAAAGCTATTTGTTTGTTGAAGAAGTTTTTTGTATAGTTTTTCTTTAAGTGATACAGTATTATCAAATTTAACTGATCCATTCTTAAGAGTAGCTTTATCTTTTTCAACAGCTGCAGCAAATGCATTCTTCAAGTCATCGTAACTACTGTATGTAGTACCGTCGATTGTAACAGGGTTAAATCCTGCTTTCGCTTTATCCACAACTTCTTTGAAGTATTCTTTCTTCCAAGCCTCTAGAGAAGTAAATTTACCATCAGAAACTTTCTTAATGATGAAGTCGTCACCTAAAGTAGCGTTACCAGCTTTTTTAGATTCAGCTTTTAACATATTTGAAGCGTAGTTTAGGAAGCCTTTTTCATATCCAAAGTAACCCCACATACGGAAGGTGTTATGTTTGAATGACATTGAGCCAGGAGCTCCTTCACTTGTATTACCACCGTAAATACCTGCAGTGATAGGCACTGTTACATAGGCAGAACCAAATCCAGTTGGGTCATAAGTACCATTACCAGGGCCGTGTTTGGTCATGAAGTTCTTATCTACCAGATCGTTAACAGAAGTTAAGTTATACTCTTTTTCTTCTGCATTCAAATTACGAACCTCGTCGTATTGGTTCTTCGTATTAGCGTTACGTAATTTCTTATCCACTTTCTTGAACCAAGCGTTGTTTAGTTCTTTATCGCGTTTATCAAGAACGGCTTCACCTTCTAGATAATCAAGAAGCATGAGCGTATCATTGAAACCTTTCATGTAATGATCGATCTCTTCTCGAGATGCAAGATCATTTGGATTAGTGTTATACCATTGGTTTCCGTTATTCGGACGTTCATAGGCCATGTTTAATCCTAACGCTTTAAAGTCACCGTTTGGACTTGATTCAGCAGGAGATTGTAACATCCCTTGAGCAAATGCTTCTAAGTCTGTACCTTCACGATGTCCTGAACCTCCTAAATAAACCATACGGTCATTTACGTGAGTTGTTTCGTGAGTAAAGGCTGAAATACCAAAGTCACTAATCATATCTGTCACCATGAAGAAAACAGAATCATCTTTATATGGTTTAGGATAAACACGAGCTACTGCTCCCATACGTCCGTCAGTTGCGTGATAACGACCTGTTGGTCCATATAATTCACGTACTGGCGCAACATCTTTACCACTAGCTGTGTGTCCGTATTTATCTGTGCTGATTCCTTTATAGTTTTGGTTATCTAACACAGGAGTTGGTACCATATTGTTGCTCTTAAGTAGTTGATTACGAACTTTATCTAATGATAGACGAGACCAGAAGTCTAGGTAGTTTTGTTGACCTTTGGCTACTTTATCGATTTCTTTCTTGAATGCCTCACGCTCAGCTTCAGTATACTTGCCATATTTCTCAAATGAACTGTATGCCATCGTATTGTATGTTGAGATTAAGAACATATGTGCATCTTTTAGGTTCAGAAGGGGAAGAATCATCTTACCGTGAACATCGTTATTTAATCCTTCATAAGCTCTGTGTTTCTTATCTGCGAATGCAGGATTTGTAGTTGTTGGTTCAACGACATATACATTATCTTTAGTTGCTTTTATGAACCAATCATTTAAGTCGGTGTCACTCGTAAAGAGTTCCATATTGTATTTCAAGAACTCATGTAAATTACCTTTACCAGTAGCACCAGCGATAACTTCACGGTATGCATCGTGAGTACGGTCACCTTTTACATTGTTTTCTTTAGAACCAATATTGATGATTCTATCTAAAACACTCACATTCTTACCATAGAAATCCGGTTTGAACAACATTAACTCTTTAATGTTAAAGTCATCGAATTTAACTCCGTAATAACGGTTGAGGTAAGACAAACCAAAAAGAACTGCAGCTTTATTGTCATCAATTTTCTTAATTAACGCACGTTTAGCGGCTTCATCAGTATTCAGTTGGTGATCTTCATTTTCCACTAACTTCGTAACGAATTGATTAAGATTATCTTTAACATACTTGAAGCTTTCTTCTAAGTAAAGGTTCTTAATTGCGTTAACTTTTCCATCACCATTTTTTCCAAATAATTTATAAACATCATCAGATTGCAATTCAACTGGACTCAATTTACTTTCGATAGCACTGATCAAATCGGCACGATCTTTAACAACCCTATTTGGTGTGTAAACAATATCTCCTAAATCATTAATACTATATTCACGAACTTGTTGAACCTTAGATTCTTTTTGTGTAATAGCTTTAATTTCTTTCGTCTTATCTGCATAATGAATCATAATGTGATCAGCATCTGTAAGGTCTGTGACAAAGTCATTTCCTCTCATAGCAGTAACAGACAAAACTTCTGTAGTTAATAATTTAGAACCAGCAGGAATCTTGTTACCTTGGTTAACAATCCATTCTTTATTATAGAATGGTTGAAGTTTTTCAATGTTTCGGTAAGCAAGTTCACGAGATGCGTCGTAGTCATCAATATTTTTGTATTGATCAGCCTTACTTACAATGTTGTTCAGTTTATCTTCAACAGGAAGTGTACTTTCGAATTTATCAGCAGTGATTCCCATTTTAGCGATTAATTCATCCGCTTTTTCTTGACTTATGCTAGGGACTTTATTTGAGTTTTTATAAGTCTTTTTACCTACACTTACACCTTCAACACTATAATTACGTTTTGTTCTAGAGTATGTGAAGTAATCATCAGCATCGATATCAGAGTGACCGAAGACCATCTCACCAGTCTTAACTTTCATCATAGTGATGTTGTCTTCTATAGCCCCTAGTGCCCAGTTAGTACCTAATAATCCTCCTGACATAACAGCTTCTTTAAGTTCGATAGAACCTTTTGCTACAGAATTTCGAAGGGTACCTTCTTTACCTAAAGTGCTGTTGTTACCACCGTTTTGAGATGAATATACAATTCCGGCAGCCTTAGCTTTGTTACCTGTGATTTCGGCATCAACATAAGCTTTTTCCACGATACCTTTCCAGTTTTCACCAACGATACCTGTTAAGTAACCACCTTTATTTCCAGCGGCGTGGACTTTACCGATGAATGCAACGTTACTTAATTTTCCGCTACCGTCAATTTTATTAATTACCCCAGATACATCATTATTACCAACGACGTTACCTGTTACTTTAATATTCTCTACAGTAGCATTATTTTTTATAACGTTAGCTATCGGTGCGATTCTATCCGTTCCTGACATGTCGATATTTACATTTTCAAGTAGTAGGTCTTTTACTGTACCACCGACAATATCACCGAATAATGGTCTGTTCATATTGCTAATGGTAAATTTATTACCATCAGTACTTGTTAATGTTCCTTTGAAAGCATTTGTAACATAAGATTTTCCAGCTGGGTTAACGTTGGCAGCATTGATATTGCTACCAAGCTTAAAGGTACCAGTCGGTTCTTTTTGCATATCTTCAATTAATTCTTTGAAGTTATAGTATACATTACCTTCTTTTGCTTTTTGTTTTTCAAAGTAATGAACATACTCTTCTTTAAGTGTGTTATCAGCATTACGTTGAATCAAATCAGGTGCTTTGGCAGTGACCTTATATAAGGTCTTGCCATCAACTGTAACTTCTTCAATCTTATCAACAGCCAGTCTTGTTGTTTTGTTATCATGAGTGGTTACTCGTAGATAAAGCGGAGCAACATCAGCTGGTTTTTCTGTAAGCAAACTAGTATCTGTTTCATTACCGTCAGCGTCCACACTCATCAAGCTTGTTTCTTTGATATTTTTGATTTCAACTTTTTTAAGGTCTAACTGAATTTGTTTATCTTCTAATGTTTCAGTTTCTTCGCCTTCGCCTCGATCATAGACCATGGTTGTGGATAGTGTATAACCTTGATAATATTTTAAGTTGTCTAAAGTAGCGTTTAAGTTATTTTCAGCCACCGTTACTTCTTTAACAACTTGTCCAGTCTTATCTTTCAGAGCTACTTTAATCGATTTGATTTCTACTCCAGCTGGTTTATTCAATGTATAACTAGCTGTAGCGCTCTTCTTCAAGACATCTTTATCTGTGTTAGCCCATTCTAAGGTTGGTTTTTCTAAACCTTTTGTACCTTTTTTGATAATTTCATCTTGAGGTGCTTGGAGAACTGTTTCTTCTACTGTTGGAGCTTCATTTGTTTTTTCTCCACGAATCGTTTTATAGGTTTCAGTAATTTGTTTCTTACCTTCTACACCTTTTTGAGCTACTTGTCTTGTTCCGCGTTTTAAAGTGTCATCTTCTTGTTCTTTTGTTTCAAAAGGAATGACTTCTTCTCTTGTTTCAACTGTTGTTCCTTCAATTGGTTTTGTCCCACGACTTACTTGTTGATTTACAGGTTCCTTGGTAACTTCTGTGCTAGTTGAAAGGACTTGGTCCGTTTTAACACCTTCTACTGTTTTATAGGTTGTTTTTGTAACTTGACTTCCTTTTTCACCATTTCTTACGACAGTTTCTTCATCCGTATACTTGGTTGGGTCCTCAGTCGTTTCAGTTTTATAGTCTAGGTCTGTAGTCGATGTTTCAACAAGGGTTCCTTCCGTAACTTTGTACTCAGGTAATGGATCTTGAACAAGGGCTTGGCCTGCCTTACCTTCCTCTTGTGTGCCTTTTACTTCTACTGGAGCTTCTGGCATTTCAGGTTGTGTTAAGGATTGGCCTGCTTTATCCTCCTCTTGAGTTCCTTTTGCTTCTACTGGAGCCTCTGGCATTTCAGGTTGCGTTAAGGATTGGCCTGTCTTGCCTTCTTCTTGAGTTCCTTTTGCTTCTACTGGGGCTTCTGGTAATTCGGGTTGGGTTAAAGTTTGACCTTCTTTGCCTTCCTCTTGAGTTCCTTTTACTTCAACTGGGGCTTCTGGTAATTCCGGTTGCGTTAAGGCTTGGCCTTCTTTGCCTTCCTCTTGTGTTCCTTTAGCTACTTGGTGACTTGGTTCGACTTGTGGTGTTGGAGTTGGAGCAGGTTGCACCTCTTTCTTAGTTCCGACAGCAATGACTTGCGACACAGGATTTTGAACTACTTGGTCTTCGATGACTTCTCTAACTTCTTGACCATTGACCATCGAAACTTTGGTTACAAGGAGACGCTGACCATTTACTCCGGCTGTGACGATACGAGTCTGTCCTTCTACTAAATTCGCATCTGGACTTGTGACCGTTTCAAAAGGAATCTCCACCAAGCTCTCTTCCTGTCTTGTCTGAGGCTTCTCAGAAACTGGTTTTTCTTCAACCGCAGGAGCAACTGGAGTCTCTACTACAGGTTTTTCAACGACAGTTTCCGGAGCAACCGCAGGTCTTTCTTGAGCTACTTCTGTTTTCTCGATTTCTTTTGAACTTTGCTTTTCTACTGGCAACTGAGACTTTTCAGCTGAAGCTGGTCTTGATGGATGGAGTTCCGCTTCCTTAAAGTAACCAATGTATTCATAGCCATCAATGTGGATAATCCCTTCAGCTAAGCCTTCATGTGTAGAGGCTGAAATAGTTTGGTTATAAGAAAGTAATTCTTTATTTTCAAACGCAAATGTCCCATAAGGTACAAAAGTGCTAGCTCCTAAAGAACCAATCAAGAGAACTCCTAGGACTTCTTTACGACCTTTTTTGGACACCAAAAAGACTGCTAGCGAAGCTGTTGCCAAGCCAAGGCCTGCTAGAGCTAGCTCCTTACTTCCTGTGTATGGAAGTTGTTGACTGATAGTTGCCTTCTTACGATAAACTACATAGAGAATATCATCATCTTGAAATTCTGTAGGAACCTCATGGTGAATAAGGGCTTTTTCAGACTCGGTCAATTCCTGCTCCGCCAAATAACGGTAATGAACGCTATGAGCACCGCCAACTTCATTGGCTTGTACCTTGTCTACTGAAAGGGTACTTGCACCAAAAAGGAAGGCCCCGATGGCTACAGGACCTACCCCAACAGTTAGCTTACGAATTGAATATTTGGTGATTTTTTCTAGTTGTTGTTTTGTTTTTCTCATTCTCACGACTTTCTAATAGAATCTTGTGGATAGTGCGCACGCGCACCTCCGATTAATTTGGGACGACTTGCAAGAGCCGTTACGTGGGCATGCCCAATCTCTCTCAAAAGAGGGCGAATCGGAACCTGAACATGCTTGACATGCATGCCAATTGCAGTATCTCCGATATCCAATCCAGCATGAGCCTTGATAAATTCAACCTCAACTGGATCCTGCATAAACTTGAAGGCTGCCAACTGACCTGAGCCTCCTGCATGAAGGGTAGGAAGGACACTGACGATTTCCAGACCAAACTGCTCTGCCACCTGACGTTCAACAACGAGAGCCCGATTGACATGTTCACAGCCTTGAACAGCTAGATGAATTCCTTTTTCCTCTAGGATATCTAGGATGGTCTTCACAATGATTTCCCCAATTTCTTGGCTAGATTCCTTGCCAATCTGACCACCTATGACTTCACTAGAAGAAAGGCCCAAAACAAAGATAGATCCTTGCTTCAAATTGGCCTTTTCCAATACATCTTCTACAATCTGGCTTGTTTCTCTTTGAATGTCTTTTTCCTTCATACTTGATACCTCTTTTGTCACTATCTATCATATCGTTTTTTCTTGTTTTTAGCAAGATAGACAACCTAGAAAGCTTTCTCGATTACGCATAAAACTCCCAGAATTAACTGGGAGTTAGCTAGTTTCTATTCTATTTATGTATATTTCAACCGTCGTCCCTTTGTCGGGTGCAGAATCAATCTTCATCTGATAATCTTCTCCAAAATGAAGTTTAAGACGCTGGTCAACATTTTGCAAACCTACTCCTCCACGTTTGAGCTGACTCTGACTACTATCGCCAGCAACTTGGAAGCCAACGCCATCATCCTCAATGCGGATGACTAGTCCTCTATCCTGTTTCTGGACAGAAACTTTAATATGTCCCTGCCCTTCCTTCTCCTTAATACCATGGTAAAGAGCGTTTTCTACAAGAGGTTGCAACACCAGTTTAGGCAAGACTAAATTATCAAAGTCAGGTTCTTCATCAATCTCATACTCCAGCTTATCCCCATAGCGTTGTTTCTGGATAAAGAGGTACTGGCGGACATGATTGATTTCATCAGAAAGAGAAATCAAATCCTTTCCTTGATTGAGCGCCAAGCGGAAATAGGTTGCCAAGGACTTGGTCACCTGAACCACTCGCTGACTATCCTGAAACTCAGCCATCCAGATGATAGTGTCCAAAGTATTATAGAGGAAATGGGGGTTAATCTGGCTCGACAGTGCTTGAAGTTCATACTGCCGGGTTGCTTCTTCCTGCCTGCGCACATCTGCCATCAACTGATCAATCTGATCCAGCATGGCATTGAACTGACGAGTCACTTCTCTCAGTTCATAGGCGCCAGCTTCCTTAGCACGACGATTTTGAGCCCCAGAAGCAATTTCCAGCATGGTTTCTCTCAAATCCTTCAAAGGGGCAATCCAGCGTCTGAGACTGAACCACACCAAGCAGAGACAGGCAAGAAGAGATGTGACACTGGCCCCAAGCAAGGTCCACAAGAGCTGACTCCGAACCTGGTCTAACTTCTCCAATGAAGACACTCCTATAACCGTCCAATCAGTTCCTGCAATCTGTTCCTGACTGACGTAGGATTTGTGGTCCAGAGTGTAGCCCTGCCCTGTCTCAATATAGGGTTTCATAGCCTCCATTTCGCTAGATGAACTATAAACTGTGTGTTGAGGATGGTAGACAAATTCATGGTTTTCATTGATGATAAAGGCAAAACCCTGCTGACCCAACTGAAGTTGGTTGAGATAGGCTTCCAGAGTTTCGTAGGAAATGTCCAAGCGAAGCACGCCAAGATTGGCTCCCTTTGCATCAACCAGTTCTTGAGTGACAGAAATGACCCACTGACTATCTGATTTACGAGCCGGAGTCAAAACGGGCATAGCTCCCTGATGAATGGCCTTTTGGTACCAATCCTCAGCCATCATATCTGAGGAAGTTTTCATCTGCACACTGTCATCTGTAGAAATAACCTGACCGGATTTGGTTACCAGTACCACCGTTTTCAAGTCCTGGTCTGCCTTTAAGATAGTCAAAAACAGTTCTCTGATGCCCTTGGCTTGATCTTGATTAGGATTCTCAGCATAGGCTAAAACATCTGCCTGCTGGGTCAAACTAGTTGAGGTTGTTTCTAATTTTTTGATATAAGACTGGATAAAGTGGCTAGTCTGACTGATAGTTGTTTGGCTATTGCCCTCAATGCTAGCCTCAATGGCTGCGGAACTAGATTGATAGTAGAAAGTCCCGACCACAGCTAGGAGAATGAGAAAGACCAAAAAGATGGAAATAACCATTCTGACTAGGAGAGAAGAACGCTTCATCGACCTTCTCCCTTCTTAAACTGACGAGGTGTCACACCTGCAATCTGTTTAAAACGTTGAGTAAAGTAGTTCATATCTTCAAAGCCAACCTTTTCGGCTATCTCGTAAATCTTTAAATCTGTGGTCAAGAGTAAGAGCTTGGCTTGTTTGACACGCTCCCTCACCAGGTAATCCTGAAAAGGCAAGCCCAATTCTTTCTTAATCAAGGAGCTCAGATAGGTCGGACTAAAACCCAAATCACTGGCTAAAGACTTTAAACTAAACTGACTATCAGCCAGATGAGACTGGATTTTCTGAGCAATATTTCCCTCAAACTTATCAGTCAATAAATCTTGTAACTGCTCTTCCTTTTCTTCCTTGTCCAACTTCTGCTTGATTTTCCCCAACATCTCCTCAATGTCCTGACGGGAAAAGGGCTTGAGCAAGTAGTCATCCACACCGAGTTTGACAGCAGACAAGGCATAATCAAAATCATCGTAGCCCGTCAAAAAAACTAGATGCACCTGAGGAAAGGTTTCTCGTACCAGACTGGCCAACTGGATGCCATTCAGCTGAGGCATGTTGATATCAGTTAAAATGATGTCTGGCACCTGCTTTTGAATCAATTCCCAAGCCTGCCTTCCATTTTCAGCTTGACCGATGATTTCCATATCATAGGCCGCCACATTGACCAGATTGGTCAAGCCTTGCCTTACCAGATACTCATCTTCTACGATTAAGATTGTATAGGTCATGCTTCTCTCCTTTGTCACTTACTAGTATCAGTATAGCAAAATTCTCCTCTAACTGCTTAGGAAAGACTTCTTAATCGACATAATCTAGTAAATAAGCATAGCCTTTTTCTGCCATTTGGTCTTTAGGAATAAAGCGGATAGAAAGGCTATTGATACAGTAGCGTAAGCCCCCCTTGTCCTGAGGTCCATCCGTAAAGACATGGCCAAGGTGAGAATCTCCAACTCGGCTCCGCACTTCCATGCGCGTCATATTGTAGGACTTATCTTCTTTGTAAGTAGCAACATCTGGACTGATTGGTTGGGTGAAACTAGGCCATCCACAACCAGACTCAAACTTGTCCTTTGATGAAAAGAGAGGTTCGCCAGTGGCCACATCCACATAGATACCAGATTCAAATTTATCCCAGTAGCGGTTTGAAAAAGCTCGTTCTGTTTGATTTTTCTGGGTGACTGCATACTCCTCAGGTGACAAGGTCTTCTTCAATTCCTCATCACTTGGTTTAGGATATTTGCTGGCATCGATGACGGGATAGGCCGCCTGATTAACATTGATATGGCAGTAGCCATTTGGATTTTTCTTGAGATAGTCTTGATGGTAATCCTCTGCCACCACAAAATTCTTCAAGGTCTCCTTTTCAACTGCCAGAGGTTGATCGTATTTCTTAGCAACTTCATCAAAGACTTGGTTGATTACCTCCAAATCCTTGTCATCTGTGTAATAAACACCGGTACGGTACTGGGTCCCCACATCATTTCCTTGTTTATTTTTGCTGGTTGGATTGATAATGCGGAAGTAATGAAGCAAGATTTCCTTGAGGGAAATTTGATTGGCATCATAAGTGACATGGACAGTCTCCGCATGCCCTGTTTGATTGATCAATTCGTACTTGGTTGTTTCCCCTCTACCGTTTGCATAGCCTGAAACAGCATCTGTCACTCCGGAAACGCGTGAGAAGTATTCCTCCACTCCCCAGAAACATCCTCCAGCTAGATAAATTTCGTGCAAGTCTGCGTCTTTACTAATTTCTGTTTTTTTCACTGTTTTTCCTCCTTGGCTAACTGATGCTTTCTCAATTTGCGAGCTATCTGTCTGCCCTGCATTTCGCATCAATAGAAAATAGAAACCGGTTATGGCTAGGAAAAAAATCCCTGCCAAGACAAACAATTTTACTTTATCATTCATAACCTTTCTCTACCCCATTTCTTTCAATTCTTTTAAAATCATATCCTTATCCATAAAACCTGGTTGCGTTTTGACCAGCTTGCCTTCCTTGTCTATAAAGGCTTGAGTTGGATAAGAACGGACACCATAACTTTCCAAGAGTTTGCCTGATGGATCAACTAGAACTGGGAAATTTTTATAATCCAAGCCCTTGTACCAGTTCTTAAAATCAGCTTCCGCTTGTTCACCCTTGTGACCAGGAGACACCACTGTCAAGACCACATAGTCATCACCAGCATCATTAGCGATTTCGTCCGTATCTGGAAGGCTGGCTAGACAGATGGAACACCAAGAAGCCCAGAATTTGAGATAGACTTTCTTGCCCTTGTAATCCGACAAGCGGTAGGTCTTGCCATCTACACCTGTTAGTTCAAAATCAGCGACTGCCTGGCCTTTAGTCGCAGTTTGAGCACTGACTTGTTCTGTTTTTGTTTGCTCCTTCATAGTAGATTGGTCTGACATATTTTTAGCCGAACAGGCTGCCAAGCAACAGATTGAACCTACTCCAAGGAGACATGTTTGCCATTTTTTCATTTCTTCTTCCTTTCTATTCAAATAATGTAGTCAAAATGGAAGCATTTCCCAAAAGCACCAAGATTCCCATTACGATAATGAGGAAACCGCCCACTTTTTTGAGGGCTCCGAGATAAGGATGGAGTTTTCGGAAATGTTTCAAAACATAGCTGGAGGCAAGAGCTAGAGCCAAAAATGGTAGTGCCAAGCCCAGCGTGTAAACCAACATGAGACCAGCTCCCTGCCAAGCTCCTGAACCACCTGAAGCCGCCAAGGCTAATACAGACCCAAGAACCGGACCCACACAAGGCGTCCAAGCAAAACTAAAGGTCAACCCCAGTAAAAATGCCTGACTATAGCCCTTACCCTTTTGCCCCTGTCTCTGTAATTGTAGCCTTCTTTCCTTGTAGAGCCCCTGCAAATGTAAGACTTCCATCTGGTGCAAGCCCAAGAGAATGATAACTGCACCCGTCACATACTGAAACCAAGAAGCATACAGCAAATTGCCTAAAAAACCAGCTCCATAGCCCAGTAAGATAAAGATAAAGGATATCCCCGCTATAAAGGCCAAAGTTCGCAATAGACTAACAAGTGAGATTGAAATTTTTCCGCTAGAAGCCTGAGTAGCATCTTTGTCATCCAACAAGACCCCTGCATAGACCGGTAACAAGGGTAAAATACAAGGAGAAAAGAAGGAAAGAATTCCAGCAAGAAAAACACTGATAAAAAAGATTATATTATCCATTGCCTTCCTCCATTCTTTGATTTGATAGGACTATTATAGCCCCAAAATTCCAGAAAAAACAGGGACAATGATAGGGAAAAATAGGAATTTAATCAGGTTATACTTCAAATAAATCAAAAAAGTATGAGTAAAAGGGTAAGCTATCTTACATTTTAGAGCCAACATCTAGTAAACTAAAAAACAGATCCTTCCCTTTATCACGGAAAAAATCTGTCATTGACTTACTGATTTATAAAAAATTCCAATTACGGTTTACGAACCTTATCTTTGCTGGTTTCTCTATATTTTTTTAGTTCTTATTTGCGATGCTCTTTCAATAATTCTTCAAACTCAGAGACAGTCATACCTAACTGCTGGCTGGCAACCTCAGAAGTCAAAAGACGCTTACGAACCATATCTAAAAAAGCAAGCAGTTTTCCACGTTCCAAACCTTTTTCTTCAGCTTGTTCCAAGGCATAATCCTGTGCTAACAAGGCTTGTTCTTCTCGCATACGTAGTTGACTAAACATTTTCCTGTCCTCCTCGGACCAGCTCTTGTAGTCTAGCAGTTGGTCTGCCTGGCTGATGGCTCGCTCGGGGCGCTGAGTAAAGGGCTTGTTCCCAAAAAACTCCAACCACGGCTTGCGAACCTTATCTTTGCTGGTTTCTCTGTATTTTTTCAATTCCAAGAACGCCATCTTAACCAGATGGTTTTCTTGTCCATTGTTTGTGATAGTTAAGACCTCACCTGTCGTGTCCTCCCGCATACTGAAACTGTGAAAAGCTAAGTCATCTTGGAAATAATTACTATCTACAATAGCTATTGCGTATACTGGTGCAATGTGTTTGTAACTCTGATGAGTATTGCCCTCTTGCTGGCGAATTTTTTCTAGGTTCTGATTGACCTGACTGCATAAGTAAGCCCACAAACGATTGATGAAAAAATTCTGATGATGTACCTGTATTTCGATAATAACTTGAGTTCCATTGTCCAATTCCGCCAAAACATCTATACTGGTATAGAAATCCTTCACTGAATAAGGCATGGAGGGTAAGACGTGTATATTGCTTCCCTCCAAAATCGTTACATTTTTTGCAGGTAAGTCCAACATATTTTGCAGGTAAGTCCAACATATCGCGAATAAATTGACAAGTGATTTCCGGATTGCTAAAAATCTTCTTAGCAACCAAATCATTAGTTGGGCTGATGCCCGGATGTCTGAGAATCATCCTTTTCCTCCTTTTATTATACCACAGTTTTATACTCAATGAAAATCAAAGAGCAAACTAGGAAACTGGCCGCAGGCTGTACTTGAGTACGGCAAGGGCGATGTTGACGTGGTTTGAATTTGATTTTCGAAGAGTATTAAATCTAGTTTTACTAGATTCACTGACTCTATCTATTTATTCGGAAAATAAAGGATAAATGAAATAGGCAATAAAAAAATAAGGACAGCGGATAAGCAATAAATTTTAAGCTTATCAGTCCTCCTTACTTATCTGATAATAAATAAGATCCGCAAGATAGCCTTTTCTCTCCACCCCATTTGCAACAGTTTTTAGATAGGACATTCCAGCTTTTTCCATGACACGACCTGAAACTGGATTGAGACTAGCATATCGAGCTCTGGCCTTTTGAAAGACTGCTTGAGTAAAACAAAAGTCTAAGACGACTTTCAAGGCCTCTGTCATCATACCATTTCCCCAGTAAGCCTTGCCAAGCACATAGCCAATTTCACAAGAAGAATCGTTCTCATCTATTGTAACGATACTGATATCTCCAATCACTTGTTCTGGGTTTTCTTTGAGACAAATGGCCCATTTGTAATAGTTGGGATTTGTATAGGAGGCAACCCAATTTCGAATCGAGTTTCGAGTGACCTCAACATTAGGATGGGGATCCCAAGTGACATAGGTCAGATTCTCAGCGGATGAAGCCCAATTATGAAACATAGCTTCTGCATCACTTTCCACAAATCTTCGCAAGATTAAACGATCTGTCTGTAATATTTGCGTACCGATAGATTTCACTATACTACCTCACTTTCTGATAGATGATTCTCTGCCCAACCTCAATTTAAATTTACTTTGCTTTTGAATTTCAAGGTAATAAGCTAAAAAGGCCCACTGGACCTTCCTCGCTTACTTATTTCCATACTCGGGGTAAAAGGACTAAACTCAGCAATAGCTAGAAAACGAGTTTTTCATCTAATCCCTTGACACAGTCGCTGTCTGATTTGAAATGCGCTTTTCCAAGCTTTTTCAAACCTAGTCATCGTTACGGAGTTAGACAAGGAAAATCGAACTCTTCAAGTTACCGGACCTACTCTCACTTTTTTATTTCAAGGTGAGAGGCTGAAAACCTCCACTGGAGGTTCCTCATTTTCTTATTTCTAAACTCGGGGTAAAAAGATCCCCCGGACCTTCTTCGCTTACTTATTTCTGTGCTCAGGGTAAAAACCTCCACTGGAGGTTTTTACTCCCAAAAGTCATCAAATACTGTGATTGGTAAGTGGCGTTTATGTTGGCCTTTGTGCCACCAGTTTTCAATAGTCGTTTGAGCTTCTGGGCTGATTGTTTTGCCTTCTAGGTAATCGTCAATCTCTGCATAGGTGACTCCGAGAGCTACTTCATCAGCTAGGCCTGGTTTGTCTTCTTCTAGGTCTGCTGTTGGGATTTTTTCATAAAGGGCTGGGTCTGCACCAAGTTCCTTCAAGAGTTGTTTTCCTTGGCGTTTATTGAGGCGGAAAAGGGGTAAAATATCTGCACCTCCGTCACCAAACTTGGTAAAGAAACCTGTGATATTTTCCGCAGCATGGTCTGTACCAATGACCGCTCCGCTATGGGCACCTGCAAGGGCATACTGAGCAATCATACGACAACGTGCCTTGATATTCCCCTTGTTGAAGTCTGAAACAGGACTACCTGTCGCTTCAACTGCTGCTGTCATGGCGTCAGCAGATTCCTTGATATTAACTACCAAGCTGACATCTGGCTGAATAAAGGCTAGGGCTTTTTGAGCATCTGCTTCATCAGCTTGCACTCCGTATGGCAGGCGGACAGCGATAAATTTGTAGCTGTCATCTCCTGTCTCTGCTCGCAGTTCTTCCATAGCTAATTGGGCCAAACGACCTGCCAAGGTTGAGTCTTGTCCCCCAGAAATACCTAGTACAAAAGTTTTAAGAAAGGGATGCTTTTTCAGATATCTTTTTAAGAAATCAATGGAACGACGGATTTCTTCCTGAGCATCAATCACTGGTTTCACGCCCAGTTCTTGGATAATCGTTTCTTGTAAACTCATTCTTCTTCTCCTTCACCAAGGGCTTCCTTGCGCATTTTGTCAATCAAGTCCATCTTGTCTTGCCATACATCACGCGCCAAATCCACTGGATAATGCTGCGGATTGAGAACACGCTTGTACTCATCCCACAACTTGTCAAATTCCTTACGGGCATAAGCCTGAATCTCAGTCAAGCTAGGCAGGTTGTAAATCAATTTCCCGTCCTTGAAAATATCCACCAAGAGAGGAACAGCATCAAAATTACGAACAGTCTTCTTAATATATGTATAAGTTGGATGGAACATCTTGATTTCTGTCATACCGCTCACATCCACACCATCATAGGTGATGTAGTCGCCCTCTGACTTGCCTTTTTCATGACTGGTAATGCGCCACACCTGCTTCTTACCTGGCGTAGAAACTTTTTCCGCATTATTAGACAGCTTGATGGTATTGCGCATCTGACCATTTTCATCTTCGATCGCCACAATCTTGTAAACTGCCCCAAGAGCTGGTTGGTCATAGGCTGTAATTAGCTTGGTTCCCACGCCCCAGACATCAATCTTGGCCTTTTGCATCTTGAGGTTGAGGATGGTATTTTCATCCAAATCATTAGAAGCATAAATCTTAGCCTCTGTAAATCCAGCCTCGTCCAGTTGCTGACGGACTTTCTTAGAAATGTAGGCAATATCCCCAGAGTCAATCCGCACACCCATAAAGTTAATCTGGTCACCCAGCTCACGCGCCACCTGAATGGCAGCTGGCACACCGATGCGAAGGGTGTCATAGGTATCCACAAGAAAGACGCAATTTTTGTGGGTCGCAGCATAAGCCTTGAAGGCCTCATAGTCGTTACCATAAACCTGTACCAAGGCATGGGCGTGGGTCCCCAAGACAGGAATGTCAAAGAGTTTACCAGCACGCACGTTGCTGGTTCCATTGGCACCACCAATCACCGCTGCGCGTGTTCCCCAGATAGCCGCATCCATTTCTTGCGCCCGACGTGTCCCAAACTCCATCAAGGGTTCATCTTCAATGACTGAACGAATACGAGCTGCTTTGGTGGCCACCAAGGTCTGGTAGTTGACGATATTCAAAAGGGCTGTTTCGACCAACTGACATTGGGCTAGAGGGCCTTCCACCTGCACAATCGGCTCATTAGCAAAGACCAAGTCTCCTTCTTGAGCAGAACGAACGGTCAACTCCAACTTAAAATTGCGGAGATAGTCCAAGAATGCCCCATGATAGCCCAGCGACTCCAAATAGGCAATATCGCTATCTGAAAAACGCAGGTCTTCAAGATAATTCACAATTCTTTCCAAACCAGCAAAAACCGCATAGCCATTCTTAAAAGGCTGTTGGCGGAAATACACCTCAAAGACCGCCTTTTTATTGTGAATCCCTTGGTCAAAGTAAACCTGCATCATGTTAATCTGGTACAAGTCCGTGTGCAATGTCAAACTATCATCTGGATACATACTTTTCCTACTTCCTTAGCTAGAAACACATGAAATTTTCAAATACTTTCATGTATTCCAATAAATTAGTACTATTATATCACATTTTAGCTGGATTGAGAAAAGAGTAACAAGCTATTCTCCACTCTCCAATTTATCCATGTCTTGCTCAAATTTTTTCTGGGCCCATTCTCCATAGCTCTTCAGACCGAGATTGCCGATAAAGACCCAAGGAAGGTAAATGACATAAGTAATGACCCATGCGGACAGGTATTTAGCGTTCAAAGGATTGTGCTGATAAATTTCTATGTTGAATTGATAATTCTGCAACATCAAGAGAGTCGTAATAGCGAGAGTTACCAGCAAACACCCTAAAATTGTAAAATGAAAACGACTATAGTAGTTCACACCCAAATCTCGAGCACGGCCGAAAAAGTAAGAAGTTCCAATAATGATAATGATGAGAATCATTCTCGGATTAAAAAGACTTGGTGCTAATACTGCAATCATATAAGATAAAAGCAAGAAAGCTATAGAGATATAGAAACTTTCAGCCCCCGCTTTATTCATCAGTTGTTCTTCTCTTTCGTCTAATAATTGATAATAAAAAAATCTATTTTTCATCTTCTTCCTCCCAAAATAGTTGGTCTAGGGTTTTCCCTAAACATCTGCAAATGGACTGGCAGAGCGAGAGACTAGGATTGTATTTTCCCGCCTCTATCAAACCAATAGTTTGGCGCGTCACCCCAACAGCCTCTGCCAGTTGACCTTGTGTTAAATCAAGCTCGACTCGAGCTAATTTTAATTTTAAATTTTTAGCCACCTGCGTCCTCCTTATAGTTTTAATACTCATCTACTCTTAAAAAATCCAAAACTATTACAAGCTGTCAGCTATTTATTATAACCTCATTAATTAGCACTCCAATATTATCTTCCGCCTAAAATCAGTATGTTGGATTATTTGAAATAAACTCCCTAGCTGGCTACTTGATTTTTTGTTTAGTATTAGCTTTAGTAGGGTCTTTTAAATGAGTTTTGATTGATTGTATTTCTTGTTTAGTTTAGTTGCTTTCATATCACTATTATATAATGCTTTTAGAAATGAGTCTAGCATAAGACAAAAACGTGTACACTGCAAGAGCAGGGGCATAGCAAGATGACTGATTTTTTTACTAGATTTTAAGTCTGCAAAATAAGACTAAACGAAACTAAAATGAATACTCCTTGCTTTTCTTGAGAGTGAAAAAGTACAATAAAATGATTGTAGTGATTACCACAAGATACTGACTAATAGACATCGTATTTGAAGCAACAAATACAGGTAAGGAATAAAAAGGAAGAAGTTCAATTGCTTTGATAAACAAATCATTACTAGTATTCATCATAATCGTATTTAATATATTAGGGATAAATAGTAGTAAAGCTACTAAAATACCAAATACCAAGCCACTTTTCAATTTGTATAAATAGAAAATGTAAGATAATAGAAAATAAAATAGTACTAACAAAATTGTATTGACTACAATGGCTACTATAAAATCTAATCCTAGATCACCTGGAACACCCAATTTACTTACGATGACTAATAACACAATGCCATTCAAAGCATAAATAATGGAAACTGAGATGGCATATAGAAAATTGGACAAAACGTAAATTATCCGATTTTTCTGTTGATTATAAAATAAACTTATCGTATTGTGGGAAAAATCCCTACTAATAATTCGGTTAGCATGTATAACAGCCATTAACATACCGAGCATAGCATAAAAATTTGAAATATGCTTAATACCAAGTGATGTCCCTTGACTATTTAGAATAAAGAATGTAACCAGTATCGGCGGTATAAACGAGATAATCAATCCGAGATATACTACGCCTGATGAATATAAATCTCTTATATTTTCCTTAAGAAAATTCAATTTATTTAATTTCATGATTATAACCTTCCTTTATTTTGAACGATTTAGATAAATATCTTTAAGCGTCTCTTTTTTAGTTTCAAAATCAACTACTTTAATAGAGTTTTCGTTAAAAAATTTAAAAAGCTCACTACTTTGAATATTCCCAGACATAGTAATTTTCAGTCCTTCTTCCTGAACAATATCCCCAAATTCTTGTTTGGTAATGAAAATGTCTCTATCTGTAGCTGATGAAAAAGCTATCTCAAACAAGCAAGTATGACTATCTTTTCCTACTTTTTGGAATGTCAAAAGCCCGTTCTCCAAGAAAAGAACCCTCTCACAAATTTCTTCAATATCTTCTAATTTATGACTCGATATTAAAATTCCCACATTTTCATGTAAAGCTAAGTTTTTAGAACCGCTAAAACTATTTGTGATGATTCAATATCTAAACCATTAGTCGGTTCATCTAAAATCAATACATCAGGTTCCGTAACGAGAGTTAGAAGCAAAGCTAATTTTTGTTTTGTACCCAAAGAATAGGTCTTTACTTTTTTATTAATAGACTGAGTCAAATCTAACTCTTGGATCAAACTTCCAAATCTTTCTTGATTGTAGTCAACACCATATAAATTTGATAAATATTTTAAATTCTCTAAACCTGTTTTAGATAAAAATAATTTTGGTTCTTCGATTAAATACCCAACATTATCACTACTTGTAATATTCCCTGAAGTCGGTTGATTATTCTGAACAAGAATTTTCATCAATGTACTCTTGCCAACTCCGTTTCTCCCTACTAGACCAACAATTTCACCCTTATTAAGTGCAAAATTTATATCTTTGAGAATGATTGAATGACCATAATGCTTACTTACATTTATAACTTCCATTTTTCAATTCCTCCATTAATATTCTTGGTTTTCTCTTTGATCATCATTAATTTTAAAAAGTTGCGCCTCTTTTCAACATCATTATATCATATATCTAACTTAATGCAATGTATAAATGTCATTTTGTAAAATTTTATTAACAAAAACTCTCTACCACAAAAGATAGAGAGTCTTGACTTTAAATATATAATTTCAAAATTTTGATGATATCAGTTCTTTTCTTAACCTGATAGACCTTGATTCCCAATTTTGGGGCTGCAATTGTATTGTCCTCAATATCACCTAGAAAGACACAATTTCTAGATTCTAACTAGTATTTATCGAGAATCTCCTTAAATGTTACCCATAGCCACCATTCTACCTCCATACTTATGTCAAGCCCCCCTCTTTGCTTTATGATTTCATATTCTCCTTACAAATCTTTTTGGTAATAAAATCTTTTTCCTGTATAGGGATAGTCTTGCAAGGTAAAAACTTCCTTGTAGCCATGACTTAGATAAAAATCTGGCGCTTGAAACTGGTAAGTATTGACAAAAGCAAAACGACAGTTTAGATTCTTAGCTTCATTTTCAGCTTGTTGCAATAGTTTTGAACCGATTCCTTGCCCTCGCAGTTCCTCTTTTACAAACAAATACTCGATTTCTAGCCAATTTCCAAAAGTCTCTGCTACCAAGCCTGCTAGAAGATTGCCCTTTTCATCTTCAACATAAAGATTCAATGGCTCACTTTCAGCCTCTTCTCTTTTGGAACGATTATAAGCACGAATCAAATTCCCAATTTCTTGCGCCTTCTGGGATTCCTCATTTTCCAATCTAAAGTACATCCAAACCTCCTCGAAAACTGATACAGCTTGATTATAGTCTTATTTCATTAAACTGTCAAACTAGAAAAAACCCACCAACCTAAGCTGATGAGTTTCAAATCTACTTTCTAAATTTCCACTGGCTATAAATCCCGAAACCGATAATCCAGATAGCTGAACCGATTGCTCCTACAAATGTAGACTCTTGTAAAAAGAGGGTTACAAAGACAAAGGCAAAGAAGAGCATGGTTAACGGGTTTAAGAAACGATAATGGGGCATGAGGTAGCCATCCGCCATAAAGTCCTGCGACTTGCGATATTTAAGGTGAGCCACCATAATCAAGATATAAATGGCGATATAGACACCTGATGATGATGCCGTAATCAAGGCAAAGGCATCCGAAACTCCTGGCAAGACGTTGATAAAGGCTGCTAGGGCAATCAAAACCGCTGAAGCAATGATGGCATTTTGTGGTACGTTGTGACGGGAAAGAGTATCTGCCTTGATAGCCTTTAAGAATGGATTTGGCGAATCATGAGCAATCTGATACAAATGGCGCCCTGTTGAATAAAGGGTTGAGTTAAGAGCAGATGCTGCTGAGGTCAAAACGACGAAGTTAATCAAGGCTGCCGCCCACTTGATACCAGCTAATTCAAATACTGTAACAAAAGGTGAATCAGCAGAAGCAAGCTCACGCCAAGGAATGATAGCCATGATGGCTAAGAGGGCACCACCGTAGAAAAAGGCAATACGCAAAGGAATTTCCTTAACGGCTTTTGGCAAGACCTGACGTGGATTTTTGGTTTCAGAAGTTGTTACCCCGATAAACTCAATCATGAGGTAGGCAAAGAACACCATCTGGAAGGCCATGACAAAGTTGACTCCACCATTTGGGAAGAGGGAGAAATTGTCAGCAATATTGGCCAAACTTGCTACTCCATGAGGTGTCTTAAAGCCTGTCAAGACCATAAAGACTCCTGTGGCAATCATGGCTAAAATAGCCACAATCTTGACCATAGCAAACCAAAACTCAACTTCTCCAAAGAGCTTAACCGCAATCAGATTGACCAAGGCTAGAATGGTCAAAAATCCAATCTCAATCATCCAACTTGGCCAGCTAGGGAACCAAAACTGAACATAGTGAGAGATGGCTGTGATTTCCGCCATACCGATAAAGACAACGGATAGCCAGTAAGACCAAACTGAGAAATAACCCCAGCCCTTACCCAAATGACGCGTGATAAAGTTGATAAAGGTATGTTGCTCAGGATCCTGATAAAGCATTTCCCCAACCGCACGCATCATGAGGAACATGAAAGCCCCAGTAATCATATAAATCAGTACAATGGAAGGACCTGTTAGGCTGATAGAGCGGCCTGCCCCCAAAAAGAGTCCTGTTCCGATTGTTCCTGCAATGGCCATAACCTGCACGTGACGATTAGTCAGACCACGCTCCATCTTGTTTTTTTTCTTCTTTGAACTCATATCGTCTCCAATTCAATTTAAAATGGAAAAAGGAGTGAGTGAAGCGCACAGCCTCCCCACTCCTTTCTTTTGTTTTTAGGCTGTTTTTTCAACCTTCAAGATTTTGACATCATAGCTACCAACAGGTGTCTCAATGGTTGCTGTATCACCTGTTTTCTTGCCAATCAAGGCTTGTCCAATTGGGCTTTCATTTGAAACCTTACCTGCAAAGGCATCCGCACCGGCTGAACCTACGATAATATAAACTTCTTCTTCGTCCTCACCAATTTCTTGGATGGTAACTGTTTTTCCAATCGCCACTTCATCATCGGCAACTGAATCGCTATTAACGATTTCAGCGTAACGGATTTTTGTCTCCAAGCTAGAGATTTGTCCTTCGACAAAGGCTTGCTCATCCTTCGCTGCTTCGTATTCACTGTTTTCAGAAAGGTCACCGTATGAACGAGCAATTTTAATGCGTTCTACCACTTCTGGTCGGCGGACCAATTTCAATTCTTCTAATTCTTTTTCCAGTTTTACCTTTTCCTCAAGGGTCATAGGATATGTTTTTTCTGCCATTTTTCTCAACTTTCTTCTGATGATATTTTCTAAAGAAAATTATGTGAAGCATCACATAATTTTAGTTTGTTTGGTTTAATTTGCTGTTGACATGTTCAGCAACATTCCGATCATGTTCTTCTTTATTGCTAGCATAGTAGACCTTACCATCTGTCACATCTGCAACAAAGTAAAGGTTCTCACTCTTAGTCTGATTGATACTTGACTCGATAGCATCCAAGCTTGGACTATCTACTGGACCAGGCATGAGGCCTAGATTTGTATAAACATTATATGGTGAATCAATCGATGTATCAATTCCAGCATCGTCGGCAAGACTAATCTTCTGACCAAGTTTGCCTTGGGCATACAAGATGGCAATATTGCTTTGAAGTGGCATACCAAGATTCAAGCGATTGTAGAATACACCTGCAATCAACTTACGATCGTCAGTCTTAGCTCCTTCTTTTTCTACGAGTGAAGCAATGGTCAACAATTCATTGACTGTCAAATTCTTAGACTTAATCGTACTGTAATGAGGTGCCAAAGTCTTGTCCATAGCTGCCAACATCTCATCAATCAAGCTTTCAATAGTTGTGCTTTCTTTGATAGAGTAAGTAGCTGGGAAAAGGAATCCTTCTAAACGATAACGAGCTCCACTTTCCTTTGTAGGCAAGCTTTCAAGTAGACTAGGATATTTAGCAACTTCTTGGCTGATAAAGCTATCATCTTGAACTTTTGCTAGGAAAGCATCCGCTGTCAAAGGCTCTTTGAAGTCACCTTGCAATTGACCTACCGCTTGTGCCATTTGATCAATCGTATAACCTTCTGGAATTGTCAAAGTCGCAAGGACAGGTTCTTGAGCTTCAGCTGTTCCACCTTTTTGTAGTTCGTGGATAATATCTTCTGTACTCATGCTCTTTTGCAAATTATAGTAACCTGATTTCAAATCAGTATAATTTTTGTACTTAGCATACAAACCAAAAACTAAACCGTGTTTAATCAAGCCGGCATCTTCAAGTGTCTTACCGATTTCTTGAATATTAGCCCCTTCTGGGATTTGAACCGTTACATATTGCTTAGAATCAGCGTCAACAGGCTGTAAAGATGACTGAACATACTGATAACCGAAGTAACCACCTGCCGAAATCAAGGCAAGGAAAATCAGTAGAGAAATGAAGAAGGCCTTGAAGCCAGATTTTTTCTCTTTCTTAGGCTTAACGGGTTTCGCTCCTTCTCTACGGCTACGACGTGGTGTATCGCTGATGATATCCACAGTTTCTTTAGCGGGCGTCGGTGTTTCTGGACGTGCTTGTTCTTCTTTTTTCTCTGCCGTCTTATAGGAAACAGCTACCCTTGTTGGGGTTTCATTATATTCTCTTTCAACTTTGTGAGGTCTAACAGGACCTGGTCCTGGTCTTGATCCACTTTCTTCTGCTGGAGAAGAAGGTACATCTTGACTTGGATGAGTTGGGACAGCAGGAGTTTCTCTTTGAATCTCATCTGCTGGAGAAGTTGGTAAATCTTGACTTGGGTGAGTAGGCGCAGCAGGAGCATTTCTCATAATCTCCTCTACCGTTGACAAGGAATCAGCCATGAGTTCTTCAGCTGAAGGTTCATTTGCAGGAGTAGGAACTACTGCCTCATCTTCTTTCAGAACTTCATCATAGCGTTTTACTTTTTCTAAATCTCTCAGAATCTGCTCTTTAAAGCTTAATTTCTCTTCTTCTCTTGACTTTTCACTCAAAAGTTTTTCCTCCTTGTTGACAATCCATAATATTATATCTTAAAAGTCCAAGAAAAGCAACCTATGATACTTTTCCTAGCTTATTTTTTCGTTTCCCAGACCATATCATACCAAGTTTCCCCTGCAAAGGTTGACTGGGACAAGCCTTCGTTGATAAATCCATGCTTTTCATAGTAGGCAATGAGATAGTCATGACAGGTTAGATTAATGCCTTCTCTTCCATCTTCAAGAGCCAGTTCTTTCAAGGCTGTTAGCAATTTCTGACCCAATCCGAAGCCTTGTGCTTCCTTGGCAATAGACAGACAGGTCACAGAGATATAGCCACCAGTCTCATGACTATAGTCTTTTATGTCTTCTGTAAAGGACTGGTCTTGCAGATGGCGGTGGGGGCCAACTGGCCCTTCGATATAACCCATGATTCTGCCCTCTTTTTCTGCAACCAGAAAAGAGGTCTGTATTTCTCGCAAATGTGCCTCAAAGACAGATCGAGGAATGGCTTCTTCGACCGAAAAATTTTCAAGTTCAAGTTCAACAATCCGATCCAAATCTTCTAATCTTGCTTGTCTGATTTTCATTGTGCCTCCAGATAAAAGGGATTAAACCAAATCATACTAAAACCCTGGTTAGTTGCATAAAGGGAAGTTTCTTCATCAATAAAACCGTTCATTTCAAAATAGGAAAGCAGCTCATCAGGACTCTCCAAACGAATCCCTTTGTAATCCAGCTCAACTGCCACCTCTTTCAAGGCTGCAAGAAGAAGTGTTCCCAAGCCCTGTCTCTGATGGTCAGACTCGATGACTAAAGAATGTATTTTTAGACATTGCGGATTGTGGGGCTGAGGACCGCCTAGAACATATCCAAGAAGTTGATTTTCATCCCTAGCTAGAAGAAAGGTATCCGCACACTTACGGATACTTTCTTCTAAAATATGAGAAGGTTGCTGCTTTTCAGCTGGAAAAGACGAAGTTTGAATTGCCTCTATCTCAACCAAATCAGACTTACTTGCCTGAATGATTTTAATTGGAATTTCCATGGGAACATCCTATTGAACATTGCTTGTCAAGTTAGACAAGAGACGCTCAAATGAGTATTCATAGGTTTGGATGTCTCCTGCTCCCATAAAGACATAAACAGCATTGTCATGGTCTAAGAGAGGAGATACATTTTCAACAGTAATAACGCGGCTTTTCTTATGAATCTTGTTTGCCAAGTCTTCTACCTTTACATCACCATGGTCCACTTCACGAGCTGACCCATAAATCTGTGCTAGGTAAACCGCATCTGCTTGGTTCAAAGCATTAGCAAAGTCATCTAACAAGGCAATAGTTCTTGTAAAAGTATGAGGTTGGAAGACCGCTACAATTTCCTTGCTTGGGTATTTCTGACGAGCCGCATCCAAGGTCGCAATGATTTCTGTTGGATGGTGAGCAAAGTCATCGATAATCACTGTATCATTGACAATTTTCTCAGTGAAACGACGCTTAACACCGGCAAATGTTTTCAAATGCTCACGCACCAAGTTCAAATCAAAGCCTGCTGTGTAAAGAAGACCAATAACAGCTGTCGCATTCATGATATTGTGACGACCAAAGGTTGGAATATGGAATTGCCCCAAGTCTTGACCACGGAAATGAACTGTGAAGGTTGAACCAGTTGTTGAACGAAGAAGATCGCTAGCTACAAAGTCATTGCCCTCAGCTTCAAAGCCATAATAGTAGATTGGTGCATCAGACGTAATTTTACGCAATTCAGCATCTTCACCGTAGACAAAGAGACCCTTAGTAATTTGTTTAGCATAGTCGTTAAAGGCATTGAAAACATCCTCTAGACTTGTGAAGTAGTCTGGATGGTCAAAGTCAATATTGGTGATGATAGAGTATTCTGGGTGGTAAGGCATGAAATGACGCTCATATTCGTCAGATTCAAAGACAAAATATTTTGCATTGGCCGAACCACGACCTGTCCCATCCCCAATCAAGAAGCTAGTGTCTGTGATGTGAGACAAGACGTGAGACAACATACCTGTCGTTGAAGTTTTTCCGTGCGCTCCAGCTACTCCCATGCTGACAAAGTCACGCATAAAGCTACCTAGGAACTCGTGGTAACGTTTGTAGCTGATACCATTTTGGTCTGCATAAGCAATCTCGACGTTGTTATCCGGACGGAAGGCATTTCCAGCGATAATTTCCATATCACCGTCTAGATTCTTTTCATCAAAAGGAAGAATGCTAATACCTGCCTGTTCTAGACCGCGTTGAGTAAAGTAGTATTTTTCAACATCTGATCCCTGTACCTTATGCCCCATTTGGTGCAACATCAAGGCCAAGGCACTCATACCTGATCCCTTAATTCCGATAAAATGATATGTCTTTGGCATGATTTCTCCCCTATTCTGTAATTCTTGTCAGATTCAACTCTTGGGCAACCTGACGTTCTTGTTCTGTTTGTTTACTTTTTTTATTGTAGATTTGGCTCTTTTTCAGAAAATCATAGTTGTTCTTCTTTGGAGCAGGTGATGACACTTCTTCATTCTTGGTAGGGATAGAATTGACTTCTTCCGCCAAGATATAATGAGACTGGGTCAATTTTTGGCTATATTTGACCAATTCACCAGGATTTTCCTTTTGGAAAGGCGCTGTCGGTTGATTACCCTTTCTAAGGAGGCCAGATTGAGAATGACGTCTCGCACGGCTGAAATCCTGAGTTAGATAGTTAGCTGAGCGTTTCTTTTTCAAGTCCGCACGCGCTTCTTCACGCGCCACCTCCGCATAGCTCTTTCCTTCTTTCTTAACCCCTAAACCAGCCTTTTTAGGTTTCTCTACCTGCTTTTCAACCGCTTTTACTGGTTTTTCTTCAGTAATAGGAGCCCACTCCAGATAATTCTTATCACGGTATTCTCCCTTGATATTACTGATAAAGTCAGATTCATCATACAGGTCCATGACTGGCATCTCAGTCAACATGACCTCATCATCTGACACCAATGGAAATCGTTCTTCTCTCATTTTCTATTTCCTTTCAACACTTCATTATAGCGTATTGTCTTGATTTTTCAAGTGCTGGCTTCAGAAATCCCCAAAATTTCTCTAATTTCTGCTAGGGTCAGACTGCCACGTGACTCTGTCCCGTCCAATACTTGTGACACCAGATGTTTCTTTTGTTCTTGGAGTTCCTGAATTTTTTCTTCAATGGTTCCCTTGGTCACTAAGCGATAGACCTCAACCGTTTCTTCCTGCCCCATTCGATGGGCACGGCCAATGGCTTGCGCTTCCACCGCAGGATTCCACCAAAGGTCAACCAAGATAACCGTATCAGCACCGGTCAGATTCAGACCGACCCCACCAGCCTTGAGGGAAATCAGAAAGGCATCTCTTTCTCCTTGATTAAAGGCCTTAGTCATGTCTTGTCTTTCCTTGGCTGAGGTTGAGCCCGTAATTTTAAAAGAAGTCAAGCCCAAGTCTGGCAGTTCTTGTTCAATTTTCTCCAACATTCCCTTGAACTGTGAGAAAATCAGAACACGGTGTCCGCCGTCTGCCACCTGTACCAGCAGATCTCGAAGACTATCCAGTTTACCACTGGCACCCTGATAATCTTCCATAAAGAGGGCAGGCGTATCACAGATTTGGCGCAAGCGCATCAGACCAGATAAGATTTCCACACGACTTCGCTGAAATTCTTGATCTGAAACTTGAGCTAGACGGTCCCGCATCTGTTGCAACTGGGCTAGGTAGATAGCCTTTTGCTGGTCTTCCAGTTCATTTTTATAAACCACTTCAATCAAGTCTGGCAATTCAGTCAGAACTTCTTCTTTCTTGCGCCGCATCACGAAAGGTTTGATAAACTGAGCAACGCGCTCAGCTGGCAATTTCATAAATTCTTTCTTGCTTGGCAGGAGTCCAGGCATAACGATTTGGAAAATAGACCACAACTCACCCAGATGATTTTCAATAGGAGTTCCTGACAAGGCAAAGACCGACGGCGCTACAAATTGTCTCAAAGTCTGGGCAATCTTGGTCTGGGCATTTTTCATGACCTGAGCCTCATCTAAGAAAAGGAAATCAAAGGCCATCCCTTGATAAAGCTCACTGTCCTGACGGAAGGTAGCATAACTAGTCACGTAGATTTGATGGCTCTCGGCAAGAATCTCCTCACGACTAGCTTTCAAACCATGAACAACAGCCACATCCAACTGTGGGGCAAATTTCTGAAATTCATCTGCCCAGTTGTATATCAAACCTGACGGAGCTAAAACCAAGACTCGACTTTCTTTTGTCACTTGACTGGTCAAAAAAGCAATGGTCTGAAGGGTTTTCCCCAATCCCATATCATCAGCCAAAATCCCACCAAAACCATAATGATGGAGCATTTGCAACCAGCCGATTCCCTTTTCCTGATAATCTCGCAAGCCAGCCTGAACCTGAGTTGCTTGTCGAGGGAAGTCCTCTGGATGCGTCAAATCGTGGGCCAGACTTTTGAATTCTTGTGAAAAAGAAACACGATCTCTCCCTTCAAAAAGATGAGCTAAACTGTAGGCCAAGGATTTTCGAGCTTGCAAGGAGCCATCTTTTAATTCAAAATTCCCCAGTTCCTGTAAGTTTTGGCGAATTTTCTTGGTTTCTTCATCGAAAAAGTAGACTTGATTGGACGAATCAATATAAAAATCCTGATTGTCAACCAAGGCCTGCATAGCTTGGTCAATTTCCTCTTGGGCAATATCTTGAAAATCAAACTGGATTTCCAAGAGACCTCCCTTGGAAGCAATCTGCACTTGAGGGCTCGCTAGATTATAAAGTTCTTCTAGCTTGTCTGATAGGTCAACATCCCCGAGTTTTTCAAAAACTGGAATGATGTCGTGAAAGAAATGATAGACAGACTCAGCTTTTAAGGCCTGACGCCAAGATTGAAAGTCTGCTTCAAAGCCCGCTGCCAAACAGACTTGGAAAATTCTATCTTCTAAGTCCGCGTCACTCGAAAATGGTAATTCTTCTAGCTCTTGTCGGCTAGATACCTGTCTATCCCCATAGTCAAACTGGATTTCTAAACGAATCCGATTATCCTCTTCCCTGTCAAAGTAAAACGATGGAGAAAAAGTTTTGATTTGTAGACGTTCTGGAGCTGAAACAGTCCCCATCTGGCTAAAAAGAGTCAGACAGGAAGCCAACTTATCACGGTCACTGCTATCAAATTGTAGGTGTTTTTTCCCATGTTGATCCACAGGCAGCGCTTTGATTTCCTTGAGAAGACGCATCTGCTGGTCTGTTAGAAAATAAACCTGTCCTTTATGGAAAAGTACAGCTCCCTGATAAAAGACGTTGACCCTAGGACTCTCACTGATTTCCATTTCAAAATAATCCGAGTATTCTGTTACTGTAAAGGCAAAGAGATTGGCATCCACATGCATATCCTGAAAAAGTAGATTCTGGTAGCTATCCACTTGGTGATCAAATTGAAAATGGGGTAAGGTCATCAGCAAATTCACACCCTGCTCAAAAAAGGTCAGAGGAAAAAAGAGGTGCCGACCTTGGTTTTGGAAAAAGAGGTCTGGAGCCTGCCCTTCCTCCATTAGTCCCCGCAAGAAAGTCAAAAGTTCTTGGCTGGCCTCATCAAAGGATTCCCAAGAAAGAGACTCCTCATAGATTTTGCCAATCATATAAGGTTTTCTCTTCTCAACGACTTTTAAAAAGAGTGGAATATCCCGAATGACATAGTATTTTTGGCTATTGATTTGCCCGATTCTCAGGGTCCACAAGATATGATTGGTTCCTGCTTCCACCTGACCCACAGCGGATAATTCATAGGCTCGGTCTGTTTTTGGAGATAAAATTCGGTCCAAAAATTTGCCACCCAAGGTCACCTTGGTTTCAACAGCCTCTTTTTCTTCATGACCTTCTTCCAGACTCTGCAAGATTTCCTGGCCACGCTCATCGTTTTTTAGAAAATGCTCCAGCGCCGCTAAATGCACACAGTAGCCTCTCTTTTGGAAAAAATTGCAGGCACAAAAAACCAAATCATCCTCTAAACTATAGCGCAGTTCTTCTTCTGCAACGCGAGCGTAGAGCCGATTGTTCTTTTCCTTGATAATGTCAACCTTACCAGTTTCATAAAGGGCAACGCCTTCGATACGGATTTTCCCCGGAATCAATTTAGCCATATTTTCACCTTTACCTTATCTTTTTATTATACCATATTTTCCCCTATGAAAATAGCCTTCTAGGAAGACTTTTCTCCTAGAAGGCTGGATTTTTAACGTTTGGCAAAAGTCGTCACAATCCGCTGACAGACTTCTTGCAGCAGAGATTTAGGCATGGCTACATTGAGGCGGGCATGGAGACTTCCTTCCTCTCCAAAATCCAAACCACGGTTCAAAATAACCTTGGCTTCATTTCTCAAAAGCTCTTGCAATGTTTCATCAGTCAGGTCATAGGCTGAAAAATCAAGCCAAATCAAATAGGTTCCTTGCGGTTTCATGACCTTGATTTTAGTCTCTTTGCCAAATAGATCGACCACATAGTTGATATGGTCTTCAAAGACTTGCTTGAGTTCCTCTAGCCAATCCTTCCCATAGCGATAAGCAGCTTCTGTCGCCAAATAACCCAAACCTGAAATTTCATGTTGATTATTGGCCAACTGGCGTTTCTGATAAGCCACTCTCAACTTAGGATTTTCAATGACTGCATAGGAATTTTTTGTTCCAGCAATGTTAAAGGTTTTAGTGGCACTAGTCAAGACAATAGCAAATTCTTTAAAGTCAGGGTTAATGGTATTGAAAGAATGATGCTTGTGACCAAAGAGGGCCAAATCTTGGTGAATCTCATCTGAAACCAAGAAAACACCGTGTTTTTGGCAAAGTTGGCCAATCTTTTCCAACACTTCTTTTTCCCACACACGTCCACCAGGATTGTGAGGATTGCAGAGAATATAGAGTTTCACATCCTCTTCTACCAAATCCTTCTCCAGTTGGTTAAAGTCAATCTCAAACAGCCCATCCTTTTCCACCAAAGAATTGGTAATCAATCTGCGGTTGTTCAACTTGACACTGCGAGCAAAAGGCGGATAGACAGGTGTGTTAATCAGAACTGCTTCGCCTTCTTTTGTGAAGGCTTGAATGGCTGTTGAGATGGCCGGTACTACACCCTCGATAAAGACAAGGGCTTCTTTGTCAAAGTGGTAACCGTGTTGTGTAGCTTCCCACTTTTGAACTTCCTTAATTAAATCATCACTGGCATAAGTATAGCCATAAACCAGTTGGTCTGCGTAAGTTTGCACGGCTTGGCGGATTTCAGGCAAGACTACAAAGTCCATATCCGCTATCCAAGCTGGTAGGACTTCACTATCCGTTTCCGCCTCTTTCCATTTATAGGTATGATGCCCTAAACGATTAGGCAGGCTTGTAAAATCATATTTTCCCATCTTTGTCTTATCCTTCTAATGCTTGGCGCAAATCTGCAATCAAATCTCTAGCATCTTCAATCCCAATTGACAAGCGCAAGAGGTCATCTGTCAAACCATAAGAATGGCGCACTTCTGCTGGAATATCAGCGTGAGTTTGAGTTGTTGGATAGGTAATGAGACTTTCTACCCCACCTAAACTTTCTGCAAAGGAGAAGACCTTGAGACTATTCAAGATATGAGGAATGCGTGTTTCATCCGCTACTTTAAAGGAAATCATACCTCCACGACCAGTGTAGAGAACTTCCTTAACTGCTGGAGAATCCTTCAAAAAGGCAACCACTTCTTGGGCATTAGCTGTTGAGCGCTCCATACGAAGAGATAGGGTCTTGAGACCACGAATCAATTGATAACTATCAAACGGAGACAAGACTGCCCCTGTCGTATTGAGATTGTAGAAAAGCTTCTCGTATAGTTCTAAACTACTGGTCACAACCACTCCAGCCAAGACATCATTGTGCCCTGCTAGATACTTGGTTGCTGAATGGAGAACGATATCTGCCCCATCTTCAATCGGACGTTGGTAGATCGGGCTGTAGAAGGTATTGTCCACTACCACTTTGGCACCCTTAGCATGAGCCAATTTTGCTAGTTTTTCGATATCAAATTCTAACATCAAGGGATTGGTTGGCGTTTCGATATAGAGAACATCCACGTCTTTTTCTAACTCGGCAATCAACTCTTCTTCTGTATTGGCATAGGTAAAATGGAAACGGCCTTCCTGCTCCACTTGGTTGAACCAGCGGAAAGAACCTCCGTAAAGGTCACGGACAGCCAAAACCTTACTTCCTACTGGGAAAACGCTAAAGGCCAATACAATAGCTGACATCCCTGAGCTAGTCGCTAGGGCATAGTCTGCTGACTCAATGGCCGCCAAGACTTCCTCCGCCTTACTACGAGTTGGGTTTTTGGTACGCGTATAGTCAAAGCCAGTAGACTGACCAAACTCTGGATGCTGATAGGTCGTTGAAAAATGTAGCGGTGTTACCAAAGCTCCTGTCGCTTCGTCTGACTTGATACCCGCCTGGGCCAAAATTGTGTTTATGTGTAATTCCTTGCTCATACAATACCTCCAAATCTATAGTAACTATTGTACCACTTATTTTCATCAACTCATTTTCTTCTTTTCAAGAGCTAGCTATAGTTTCAAACTATATACTTATGGAGTAAAGCTAAAAAGAATCCAGAAAATATTCCAGATTCTTTTGTGAAAATCCTTGCTAGGGCTTACTTTGACTGATAGAAATCCTGTTGGGCTAAATAGTCATAATGCTCTTTGTTAAATTGATATTGACCCACACGCTGACTAACCTGACCAACATCCACGGAAAAAATATAGGCTTCATTTTGATAGTTCCAATTAAGTCTAACTGTATTCAAGACTGGCTTATAAGTAAAATCTTTAACCTGATTCCAAGGCATCTCAAGGACTTGATTAAAACGATTCTCAGTTACATCACTGATGTCCATCAAATAGATCCCCTTAGATGTGAATGCCAGAATCTTAGGCTTCACACTCGACTGAACATAGTAACTTCCTCCTACAATGAAGAAATCTATAAAAGATTTCATCCATGTCTTTTTCTTAAAGGCCATCAGAAAATTCTTTTGCCCTTCAATGCGACAAGTTGACAGAAATGATGCAATCTGTTTTTCTGTTGCAAACTCCATAATAGCGCCCATGATGTTACCTCCATAACGATTAGTAAATAGGCAAATAAGAACTCTTCACATAAAGAAGAACCTATCATTTGTTCCATTTTATCTTACTTTTCCAGTAGATGACATCCCTCCTGTAACATTACCCCAGCGTGTGCATACTTCAATCAACATTGGGTAGATTTTCGAAAATAGGGTCTCACGTTTTTGTTATATTCATTATAACATAAATCCAGTTAACAAATTAAAAAATGTAAGTACTTTTCTTCCAACTTCGCTATCATTCTATTAAAAAACGACGGCTTCTTTCGAAACCATCGTTTTCTTTAAAAATCCTTATTTGACATGTTTTGCCAATTCTTCTTGGGCTTTTTTATTGGATTCTTCTTTTTCTTTCAACCATTTTTCTTTGGCTTTTTCATATTCATCTTTTGTGACTGTCTTATCTTGTAATTTGAGGTATTTATATGATTCGACCCCTTTATTACCAGCTAATGAATATGGTGATGAGAAAGGAACAATTTTTCTCAATGTTGGTGTTCCACCAAGCGAAACATTTGGAATTGCTAGAGAGCTATCCACCAACCAAGCTTGAGCATCTGCATATTTTTCATAACGTTTAGCTGGATCTTGCTCCTTGTTAGCCTCTTCCAACATTTGAGTGTAGACATCCAGCCCAACAGCCTTGGCCTTGTCATTGGCTTCACCCGGCTCTAAACCTAGATTTTGCATCAAACCACCAGAATTAACGTTAAAGACATCCAGATAGGTTGAAGGATCTTGATAGTCTGCACTCCAACCACCGTTGTACAGATCATAATCCTTCTGAGCTGCTGTCTGAGCTAAATAGCTTGTATTATCAAAGTCTTCAGTAGAGAGTTGGTGAACATCAATCACAACATTATCTGAACCCAAGACAGATTCAATTGATTGTTTCATGGAATTGATTCCTTGAATCTCTGCCTTATTCGTCAAATCTACAGTTTTATCTAAGTGGATAGGGAATTGGACTCCTTTGGCTTGGAGTTCTTTCTTAGCTTCAGCAAATTTAGCTTTAGCTTTTTCTGGATTGTAGTATGGATCCTGGGCATCCGCAAAGTTGATTCCTTGCCATTCCTTACCATAATTGACCATCTTAGAGGCTACTACTTCACCAAAGTCTTTACCGTTAATACTTACGAAGTTTGGAGGAACGACGAGGTTACGCAAAATCTTAGTTGCCCCCTCTTCTCCTTGAGATTGAGCCCCGTAAGCTGTACGGTCATAGGCAAAATTAATGGCTTGACGGAAGTTTTTATTAAGAACTGCTTCTTGAGTCGATTTCTTCTCAGCATCACTTGTTTTGGAAGTGAATTTATAAGATTTTCTATCTAAGTTGAAGTTTAAGAAGTAAGAGGTAGCATCTTGCATGCTATAGATGATATTGTCCTTATTCTTCTCTTTGATTCCTTCGAAGCTCGAACTGTTTGGATAGAGACGAGCATAACTGTAAGCCCCCTCCACAAAGTTACGAGCCAGTGCATCTTGGTCACTACCATCATAATAGGCCAATTTGACATCATCTACAAAGACATTTTTAGCATCCCAGTAGTTAGGATTTTTCTTGTATTCGATGACCGATTTTGAAACAAAGGATTTCATCAAGAAAGGTCCATTGTACAAAATACTTGAAGGATCAACTGTTCCAAAATCATCCCCTTTTGATTTCAAGAAATCCGCATTGACTGGGAAGAGAATCGTTGAAGTTGTTTTTGAGTTCCAGTAAGGTTCTGGTCGTGCCAAGGTATATTGAACGGTTTGGTCATCAAGAGCCTTGACTCCGACAGTTGAAAAGTCGCTTGTTTTACCAGTGATATAGTCATCTAAACCTGCAACGGATTCTTGCACTAAGTACAAGGCTTCTGATTTTTTATCAGCCGCATATTTCAAACCAGTGACAAAATCTTGGGCAGTTACAGGAGCATATTCATCTCCATCTGCAGTATACCATTTAGCATCTTTACGCAGTTTATAGGTATAGGTCAAACCGTCTTGAGAAACAGTCCAATCCTCTGCCAAGGATGGAATATAGTTTCCGTACTGGTCATTTTCCATGAGCCCATCTACCAAATTAACCACGATATCACTGGTTGTTGCACGGTTTTCTGCTAGATAGTTCAAACTAGATGGATCACTTGAGTAAACATAATTGTATGTTTTTGATGCTGTGCTAGAATTTCCACACGCGCTTAATAAAATACCTGCACTTAACACGACACCTGCAAGCGTTGCATACTTGGCCTTAGACTTTTTCATTTCCAGAACCTCCTGATTTAAATATTTGTTTTATTATACAGACTAACTACTTTTTAGTCAAGTGTTTTTTGACATAAAATTCAATTACTTTCGTTATTTATTCTCTATTTTACATTTCATATCCAATTCTAACAATAAAAAATGAATAAGAGAGTGTTTTGGTTTTTAAAAAACTCAACTTATTCATTTTATTTATAAATTATTTTTTAAGAAATTTTTAATTTTGCTCGCAGGCGATCTGCTTGGGCTTTTCCAATTACCTTATCCAACAAACGGGTACGGAGACTCATGATTCCATAAACACCCCCACCCATGGCACCGACAAGGGCTACATATAGGAAACTCCACAAACGTCCACTTGGTTGGAAGACAAATCCTAAAATCCACTGCAATGTCCCAACTACTAGAAACATGAAAAGAGTTAACAAACTGATTAAAATGGTTCGTTTCAAAATCACCTTGCGCTTGACACCAGTTACCTTACAAATATCCCGATACATCAAAACATTAGGAATAATGAGGCCAATGGTTGTGGAAATCAAAGGTCCGTAACTGTGAAAGAGAGCAATGGTTGGAAGTTGCAAGACCAGCTTGGCAATGGAACCATAGATAAAATAGAGAACTGCCTTGCGGTTGCGGAACATGGCTTGAAGCATGGGAGACAAGACCATGTACAAGCCTAAAATAGTAGACTGCAAAACTGCAAAGACAAACAAGCCCATAGCCAAACTATCTGGCTTGCCATAGAAGACTGTATAAAGAGGTTCTCCTACCATGACCACCCCAACCGTTGCTGGTAGCAAGAATAGGAAAAGCATGGTAATGCTGTCCTGAACGAGTCGAGAAGCTGCCTTCAAGTCTCCCTTGACATAGTTTTCAGTCAAAAGTGGTAACCCTACACTCCCAATCGAAACCCCAACAGAAATCAAAATCATAGTGATTTTATTAGGATTGGCTGAGAAATAAGAAAACATGACAACCAAGTCTTCATTACTATAGTTGGTAAACCAGCTCATACTATTGATAAAGGTCATCTGGTCCAGAATCTGGAAGAGCTGGATAGCAGAACCTGTTAGTATAAAAGGAATGGCTTCCTTAATGGTATCGATCAAAAGACGCTTACTATTAATCTTATCTCCTGTTTCAAGGACTCTTTTAAGTAATCCTTCTTTGGCAAGGAAATAGATCAAAACTGCAAAACTGGCTACCATGCCGACAAAGGCAGCAAAGGTGGATTGGGTAACCGCTGCTAGATAATCTCCTGAGCCCATTTTCATAATCATAAAGGTAGCCAAGAGCATCCAGATTACACGAATGACCTGTTCAGCGATTTGGCTCATAGCATAAGGTTTCAGGTTATTCATCCCTTGGAAGAAACCTCGGATAACACTCATAGATGGGAAAATCAAGACCGCCCAAGCCAAGCTCTGCATGATTGGGATCAAGTCTTTCCCCACACCCGATAAGTCTGCTAGCCAAGGAGCAAAGACATACAAGACTAATGCAAAGACCAGACCTAGTCCTGTCATAAAGCCTAAAAAGCTCCGAATCAGGGCAAAGCTGTGCTCTTCTTCTCTCATGGTATTGTACTTGGCCACTTGCTTGGCCACCGCAACTGGAATACCCGCTGTTGAAATCAGCAAGAACCAGGCATAGATATTGTAGCCCATGGTAAAGAGACCATTTGCTGTAGCCGCATAAGACCCCATCCAGATGTACCAAGGGATAATATAGATGGCCCCAAGCAGGCGACTGATAAAGTTACTAGCCGTTAGCCAAGCAGTCCCCCGTAACATCTGGGCCTGCTGGTGATTGTTTTCGTGCGACATAGATTCCTCATTCAATTTTGATAACTAGGAAAAACTCCTTATCTTCCATTATAAACTTTTCCTTGTTACTTGTAAATTTGCGACTTTCGGTTTACAATAGAAAGTATGATAAAGATTGAAACCGTATTAGATATATTAAAGAAAGATGGTCTCTTCCGCGAGATTATCGACCAAGGGCACTACCACTACAACTATAGCGATGTCGTCTTTGACACCATCTGCTATGACAGCCGCAAGGCCAAAGAGAAGAGCCTCTTTTTCGTCAAGGGCGCTGCCTTTAAGAAGGAATTTCTGCTTTCAGCCATCTCTCAAGGACTCGGTTGGTATGTGGCTGAAAAGGACTATGAGGTTGGTATTCCTGCCATTATCGTCAGTGATATAAAGAAAACCATGAGTTTGATTGCTATGGAGTTTTATGGCAATCCACAGGAAAAACTTAAACTCCTGGCCTTTACTGGAACCAAGGGTAAGACAACAGCAGCCTATTTTGCCTATAACATTTTGTCTCAAGGGCATCGAGCTGCTATGTTGTCGACCATGAATACAACTCTAGATGGTAAAACTTTCTTTAAGTCAGCATTGACAACTCCTGAGAGTATTGACCTCTTTGACATGATGAATCAAGCTGTGCAAAATGACCGCACCCACCTCATCATGGAAGTATCCAGTCAAGCCTATCTAGTCAAACGTGTCTATGGTCTAACCTTTGATGTGGGAGTTTTCCTCAATATCAGCCCAGACCATATTGGCCCTATTGAACACCCTAGCTTTGAAGACTACTTCTACCACAAACGTCTCTTGATGGAAAACAGCCGAGCAGTCATCATCAACAGTGACATGGACCACTTCTCAGTCTTGAAAGAACAGGTGGAAGATCAAGACCATGATTTCTATGGTAGTCAGTCAAGTAACCAAATCGAGAATTCTAAAGCCTTTAGCTTTTCAGCTACTGGTAAACTCGCGGGTGATTATGATATCCAACTGATTGGCCACTTCAACCAAGAAAATGCAGTCGCTGCTGGACTTGCTTGTTTTCGTCTCGGAGCAAGTCTTGAAGACATCAAAAAAGGAATCGCAGCAACCCGTGTTCCTGGTCGTATGGAAGTCCTCACTCAGAAAAATGGAGCCAAGGTTTTCATTGACTATGCCCACAATGGGGACAGTCTGAAAAAACTAATAAATGTCGTAGAAACTCATCAAACTGGAAAAATTGCACTGGTTCTTGGTTCGACAGGAAACAAGGGAGAAAGCCGTCGTAAGGACTTTGGCCTCCTCCTTAATCAACACCCTGAGATTCAAGTCTTTCTGACTGCCGATGACCCCAACTATGAAGATCCAATGGTCATTGCGGATGAAATTAGTAGCTACATCAATCATCCTGTTGAAAAGATTGCGGATCGCCAAGAAGCTATCAAGGCAGCGATGGCTATTACAAGTCAAGAATTAGATGCTGTCATTATTGCTGGTAAGGGAGCCGATTGCTACCAAATCGTGCAAGGAAAGAAAGAAGCCTATCCAGGAGATGCTACCGTCGCAGAAAATTATTTATAAGATAGTAAAAAATCAAGGGAAATGAAACCCTTGATTTTTTCTATCCTTATTTAAAAGCGTTTTTCAAACCTTCAACGGCACCTTCTACAGCGCCTTTAGCATCTTCAACTACTTCTTTTGCCTTAGCAACTGTCTTTTCTACAGCGCCTTCTGCTTCAGTTTTGCTATCCCCAGTAACTTTACCAAATCCTTCTTTGATAGCGCCTGTTGCTTGTTCCAATTTGTTTTCAAGTGACATATGATTGTCTCCTTTGGTTTTATTCCGATATGTGTTACCGGTTACATATAGTTTATACCGAAGACTAAGGAAAGTCAAACAATGTGCTCAGAAACAAAATTCACGCTAAGTAGAAAGTTAATCTTTCCTTGTCAAATTCGACTGCCAACTCATACTTTCCATCTTCATTTTGGACAATATAGCCTAGAACGACTAAACTGTCCACAAAGATATCACGACGTTTCTGCATGAGCTGACCTTTTTTGAGAAATTTTAACAAAAAAGTAGTCATATATTTGAGAGCATACTCAGGATTAACATCTCCCAAAATGGCATAAAGTTCCTGCTGTTTTTCTGTCAAAGGATACTGATTTTTGACCTTGTAGAAATAATTAGACAGGGTCATTTTTGTTCGCGCAAAATCCGTCTTTTCAACTAAAATAGCGGCATTGGTCTGATTTCTCAATTCCGTCTCAAAACTCTGCTCCGACAAGGCTTGATAGACTGGACTAGCTTCTCTGACAAAAATCTCTTGATCCAGTTCGAGACTATCAAGTGATTCCATCAAAGGAAGATTGAGATAATAACGCTTATTTTCTCGTAGAATCAAGCCAGCCTTGATATACTCTTCCATGAGTTTATCAACTGCTACATCTGGAGATTGAGCCTTGATTTCTCGTAGAATCACATCATCATGCTGGTCCAGATAGCGGATCAATTCTCCAAAAAATGGCTGTCTCGTCAAACGAGAGGGATTAAAAATCTGAATCATGAAGATTCCTTTCTTTACATTCTAACAGACGCGATGCTGCCAACTGACTAGGATTAGTCCCAGCTTGATTTAGAGGAACAGGCAAACCTAGTTCTCTATAATACTCCCTCCAAAAACCACTAATCTCCTGCTCCCCATCTCCAAATTTCATAGGAATAGTTTCAAAAATCGGTAGGATTTCTGCTATATACTGGGAACAGTAAAAACCAGCACCATCTGGATAGAAAGAAGCATTATAGGGAGCTCCAAGATGCTTACAAGCTCTTTCCTTCACCGACTGGATATCTATTTCTGGGTAGACATAGAGGTCGTACAAGTGATTGGGTTCAAAGAAGTCTGCTGGTTCTTGACAGACAACACCCGCCTGTCCAACAGCATGGTAAATCATCCCATCCAAATAGATGGCGACATGGCTATAGTTGCCTGTGGAAGTCTGGATGGCCTGTCCCATATCCGACTCATCTCTCACAAAAATCAAATCGCCATTTTCTAACATGCTTCACTCCTAGAAAAAAAGGAGCCGAAACTCCTTTCGATATAAGTCAAACTAGACTTTCCTATTTTGAACTAAAAACTAAAATCTTAAGCGTTAAAGCTTTCAGTCAATTGAGGAACAACTTGTTTCTTACGTGAAACGGCACCAGCAAGGAAAGCGTGGTTGTTTTCAAGTTTGAAGTTAAAAGCAGCTTCTACCTTATCCATGTTAGCACCAAGTGCTAGGATTTCTGAGTTTGAGTTGACGATATCTGTAATCATCAAGACAAAATCAGAGTAGCCGTTTGCTGTATTAGCAGCTTGCATTGCAGCTTCGATTTCTGCTTGGCGTTCCAAAACTTCAGCGATGTCAACTGTGTTTACTTGAGCAACACGGACATTGTTTCCGTTCAATTCAAAAGTTTTAGCATCGATGTCAATCAATTCTTCAGCAGATTTGCTGGCCAAGTTTGTACCAGCTTTCAACATAGCCAAACCATATTCTTCCAAGTTGACACCAGCCAATTCAGCCAATTCTGGAGCAATGACTTTATCTGTTGGGTGTGTTGTTGGTGATTTCAAAAGAAGAGTATCTGAGATCAAACCTGAAAGCATCAAACCAGCGATTTCTTTAGGAACAGCTACACCATGTTCTTTGAACATACGGTAAACGATTGAAGAAGCTGACCCAACTGGCTCCAAACGCATGTAAAGTGGGCTTGCAGTTTCAAAGTTAGCTACACGGTGGTGGTCTACAACACCATAAACTTCTACTTCAGCAATATCTGATACAGATTGTTGGAATTCATTGTGGTCAGTCAAGACAACTTGCTCTGCTCCTTCTGCTTTGGCAGAAGTGATGACGCGCGGTGCTTCAACACCAAAATAGTTCAAGACAAAGGCTGTTTCTTCATTTGGAGTTCCAAGGGCAACAGCTTCCGTATCCAAACCGTATGCTTCTTTTGCAAGGTAGGCAAAGGCTACAGATGACCCGATGGCATCTGAGTCTGGATTTTGGTGACCAAATACTAGAATCTTAGACATGATAATACCTCATTTTGTTTATTCTCTTTATTGTAGCATTTTTTTCGCTTTTTGACAAAAGTAAGAGGAGTCAAAGGGCTCCTCACTACTCTTCAAAATAACTGATACTCTTCGAAAATCAAATTTAAACCACGTCAGCTTCGCCTTGCCGTACTCAAGTACTACCTACGGCTAGCTTCCTAGTTTTCTCTTTGATTTTCATTGAGTATGAGTAAATTTCTATCTTGATTTTCAGATAAAAATTGCTCCTTCTGTGGCCTCTTCTTACGCTTAAGCAGGGCTTCTGCCGACATGGCTTCTTCCTTACTAGCAAAACCTTGAGCATAGATGAGTTTGACTGGCAAGCGTGCTCGTGTATATTTGGCTCCCTTCCCACTATTGTGGACAGCGAGGCGTCTTCTCACATCAGTCGTATAACCGGTATAATAGGAACCATCACGGCACTCCAGCACATACATATAAGCCTTATGATCCATAATAAATCTCTTCGAGTTCAGGAGTATAAGAGCCATCATCATTGTGAACAATGAGAGGTGGTAAAACCTTAAAACCACTTGTCGAGCCATCCTTGATAGCTTCAATCAAGAGCATATTGGCTTCCTTTTCCCGTTTTGGATAAACAAACTGCAGGCGCTTAGGAGCTAGATTATGCCGTTGCAACATATCCAAGATATCCAAGAGGCGATCAGGTCTATGAACCATGGCCAAACGCCCATTGGACTTGAGAATACTTTGAGCACTGCGACAGATTTCTTCCAAATTAGTCGTAATTTCATGGCGCGCCAAGAGGTAATGTTCGCTCTCATTCAGGTTGGAATGCGGATCCACCTTGAAATAAGGCGGATTACACAAAATCATATCTACCTTACTTCCCTGAATGTGAGCAGGCATATTTTTCAAATCATCACAGATGACCTGCATTTGCTCCTCTAATCCATTCAAACGGACAGAGCGTTCAGCCATATCCGCCAAACGCTCCTGAATCTCAACAGCCAAAATCTGTGCTTGAGTACGAGTGCTGGCAAAAAGCCCCACTGCTCCATTCCCAGCACAGAAATCCACAATTAAGCCCTTCTTAGGAAAACGTGGAAAGCGTGACAAGAGAACACTATCCACCGAATAGCTAAAAACCTCTCTATTTTGAATGATTTTAATATCTGTCGAAAAGAGCTGGTTAATGCGCTCTCCTGATTTTAATAATTGTTCTTCTTCCATGGTCCTATTATAGCAAATTTATATTAACATTACAAAGAATATAGATTTCTAACTAATTCTTCTGCTTCTTCAAATGTTGAAGGGCTTCCTTGGTCCAAATTGGCATCATTCTTTTGAGAGGCGCAAAGCCGTAGTTAAAGCGGTCGCTTGAAAAGCGTCTCCGTCTAGGAAACTGGTGCTTTTCTTCCTCCAAAGTGCGGATCGAAAGACTGGCTTTCCCTGTAAATTCATCTAAATCAACTACCTGAACTTGAACCTCTTCATCGACTTTCAAGGCTTCATGAATATTTTCAATAAATCCTGTCCGAATCTCTGAAATGTGAATTAGCCCCGTATCACCCGTCTCCAACTCAACAAAGGCACCATAGGGCTGAATCCCTGTAATACGCCCCTTTAGCTTATCACCGATTTTCATCTTAGTCCTCGATTTCAATTGTTTCAATCACAACATCTTCAACTGGCTTGTCCATAGCCCCTGTCTCAACAGCAGCAATTTCATCCAAAACAGCGTAAGATGCTTCATCAGCTAGCTGACCAAAAACCGTGTGACGACGGTCTAGGTGAGGTGTCCCACCTTGGTTAGCATAGATTTCCGCAATCGGTTCTGGCCAACCACCACGCGCAATTTCTTTCTTAGAATAAGGCAGGTGTTGATTTTGTACGATAAAGAATTGGCTGCCATTGGTATTTGGACCAGCATTGGCCATTGAAAGGGCACCACGGATATTGTAAAGTTCTTCTGAGAATTCATCCTCAAAAGATTCGCCATAGATTGACTCGCCCCCCATACCAGTTCCAGTTGGGTCTCCACCTTGGATCATAAAGTCCTTGATAATACGGTGGAAAATGACTCCATCATAGTAGCCATCTTTTGAAAGAGCAACAAAGTTAGCCACTGTTTTTGGAGCATGTTCAGGGAAGAGCTTGATACGCAAGTCTCCGTGATTGGTCTTAATGATCGCAAGAGGACCTTCAACTGTTTCAATGTCTACTTGTGGGAAATGCAATTCTTTTTCTACCATACCAAATCCTTCTAAGGCATCAAAAATGCCATCTTCTTCTAGTGTTTTCGTTATATAATCTGCTTTTTCTTTGATTTTTTCATGAGAATTTCCCATTGCAACGCTGATTCCAGCGTAATCAAAGAGTTCCAAGTCGTTGAGCCCATCTCCAAAAACCATGACGTTCTCTGGTTTCAAACCTAGGTGTTCCACAACCTTTTCCACACCCGTCGCTTTGGAACCTGAAATCGGCACAATATCAGACGAATGCTCATGCCAACGAACCATGCGAAGCTTGTCTGAGAGACTGTCAGGCAAGCGCAAATCATCCCCCTTATCTTCAAAAGTCCACATCTGATAGATATCTTCTTTTTCATGGAAATCTGGATCCACATCCAAATCGGGGTAAATTGGATTGATAGCCTTACTAATCATATCGGTGCGAGTCGACAACTTGGCATCATGACTACCAACCAATCCATACTCAATTCCTTCTTCCTTAGCCCAAGAGATATACTCCTCAACATCTGACTTCTCAATCTGATGTTGATAAATGACCTGGCCTTTTTTATCTTCGATGTAGGCCCCATTCAAGGTCACAAAAAAGTCAGGCTTGAGTTCACGAATCTCTGGTACGACACCAAAAATCCCTCGTCCAGAAGCAATACCTGTCAAAATTCCTTTCTCACGTAATTGCTTAAAAACAGTTGGGATTGAAGACGGAATAAAACCTGTCTTTGAATTCCGCAATGTATCATCAATATCAAAAAAGACAATCTTGATCTTCTTTGCCTTGTATCTTAATTTCGCATCCATCTCATTACCTCTTTCAATCTAACTCTTTCCATTATACCATAAAGTAGGAAAATCCCACATCCCCAATAAAATCCTTGTCTCTTATCCGAATTCCTTTACAAGATATAGAACCAAATCATCATTATTTTGGCAAGTTGTATTCATTTCCAAGGGTTGATTTCGATACCAGACACCTGTCCCATCTGGAATATAGCCTCGTTTGATATACAATCTCTGGGCAGGGCCATAGCCTAAGTGCAAACCTACACCAAGAGTGACCTTACTCGAAACAAACTTGACTCGTTTTTCTGCTTCTTCTAGCAGTTGATTCCCAATCCCTTGATTTCGAAAAGGCTCAAACACATTAAAATCTGATAATTCTGGATAGACTTCTGCAAAAGGACCATGTTTAGCAGAGGGCAAAATGGTAACGTAGCCCGCTACAGCACCATCAATTTCTGCAACTAAGACTTCTCTCTCCCCGTTTTCCTGTTCCAGAAAATATCTAGCCAAAATTTCCTCTCTACCAGGCCAACCCTGATTCATAAAGCCATGAAATAAGGATTCAATATCAGACTTAATCATATTTCTAATCGTACAATTCATCTTTAACTTACCCACCTTTACTCTTTCTATTACCATTATAGCACGCCAAGGTCAGAAAAAACTATCTCGTGAAAAAAGACCCACTCGGGTCTTAAACGCTTTCTTGTTTCCGAGTTCAGGAAAAAGAGGTCCCCCGGACCCAACTCGCTCTCTCATTTCAAAGCTCGTGAAAAAAAGACCCGTCGGGGTCTTTTCTTTAATCTTCGTTTACGAAAGGCATCAAAGCCATTACGCGAGCGCGTTTGATAGCTGTTGTTACTTTACGTTGGTTTTTAGCTGAAGTTCCTGTTACACGACGAGGAAGGATTTTCCCACGTTCTGAAACGAAACGGCTAAGAAGCTCAGTATCTTTGTAATCAACATATTCAATTTTGTTTGCTGCGATGTAATCAACTTTTTTACGGCGTTTGAATCCGCCACGACGTTGTTGAGCCATGTTTTTTCTCCTTTATAATTTTAGTTGTCCATTAGAATGGTAAATCATCATCTGAAATATCCAACGGATTTGTTGCTCCAAATGGATTTTCATCACGTGAAAAGTCTGGTACTGAATTTGTAGGTGCTGAATAGTTTGCAGTTGGTGCAGAGTAAGCTCCACCTGTGTGACCCTCACGCACACTACGGCTTTCCAACATTTGGAAATTCTCAGCCACGACCTCTGTCACGTAGACACGTTGTCCTTGCTGGTTATCGTAACTACGAGTCTGGATACGACCTGTCACCCCGATAAGTGAGCCTTTTTTAGCCCAGTTAGCAAGGTTTTCAGCCTGTTGGCGCCACATAACGACATTGATAAAATCAGCCTCACGTTCGCCATTTTGACTCTTAAATGTACGGTTTACTGCAAGAGTAAAAGTCGCAACTGCTACATTTGATGGGGTATAACGCAACTCAGCGTCACGTGTCATACGCCCTACAAGTACAACATTGTTAATCATAGTTTACCTTCTTACGCGTCAGTTTTGACGATCATGTGACGAAGAATGTCAGCGTTGATTTTTGAAAGACGGTCAAACTCTTTAAGAGCTGCATCGTCGTTTGCTTCAACGTTAACGATGTGGTAAAGTCCTTCACGGAAATCTTTGATTTCGTATGCAAGACGACGTTTTTCCCAAGATTTTGATTCAACAACAGTTGCACCGTTGTCAGTCAAAATAGAGTCAAAACGTGCTACCAAAGCGTTTTTAGCTTCTTCTTCAATGTTTGGACGAATGATATAAAGAATTTCGTATTTAGCCATTGATATGTTCCTCCTTTTGGTCTAATGACCCCAAGACTTTGCAAGGGGTAAGTGAGGTTCGCTCACAATAAACTATTATACTAGAAAAAAATTTTTTACGCAAGTAAAAACACCGAAATAAAAAAAGAAGATGACGAATCATCTTCTCAAAAACTATGAGTTTTTAGTCTTCTTTTTTCTTGCGAGCAAGAAGTCCAAATCCACTTAGGGCTCCAAGAAGTCCAAGCGCTGCGAGGCTAGCGTTAGCTTCTGTACCTGTGTTAGGCAATTCTTTTTGACCATCAACAAATTTAGGTGTTTCTGGTTTAGCAGCTGTGTCAGTTGCTACTGATGCATCTGCTTGAGCCGGTGCTGCAGGTTGAGTTTGATTTGGTGTTGCTGGTTGTCCTGGTTCTGCAGGAGTTGCAGGTTGCTCAGGAGTAGTTGGTCCAGCAGGTTGTGGTGTTGGTCGGTAGTTGCTACCACCATTTCCACCACCGTTATATCCATCTCCATTGTATGGATTAGTTTCTGGAATGCGTTTAGGAATTACCGTTACTGGGACTTCTACCACTACGATTTCTCCTGTTGGTAGTTTCACCCTCACTTTAGCACTTGGTCTCACTCCTGGTGTTTCAGTTGTTGGGATTTCCACAACTTCGATAATTTCAGCATCTTTTGGTAATTTAACATGACCTTTCACATCTTCTTTAGTGATTGGCGTTCCTACTTCAACTACGATTGGTGTTACTGTAACACTTTCTTTTGGTGTTTGTGGCTCTTCTTTACGTTCTACCACATTTACAACCGCTGGAACTTCAACTAATAGATTACCACCTTTATCCGTAACAACTACAATTACATTTTTCTTGCCTGGTGTTGTTGTATCAGGTTGTTCTTTGAATGTAAATGTTGCCCCTTCTGGGAAGTCTTTAGGATTGATATTATCTTTTGCTTCTGGAGCTTTATCTGGATTCACTGTAACTTCTTGCTCTTTACCTTGAACCACGATCACTTTCGCAGGTACTTCTACGATTGAATCTCCATCTTTATCTTTAACAACTACTGTTACATCTTTAATTCCTGGTGTTTTAGTGTCAACCTCTTCTTTGTACCCAACTTTTGATTCTGCTTCTTTAGGGAATACTGATGGATCTACTGATTTAGCTGGATTTGGTTGAGTATTTTCAGGATTTGCAGCTACATATTGAGTCTTAGGTCCTACTACAGTAACTTTCGCTGGGATTTCTGCAATTGGTTCACCATTAAGTTTTGCTACAACAACAACCTCTTTATCTCCTGGTGTTGATGTATCCACTGGAGTTTTATACTCAAATTCTGTTCCGTCTGGGAAGTCAGTTGGGACAATATTTTCTGCAGGAATTACTTTCTTAGGATCTGTATCTACTGGTACATATTGTCTATAAGCATCAACCACACGTACTGTTGTTGGTACTTTAACTAATTCATTACCATCTTTGTCCCTAACGATTACATTTACTGGATAATCTCCTGCTTCTGAAATGTTAACTGGATCTTTTCCATCAACTTTTTCGTATTCGAATTTAGCGCCTTCTGGATAATCTTCAGTATTAACACTGTTTTCAGGTAATGGTTGACCTTGATCAACAGGGATAATTTGTGGGTATCCTTGTACCACTTTAACTTTCGCAGGTACTTCTACGATTGTTTCTTCTACTTCCTTGCCAGGTTCTTCTTCAACTTTAGTTTTAACAAGAACTGTAACATCTTTTTCACCTGGTGTTGTTGTATCTACTTTCTCTTTGTATTCGAAAGTAGCCTTATCAGGGAAGCTATATTTCTCTTTATCTACAAGGCTATCTGCTGGTTTTGGTTGATTATTCTCAGGATTTGCTACTACATATTGAGTCTTAGGCCCTACTACAGTAACTTTTGCTGGAATTTCTGCAATTGTTTCACCATTTTTCAGTTTTGCTACAACAACAACATCTTTATCTCCTGTTGTTTTTGTATTTACTGGATTAGTATCTTTATCTTTGTACTCAAATGTTGTTCCTTCTGGGAAGTCTTCTGGATCAATATTTTCTTTAGCCAAGATTGTTTCAGGTTTAGTATCAACAGGTACATACTGTCTATAAGCTCCAACTACACGCACAGTTGTTGGTACTTTTACTAATTCTTTACCATCTTTGCCTTTAACGATTACATTTACTGGGTAATCCCCTGGTTCAGAAATGTTAACTGGATCTTTTCCATCAACTTTTTCGTATTCGAATATAGCACCTTCTGGATAATCACCTTTGTTAATGCTGTTTTCTGCAAGTGGTTGTCCTTGATCTACAGGGATAATTTGTGGGTTACCTTTAACTACTTTAGCAGTAACCTCTACAGTTTCTTTACGAGTATTATCACCTGTACCATAAGTTACTTCTACAGGAACTTTAACCTCTTGACCAGCTTTACCTGTTGTATCAGGAAGTTTAGTTTTATCTACATTTTTTTCAGTTCCATCTGTTGTAACAGCAGCTTTTACTTTATCAACTTCTGGTTTATTTCCGTCTACTACATAGATAGTACCTGGTGTTGAAACTTTTGGAGTTAACTTAACTACGAAGTTTTGGCTGATTTCTGTATCAGTATCTGCAGTTGTATCAAACTTAGGATCTTTATCAAATGGATTTTCTTTCACTTCATAACCCATTGATCTCAACACATCAATTCGTGCTTGGATTTGATTTTCTGGAATTGTTTCTCCAGCTTTACCTTTAAGATCAGTAATATTGTATTTATTATCTAATGGTGTTTCAGTTCCATCTTTATCTACAGAAACAAATTTAACTGTAGCTTTTTGTTCACCAGCAACATAAGTAATAGGTGTTTCACCAAAATTATCAGTTGGTTTGAAGTCTTCTGGAACTTTGTATCCTTTAGATGGATCTTTTGGATCAACTGGTGTTAATTCTTTTCCATTGTAGCTTGGAACAAATCCTTCTACGTGCGGAATTGTAATTTTACCAAAGTCCCCAATCTTAGTTGAATCGTTTGGATCATTTGGATAATGAATCTTCTCTTCTGCATCTTTTGGTTTTTTACCTTCTGGATAAGTTACTTTGAATGAACCAATTTCTTTATAAAGAACTTTCACTACTTCATTTTTAACTTCACCTGTTGCAGATGGTACTGGAGCTTCTTTTTCTTCGATAGTTTTATCAGCAGGATCTACTTGTAAGTAGTTTTCAATTACTGGAGAAGTAACTTCATTGAATTGACCTTTTCCATCTTCTACTGAAGCATCCGATATTTCAGCTCCTTCATAAACAGTCCAATCAGAGTATGTTACTTCACCTGTTTCTGGGTTTACAGTTGCTGTACGTTTGTAAGTTACTTTTTGAACTCTATCTGGAGCAGTTTCTGGGTCGATAGGTTGAGCGTTTTGATTATCTTTATCATTAACATTAATAAATTTAACCGTACGTGTCACCTCTTTAACTAAGTCATTACGTGATACTCCTGCTGGATATTTTCCATAGTTTTCATCTCCTGGTTTAACTGGTGTATCAGCATCTTTTGGAGATACTGGAGATGTTGTACTTGGATTTGTTGGGTCAGTAGTTACTGTTGGATCTACTGTAATTAAATCTAATACATGAACTGTTGTAGTATCAAGATTAGATTTTTTACCTTCGCTATCTGTAGCTTGAACTCTTACTGTATAATCTCCTGGTTTAGTTGAATCTAACCCACCGTCATTACTTACAACAATCGTTGGTTTAGTTGAATCAACTCCATCACGATCATCTTCTAAGTCAGTTGCTGTTGCCTCTGATTTTTTAAGTACTTCATCAGCTGTTAACTTTTTATCTGCTGGAGTTTTATAAACATAGATATCTTTTTTCTTAGTTTCTACAGTCGGAGCATTATTGATAACATCTCCATAAGCTGGATTTGATTCATTTCCTGCCTTGTCTAATACTGTAACTTTAATACGTTTATCTGGGTTAGTTGTCTCATTTGCTTCTGTTAAATCAGTACCCGCAGGAACTGGTACAACTAATTTACCATCACGTACTTCTACTTTTGTTTCACCATTATACCAACCGTCTTCTTTTTTCGTTAATGTAATCGGTGTTTTACTATTTGGTAAAGTAACTTTCATTGAAGTTAAGCCACCAATAGCTTTTTTAATATTCTCTACTTCCGTATTAACATTACGAGTGGTTCCATTATTTTTATCGTTAGCTGCAATATCTTGTTTTTCTCTAGCTTCATCTGTTAAGTTAGGATCTTTTTCTGCAGGTACAGAAATTAATAATTCTGTTGGTTGTTTTTTATCAGTTTTTTCTCCAGTAACACTGTCTGTATGAACTGCTTCTACTGTTGGGGCTTGTGGCTTAACTGTATCAATATAAATCGTTTTATTGTAGTAGTAGTCTGGTTGATCAGTGTTTCTCACACCATTTACTACTGGATGATATTTACCATCAGCATTAGAAACATCACCTGTATTTAATACAGTATTATCTTCTGCATCTCTCAAACCATTAGGTAAGTATGTTCTAACTTTAAATGTAGCAGTTCCTTTGTAATTATCAGCTGTCGTAAATGGTACTCTAAATGTACGCACTCCATCATTCTTACCACCATTAGAACCTACACCGATATATGGAGCGTCTCCATTATTTGATTTAGAAGTTTGATATTTTAATCTTAATTTTCTAGTTGCTGGATCCCATTGGATATTTTTAGGAGCAACCGGTGTACTTCCAAACCAAACCCATCCTGTTGGATTGGTAATATTATTTGGAAGCTCTACCCCTTCAGGAACTTCGATTTCTGTTTCTGCAGATCCGTATAGACGAGTTCCACCAACACTGTTTACTGTAAATTCGAATTCACCTTTTTGTTTTGATTTATACAGGTTATCTTCTCCGAACTTGTCTTCCTTCTTGTTACTTTTAACATTGGTAGTCATTTCTACACCAGTACCAACTGCCAAGTTAACAGCACCAACGAAGTAACCATCTGTTACCTTACTATTTGTTCCTTTTAAATATGAATTGTTAATCGCTGTACCGTCGTTTAAAGCTTCAATTTCAACTTTAATTTTTGTGACATCTTTTGGAATTTCATAGATAGCACGGTATTCAGTCCAACCGTCACCATTTCCTCCACTACCAGTAGGTTCAGAAATATGTGATTCTTCAAATTTTTCACCAATCGTACGGTCATCTCTGATGCTAGCAATTACATTTCCTTTGTCGTCTTTAACAGTAATTTTTACTTTTTCACCTGTGCCGGCAGTTCCTGCATTACCATAAGCACCACCTGTGATAGTACTTAGCATCACTCTAGAATTTCCATTTACTGCGTACTCTTTCGAAATTTTTGTACCTTGTTTTCCTAATTCTAGATAATATCCTTTTGGTAAATTATGAGTTCCTACCATACCTGAGTAGTTGACACCATTTGCATAGTTTTGATTAGCAGCATTTACACCAAGTGGGTTTCCTGGAGCTGGTGTCTCATTGTCTCTTTGAGTAACTTTTCCATCTAAATCATATACTTTCGATGGTTTAGGATCAAAACCTGCTGGACGATTAGCAGAAACATTAGTTGGTGCTTCAGGTTTAACTGCAGTTACTTTTTCTCCACTTTCAATTTTCCAACCATTCAAGGCATTATTATTGTTAGCTTCTGCTGCAGTAATTTCTTTTTCCTTCCAGTTATAAGTTAAACTACCTAAAATTTCAGTAGTTCCACCTTGAGAAGCAGTAGATCTTGACCATTGTTTTTTAACTTCTTTACTCTTATCAGTAGCATTAGCAAAATCAATATCTCCAAATTGATTTTTTGCACTTTCAAACACACCATCAGCTGGGTTGTTTCCTGAACCTAATTTATTGTTGTTTGTTGGTCCTTCAGTAGCAGGAATAATTGGATTAGCTGTTGCAGCTCCATCTCTAAACCCACTCTCACCTTGTCCAGGAATGACTTTTCCATTACGTGAGTCTTGATTTTGTTTTTCTTCCTTCTTTTCTGCTTTTGGCATACTTTCAATAACGAAAGCTTTACCGTTTACTGCTGATGTAGCTTTATCTACTTCTGCTTGTGTTGCAGCCTCATTTGCAGCTACAGCTTTTGCATTTGCTAATTCTGCTTTTGCAGACTCAATTGCTGAAGCTGTTTTTTCAGTTGATACAGCTTTTTCTAAAGCTGCTTCTAAACGAGCAATTGCTGCTTCCAATTTGCTTGTATCAGCTTTTGTAACTGGTGCTGGAGCTTCTTCAACTTTTGGTGCTTCAGTCGGTGCTGTTGGTTGCGTTGCTGCAGACGCTGGTGTTTCTGCAACTGGGGCTGCTGGTTGCTCAGCTGTTGGTGCCACCACAGTTGATGTAGAAGTGTCAGTTGAACCTACAGGCTTGCTTGAATCTGCTTGATTTCCAGCGTTAGGGTTTACTTGTTCGTTTGTTGCTGGAGTTATTGAAGGTGTAACATCTGCGTGAACAGTTGCTGCCCCACCAAACATCATATAGGCTGCTACAGCTACTGACGCTGCTCCAAAACTATACTTACGGATTGAAAAGCGCTGGACTTTTTGTCCGTGGTACTTGTCCATTCTTGAATACATATTATCTCCTTTTTTTAAATATAAAATTACTGGACCACACCCTAGTATTTTGAAGCTTTCAATTTCTAAATCTGATTCACAGAGTTAAATATCCATACTCTAAACATGGGTAAATAATCCACTACTTACATTATAACATTATTTTAATTAGAAAATCCACTATTTATATGTAAAATAAGCGTTTTTTAATATATATATATATATTAAACATATTTTCTGCAAACTTCACCTAAAAAAGCAAAAGACCATAGCGATCTTTTACTTTCATCTTATCTTTTTACGGTTTGATACGGTGCAACATACGTGGGAATGGAATGGCTTCACGAATGTGTTTTGTTCCTGCTGCAAAAGTTACCATACGCTCGATACCGATACCGAATCCTCCGTGTGGTACAGTACCGTATTTACGAAGGTCAAGGTAGAATTCATACTCAGTACGATCCATGCCAAGTTCATCCATTTTTGCAACAAGAGCATCGTAGTCTTCCTCACGCATAGATCCACCGATGATTTCTCCATAGCCTTCTGGAGCAAGCAAGTCTGCACAAAGCACGCGCTCTGGATTTCCAGGAACTGGTTTCATGTAGAAGGCCTTGATGGCTGCTGGGTAGTTCATGACAAATGTTGGCACACCAAAGTGGTTTGAAATCCATGTTTCATGAGGTGAACCAAAGTCATCGCCATGCTCAAGATGCTCGTAGTCAGCATCTTCATCATTTTCATGCTCCTGCAAGAGGTCAATGGCTTGATCGTAAGTGATGCGTTTGAATGGCTCTGCAATGTAGCGTTTCAAGAGTTCTGTATCACGTTCCAAGGTTTCTAAGGCTTGAGGCGCACGGTCAAGAACACCTTGTAGAAGAGCTTTCACATAAGCTTCTTGCAAGTCAAGTGACTCATCGTGTGTCAAGTATGAGTACTCTGCGTCCATCATCCAGAACTCAGTCAAGTGACGGCGTGTTTTTGATTTTTCAGCACGGAATACTGGACCAAAGTCAAAGACACGACCAAGTGCCATAGCACCTGCTTCTAGATAAAGCTGACCTGATTGGCTCAAGTAAGCTGGCGTTCCGAAGTAGTCTGTTTCAAAGAGTTCTGTTGAATCTTCTGCTGCGTTTCCTGAAAGAATTGGGCTATCAAACTTCATAAAGCCATTCTTGTCAAAGAACTCATAAGTTGCATAGATGATTGCGTTACGGATTTGCATCACCGCTACTTGCTTACGAGAGCGAAGCCACAAGTGACGGTTGTCCATCAAGAAGTCTGTTCCGTGTTCTTTTGGCGTGATTGGGTAATCTTGAGATTCACCGATCACTTCGATGTCTGTAATGTCCAATTCATAACCAAACTTAGAACGTTCGTCTTCTTTAACAATCCCTGTCACATAAACAGATGTTTCTTGGCTCAAGCGTTTGATAACATCAAACTTCTCAAGTCCCACTTCTTCACCAAATTTTTCGACAAAGTTTGGTTTAAAGGCCACACCTTGGAAGAAGGCTGTTCCATCGCGCAATTGCAAGAAGGCGATTTTTCCTTTTCCTGATTTGTTGGCAACCCAAGCGCCAATCGTCACTTCCTGACCAACATAGTCTTTTACATCAATAATCGTTACACGTTTTGTCATTATTTTTCCTTTTCTTTTTTATTCTTTATGGCAAACCACTTCTATATTGTTCCCATCTGGGTCAATCATAAAAGCAGCATAGTAAATCGGATGCTCACTGCGATAGCCAGGAGCCCCATTGTCTCGCCCACCTGCCTCTAAGCCAGCCTCATAACAAGCTTGAACCTCTTCCTTATTTTCTGCTAAGAAAGCAAAGTGAATAGGATCTTGTGTCCCCTGAGCCAGCCAAAAATCACCACCAGGATGAGGGCTATTTGGGGCAAGAAAACTGATTAGAGAACTGGTCTTAAAAGCCAATTTATAGCCCAAAGGAGCGAGAAATCTCTTATAAAATCCTTCTGAAATTTGTAAATCTTTTACCTTAATTTCAAAATGATCAATCATTCTCACTACCCATAAATGCTTTCAAGCGACTAACTGCTTCTTTAAGCGTGTCTAAGTCCGTCGCATAGCTGAGGCGCACATTTTCTGGCGCTCCAAAGCCTGCTCCTGTTACCAAGGCCACTTCGGCTTCTTCTAGGATAGCAGTTGTAAAGTCTGTCACATCCGTGTAGCCTTTCATCTCCATTGCCTTTTTGACATTTGGGAAGAGGTAAAAGGCTCCTTGCGGTTTGACAACTTCAAAACCAGGGACTTCACACAAGAGTGGATAAATGGTATTGAGACGTTCTTCAAATGCTTGACGCATGTTTTCCACAGTATATTGCTCTCCTGATAGAGCCTCAACTGCTGCATACTGAGCTACTGCTGACGGATTAGAGGTTGTTTGACCTGCAATCTTAGACATGGCAGCGATAATGTCTGCTTCTCCAACGGCATAGCCAATCCGCCAACCGGTCATGGCATAGGTTTTAGACACACCATTGATGACAACTGTTTGCTTACGAATTGCTTCAGATAGGCTAGAAATCGGTGTGAATTCATGACCATTATAGACCAAGCGCCCATAGATATCATCTGCTAGGATGAGAATATCATTTTCTACAGCCCAGTTTCCGATTGCCAAGAGTTCCTCACGGGTATAAATCATACCTGTCGGATTGGATGGCGAATTTAGCACCAAAACCTTGGTTTTGTCTGTGCGAGCTGCTTCCAACTGCTCTACAGTAACCTTAAAATGATTGTCTTCCTTAGCAGGAACAAAGACTGGCACACCTTCTGCCATCTTGACTTGGTCTCCATAGCTGACCCAGTAAGGGGTTGGGATGATAACCTCATCACCTGGATTGACCACAGCCATAAAGAAAGTATAGAGAGAATATTTGGCTCCAGCAGCGACTGTCACTTGATTTGGTGCAACAGAATAACCGTAAAAGCGCTCAAAGTAGCTATTGACCGCCGCCTTAAGCTCTGGCAGACCTGAGGTTACTGTATAAAAAGAAGCACGCCCATCTCGAATCGATGCAATGGCGGCATCTTGGATATTTTTCGGAGTAGTGAAATCTGGCTCACCCAAGGTTAGAGACAGGATATCTCTTCCCTCAGCCTTGAGTGCTTTAGCACGGGCTCCAGCAGCCAAGGTCACACTTTCTTCCATTTCTAAAACACGGTTGGATAGTTTCATAGGCCCTCCTTATTGACCAATGTTCCTGTTTCAAAATCTACTAGATAAAAATTAGAGCCTGACTTGACTTCCCAGATTGGCTTGTCTTGATAACGGCCAAAGGTAATCTTGTCAATCTCACCAGCTCCTTTTTCCTTAGAAACCGCTTCTGCTTTTTCTTGTGAAACACCTTGATTTAGCTGATAAACGTATATTTTATGGTCATCTTTCCCAATCAGGACAGCAAGTGCTTCTTGTTTTTTATTACGACCAAGAACGCTGTAATAAGATTCCAAGCCATTGTATAAGTCAACCTGATCAGCCTGCTCTAATCCTGCATACTGCTGAGCTAATTTTTCTCCTTCACTTTTAGCTGTTTGATAGGGTTTCATACTCAGAAACACTAGATACAGAAAGGAAGCACTGATAACCACAAACAAAATCGTCATCCCTAGACCATACTGCCACAGTAGATTATTTTTTGCTTTGTTTTGTCTTTTTTTCACTCGTCTATTTTACCATCTATTGGGCTTTATTACAAGTGAATGCAAGAATACTCTTCGAAAACCTCTTCAAACCACGTCAGTTTTATCTGCAACCTCAAAGCTGTGCTTTGAGCAACCTGCGGCTAGCTTCCTAGTTTGCCCTTTGATTTTCATTGAGTATAAGCAACCAATTCTATTTCTCCCTCCAAAGTAAACCGATTTTTCTTAGTTAAAACCGAGCAGGAAAAGTAAAAACAGCTCCAAAATCAACCTATTAAAAAACCTGAGCTTGGCACTCAAGTTTTCGTAAATTTTTTTAATTTATAAAATCACTTTATCATCCATTCTTTTAGCCATTTTTCCTAAAAAGATAGGTAGTAAAAGGCCAATCATGACTAAAAAGAAGCCTAGATAAAGAAATGTTAGCACAAAGCCTAAATGGTCAATCAACCAGCCTGTCAGCGGGAAGAAGACAATCATACTAAGGCTAAACATCATAGAGTAGACACTCAGCATGGTTGCCCTTACTTCGCTTGGGAGCCACTCTTGCAAATCATTGTCAAAAATTGGCTGAAAAAGAGCATATAGAGCATTACTAATCAAATAAATCAAAATATAGATTAGAGGTGTTCCAAAGTAGGACAGCATATAGGTGACTCCAGTCAGTAGGACGAGGATAGGGAAAAGCTTCAAGGCAGCATAGTTCTTTCCAATCTTACTCGCTAGATAGACTGCGACGATATTTAAGAGACTACCAAGTAGCATAACTGCTGAAATTTGCCAACCACTTAAATCTGGTAACTGATTTTGATAGTAAAAATAAAACATGCACATGAGTGTTCCGACAATCTGAGACAAAATCATCCAGTTTAAAAGCATGGGATTTCTCTTCAACTCATCCTTAACAGTCCAAATAATTTGTTTCATGGTCACACTATCAGCTTTTTCTACTTTGACACTTGGTTCTTTCAGCATCCAAATCAGGAAAAGAACTATGATAGAAGTCGCAATCATGATATAGTAGGTCAGGTGCAATTGGCCATGAACGAAAAATCCTGCCAACACTGTTCCCAAAGACTGAGTTCCTTCTGACACTCCTGATAGGAAGCTTGAAATGGATAGGTAACGCTCCTTTAGTCCAGCCTCTACAGCCGAGTCATAGACCATTGCTGCGCTTGTTCCTGAATCAAAATTATAAGATAAGGCACTCACCGCCATAGCTAGTGCATAAATCCAAAAATTTCCCTGCCCAGCCAACATGAGAATGGAAGACACAATCCCTGCTATTCGACTTAAATAAAGGTTGGTTTTATAGGAATAGCGGTCAGCTAACATACCAGATGGAATTTCACAGAGAAGACTGGTCGTATGAAAAATACTTTCCAGAAGTCCAATCTGCCAAAGAGACATTCCGTTTTGACTGAGAAAGAGAATCCAAAAACTGGTAATCCCTAAAAATGCAAAAAACTCAACTCCAGCCATCAGGCCAATATTTTTCCGATAATTTCTTATTAACATCTTTTCTCCTTTAACAAGTGTATTATTATTTCTTTTGTTCGTCACTTGTTAATCTTTGCCTTACATAATCTCCACCCCTTTTTAGATGCATTCTTCAATGCCATTATTGTTCCTTTAATGATTTATGAAATGATACCGGAAAATAGCTGTTCTGCGCTTTCTATTTCGAGTTTTCTCGTTTATTTTAGCACTTATGTCATCATATTACAAGAGAATATAGGAATACTCTTCGAAAATCAAATGCATTCCAGTCGTAAGTAACTAGAGTTTCTGTGATTTTATAATTTCAAATAAACTCTGAGCAAATTTCTTGCAAGTCCTTTTGTTTTGTTGTAATATATTTTATAACAACGAGAGACTTCTCGGAAATTTAAGAAAAAGGAGACACATCATGTCTAAAAAAGTATTATTTATCGTCGGATCACTACGTCAAGGTTCTTTCAACCACCAAATGGCCCTTGAAGCTGAGAAAGCACTTGCTGGCAAAGCGGAAGTTAGCTACCTCGATTATTCAGCTGTTCCTCTCTTCAGCCAAGATTTGGAAGTTCTAACTCACCCAGCTGTAGCGGCTGCTCGTGAAGCAGTTCTGGCTGCGGATGCCATCTGGATCTTCTCTCCAGTCTACAACTTCTCTATCCCTGGTACAGTGAAAAACTTGCTTGACTGGCTATCTCGTGCCCTTGACTTGTCTGATACACGTGGCGCTTCTGCCCTTCAAGACAAGTTTGTCACCGTATCATCTGTAGCCAATGCAGGTCACGATCAACTCTTCGCTATTTACAAAGACCTCTTGCCATTTATCCGTACACAAGTCGTTGGAGACTTTACTGCCGCACGTGTTAATGACTCTGCCTGGGCAGATGGAAAATTGGTTCTGGAAGAATCAGTCCTAAACTCACTTGACAAACAAGCGGAAGACTTGGTCAATGCGATCAAATAACCAATATAATAAAAGCGAACAAGACTACTTTTCTGACACTCAGAAGACTAGCTTGTTCACTTTTTATATTTAAGGTTAGACTTTTGTCCCCGACTCTTTTCTCCTATCTTCTATACTTCCTTTACAAAAACCAATTCCTGTGGTTGGGACAGATCCTCTCTGTAGACAAATCCTACAAAGCTTAAGCGACGTGCTTCCTCCACTGTTTGTACTTGATTTTCTATCAGAGCTGTTAGGAAGGCTCCACGCGCTTTCTTGGAAATGGTTGAGTGAATCTTCAGCTGACCACCTTTATCCTCCATAAATTTGAAGGTTACCATCTTTTCTCTGATTTCCTTAGAAAATACAGTCTCAAACTCGGATGACAAGAGAGAGAAAATCACTTCTTCCTTCTTCAGAGCTTCATCATAGGCTGCCTTCCAATGGCTCTTCAAAGTCTTACCAGCCACTTTTAACTTCATCAAAAAGTCCAAACGGTGAGGTGCCATAGGTGACAAGGCTGGAACAACGCCATACAAAGCCGAGGTAATGAAGACATGATTTTCAAGATAGACTTGTTCTGCCTCGGTCAACTTATCTCTCTTGATATGGCGGTACATGAGCCCATCAAAAAGTTTCAAGGCTGGGTAGTGTTGAGCAGTTTGCGTTTTTAAAGCTTGGATATTTTGAAATTCTTCCGCCGCCTTATCGGCTGATACCTTGTAAAAACTCTCCAATTGACTAGCAGAATAGAGGGCCAAGGCATCAAGTACAGCCTGACTTTCTGGTTTTAAAGGAGCGGCTTCAATACTAGGCAAATCTGTGTTCATTTCTTTTGCTGTTGGGATTAAAATTTTCATATTGATAGTGTAGCATATTTTTTAGCTACTACCAAGAAATTCATTTGAAAAGAAACCAGAAAAAGCTTTAAAAATCAGAAAAACGCATCATATCAGGTGTTGCATGCAAAACCTTGATACAGTGCGTTTTATCATGGCAAGATTTACTTCATTTTTTCCTGAAATTGCGTTTTTATCCGTCCTCTTCTCTTACTGCACTTTAAATGTCTTGAGATAATTGTCTTTACCTACTTGACCTTCAAAGTTTTTACCATTTTCTAGGTAAGGAAGTTCATCAGATACAGAAGCCTTGACCTTGTATATCTTGCCATCAACTTTAAAGAAGTAGACGGTATCTCCCTTGATAACAGCTGATTTGAGGTCTGCTACCACACCCTTGATGCTTTCTGTTGTTGCATTGTCAATTTCAAGGTCGTTTTTATTAGCGTACTTGCTGAGTAGCTCTTCCACTGTCGTAGCTACGATAACATTTTGGTACTCAACTGCGTCTACCAGAGCATACTCTTTGACAAGGCCAGCATTGTCCTTCAAGCCCATGATGTAGAGAGGCTTGTCATTGAGGTTGATGAGGATTGGGAAGGTTGCCTTGTAGGATTTCTCCTGGACAGCACCTTCTGCTGATTCACGGGCTGATTCTTCGGTCGCTGAAGCCAAGCTATACTTAGTGATTTCTCCTGTTCGCATATTTTCTAGGATGAAGCCAAGATTACTTTCATCTGCATTAGCCGATGTCACACCTGTGTAGAGGTAGATGTCATTACCGATAGACAAATAATTATATCCCTTGGTAGTCTGGGTCACGTTTTTCTTGGAAATCATGGCATTCCAGAACCCGTCCTTGTACTTGCCGTTGTAGTTGATTTGCTCAATAGTTTCCTCAGCTGGATAGACCCTGTCCACCCATTCTGGAACATCTGATAGGCTGTATTCCTTGGTTTCTCCATTTGTGGCATCCAAGATAATGACTGAAACAGGACGAGGGACCGCAAGCCCAAATTGCTTTTGGTAAACCGTTGCTACATAGAAAGGATTACCCTCATCGTCCACCTCGAAAGATGGAGTCTTGAAGATTTTGGTCGGGTACTTAAAACGCAGGTGACGTTTGACATCACGGTTAAAATACTCCGAGTCCGAATACTTGATTGGTGTCTTCAAGTCCACCAAGTCCGCATTACCAGTTACCATGTCCACCTTGATATACTCGCCGATTCCCTTGGCTTGATTATTAAACCACTTGATAGGGTCTGCGTATTCTAGTGGCGTAACCCGATAAGGTTTCCCATCAATCGTCAATTGAGTATAGGTATCTGCCGCTACGTACTGCGACACCTTATCCGTTAGGGAACCCAAGTAGCGGTCACCAATTTTTTCAGCAGTACTTCTATCTAATATTGGAACCTTACTGGTGTCAGTCTTAGGAAATTCAGTAAAGTCTTTTTCCGTAACCGTGACTACATTGGCATAATTTTTAGCCTGAAAAATGCTAGAAGTCACCAAGGAAACCAAGGCTGCTAAGAGAAGAATGCCTCCAATAGAAGCTAAAAGGATTTTCCCTAACCGATTGATTTTGAAACCCTCAAGATTTAAGGCAGCTTCCGCCTTGCCGTGGCGCACATGAACCGTTTTGACCAGATTGATTCCCTTGCCAAAGCCAAATAAGACTGCCACAACTAACAAATGCCCACAGAGGAAGAAGAGAAATTCCCAGCTGGTCAGGTTAAGGGGCGGTAAAAAGATATACCAGGTCGTTGCGATAAAAATAAGTTCAAAGATTATCCGTTTCATTTGCTTTCCTCCTAAATAATTCGTCCTTCCAAGTGATCCAGTTCATGCTGGCAAATCTGAGCCGGGAAACCTGTCAAGGTAATGGTCTGTTCCTGCCACTTGCTGTCACGATAAGCAACCCTTATGGTTTCATAGCGGGTCGTCGGTCGAACCCCAGCCAAGGACAAACATCCTTCCTCTGTCTCATAAGGTCCTTCAAAGGACAGGAGCACTGGGTTAAACATAACCACAGGAACCAAGCCAAGATTAAAGATAATCACGCGCTTCTGCACTCCAATCATATTGGCAGCCAGACCAACACAGGTATCACGGTTTGCTAAGAGTGTATCCTGCAAATCTCTGGCAAGATACAGATCATCCTGACTTGCCGGCTGAGATACCTGAGATAAAAACAAAATATCCTTCACAATTTTCTTTTCCACTTCCTCACACTCCTCTTGCTTTTTACTATATTATAGCAATTATAGCACAAAAGACGATAACTGCAAGCCCTTTCCCCTAACTGTAGCAAAAAGCCATCCGAAGATGACTTTCTTTGCTACTCTTAATCTTTTTTACCTTTAAACAATAGGACGCCAGATAGGGCTGATAAGAATCCGACTACTAGTAAAATAGAATCATGACTAGCTGTCTCTGGTAGTTTACTAGCTTCCTGTCTTTTCCTTGTTGTTGGAGCTTCCGGTTGCTTAGGTTCCTCAGGCGCTGGTTTTTCAGGAAGCTTAGGTTTATCTACAGTTGGAACTTCTGGTAGGTTAGGATCTTTTGGTGCTGGAATTTCTGACATCTTAGGTTGCTCAGTAGTCGGCACTTCCGGTTGCTTAGGTTCCTCAGGCGTTGGCTTTTCGGGTACCTTAGGTTGATCAACAGCTGGAACTTCTGGTTTCTTTGGCTCCTCTGGAGTTGGAGTTTCTGGCGTCTTAGGTAGCTCAACTCTTGGTGGTTCGGGCTCAGTAGCTTTCACAGGTAGGTAATGAATCACTGTGTCTTTTGTAAAATCTTCTGGCACTTCAGGTAATAAGTAACCCAATTCTGGATGAGAAGAATCCTTCAACACCAAATCAGTAGCTGATGTCACAGCCTTATAGCCTTTAAGATAAGGGATTGTTCCCAAACCTGGATTGTTGGCAAGACCTGGCTTAGATGGATTCCCATCTTGGTCATTGGGATATTGAATCGACGCCAGATTCTCATTTGCAGTTGGAGAAATGGCTATCCATTTTCCTAGGTGTTTGTAGTAGACAATTTCCTTGATTGCAGGATCTGTTACCGCCACTCTTTTTTCTGCAACTGCTTCTTTATCTGCCACTAAGCCTTTTACCAGTGGTGTCGCTACTTTAGGTAGATTTGGTTGATCACTCGTCCAATCACGATAATAAAGGTCTCCTCTTACAAAATCAACCTTGGCAACGCGTTTGAAATCAACTTGATCATTTCGATCTGCAGCAACCTTATCATGTGTCACAAAATCTCGATAAGCAATGTTTCGGTCAATAGATTTTTTATTGACGATTTTAGAAACGCTAGCAGGCCATAAAGGCGAATCTTGAACATCCTCATCAACTTTTTTATGAGCAGTTGGAATGGTATCTTCAGGATAAATAAATTCTAGGCGAGGTGTTAAGGAAACCTTAAATATTTGATCAGTTTTACTATCTTGGTCAAAATATTGTAAACCTCGATCATAGTCACTTGAAACAAGGTCATAACCTTGTCGTTTGTAGTCACTGATCGTTTTTAACGTACTGTATTCAATAGGATAACCAGACTCCCCAGTAACAGTATCTTCCTTCAGTAGCTTGTTTTCACTGATATCCACATAGCTAATCTTGGCTGTTTGATTATTTTTATGCTCATGTTTTATTTTCCAATTAGAATAAGAAATTTCTTTAGTAACCAGATTAACAGTCGCATAGCGCTCAAAGGAAATACTTTGTTTTTTCTCAGCAAAGGCTTCTTTACCATTATTTTTATATTTATATTTAATGGTTCTTTGAATCGTTCTTTCTAAAGGTTGTTCTTGACTGGTTCTGATTTTTTCAGCATCTGCAGGCCACTTAGGACTATCCACAACACCAGCTTCTACCTCTTCATTTGACTTAGGATTGGTCTTGTTTTGTAAGCTAACCACTTCATGTTTTGGAGTTAATTTAATAGTATACGTTTGCGGAGTCTTATCATCTTGAAACAGTTTCTTCGATTCATCTGTTTTCAAATAGCCGTCTTCAACCAATACATAGCCATTCCTTTTGAATTCACTAATTTTCTTTCTTGTATCGTAGTGAAGATCCTCTCCAACCTTACCAGTACGCTCATCTGAAAAAAGTTTTTTCCCTGTGGATTCATCAACATAAGAAAATTCAACACGAGATTCTTTTTCAGTCACTTTAGGAGTATCTAAATGTTTTTCATCAAAATGCTGCTCTGCTGAAATAACAGCTTCTTTTTCCGAACTTACAACAAGCTTGTTCTTATCTATAGTTTCACTAGAGCTTTTCTCTGTTTCTGAGATAATACTGGTTGTAGGAGTTTCATCTGCAGAGACACTTGAAACAGGGCCAGCTAAAAAGCTTAAACCGCAAGCCACAACAACAGAAGCAACACCCAAACTCAATTTACGGATAGAGTAAATACATTTTTTATTTCCCATGATTTCCTCCCAAGTTATTCTTTGCTATTCTTATATCTAATATTTTAGTAAGCGACTTTACTTTTAACATCTCCTATTTAAAGTTTTTTATAACCTTTTTAAAGTTATTAAAAAAAGCCATCCAAAGATGACTTTTTCTTTTTAAATCGCATTCTTGTCAAAGCCAAGTTTGCGTTGGATAAACTTAACGATTTCGACAATGATAATCATTGAGAAGCTTCCGCCCATAACGATTCCCCATTGTGACAAGTCTAGTTTAGTTACGTGGAAGATTCCTTCAAGCGGTTCTACGACGATTGTTGCCATAAGAAGGATGAAGGATACCAAGATAGACCAGTTAAAGGTCTTAGACTTGAATGGGCCAACTGTCAAGATTGATTGGTAGACAGATTTCACATTGTAGGCATGGAAGAGTTGAATCAAACCAAGGGTTGCAAAGGCCATAGTAAGGGCATCCGCATGAATGGCATGATTGTCACCCACGTGAACTGGATAAAGAAGGGCAAGACCATAAACACTCATAACAATAGCTGCTTGGAGTACACCTTGATAGATGATAGAACTCAAAACACCACCTGAGAAGAAGCTTGCCTTGCGTCCACGTGGTTTGTGGGTCATAACACCTGGCTCAGCAGGCTCAACACCTAGAGCGATAGCTGGGAAGGTATCAGTTACCAAGTTGATCCACAAAAGATGAACTGGCTGTAAGACATCCCAACCAAACAAGGTTGATAGGAAGATAGTTAATACTTCAGCAGTATTGGCAGAAAGTAGGTACTGGATAGTCTTTTGAATATTAGAGAAGACCTTACGCCCTTCTTCAACTGCTACGATGATAGTCGCAAAGTTATCATCTGCAAGAATCATGTCAGAAGCTCCCTTAGAAACCTCTGTACCAGTAATCCCCATACCGATACCGATATCTGCTGTTTTCAAAGCTGGTGCATCATTAACACCATCACCTGTCATTGCAACAACCTTACCTTGTTTTTGCCAAGCTTTCACGATACGAACCTTGTGTTCTGGAGACACACGGGCGTAAACAGAGTATTGACCAACGACTTTTTCAAAGTCTTCATCTGACAGTTCGTTGAGCTCAGCACCAGTTAAAACGTGGCCTTCTGTATCATTTGCGTCAATGATACCCAAACGTTTGGCAATAGCTTCTGCTGTATCTTGGTGGTCACCTGTAATCATGATTGGACGGATTCCCGCTTCCTTGGCTACACGAACAGCTTCAGCAGCTTCAGGACGTTCAGGGTCAATCATCCCAATCAAACCAGTGAAGATTAAATCATTTTCAAGCTCTTCAGAAGTGAGGTTTTCTGGAATACTATCGATAATCTTATAGGCACCTGCAAGGATACGCAAGGCTTGGTGAGCCATTTCAGAGTTGTTTGTATGAATGAGGTTTGTAACCTTCTCATCAATCGGAGCAATATCCCCAGCCTTATCACGAAGAACACAACGTTTCAAGAGTTGGTCTGGCGCACCCTTGACTGCTACAAGGAAACGACCATCTGGCAATGGGTGAACCGTTGACATGAGCTTACGATCAGAGTCAAATGGCAACTCAGCCACACGTGGATATTTCTCTAAGAAACCTTTGACATCGTAACCCTTGTCCAAGGCATACTGAATGAATGCTGTTTCGGTTGGGTCTCCGATCAGGTTTCCTTCCACATCGATTTTAGTATCATTTGCCAAAACAACTGAACGAAGAAGAGGCATTTCAAGACCTAATTCAATATCATCAGCTGAGTCATGTAGAACTGCATCGTAGAAGACTTTTTCAACGGTCATCTTGTTCATAGTCAGCGTACCAGTCTTATCAGAAGCGATGATTTCTGTTGAACCAAGTGTTTCAACTGCTGGTAACTTACGAACGATAGAGTTTCGTTTAGCCAAAACTTGAGTACCAAGGGCAAGAACGATAGTTACGATTGCAGGAAGTCCTTCTGGAATGGCTGCAACGGCAAGCGCAACAGAGGTCATCAACTCACCGAGTGGATTTTTGCCTTGAATGAAAACACCAACGACAAAAGTAACAAGGGCAATAACCAAGATAGCATAGGTCAAGACCTTAGAAAGGTTGTTCAAGTTTTGTTTGAGGGGTGTATCAGTCTCATCAGCATCTTGAAGCATACCAGCAATGTGACCAACTTCAGTGTACATACCTGTATTAACAACAACACCCATTCCACGACCATAGGTCACGTTTGAGTTTTGGAAGGCCATGTTGACACGGTCACCAATTCCAGCATCTGCAGCAAGCTCGACTGATAAGTCTTTTTCAACTGGCACAGACTCACCTGTCAAAGCAGCTTCTTCGATTTTAAGAGAGTTAGCTTCTAGCAAACGTAAATCCGCTGGTACTACGTCACCAGCTTCAAGGGCAACGATATCTCCAGGGACCAATTCTTTAGAGTCAATCTCCGCCATATGCCCATCACGAAGAACGCGGGCAGCTGGACTAGACATAGATTTGAGGGCTTCAATAGCTTCTTCTGCTTTTCCTTCTTGGTAAACACCAAAGGCAGCATTGATGATAACCACGGCTAAAATGATAATAGCATCTGCGATATCTTCCCCACCAGAAGTCACGACTGACAAAATAGCCGCCGCAACTAGGATGATAATCATCAAATCCTTAAATTGCTCGATGAATTTGACCAGGATTGATCGTTTCTCGCCTTCTTCGAGTTCATTGTGACCAAATTCAGCAAGGCGTTTTTCTGCCTCGCTTGATGACAAACCTTGCTCGGTCGCATCCACAGCCTTCAAGACCTCTTCAGGACTTTGAGTGTAAAACGCTTGGCGTTTTTGTTCTTTTGACATGTGTCTCCTCCTTGACATTGTGTGCTAAACAGATTCTCTTTTTCTCATCGTATCTTTTCACGACAAACAAAAAGAGACCTGTTAATCATAACAAGTCTCGCTGTTTAAGATAGGGCCGGAAAGCATACTTTTCAGTATAAAATTCGGAATGACGACACTATCACAGGTTTCTGCCAGCTACTCCCTTGAGTAGTACTATTATACCAAATTTTGAAAAGTTTTCAAAGAGTAAAAACTGCCTTATTTGAATTTTCCCTTGAAAACCAGTATAATGGTAGAATGCTATGTGACTAGAAAGGAAGTTGAATGAAGCAATCTATTTCAAATCTCAAGTTAGCCGAGCGTGGGGCCATTATCAGTATTTCGACCTACCTGCTCTTGTCTGCAGCGAAATTGGCTACTGGGCATCTTCTTCATTCATCCAGTTTGGTGGCTGATGGTTTTAACAACGTCTCGGACATCATTGGAAATGTGGCCCTCTTGATTGGGATTCGGATGGCGCGCCAACCTGCAGACCGTGACCATCGTTTTGGTCACTGGAAGATTGAAGATTTGGCAAGCTTAATCACTTCCATCATTATGTTTTATGTTGGCTTTGATGTGCTGAGGGATACCATTCAAAAGATCCTCAGCCGTGAAGAAACGGTCATTGATCCTCTGGGCGCAACTCTGGGAATCATTTCTGCAGCGATTATGTTCATGGTCTATCTCTACAATACTCGCCTCAGTAAGATATCCAACTCCAAAGCACTCAAGGCCGCTGCTAAGGACAATCTTTCCGATGCTGTTACTTCACTTGGAACTACCATCGCCATCCTAGCAAGTAGTTTCAATTATCCCATTGTGGATAAACTGGTCGCTATCATCATCACTTTCTTTATCTTGAAAACTGCCTATGATATCTTCATTGAGTCTTCCTTTAGCCTATCAGATGGTTTCAACGACCGTCTGCTTGAGGATTATCAAAAAGCCATTATGGAAATTCCCAAAATCAGCAAGGTCAAGTCGCAAAGAGGTCGCACGTACGGTAGCAATATTTACCTGGATATCACACTAGAGATGAATCCTGACTTGTCAGTTTATGAAAGTCACGAAATTGCGGATCAAGTCGAGTCTATGCTGGAGGAACGTTTTGGAGTCTTTGATACCGATGTCCATATCGAACCAGCACCCATCCCTGAGGACGAAATTTTAGACAATGTCTACAAAAAATTGCTGATGCGTGAACAATTGATTGACCAAGGAAATCAACTGGAAGAACTCTTAGCTGACGATTTTGTCTATATTCGCCAAGATGGAGAGCAAATGGATAAAGAGGCCTATAAATCCGTAAAAGACTTGAATTCTGCTATCAAGGATATTCAGATCACTTCCATCAGTCAGAAAACCAAACTCATCTGCTATGAATTGGATGGAATTGTCCATACCAGTATCTGGCGACGCCACGAAACTTGGCAAAATATCTTTCATCAAGAAACCAAAAAAGAATAGAGAAATCCTGTCATGAGACGGGATTTTTCTATTCTTCTAGTTATCAAACTCACTTAGGTATTCATAGCGTTCGTATTTTTCAAGGAGTGCTTCGTTCTTCTCATCCAGTTCTTTTTGAAGAGTAGCTAGCTTACCAAAGTCAGAGCCATTGGCCTGCATCTCCTCTTCAATAGCAGCGATACGATTTTCCAAGGCTTCAATATCACTTTCAATGCTTGCCCACTCCTGCTTTTCTTGGTAGGTCATGCGTTTCTTTTCTTCACGGACCTTGACCACTTTTTCCTTTTCGGCCTTTTGCACTTGATTGGCCATCTCTGTTTCAAATGCTTTTTCATCAAGATAGTCTGTGTAATGACCAAAGAAAGGACGAATCTTACCATCCTCAAAAGCAAGAATCTTGGTCGCTACCTTATCCAAGAAATAGCGGTCATGGCTAACTGTCAAGACAGGCCCTGCAAAGCCTTGCAAGAAATTCTCCAAAACTGTCAAAGTCGCAATATCTAGGTCATTTGTCGGTTCGTCCAAGAGAAGAACATTTGGTTTTTCCAAAAGCAGTTTTAGAAGGTAAAGACGTTTTTTCTCTCCACCAGACAACTTCTCAATCAAGGTTCCATGCGTCGAACGTGGGAAGAGGAACTGCTCCAGCAACTCAGCGATGGAAGTCGTAGAACCACCGCTGGTCTTGACCTCCTCTGCTACTTCCTGCAGGTAATTGATCACTCGCTTGCTTTCATCCAAACCTTCAATTTGTTGAGAGAAGTAGGCGATGCGAACGGTTTCTCCAATCATAACTTGCCCTGCTGTCGGCTCAAGACTTCCTGCAATCAGGTTAAGCAGGGTTGATTTTCCAACACCGTTGTCCCCAACGATTCCAATACAATCTTTGGCCTGCACCAAGAGATTAAAATCTTGCAAAATAGGCTTGTTTTCATAGGCAAAGGAAACATCCTGAAACTCGATGACTTTTTTCCCAATACGACTGGTCTCAAAGTTCATGGTTAAGTCTGTCTCAGCAACGCCACCTGAAACTTCTTTTTTCAAGTCATGGAAACGATTGATACGAGCCTGCTGCTTGGTCGCACGCGCCTGCGGTTGTCTGCGCATCCAGGCTAATTCTTGCTTATAGAGTTGCTCTTTTTTGTGGAGAAGAGCTGCGTCACGCTCATCCTGTTCCGCCTTAAGGCGAACATAGTCCTGATAATTGCCCTGATACTCTGTCAAACCTGCGCGGTCCAACTCGAAAATCCGTGTTGACAGCGCATCTAGGAAATAGCGATCGTGGGTGATAAAAAGGACAGTTTTCTTAGAATTTTTCAAAAAGAGGGTCAGCCACTCGATGGTCGCAATGTCTAGATGGTTGGTCGGCTCATCCAAAAGCAAGAGGTCGTGGTTGCCAAGAAGAACTTGCGCCAACTGTACCCTTCTTCTCAGACCACCTGACAATTCTCCAACTGGAGTTGATAAGTCCTGAATACCCAACTTGCTAAGGACAGTCTTTACCTGACTCTCAATTTCCCAAGCTTGGAGAGAGTCCATTTCAGCCATGACTCGTTCTAAACGCACCTGCTTGTCCTCGCTGTAGTTGAGCATGATCAACTCATACTCACGAATGAGCTGGATTTCCTTAAGGTCGCTTGATAGAACCGTATCCAAGACCGTCTTGCTATCATCAAAATCAGGATCTTGGGTCAAGTAACCAATCTGGTAATCATTCTTAGCTGAAAAGGGACTGACATCCCCATCAAAGCCAGACACACCCGAAAGGACATCCAAAAGGGTAGTCTTGCCAGTCCCATTGACACCAATCAGACCAATTCTATCCAAATCATGGATAATAAAGGAAATATCCTTAAAAACGGTCTTGTCACCGACGGATTTGCTTAGTTTTTCAACAATAAAATCACTCATTTTTTCTCCCTCAGATAAGCATGGATGGCTTGACGGTCATTTTCCAATTCTCCATCGACGATGGCAAACTCAATCTCTGTTAAAATCTCTCCCAAGTCAGGCCCTGGCTGATAGCCATATTCCTTAATCAAAATACCGCCATTGATCTGAATTTCTTTCTTATCATGAATGGTCAGACTCTGGTAGGTTTCTGTGATGGCTTGTGGATTCACTTCTTTTCCTTGAGCCTGACGAAGATTTTCAGCTTGTAAAAGCAAATCCAAGTCAAAGCGGTAACAATCGCGCTTGCTCAATTCTCCCTTTTCACGCAGAGCCAAAATAGTCAGCAAATCCTGTACCTGCTTAGCAAACTGGCGTGAGGTCTTCCAAGCTTTCAAAAATAGCTGCACATTTTCAATCTCCAAAGCCCACAGTAGAGCCGCCCAGGCTTGTTCAGAGGATTCAAAAGTAAAATCAGTCTCCAAATCAAACAGTCTATTGAGCTTGTTCTGGCTAGCTGCCATATCAGGGAGATAGTCATAAGCTTGACTATCAATCATGGAAGCCAAGCCCCTTCTCCAAAATGGAGCCAGCAAGAGTTTATCAAACTCAACGAAGGTACGCTCTACAGAAATTTTCTCCAAAAGTGGCGTCAAGGTCTTCATAGCCTTAAATGTTTCTGGTTCAAGTTCAAAGCCGAGGCTGGCCTGAAAACGGAAGCCACGCATAATCCGCAAAGCATCTTCGTTGAAACGCTCACTAGCCACTCCAACTGCTCGTAAGACTTGCTTTTCCAAATCTTCTAAACCATGAAACAAGTCAATGATTTCTCCTGTATCATCTAAGGCAAAGGCATTAACTGTGAAATCACGACGCTTAAGGTCCTCTTCTAGCGAACGCACAAAGGAAACTGAACTCGGTCTACGATAGTCTACATAGACATCTTCTGTTCTGAATGTGGTTACTTCGTACTCTTCATCCCCATCTAAAACCAAAACAGTTCCATGCTCGATTCCGATATCAGCCGTTCGCGGAAAAATCTGCTTGGTCTCTTCTGGATAAGAAGACGTCGCAATATCCACATCATGGATAGGGCGATTAAGGAGGGCATCTCGAACAGATCCCCCAACAAAATAGGCCTCAAAACCTGCTTCTTTAATTTTTTCTAATACTGGTAAAGCCTTCTGAAATTCAGAAGGCATTTTCGTTAATCTCATAATAAGTGTTCTAATCCATAGACAAGCTCATGACGCTTGACAACTTCTTTAATTCCCAAATTCACCCCTGTCATGAAGGAGCTGCGATCATAGGAGTCATGACGGAGGGTCAATCCTTCTCCCTGATTACCAAAGATGACTTCCTGATGAGCTACCAAGCCTGGCAAACGAACTGAGTGGATGCGCATGCCTTCAAAGTCAGCACCACGGGCACCTGCAATCAATTCTTCCTCGTCAGGCGCACCTTGCTGGATTGATTCACGAACTTCCGCCATCAACTCCGCTGTTTTAATAGCTGTTCCACTCGGAGCATCCTTTTTCTTATCATGATGGAGCTCGATAATCTCCACATTTGGGAAATATTTAGCAGCCTGCGTCGCAAATTGCATAAGTAAGACAGCACCCAGGGCAAAGTTAGGGGCAATCAAACCACCTAAATCTTGAGCACGGGAAAAATCTTTTAGCTCTGCAATTTCTTCACTCGTGAAACCAGTTGTTCCAACTACTGGAGCAAAGCCATTTTCGAGGGCAAAGCGTGTATTTTCGTAGGCAACAGCTGGGGTTGTGAAATCTACCCAGACATCCGCTTCAAAACCGGCTAAATCAGCCTTATCCTTAAAAACAGGAATTCCCTGCCATTCTGACTCAGACTCAAAAGGATCCAAAACTGCTACCAAGTCCAAATCTGGATCAGCCAAGACCATCTGACAAGCAGCTTGGCCCATCTTTCCCTTAAAACCGGCAATAATTACTCGAATACTCATCTCTACTCCTGTCTAAGATACAGAGGACGTTAGCTGCCCATGAAAAATAGGGAATGGCGCTGACTTTCCACGAAAGGCAAGACAGGCATCTTTTTTCAAGAGGCATGTAGTCCGTGTTCAATTTCTAAGATACAAAGCCTGTAAGAACACAAAGTGAAAATAGGAGTTCTAATCAAGGAGTGTCTACTCCTTGGAAGAACTATCTTTTTCACACAGGGTTCCAGGCGTGTTCAATTATCAAGATTCAAAGGACCTTAGCTGCCCATGAAAAATAGGAAATGGCGCTGACTTTCCACGAAAGGCAAGACAGGCATCTTTTTTCAAGAGGTAGCTAGTCCATGTTCAATTTCTAAGATACAAGCCTTCTTAATTAGTCTAGAAGTGGTAACTAAATCACTGGAATATAACCCAGAGCAATACTTCCTGAGCCTAGGTGTGTCCCAATGACACTACCAAATGTAGCAAGTGAAATATCCGTACCCACTCCAGATTCAAGCAAGTGTTGACGCAATTCCGCAGCCTTTTCAGGAGCATTCCCGTGAATGACAATGACCCGATATTGGCCTGAAGCCGTTGTTTCCTTAATGATTTCAATTAAGCGCTTGGTTGCTTTCTTCTCAGTACGAACTTTTTCGTAAACTTCAATCACACCTTGATCGTTAAAATAAAGGATTGGCTTAATGCTTAGCAGATTGCCCAAAATCGCAGCCCCATTTGAAAGACGTCCACCTTTCACCAAATGATCCAAATCATCTACCATGATAAAAGCTGACGTACGACTAATTTGAATAGCTAGCTTATCCTGAATAATGGCAAAATCATCGCCCTGTTCTCGCCAATTAAAGACGCTTTCAACCATGATACCCAGAGGAGCACTTGTAATCAAAGTGTCTGGGAAGGCAATGGTTAAGCCCTCATAGTCATCCACCATATACTGGATATTTTGGTAAAAACCTGAAATTCCAGAAGATAGGAAAAGCCCTAAGGCATGGGTATAGCCTTGTTCTTTGAGCGAAGTTAAGATTTCATCTAACTTGGCAATGCTTGGTTGACTGGTCTTAGGCAATTCAGAAGCCTGAGCCATTTTTTGATAAAATTCCTCAGCAGTCAGATTGATGCCTTCGACATACTCCTCACCATCAATATTGACAGGAATATCCAAGACAAACAAATCTTCTCTTTGTAAGGTCTCTGCACTGAGATAGGCAGAAGAATCTGTGATAACAGCTAGTTTCATATTAGAACTCCAAATTGATTCCTGGTAAGTCTAATGCAATTTCAGTTACTTCGTAAGTCAAACGGTTAAGCATGTTCAAACATGGACGAGCCAAGGTTTCCACTTCTTCTTGGCTCAATTCACTTGGTTCATTGACAATACGGCCATCGATATGGTTTACCTGTGAGATTGTTCCACTAATGACAAACTTATCAAATACAATCATAAAGGTCAAGATGACAATCAAGGAAGTCACTTGATTTTCTTGGTCATGTTGGAGCAATTGGAAGTTCACATCCACCTTGGTTTCAGGAGCTCCATTTTCATTTTCCCATTCAAAATTACGCGCATCAAAATGATACTGACTAACAAATTCTTGTTCACGTTTAAGATTCATGTCTTTCTCCCTCGGCTACAATATTATAAGCTATTGTACCATAATTTTTTATTTTCATCTAGTTTTCTAGGATTTAGTCAATCCCGATTTCAGCTCGAACCACATCAGCGATGGTATCAACATAGTAGTCTACTTCTTCTGTTGTAGGTGCTTCTGCCATGACACGCAAAAGGGGTTCTGTTCCACTTGGGCGAACAAGGATACGGCCATTCCCTGCCATTTCAACTTCCATCTTATCGATAATTGCCTTGATAGCTGGCACTTCCATAGCCTTTTCCTTCATGGCATTTTCCACTCGGATATTGACTAATTTTTGTGGATAGATGGTTACTTCTGCTGCCAACTCTGACAAGCTCTTACCAGTTTCCTTCATGATTTTAGTCAATTGGACTGCAGATAATTGACCGTCACCTGTGGTATTGTAGTCCATCAAAATCACGTGACCAGACTGTTCTCCGCCGAGATTGTAGCCTGATTTTCTCATTTCTTCAACAACGTAGCGGTCGCCGACTGCAGTGACTGCCTTGTTAATGCCTTCACGGTCCAAGGCTTTGTGGAAACCAAGGTTGGACATCACAGTCGTCACAATTGTATTTTGGGCCAATTGTCCTTTTTCAGAAAGGTATTTTCCAATGATGTACATGATTTTGTCACCATCAACGATATCACCATTCTCATCGACAGCAATCAAACGATCACTGTCTCCGTCAAAGGCCAAACCAATAGCTGAGCCACTTTCTTTGACCACTTCTTGAAGGGCTTCTGGGTGGGTTGAACCAACATTAAGGTTGATGTTAAGACCGTCTGGTGTTTCCCCGATAACCGTCAATTGAGCACCAAGATCTGCAAAAATTTGACGGGCACTTGTAGACGCTGCACCATTGGCTGTGTCCAAGGAAACTTTCATTCCTTCAAGTGGAGTTCCAGTTGAAACAAGGTAGCCTTCATACTTACGCAAGCCTTCTGGATAATCTACCAAGGTTCCCAAACCTTCTGCACTTGGACGAGGAAGAGTATCTTCCGCAGCATCTAGCAAGGCTTCAATTTCTGCTTCTTTTTCGTCATCTAGTTTGAAACCATCACCACCAAAAAACTTAATTCCATTATCAAGGGCTGGGTTGTGGCTAGCAGAAATCATGACACCTGCACTTGCTCCCTCTGTTTTAACCAAATAAGCTACTGCTGGTGTTGCCAGAACACCTAGTTTATATACGTGAATCCCAACTGAAAGGAGACCTGCTACCAAGGCAGATTCTAGCATTTCCCCTGAAATACGTGTGTCACGTCCTACAAAGACTTTCGGTGCTTCCGTTTCATGTTGACTAAGAACATAGCCTCCAAAACGTCCTAATTTAAAGGCCAATTCTGGCGTTAGTTCTACGTTAGCTTCTCCACGGACTCCATCAGTCCCAAAATATTTACCCATTTTTATAAAATCCTTTTTCTATTTTTAATTCGTTTTTGAACTAGTTGCTTTCGTTGACGAAGACGTCTCCGACGAACTGCTTGTGCTTGAACTTGGTGATACAGGTTTTGTAGTGACCTTCATTGTCGTATCAAACGGAGTGATCACTACTGGTAAGACAACCCCATTGCGGTCTATTGCCTGCAAAGGTACCGAACCACTGTAATTACCTGTTATGCGTTCGCTGGTTGGTAAAAGTGCAATAATTTTGTCAATCTTAGCTAATGTTTCCTGGTCAGTTGTAACTGAAACTCGTTCGTTTGATACGGTTACACTATCAAGCTGTAGTTTCGGATCAATCTGACTTTGGTCAACTTGTGGCACAACAATCATCCCATCTCGCTTAACCTTCTTCCCAACTTTCACTGTAATCTTTTGAGGCGTTGCCACAGCGGTCAATCCACTAGGAAGATTTTCAATGTTCAAGGGAACTTCAATCGTTCCAACACTAGCATCTGTCAAATCCGCTGTCACCTTAAACTTACGAGTACTTTCCTGCATTTCGCTGGCCAAGGTCACACGATTGGCACCGGTTAAGATAACAGATACCTCTGATGCAAATCCACTAATGAAATACTGGTCATTATCATAGTGAATATCGATAGGAACATTCGTTATCGTATTGGTGTAGGTTTCCGATTTGACCTGCCTTACCGTATTATTATTTTGAAAGTTGGTTGACGTTGCATAGATAAATAAGATACAAGCAAAAAAGAGAGATGAAATGATATATAGACTATTTTTTCTCATATTTCCAACCTCCTAGCAAACGGTCCTTGAAACTGACTTTTTCCTCAACAGCTGGCAAAAGAATTGCTCGTAGCTCTGCTTCAAATTCTTCAATCGTCAAGTCGTGCTTGAAAACACCGTTATAGGTAATAGAAATGCCACCTGTTTCCTCTGAGACGATGAAGGTCAAGGCATCCGACACTTCTGATAAACCAATAGCCGCCCGGTGTCTGGTCCCAAATTCCTTGGAAATCCCTGTGCTTTCTGTCAAAGGCAGATAGGCAGAGGTTACTGCTATTCGATTTTCTCTGATAATCACAGCACCATCGTGTAGGGGAGTGTTGGGGATAAAGATATTAATAAGGAGTTCAGCTGAAATATTGGCATCCAAAGGAATCCCTGTCGCGATGTATTCTTGTAAGGTCCGAACTCGTTGAATGGCAACCAGAGCACCAATCTTACGAGGACTCATGTATTCAACTGACTTGACAAAGGCACGAATCATTTGCTCTTCTGCACTAATTTGAGTAGTAGAAAAGAAATCTGTCGCCCTTCCCAAACGTTCCAAACCAGTCCGAATCTCTGGAGAGAAGATAACAACCGCAGCAATAACTCCATAGGTGATAATTTGATTAATCAACCAAGAAATCGTTGTTAAACCAAGGATATTGGCCACAACCTGGGCTAATACAAAGATCACGACCCCCCGCACCAAAATCATAATCTTGGTGCCAGCTATCGCTTTTGTAAAACGATATAAAATATAGGCCACAATCAAAATATCAAACAAATTGATGGCAATACTCCAAGGACTAGAAAACAAGCTAGTCCAATATTGCAGGTTGGATAATTGTTGAAAGTTCATCTGCTGTCTCCTCTCTGTCCAAACACGTTCCTTTCTATTATACCATTTTTCTGACATTTTTTTCCCTATCCTACTTCATTTTAAATTAAAGAAAAAATATGATAAAATAAACTGATACTCAATGAAAATCAAAGAGCAAACTAGGAAGCTAGCCGTAGGCTGTACTTGAGTACGGTAAGGCGACGCTGACGTGGTTTGAATTTGATTTTCGAAGAGTATGACTAGAAAAAACAAAGGAGAAACCATGTCTCAACTATATGATATTACCATTGTAGGTGGTGGTCCTGTCGGGCTTTTTGCAGCCTTTTACGCCCACCTACGCCAAGCCAAGGTCCAAATCATCGACTCTCTTCCCCAGCTAGGTGGACAACCTGCTATTCTCTACCCTGAAAAGGAAATCCTAGACGTACCAGGCTTCCCAAACCTGACTGGAGAAGAGTTGACTAACCGCTTGATTGAACAGCTAAACGGCTTTGATACCCCTATTCATCTCAATGAAACGGTTCTTGAGATTAAAAAACAAGATCAAGGCTTTGCCATTACCACTTCTAAAGGAAGTCACCTGTCTAAAACAGTTATCATCGCTATGGGTGGCGGTGCCTTCAAACCACGTCCGCTGGAACTTGAAGGGGTTGAGGGCTATGAAAATATCCACTACCACGTTTCCAACATTCAGCAATATGCTGGTAAGAAAGTGACGATTCTTGGTGGGGGAGACTCAGCTGTGGATTGGGCTTTGGCTTTTGAAAAAATCGCACCAACTACGCTTGTCCACCGCAGAGATAATTTCCGTGCCTTGGAGCACAGTGTCCAAGCCTTACAGGAATCATCTGTGACCATCAAGACACCATTCGTCCCTAGCCAACTCCTTGGAGATGGAAAAACGCTCGATAAACTTGAAATCACAAAAGTTAAATCTGACGAAACAGAAACGATTGACCTAGACCACCTCTTTGTCAACTATGGTTTCAAATCTTCTGTCGGTAACCTTAAAAACTGGGGGCTGGACCTCAACCGCCACAAGATTATCGTCAACAGCAAACAGGAATCTAGCCAAGCAGGTATCTATGCTATCGGTGACTGCTGCTACTATGACGGAAAAATTGATTTGATTGCGACAGGACTGGGAGAAGCACCAACCGCTGTCAACAATGCCATCAACTACATTGATCCTGAGCAAAAAGTACAACCAAAACACTCAACCAGTTTATAAAAAAGAACCACGAGTCACATAGGATTCGTGGTTTTATAGTTCATCGGCTATCTTATTTATTTTTCTGAGTCTGTGGTTGACGCCACTTTTGGTAAGGGGAGTGCTGAGGCTATCTGCTAACTGCTGGATAGAGTAATCTGGGTGTTGAATCCGCAGTTGAGCTACTTCCTGCAAATCCACTGGCAAATTTTCTAAACCCATGATATCTTTGATTTTACTTATATTGTTGATGGTCTTCATGCTGGCAGAAACTGTCCGAGCGATATTAGCTGTCTCAGCATTGTTGGCCCGATTGAGATCATTACGGGTTTCTCGCAAAATCTTTACTCGCTCAAAATCATCACGTGCCTGCATGGCTCCGATGACAATCAAAAAGTCCATGATATCTTCGGCTCGCTGGAGGTAGGTCACAGCCCCCTTCTTGCGCTCAAGCACCTTGGCATCCAGTAAAAATTGCTGGAGAAGAGAGGCAATCCCTTGCGCGTGATCCAGATAAACAGAACTGATTTCCAACTGGTACTTACCTGACTCAGGGTCACGAATACTTCCATTTGCCAAGAAAGCTCCGCAGAGATAAGCACGACCTGCTTCCTCGTCTGATAAAATCGCCTCATCAATACCTGTTTCCAAGCCAAAGAAGGAGTCGGCCAAGTGCAAATCACCCAATAAGTCCTGCACCTTTTCATCTGTGAAAACGGTATAGACTCGATTCTTGCGAAGATTGCTCCTTTGGTGATGGCGGATTTCCGATTTGATTTCGTAGAAATGGAGAAAGGACTCATAGAGGTGACGAGCCAGCTTGGCATTTTCTGTCACAACTGACAAGGTCAAGCCCGAAGTCGAGAGACCGATGCTGCCAGACATCTTGATAATGGCAGATAATTCATGCCGGCTCAGATGGTGTTGACCTAAGATTTCTTCTTTTACTGCTACTGTGAAACTCATTTTCTCACCTGTATAATCCGCATCAACTCATCCACAATCAAATCTCCATCGTGGAAGGCACCTCCATTTTCCAGACGAAGGAAGTTGGATGAAATCACACGCGGAACCTGCTTACAAAGACCAGCAAAGTCATGTTCTACCTGGACCAAGTATTCATCAAAACGATTGGAATTCATGTATTCCTGTGGCACTTTCTCGATATTCACCAAGACCGTATCGATAAAAGGTCGGCCAAGGTGGCGATGCAAGACTTCCACGTGGTCGCTATCTGTAAAGTGTTCCGTCTCTCCACGTTGGGTCATGATATTGCAGACATAGGCGATTTCTGCCTTGGTTTCCAAAAGTGCCTGCCCAATTTCTTTAATCACGATATTGGGCAAAATCGAGGTAAAGAGGGAACCAGGTCCGAGGACAATCATGTCACTTTCAAGAATGGTCTGCACTACTCGACGGCTAGCCAGAGGTGTATCATCATTGAGGGTATTGGTCACATAGACATGGTCAATCATGCCCGGATGGTCTGCAATATGACTCTCTCCAGCCACTTCTGTCCCATCCTGAAAGACTGCATGCAGGGTCAAGGGATGATCACTGGAAGGATAAATCTTCCCAGTGGTATGAAAAAATTTGCTCAGCAACTGCATGGCATTATAGGTCGAACCCTGCATTTCTGATAGGCCAGCGATAATGAGATTTCCCAATGGATGGCCAGCAAAGGCTCCAGCATCTTCAGAAAAGCGATACTGAAAGACTTTCTCGTAAAACTTAGGCATATCCGACATGGCCACAAGGACATTGCGGAGATCGCCTGGCGGTGTCAGTTGTTGCATATTTTTTCGGAGTTCACCTGACGAACCACCATCATCCGCCACCGTTACGATAGCAGCAATTTCCACATCTTTTTCCCGCAGACTTTTTAGAATGACAGGAATCCCGGTTCCTCCACCAATCACCGTTATCTTTGGTTTTCTCATGAACGGTTTACCGTTTCCTTTCTTCGGTCTTTGTCGCGATGCCCTTCATTGACAGGCCAATTCTTGGATAAGTCCTGCGCCAAGCGTTTAGCAAAGGCCACACTACGGTGTTGTCCACCAGTACACCCCATGGCAATGGTCAAAACAGACTTCCCTTCCTTTTGGTAACTTGGCAAAATCGGCTCAATCAAGGCCAACAAATGTTGATAGAAGTCTTCTGACTCAGGATGATTCATGACATAGTCATAAACTGGTTCATCCACGCCTGTTTTGTTTCTTAATTCTGGAAGGTAGTAAGGATTTGGTAAAAAGCGCACATCAAAGACTAGATCTGCATCAATCGGGATTCCATATTTAAAGCCAAAAGACATGACCTCGATACGGAAAGACTGGGCTTGCTCTTGGTCTGAAAACTGCTCTGCAATGGTTTTACGCAGTTCACGTGGAGTGAGTTCTGTCGTATCCACCACATTTTGACTCATATTTTTCAAAGGCGCCAAGAGTTCACGCTCCAGCTTGATTCCATCTAAAATCCGTCCGTCAGCTGCTAGAGGGTGACTCCGTCTGGTTTCCTTGTAGCGCGCGACCAATTCCTTATCTGCTGCGTCCAAAAAGAGAATTTTAAAGTCCAGTTCTTCCTTATTTTCCAGCTCGTCCAAAACAGTTTGAATCTCCGAGAAGAAAGAACGGCTACGCATATCCACTACCAAGGCCAACTTATGGTCGTCTTCCTTTGTTTCAACCAACTGTAAAAATTTAGGCAAGAGGGCCGGTGGCATATTATCAATGGTAAAATAGCCTAAATCCTCGAAAGACTGAATGGCCACGGTTTTCCCTGCACCACTCATCCCTGTCACAATCACCAAGTGAAGTTGTTTCTTTGTCATCTTTTTCTCCTTATATCAAAAGAAGTTTGGCCGAACCAAACTTCAACTAGCTTATCCAATCTCTGCGATGACTTCGATTTCGACTTTTACATCACGAGGAAGACGAGCTACCTCTACAGCTGAACGAGCTGGAAATTCCTCTTTAAAGGCCGTTTGGTAAACCTCATTAAAAGGAACAAAGTCGTTCATATCGCTCAAGAAGCAAGTTGTTTTGACCACATGGTCAAAATCTGTTCCTGCTTCTGCCAAAATAGCACCAATGTTTTTCAAGACTTGTTCTGTCTGTTCTTGGATAGTCTCTCCAACGATTTCCCCAGTTTCAGGAGAGAGGGGAACTTGACCGCTAGCAAACAAAAGGTTGCCAACGATTTTTCCTTGAACATAGGGTCCGATAGCCTTTGGAGCTTTATCTGTATGAATTGTTTTTGCCATTTTCTTTACCTCACAATTTTTCTAAGATTGCATCCCAAGCTTGGTCCATCCCTGCCTTGCTGACAGATGAAAAGAGGATGAAGTCATCACTTGGGTCAAAATTTAATTTCTTTTTGATTGCTGATTCATGCTTATTCCATTTACCACGCGGAATCTTGTCCGCCTTGGTCGCAACGATGATAACCGGAATCTCATAATACTTGAGAAATTCGTACATCTGCACATCATCTGCTGACGGGTCATGACGAAGGTCAACTAGACTGACTACCGCACGGAGATTTTCTCGAGTTGTCAGATACTCCTCAATCATGCGCCCCCACTTTTCACGTTCCTTTTTGGAAACACGGGCATAGCCATAACCAGGCACATCCACAAACCGCATCTTGTCATCGATATTAAAGAAGTTGAGGAGCTGGGTTTTACCAGGTTTCCCTGAAGTTCTCGCTAGATTCTTGCGGTTCAGCATGGTGTTGATGAAGCTAGACTTACCAACATTTGAACGCCCTGCTAGGGCAATCTCTGGGAGCTCATCCTGCGGATAGTGGGATTTATTAGCCGCACTGAGCAAGATTTCAGCATTGTGTGTATTAAGTTCCATAGTCACCTCTAGGCTGTTTCTAGGATTGGTTTATCCGTTCCATCGACAGCTTCTTTTGTGATACGGACCAATTTCACATTTTCCTGACTCGGTACTTCAAACATGACGTCTAGCATGGTTTCTTCGATGATGGAGCGAAGACCACGCGCCCCTGTCTTGCGTTCGATGGCTTTATTGGCAATTTCTTGAAGGGCTTCGTCGTCAAATTCCAACTCGACATCATCATAAGAAAGCAAGGTTTGGTACTGTTTAACCAAGGCATTTCTTGGTTCTTTCAAGATGCGAACCAAGTCATCAACAGTCAATTGCTCAAGAGCCGCAAAGACAGGCAAGCGCCCAATCAACTCAGGGATAATCCCGAATTTTTGAATATCTTCTGCGATGATTTCTTGCATGTATGAGCTATTTTCATCAATCGCCTTGTTATTTTGACCGAATCCGATGACTTTTTCACCAAGACGTTGTTTGACAATTTCTTCAATGCCATCAAAGGCACCACCCACGATGAAGAGGATATTTTTAGTATCCACTTGAATCATTTCTTGTTGTGGATGTTTACGTCCACCTTGAGGTGGTACGCTAGCTACCGTTCCCTCAATAATCTTGAGGAGGGCTTGTTGCACCCCTTCACCAGAAACGTCACGTGTTATTGACACATTCTCGCTCTTCTTGGCAATCTTGTCAATTTCATCCACGTAGATAATGCCACGCTCTGCACGTTCGATATTAAAGTCAGCAGCCTGTAAGAGTTTGAGGAGGATATTTTCCACGTCCTCACCCACATAACCAGCCTCAGTCAGGGCTGTCGCATCCGCAATGGCAAAAGGCACATTTAAGCTCTTAGCCAAGGTCTGAGCAAGGAAAGTTTTCCCTGAACCAGTTGGGCCAATCATCAAGATGTTTGACTTCTGCAAATCCACATCTTCTGACTCTTCACGCGTATCGTGGAAATTGATGCGTTTGTAGTGGTTGTATACTGCTACTGCCAAGGCACGTTTGGCACGATCTTGACCGATAACATAGTGGTTCAAGATATGGAGGAGTTCGATTGGTTTTGGAACTTCTGACAAGTCTGCTAAAACTTCCTCAGCCAGCTCCTCACGAATGATTTCCTGGGCCAACTCCACACATTCATTACAGATAAAGGCGTTGTTCCCTGCGATTATTTTTTGTACTTCTTCTTGGCTTTTGCCACAAAATGAGCAATAAACCATCATATCATTATTCCTAGTTGTAGGCATGATTTCCTTCCGTTCTATTCTATACTATCATTCTATCTAAAATAAGGTCATGTAAAAAGCATGGACACTATTGACCAAATTGGTAAAGGCATTTAACCAGAGCAGGACAGAAAGTCCATAGCGCTTTTTACGAAAAGCCTGTGCTCCTGCAAGCAAGCAGACCAAACACAGCATGGCTGTAAAAAAACCAAATATACTACGTTCCATTAGACTTCCTTTCTCTTGCGGTATTGGATGGTAAAATCATAAGGATTTTTCTCATCTTTGCTATAGAATTTGCTTGAAACTGTCTCAAAAAGAGACAAGTCAAATTCTTCAGGGAAATAGGTATCTCCTTCCACCCGAGCATGAATGTGAGTCACAATCACTTCGTCAAGGTAGGGTTCAAAAGCTTGAAAAATTTGCTTTCCACCTAAAATATAAAGATTCTTATCTTGAGCCTGATACCAGTCCAAGACAGACTGAACATCATAAAAAGTAGCAACCCCGTCTATCTTTTCTTCTGGGTTACGAGTCAAAATCAAGGTCTCCCGTTTGGGAAGCAAGCGACGCCCCATTCCATCAAAGGTCACACGCCCCATCAAGATAGCATGATTCAGAGTTGTTTCTTTGAAGTGTTGCAGTTCTGCTGGCAAATGCCAAGGCAGGCGATTGTCCTTACCAATCACACCCTCTTCATCCTGGGCCCAAATAGCTACGATTTTCTTAGTCATGCTTCCATCCTTTTTACTGATAGTACTATTTTATCAAAAAACTCAAAAAAAGACTGGTTTGGAATAGCTTACAGAATAGAAAAAAATCCGTAAGAAATTTCTTACAGATTTATATATGTCGCTTTATTTCTTACAAACCAGGTGCTTGTCCAAGTTCTGCTGCAAGCATCCAGATTGTTTTATCTGTTTCAGTTTTAGCGTCTGAGAAGATACCGTTTGTCACATCATCACCTTCTTCATCAGTAACATCCAAACCTTTTTGGAAAAGTTCTGACAAGTAACGGTAGATAGCAAGGACACGTTCCAAACTTTCTTCAACATTGCGGTATTCACCAGCTTCTTCTTCGATTTCACTGTTTTGAAGGAATTCTGTCAATGTAGAGAATGGGCTACCTCCAAGTGTAATCAAACGTTCGCTGATTTCATCCAATTGACCGTCAAGAGCTTCCATGTACTCGTCCATTTTTGGATGCCATACAAGGAAACCACGACCACGCATGTACCAGTGTACTTGGTGCAAAGCCACGTGGGCTACGTACAAATCAGCAACAGCTTGGTTCAAGACTTCCTTTGTTTTTGCCAATGCTACTGGCGTTGCTTTTGTTAATGATGTTACGTCTTTTACTGCTTCTTTTTTCAATTCTACCATTTTATTTTACCTCATTCATTATTATTTGTAACCACTTCTTAATGATTACTACCTTAGTATACTACTAAGGTAAACCAATAGCAAGCCAAATGACTCACATGAGAAAAGTTGCAATAGACTGATAATTTAAGAATTTTTTAGAATGAAACCCAGTCACTTTCAAACTCTCTTAACAGAGATAAAATAAAGAAAAGAGCATACAATTTGTACACTCTTTTCTCAGTTTTACATCTTAATACCAGACGCTAACATCAACACGACCACGAATTCCTTTTAAGTATTCAGATGAAGTATATTGCCATCCTTTTTCACCTGAATAGTGAGGATTATTCCAATCAAGCGCATCCGTATAGGCTGCTACCCAGTTAACGTGTTGCAAAATATCTGGATGATTCAAACGAGTTTGCAAGAGTTGACGATAACTATAAACTTTCACATTTTGATACCCAGCCTGTTTCATTGTTGCCATATACTTATTGATAATCTTTACCCAAGTTCCAGTATCACTTGGAGCTCTCTTGCTCTTATTGACATACTCCCAGTTTTCCACATCATAGTAGATTGGGTAAGACAAGTTCATCTTGTATTTTTTCAAGAGTTCAATGGTTTGATTAGCATCATTCTCAGCATCGGTCTCATTTTCAGCATAAGTATAAAGGTAAACGCCGTAAGGAATTCCAAGACGGTTTAACTCCTTGATATTATGAGCCAATTCCTTGTCCTCAGTTCCACTATAACCCAAACGAACAATCACTCCATCTACTCCATTATCGTCGATGACTTTTTTCCAGTCACTGATACGACCATTGTGCTCACTGACATCGATGACCTTTTTAACTTGATCAGTCCCAACTTGTTCTTCACGATGGTTAAAGAAATAACGTCTGCCATTTCGGTGAACCCAGCCAACATTCAAGTCTTTCTTTTCTTTTAACTCACCTGAGTCAGAAAAAATATAGCGAGCATCATTCATGACTAATTCACCAGTCGCCATAGCACCACTTCCTGTCAAATAGTAGTTACCCTGCCACTCATCTTTAGCCATGTAACCCCACTTCTTGAAATAGTACCACTTGCCATCTACCTTTTGCCACTCTTGATTTGCATAAGAACCATCGGACTTGAGATAGAAGTAAGACGAATAGGCCGGATCATAAAGCCATTCATTTTGCATCATGGCACCTTGACCATTTAGGAAATAACTTCCCTGCCATTGACTTTTAGCTAAATAGCCCCATTTTTTAAAATAGTACCATTTACCTCCAACAGAATGCCATTCCTGGTTAGCATAAGAACCATCAGACTTCAGGTAAAACCAATTCTTATAGGCGTTATCATAAACCCATTCATTCTTGGCCATATAACCACCTGATTTTAAGTAGTAATTGCCCTGCCACTCATTTTGAGCATAACGACCGTCTGACTTAATATAAAACCAAGCCTTATAGTAGTTATCAAAAATCCACTCACTCTTTGCTTTGGAACCATCAGCCTTTACATAATAATCCCCCTCCCAGTGAGCAGAAGCAGTGGTCTTTACACCTGCACTCGTTTGAGTTTTATTAGAAGACTGATTTTGCTCTGAACTACTTGAAACTGTCCTTGTATCCTGCGAAGTTTTTGCTACTTCAGTTTCATTTGCAGCTACATGGCTAGTTGCCAATCCTAGTAAGCAGATACTTGCTAATCCAATTTTTCCAATCTTTGTTTTCAATCTTTCCTCTCCTATAAAAAATGGAACAGACATCTGAATGCTGTTCCACCTAGCTTTTGCTACTGATTATTTTACAAAGTCAAGCAAAGCCAAGAAGCTTTCTGCTTCAAGTGACGCACCACCTACAAGGGCACCGTCAACGTCTGGACAAGCCATGTATGAAGCAACGTTTTCAGGTTTAACAGAACCACCGTATTGAACACGAACTTTGTCTGCAACTTCTTGACCAAAGTCAGCAGCCACAACGTCACGAACAACTTTACACATTTTTTGTGCGTCATCTTGTGAAGCTGATTTACCAGTACCGATAGCCCAGATTGGCTCGTAAGCGATAACTGATGCAGCAACTTGTTCAGCAGTCAATCCAGCCAAAGCAGCAGATACTTGAGCACCTACGAATTCAGCAGCTTTACCAGCTTCGTAAGTTTCAAGTGACTCACCACAACAGATGATTGGAAGCATACCATTTGCAAAGATTGCTTTAGCTTTTTTGTTGATATCTTCGTCAGTTTCATGGAAGTAGTCACGGCGTTCTGAGTGACCGATAACAACGTAGTCAGTACCGATTTCTTTCAAAACTTGTGGGCTAGTTTCACCAGTGAAAGCACCTGCATTTTCAAAGTAGCAGTTTTGAGCAGCAACTTTAAGGTTTGAACCTTTAGCAGCAGCAAGAACAGCTGTCAAATCAAGAGCTGGAGCAGCGATACCTGCTTCAACAAGATCTGATGAAGGAAGTTTTGATGCAACGGCTTCAACAAATGCTTTAGCTTCTTCTGGATTTTTGTTCATTTTCCAGTTACCAGCGATAAATGGTTTACGTGACATTTCACATACCTCTTTTTTCAATTTATTTTCTATTTATTTTATCACAATTATACACAGCTTGCAAATCTTACTCGGATTTCAAGACTGCTTGCATTGATTAATCCTTCCAGAGATCCATGGCACTTCGAAAATCTGCAGATATCTGTGTCAACTGAGGATTGCTTGCTTCTCTCTCTGCCCGCTTAGCCTCAATTTGAGCCACACTTTTAATACCTTCATAGCGCCAGTTTCTTAAAATGGCCTGAATGTACTTCCAGTTTGCTTTCCCATTCAAAACAGCTTCGCGAAGAGCTTCCTTAATCAAATCAGTACTGGTTCCATCTTCCTTAAGGGTCTTGGTCAAATCCTCAATCTCAAAAGGTGTCAACAAGCGTCCCAACTCCTGCTGGAAGGTCTCTACCAAATCCTTAAGCTGGTTTCGAGGTGTCAACTGATCCGAACTCGAATCACTAGCTCCAAGCAAGTCATCCAAACGTTCCAAGGCTAGACTGGCATCAAAGAGCAATTCGATTTCGCCATTTAACTCGATAGTACGGTACTGAAGCAGTCCCCTCTCTGTCAAGTTGGAAATAGCCTGGTTGACATCCGAAATTTCCTTGCCAATCCTTTCAGCAATCTGGCTTGGGGACATTTCTTCCAAACCTGTCGTATTTTGCAAATAGAAAAATTGCCAGACCAGAAAATCGTCGCTGGAAGGAAAGAGTTCCTTAAAATGCAAGAGCAGGGCACTCGGTAAAACCAAGTTCCCTGATTTAAAAGCGTCTAAATATGTCATAATTCCTCTTATAAATACCCATATGCAGATGCATCATCTTCTATCTTTCTCCAGTCAAAAGGCGTCTCCTGATAGACGGCATAGTTCACCCAGTTACTGAAAAAGAGGGCTGCAGATGAAGACCAACAAAGACAAGGTGTCTGGTTGACATCATCATCCTTAAAGTAATTTTCTGGAATATGAGGATCCAAACCTGCATCACGATCTCGGAAATATTCATTTGCCAAGGTATCACGATCATACTCCAAATGCCCAAAACTATAAATTTCTCGTAAATCACGACTGGCCAAAATCGAAACCCCAACCTGAGATCCTTCTGATAAAATTTCAAGATTGGTCTTGTTTAAGACTTCTTCCTTAGAAATCTCTGTGTGCCGTGAATGAGGGGATACATAGCTATCATCAAAGCCTCTAAAGAGAAGGTGTCCTTCTTTTAAGGTATCCTGAGGATAAATACCTGATAACTTACTGTCCATCTGGTATTTTTCTACACCATAGCGGAGATAAAGCCCAGCCTGAGCCCCCCAACAGATATGAAGAGTCGAATAGACATGTGTCTTGGACCACTCGATAACCTGACTGAATTCCTCCCAATAGTCCACTTCTTCAAATGGTAAATGCTCAACTGGAGCACCCGTGATAATCATCCCATCAAAATACTCGTCCTTGACTTCTGGAAAAGTTTTGTAGAAGGTCTCCATGTGTTCTGAACGAGTTGTCTTAGAACGATGGCTCTCCATATAGAGGAAATCAATATCTAGTTGTAGGGGTGTATTGGCCAAATGGCGCAACAATTGAGTCTCTGTGACCATTTTTTGTGGCATGAGATTTAAGATTAAAATCTTCAAGGGACGGATATCTTGGTGGGCAGCACGTTGATCATCCATGACAAAGATATTCTCTGTCCGTAAAATCTCAACAGCTGGCAATTTTTTATCAATTCGAATCGGCATAACCCTCTCCTAACTGTACTCTTTCAGGAATAATTGCATGTGTTTGAAACTCTTCAAACCGCGTCAACGTTGCCTTACCGTACGTATATGTTACTGACTTCGTCAGTTCTATCTGCAACCTCAAAACAGTGTTTTGAGCTGACTTCGTCAGTTCTATCTGCAACCTCAAAGCTGTACTTTGAGCAGCTTACGGCTAGTTTCCTAGTTTGCTCTTTGATTTTCATTGAGTATGAAACTAAATCTCAAACACTTAGTCCTTTTATTATACTGCAAGAAGATATAGTTTTCAATTATAGTTTTTCTCTAACTAGCTATAGTCTATTTTTATATCCTAATGTAGAGAAAACAGCCCTAGGGACTGTTTTTCATTAATAATGCATCAAAACTTTGTAATCGTAGTCACCGATTTTTTCACGACCGTTCAATTCATCCAATTCAACAAGGAAGGCACAACCTGCCACAACACCACCAAGTTTTTCAATCATCTCGATGGTTGCCTTAACAGTTCCACCTGTCGCCAAGAGGTCATCTACGATAAGAACACGTTGACCTGGCTTGATGGCATCCGCATGCATAGTCAAGGTATCAACACCGTACTCTTTTTCATAGTCAGCAGAAATGACTTCGCGTGGCAATTTACCTGGCTTACGAACAGGAGCAAAACCAATTCCCAACTCAAAGGCAACGGGACAACCCACGATAAATCCACGAGCCTCAGGTCCCACAATCATGTCAATTTTCTTGTCAGTAGCATACTGAACGATTTCACGAACAGCATAGCTATAAGCATTCCCATCAGCCATCAAAGGACTGATATCACGGAAGGTGATGCCTTCCTTTGGATAATTTTCAATTGTTGCAATGTAATCTTTTAAATTCATCTTTTTCTTTCTTTCAAAGTTTTTACTCTCTATTATACCATATTTTCTCCGAAATATGAAAGTATAATCATTATTTACGGCTCTAAGAGTCTGATTTCGTTGTTCAGTCTATCTCCCTCTCCTATCCAGAATGACCAAAAAACTGATGAACCATTCGATTCATCAGCTTTAAGGATAATCTGTTCATTGTAAACAAATCATGTCAGTTAGAAAGCTTAGTCTTCTTTCTTCTTGCGAGCTACAAGACCAAATCCGCTCAATACTCCGAGAAGTCCAAGTGCTGCTAGGCTAGCATTGTCTTCTGTACCAGTATTTGGCAATTCACGTTTAGCTTCAGCTTCTTTAGATACTGTAGCTTGTGCTTCTTGTACTGATTGCTCTGAAGTTACAGGCACTTCTGGTTTAGCTGGCTGTTCAGGCATTGCTGGAGTTGCTGGCTCTACCGGTTGTGCTGGTGTTTGAGATTGCACCTTACGGTAAACATTGCGAACATTTCCATTAGCATCTGTTTCTGTACGAACCAACTCGTAACCTTCTAATGGTTTACCTGGATGTGAACCATTTTCATCCGAAATAATCAATTCACCATTTTCATCTACATAAGTTGTTAATACTTTTTCTGTAATTTGTGTTGGTGTTGGACTGTATGGGTTTACTGGTGTTGTCGATCCCTTCACTTTCTTGTAGATACGTTTGATTGTACCGTCAGGAAGAGTCTCTTCACCTACATACTCATACTCAGGAATATCCAAGATAGGCGATAGCATATCAAATTCAAATCCTGGAATGATTTTTCCTTCAGTGTCACGGGCAATGATTCTTGGTTTTTCAACAGATGGAGTTGGTGTTGTTACTTTTTCGTAAACATGTTCAATATCTCCATTTGGAAGTTTCTTCGTTTCTACGAAGCGGTAACCTGGGATATCTTTCTTAGGTTTTTCTCCTTCTTCTGTTGATTTGACTGGATTATTGTCTTTATCAACAGTAATTAGGTTACCATCTTTATCCTTGAATGTTGTAGTTACTTTTTCGTATACGTGTTCTGTATCTCCGTTTGGAAGAGTCTTAGTTTCTACGAATTTATATCCTGGAATATCTTTCTTAGGTTGTTCACCATCTTCAGTTGTTGTTCCTGGGATTACATTTCCATCTTTATCTTTGAATGAAGTCTTAACTTTTTCGTAGACATGTTCTGTATCTCCGTCTTCAGTAGTTCTAGTCTCTACAAATTTATATCCTGGGATATCTTTCTTAGGTGTTGTTCCTTCCTCAGTTGTAGTTCCTTCGATTACGTGTCCGTCAGTATCTACGAATGATGTAGTTACTTTTTCGTATACATATTCAGTATCTCCATTTGGAAGTTTCTTAGTTTCTACTACTTTGTATCCTGGAATGTTCTTAGGATCTTTTGTTCCTTCTTCTGTTGTTGTTCCTGGGATTGGGTTACCTTTTCTATCTACGTGTTTAGTTGTTACTGGTTCGTAGATATGTTTAGTGTTCCCTTTCTCATCCGTTTCAGTCTTAACAAGTTTGTATCCTGAGATTTTTTCTGATGGTTTTTTACCATCTTTAGATGGGATAATTTCAGTTTCTTTGCCATCTTTTCCTACGACTACAAATTTAGTGTCAGGATGAACTGTTGGAGTGTAAGTAGCTTTAATAGTTCTTCCATTTTTATCTTTACGTACAACTTTTACTGGAGTAGCTGTTCCTACGAAGTTTGGTTCTGGAGTGAATGTTACTTTACCATCTTTATCGATTGTGTAAGTTCCTTCGCCTGGTACTTTCTTCTCAGTTGATCCATCTTTAAATGTTGGAGCTACTGTAGTATCTACATCACCTTTGAATACTGGAGTATTCGATTGAGGTTGTCCTTTAGCACCGTCAGATACTACGTTTTCAGTAGTTGTTTTACCTAATACGGTTGGAGTGTAAGTAGCTGTTACTGGTGTTCCGTTTTCGTCAACACGTTTCACAGTTACCCCTGTCGCTTTCCCTACGAAGTTTGGTTCTGGAGTAAAGGTTACTTTACCTTCTTTATCAATTGTGTAAGTTCCTTCTCCTGGCACGACTACTTTACCATCTTTATCAGCACCTTCAAGAGTTGGAGCTACTGTTTCATCGATTAGCACTGTTACAGTCTTACCATTTACTTTAGTAGTTCCAGCTGTGAATACTGGAGTTTCTGATTGAGGTTTTCCTTTTTCACCAATTGATGTTACGTCTTTAGAACTTGGAGTTACTGGTAATACTACTGGAGTGTATTTAGCTGTTACTGGTGTTCCGTTTGTATCTTCACGTTTAACTGTTACACCTGTTGCTTGACCAGTGAAGTCTTTATTTGGAGTGAATGTTACAGTTCCATCTGGAGCAACTGTGTAAGTTCCTTCTCCTTCGATAGTCACAGAATCAACTGGGTCTCCTGTTTTCGGATCTACTAGTTTAGCTGGTTTATCAGATAATTCTACAGTTTTTTCTACACCGTTAACTGTTGTTGTTCCTGGTGTAAATACTGGCTTACCTGTTTGAGTTGCGCCTTGTACATCAGTTGTTACTTGATCTTTTGAAGTTGGTGTTACTGGTTTAACGGTTGGTGTGTATTTAGCTGTTGCTGGAGTTCCGTTTGTATCTTTACGTTGAACTTCAACACCTTCAGCTTTTCCTGTGAAGTTTGGTTCTGGTTTGAATGTTACTTCACCAGTTTCTGGGTTGATTGTGTACGTTCCTTCTCCTGGTACTTCTACTGAAGTTTCATCAGTTGGTTCACCAGTTTCTGGATCGATTAATTTAGCTGGTACTGTTTTGTCGATTGGAGCTTTTTCGTGTCCTTCAGTGAATGTTGGAGTTCCGCTTTGCTCTTGACCTTGTGCACCTTCAGAAGTTACACCTTTAGCAGTTGGTTTAACAGGCGTGATATTTGGAGTGTAAGTTGTTGTTACTGGAGTTCCGTTTGTATCTTTCGCTTGAACTGTTACTGGTTGAACTTTACCTGCGTAAGTTTTATTTGTCGGAGTGAATACTGCAACTGGATCTTTACCAGGTTCTTTTTTAAGAGTATATGTTCCGATTACATTTCCTTCTGGATCTTTAGCTGATACTGATTCTGCTGGTTGTCCATTTTCATTTAATAATGTGTAAGTCTTTGGATCAATATCTACAGATTTTTCTGTTTTAGCTTTTGTTACAGGGTCTTTAACAACCGCTGATCCACCTGTGAATTTAACTGGTTGTTCTTGTGTTTGACCTTGAATGTCACTAGAGTTAGCTGGTTCTGCTTTTGGTGAAGTTCCAACTACTGTTGGTGTAAATGTACCAGTTGCTGGACTTCCATTTGTATCTCTACGTTGTACGGTTACACCTTTAGCTTTTCCTACGAAGTCTGGTTTTGGTTTAAAGTGAACTGTTCCATTTGGATCTACTCTGTATGTTCCTTCATCTGTTACAACTTCGTCAACTTCTTGACCTGTAGTTGGATCAATTAGTTTGGCAGGTACATTTTCATCGATAGGTACTTCTTTTTCTACATTATCAATTATCGCTTTACCACCATGGAATTGCGGTTTTCCACTTTGTTCCGCACCTTGGATATCCGCTGTTGTTACATCGTCACCTTCTGGGTCAGCAGGAACTACTACTGCAGTGTAATCACCTGTTACAGGTGTTCCATTTGTATCTTTACGTTGAACTTTGATTGGTGTTCCTTTTCCTGTGAATTGAGGATCTGGTTTAAATGTTACTTCTCCTGTTTCTGGATCTACTGTGTAAGTTCCTTCTCCATCAATTGTTACTGAGTCTACTGGTTGACCAGTTTTTGGATCGATTAATTTCGCTGGTTCTTTAGTATCAATAGGAACTTCTACTTCTTTTCCATCGATTGTTACTTTACCAGGTTTGAATTCAGGAGTACCTTTTTGTTCTGCCCCTTGGATATCTTTTGTGAATGTATCTACACCTTTTGGTGTTACTGGTTTAACAGTTGGTTTGTAAGTAGCAGTTGTTGGAGTTCCATTCGCGTCTTTAGCTTGAACTGTTGCTGGTACTGGAGTACCTACGAAGTCTTTGTTAGGTGTAAATGTTACTTTACCTGTTGTTGGATCGATTGTGTATGTACCAACTTCTTTTCCGTTAGCGTCTTTCGCTGGGATTGTTGTTTCATCAGTTGGGTTTCCAGTAGCTGGATCGATTAATTTCGCCGGTTGAGTAGCATCGATCTTCATAGGAACTTTAGCATCACCTTGAGTGAATGTTGGAGTTCCTTCTTGAGGTTGTCCTTGTGCACCTTCAGATGTTACAGGTTTTCCTGTTGGTTCTACTGGAGTAATTTTTGGAGTGTAAGTCGTAGTTACTGGTGTTCCATTTGTATCTTTTGCTTGGATTGTAACTGGTTCAACTTCTCCTGAATATGTTTTATCAGTTGGTGTGAATACCGCAGTTGGTTTACCATCTACAACTTTAAGTGTGTAATTACCGATAACGTCTCCTGCTGGGTTTTTAGCTGGTACTGATGTAGCTGGTTGTCCACTTTCATCTAATAGTGTAAATGAATTAGTGTCGATTGGCACTTCTTTTTCAACACCTTCAATAGTTACTTTACCCGGTGCAAATGAAACTTCTTTCGATTGTTCAACACCTTGTACATCTGTTGTTTCTGATGGTGATGAAGTTGGTTTTACACCTACGATATGTGGAGTATAAGTAGTATTTACTTTAGTTCCATTTTTATCTTCTGCTTGAACTTTAGCTGGAGTTACTTTACCAGTGTAAGTTTTGTCAGTTGGTGTGAATGTTACTTCACCTGTTGCTGGATCGATTGAGTAAGTACCTACTGGAGTTACTCCGTCTTCAGCGTATGCTGGAGTTGTTTGTCCAGGTTGAACTTCATTTCCTTCTTTATCCAGAAGTTTGTGAGAGTTTTCTTTAATTGGCACTTCTGCATTTCCTGCTGTAAATGTAGGTGTTCCTTTTTGAGTTTCACCTTGTACTGCTGCTGAGTCTGTTGGTTTAGCTGTTGGTTCTACAGCTGTTACTGTTGGAGTGTATTTTGTTGTAGCTGTAGCTGTTACATCTTGTCCTTCTTTGTTTTGACCTACTGGTGCTGTTAATGTTACATCAACACCTGAAGCAGTTCCTTTAAATGTTGGAAGTGGTTGGAATGTTACTTCACCTGTTGTTGGGTTAATTTTGTAAGTTCCTTCTCCTTCAACCGTTACAGAGTCTACTTTATCGCCAGTTTCTGGATCTACTAATTTAGCTGGATAAGTAGCACTTGGTGTTACTGGTGTAGCAGTATCTCCATCTGTTTTAAATGTTGGAGTTTTCTTCTGTTCTTTACCTTGAACATCAGTTGATGTTTCTGGATCTGCAGTGATTTCTTTTGGAGTTACCGTTGGAATGTAAACAGCATCCATAGTTTTTGTAGTAGTTGTATGCGTACCATCGTTGATGTTTTCAAGTTGGTTTTGAGCTGTTAATGCAGTCCATCCAGTAGATTCACCATTTGAGTCTACGGCACGCAGTACAATACCGTCAGCTTTACCTACGAAGTTAGCTTCTGGAGTAAATGTTACACCTGTGTCTGTTACTTCATAAGTACCTTGACCTGCTTTAGTAAAAGTCTTAGTTAATGAACCATCAGGATTAACGATCATGACACCTTCAGTTTGAACTTTTTTAGTTGTGTCTAGGCTGATTGAGTTATTTTCTTCAGCATAGCTGATTTTACCATAAGCGTTGAATGTAGTTTTACCGTTGTTAGAACCTAATTCAGCTGCATCAGCTGCTACACGGTTAACAAACTCGATACCAATGTTTTGTTTTTCACCTTGTTTACCAGTAGTTTCTTCATAGTCTCCACGTGGTGGGTGAATTACTTGGATGTGGTTATCTTCTACTTCCCCTGAGTAAGCAATACCGATTGGTTTTTCAACTTGAGATTCTTCTGTAGCGATACGTACACGGAAGTTTACAACATTTTTACTAGTATCTACTACTTGAGTGTTTTTAAATGTAAGTTCTACTTCTTGATTATTTCCTGTTACTGTAGCAATAGTAGATTCTTCACCTTTATCAAACTTACCATTTCCGTTGAAATCGATAAATCCACGAACGTATGCTGGTTCTACAGTACCATTATAATTGTCATTACCGTTAGCTGAAGCGAGAACTTTAACTTTATAAGTATTCTCCGGACCTCTAACTAATTGTACTTCTGGACGACCTGTATCTTTGTTAGTATGAACGTTGTCAGGAGAGATAAGTTGATCTACACCTTCATCTCCAGTGTCTTTCGTATCATCTGAGTCAACACCGATTACACGAGTACCTGGTGCAGAATCGATATCAGCTTTCACTTTACCTAAGTATGGTTGTTGAATTTGTCGAACTTCTTTCGTTGTCCAGTCTGTTGTTTGTGTTTTTAAGTAGTGTTCAGCAATACCATATGATTCTGGAAGATCTCCGAAGTCAGAGAATTTAATACCAATCATTGAAGATTGGGCACCAGAAGTCATGATGTAGAATCCTAATTGTGATACATTAGCTGATGATACGATTGGTGTAGCCTTATCAGTATCATTGATATATGGTCCAAAAACTTGAGATCCTAAACCTGCTGTTGCCGAGTCAGGTGTGATAAATTGTTTCGCTTTGATTGCTTTAATTACTTCTGGTGAAAGCCATGATTCTACTCCCTTCATACTAGCAAAACCATTAAATATAGTACCCGGTTGATACACATTAGCTTTACCTGTTTTACCTACGATTCCAGCTAATTCCCACGGTGTACCGTTAGTCGTATAAATCTCTACCTCATTACGTACTTGTTGTTCCCCAGATGTCATCACAACCCCTGGTTGTACTTTTTTACCGTTGTATTCAGCTTCTACGTCAAATACTACCCCTGCAACTGTTCCGTTTTTCGGTTTTCCTTCATCATTTGTTCCTGAAAGGGTAGTTTTAGCTGTAGACCCTGTGTCAATCCCTGTAGATTTAACCTCAGTCCATCTATTTTGAGGGGCAGCCCCAATACCACTTCCACCATTAGCTGGGTTAAAAGCATTGTTTGCATTTTCTTCATAAGAAGCTGCGTAGTCTGTTCCAGCTACACGATTTTTATAAATTTCTGTTGAATGGAACGGTTTAAGAGATTTAACTGTTAATTTAACTTTATAACCTGGAATTAGTTCTTTTTCATATTGTGATCCAACTTGAAGTTGTCCGTTATCTTTTAAACCTTTCCAAGCTGTTGTATCTCCTAAGTCAATCCATTGGATTTGGTCATTTAGTTTCGCGATTTCTTTAAGTTTTGTTTTTACTTTAACATCTGCTAGTGACTCATAGTCACGATCTGCTAACCATTTTTTACCTGCTTCTTCAGATGAATCTTTAAGAGGAGTTGTTTGAGCATCTGCCAAGTTTACTGCGAACTTACCATCACGGTTAATTCCTGCATTTTTCAACTCGTTGTAGACTGCAAGGATTGATTCGTTGAGGCGTTCCAATTGAGCATCTACTTGCTCTTTTGTGACACTCTTATCAGCAAGAAGAGCCTTAGTTTCAGTAAGAACTGCTTGGTTTTTAGCTACCGCTGCTGTAACTGCTGCCTTGTTTTCTTCTTTGACATCTGCCTTAGCAAGCTCAGTTTCAGCCAATTTATTCGTTACTTCAGCTTCTGACGATACTTGTGTAAGAGTTGTTGTTGCTACTGAAAGAGCTTTTTCAACTGGAGTTGCAGTTTTTTCGGCTTCAGCTTTTGCAGCTTCTTTTTCAGCTGCTTGTTTCTTGTCGAAACCAGCAGTATTTGACTCAGTTACAACTGTGCTCAAAGCTGATACAGTTTCTGCTTGAGCATCTACATCAGCTTGACTAGCATCTGCTTTTGCAAGAGTTGCTTTAGCTGTTGCCAATACTTCCTTAGCTGAGCTTACTACTGTAGCATCTGCGTATTTAGCAGTTGAAAGTTTAGACTCTAAAGTTGCAATACTAGCTTCAAGGATAGCCTTGTTTACTTTCTTAGCGTCTTCTACTTTAACCTCTGGTTTAGCTTCCTCTACTTTAGTTTCTGGCTTAACGGCTTCCTTCTCTTTATTAGAATCCGCTTGATTTGCTGGGGCAGTAGCTGCAGCTACTGATGTTTCAGTACCTTGAACTTCCGTTGCTGATACCGCACCGTTACCTAGGAACATCAAACCAGCCGCAATTGCTACTGATGCTGCACCAAAGCTATACTTACGAATACCGTAACGAATGTACTTCTCCGTTCGAAAATCTTGTTGTTTGCCTTGCATGAGACCCACAACCTCCTTATAATTTATTTTATTGCGTTTTTTAATATCTTGAACATAAAAAAACTTCGGCATTTTTAAACATTTAACATAACAATGTTTTGTATGTCGAAAACTCTTACTTCAGATACAATTTAATGATATCACATTCATTTCTTATAAGCAAGCAATTCGACTTAAAACTTGCACTATAATAAATAAATTTTATATTTCAAACCTATTTTTCTTTTTATTACAATAAATATATTTTTTTTGGATATTTTTTGTTTATTAAGAAACATCAAATTAAATATTTGCCAGTTTTTAACGAATGAACATACACCTGTTTTCAGAAAATATTTGGAAATTACAAAAACCAATTACTTTTACATCATTGCTTTTCTACTGTATTCGTTTATCAGAGAGATTGTAATTTTTTTGAATTCTCCATAAAGGTGGAAAATAGCATAAAACCAAGAGACAAAAAAACGAGCACTTTCGTACTCGTTCTCTGATATAAACTACTGATTAAAGTGAGTTTACGTCAACTTTGATACCAACACCTTGAGTAGTTGTGATAGTCAAGTTTGTTACGTAAGTTCCTTTAGCTGTAGCTGGTTTTGCTTTTTGGATTGTTTCGTTGAAAGCTTTGAAGTTTTCAACCAATTTTTCAGCTTCAAATGATACTTTACCGATGATTGCTTGAACGTTACCTGCACGGTCAGCACGGTAAGTAATTTTACCACCTTTAGACTCTTCAACTGCTTTAGCAACATCCATTGTTACAGTACCAGTTTTAGGGTTTGGCATCAAGTTACGTGGTCCAAGGACACGTCCAAGACGTCCAACAAGAGCCATCATGTCAGGTGTAGCGATAACTACGTCGAAGTCTAACCAACCGTCGTTGATTTTAGCAACAAGGTCATCTTCACCTACAAAGTCTGCACCAGCAGCTTTTGCTTCCTCAGCTTTTGCACCACGTGCGAAAACAAGAACGCGTGAAGTTTTACCAGTACCGTTTGGCAATACCATTGCTCCACGGATTTGTTGGTCAGCTTTTTTAACGTCGATGTTCAAGTTGTAAGCAACTTCTACAGTTGCGTCAAATTTTGCAAAGTTAGTTTCTTTTGCAAGTGCTACAGCTTCTTCTACGCTGTATGCTTTTGTGCTGTCGATTTTCTCAAGAGCAGCACGAAGTTGTTTGCTTTTTTTAGCCATTTTCTATTCTCCTTGTAAGTGGTTCAATCGATTTTCATCTCCCACGTCACTTCTCGAAATGATGAAGTCTTGCGGGTTATATTGGGGGTGTTATTGATTAGTCAACAACAGTGAATCCCATAGAACGAGCAGTACCTTCGATCATACGCATTGCAGACTCTACGTTTGCTGCGTTCAAATCTGGCATCTTAGTTTCTGCAATTTCTTGTACTTGCGCACGAGTAACTGTAGCAACTTTAGTTTTGTTAGGTGTACCTGATCCTTTTTCAACACCTGCAGCTTTTTTCAAAAGAACAGCAGCTGGCGGTGTTTTAGTGATGAAAGTAAATGATTTATCTTCGTAAACTGAGATAACAACTGGAATGATCATACCAGCTTGGTCAGCTGTACGAGCGTTGAACTCTTTTGTGAATCCCATGATGTTGATACCAGCTTGACCAAGAGCAGGTCCAACCGGTGGAGCTGGTGTAGCTTTACCAGCAGGGATTTGCAATTTTACAAGTTTTTCGACTTTTTTAGCCATTTTTAAATCCTCCTTTGTGGTTTTGGCGGTAATTAGAGATTTTTACCTCCCACAAGTATGCTTTACACATACTCATCTATTATACACTATTTATCTATAATTGCAAGAGAAAAGTTTATTTTTTAATCGACGTAATCTCCGCCTTCAAAGCCGTAGTATTCTTCAAGACTGAGTCCAGTCTCAGCAATTTCTTTGGCTTCTTTTCCGACATAACGAAGGTGCCATTCTTCAGCCATATAACCTGTTTCCTTTTCCTTACCTTTTAGATAACGGACAACAAAGCCATAATCAGCAGCGTGGTCCAAGAGCCATTGAGCTGCTTTTTCTTCTGTGACCAATTCTCCATTGGTGCTAATCACATCAAAGGCCAAACCTGTTTGGTGTTCGCTATAGCCAGGACGGGCAGAGTAACGGTCAGCTGCTGCCTTCCCATCTTGGTTGACATAATCTTGATAAAGCTTAGTCTGAGTCTCATAACTTCTAAAACCACTGTAATGATCGCTAATCGGGAAACCTGCCTCTTGCATAGCTTTGATGAGTTTGACCAACTCAGCCTTGGCTGTTGGATTTTCCCCTGGATTGTAGTCTTTTGACAATGGATAGTGTTTATTGGCTATGATGATTTCATCGTATTTCCCTTGGATGCTGTAGTAGTCTCCTTTGTTAACCACTTCTGCTTTTTTCTGGGCAGCTCCTTGAGCCTTACTTCCTACTGTTCCATCAGCTTTAGCAGTTTGCTCTGTCTTAGCTAAGCCATCTTCATTTTTTGCTTTTTCTTGTGAACAAGCTGCTAGACTCAAGGCTAGCAAAGCTGTCAAGATAAGGTATCTTTTTTTCATTTCTACTCCTTTATTTCTAATAATTTATCTACTTCTAACGATAAACGTTTGACTAATCTTTTAATCTCATCCGGTTTTGCTTGGCAGGTTTCTGCTGTCATTTCTTCAAAGGGAATCCACCAGACTGGCCCACGTCCATTGAGACCGTAACCATTCATATCACCTGTCCGTCTAGGAAACAGATGCCAATGAAGATGAGCATCGCCATTTCCTAGCAGTTCGATATTCATTTTCTCAGCAGTAAAGGCCTTAGCAACCGCCTCTTGGACCACACTCATTTCTTCTAGAAAACGGAGTCTTGTCTCCTTTTTCAGATGGTGCAATTCGGTGACATGTTCCTTGGCTAGAAAGAGGCTATAGCCTGCAAAGTACTGGTGGTCTCCAATCACAAGATAACCTGTTTCCAACTCTTTGACAAAATAGGGATTTTCTCCCTTCTTGATGAGCTCAATTCTCTGGCAAATCAAGCACATATTAGTCTACCAATGCGCTCTTAAGATAAGCATCAACCATACGTTCCGTTGCGACCACCGAGTCAATATGTGTACGCTCATAAGAATGGCTAGACTCGATACCAGCACCGAGAAGAGCATGCTTGACCTCTGCCCCTGCAGACATGGCTGCTGAAGCATCCGAACCATAAAATGGATAGATATCCAACTTAAATGGAATGTCTTGTTCTTTCGCCAAGGCAACCAAATGTTGACGGAAGTCATAGTGATAAGGACCTGAAGCATCCTTGACACAGATAGACACTGTATACTCATCTGTCTGCTGGTCATCGCCCATGGCTCCCATGTCCACAGCCAGATATTCCACTACCTGAGCAGGGATATTAGAATTAGCACCGTGTCCCACTTCTTCAAAGACTGAAAAAGCAAAATGGGTTGTAACTGGCAATTCAATCTTTTCTTCCTTATAAATACGAAGCAGGTTAAGCAAAATCGCTGCGCTGACCTTGTCATCCAAATGTCGAGACTTGATAAAATCAGTCTCTGTCACGACAGTTCGTGGATCAAAACTGATAAAATCACCAACCTCAATCCCAAGAGCACGAGTTTCTTTTTCATTGGTCACTTTTGCATCCAAACGCACTTCCATATTGTCCTGCGTGCGTTCTGCAGTCCCAGCATCCTTATAAACATGGCAAGAAGTTTGGTGGATAAGGATGGTTCCTGATACTTTTTCACCTGTGCTAGCCACATGAACGGTACAGTTTTCTCCTTCAATCATATTCCAAGGAAAGCCACCGATACGGTCCAATTTAAGACGGCCGTCTGGTTTGACTGCACGGACAATAGCACCCAGCGTATCCACATGGGCAGTCACATAGCGGTGTTGCTCATCATTTTGACCTTTGATGGTCACATTGACACCACCTTTGGCTGTGCGAACTGGCTGGTACCCAAAACCTTCTAAAGTTTTGACTAAATAGTCCGAAATCTCACGAGTGAAGCCCGTTGGCGACGCAATGGCTGTCAGTTCTTTGATATATTCTACTGTTTGATTCATTTATTTACCTCTTTTGCTACCTATTATAACACATTTATCATCGGATAAAAAAAGAAAATCACTCCTGTAGACTTAGCTACAAAAGTGATTTTATACTCAATGAAAATCTAAGAGCAAACTAGGAAACTAGCCGCAGGCTGCTCAAAGTACAGCTTTGAGGTTGCAGATAAAACTGACGAAGTCAGTATCCTACACATACGACAAGGCGATGTTGACGCGGTTTGAAGAGATTTTCGAAGAGTATTAGTGATTATTCCATTTCAAAAACATCACTTTCTTGCTTGTTTGGTAGAACCAATGAGAGCAAGATTCCGACAACGGCTGGTACCAACCATGGGAGTGATGCCTTGGCAAATGGAAGAGCGTTGACAAGATTTGCAAGAAAATCAACCTTAAATGAGCTTCCTAGTACGCTTGCAATGGCAATGGCTGTAACAACAGCAATTGTCAACTGCATACCTGGTTTTGAAAGAGCCACAAATTTGTTGACAATGACAATCATGACGATAGCAATCGTGATTGGGTACAAGATAACCAGTACAGGAATTGAGTACTTAATAATCGCATCAAGACCCAAATTGGCAATAGCAAATCCAATCAAGGTAAAGGCTGTCGCATAAACCTTGTAGCTGATTTGTGGGAAACGCTCATTAAAGAACTCAGCTGTCGACACAATCAAACCAACTGTTGTTGTGAAGCAGGTTACAGTAACCATTGCTGCAAGGAAGAGTTGAGCTGTTGAGCCAAAGATTTCTTGAGTGGCTTGTGACAAGATGTATACACCTGGTGTTCCACCCTTCATCGCTTCAGCTGGTACTGGGAAATGATTTCCAAGGAAACCTAAACCAATGTAAAGAGCGCTGAAGGCGAGGGCAACAACGATACCAACAACCCAAATAGTTGAAATGTATTCTTTCTTACTTGAAAATCCAAGTTGTTTCAAGGTTTGAACTGCGATTACACTAAAGGCAACTGAGGCAAGGGCATCCAAGGTATTGTAACCTTCTAGGAAACCTGTACCAAAGGCAGAAGCTTGATAAGCATCTGAAGAAACTTGAGGACTTGTTCCACCGTATTTGAAAGCTCCTAGAACAACCAAGATAACAATCAAAATCGCAAAGACTGGCGTTAAGATACGGCCAATGCGATCCAAGATTTTGGATGGATTAAGCGAAATTAGATAAGCTGCTGCAAAATACAGAATGGTAAAGACAATCAAACCAAGACCTTTATTTGCATCCGACAAAAGGGGGCTAATCCCCACTTCGTAAGCCGTTGTAGCTGTACGTGGGATAGCAAAGAATGGACCGATTGACAAGTAAAGAACTGAGAGGTAAAGAGTCGCAAACCAAGGTGCTATCTTTGTTGAAATCTCGTAAATATATCCTTTAGGATTGAGCGTTCCAATAATAAGGGTCAAGACGGCGATACCGACGCCTGAAAAGACAAAACCTGCGATGGCAGGAAGAAAATGTTCCCCAGATAGAGCACCTAGAGAAGGCGGAAAAATCAAGTTTCCCGCACCAAAAAATATTCCGAACAGGAGCAAACCTGTTAGGGCACCTTTTTTAGCCATGAAAATCTCCTTCATATTTATAAAATACTGACTTAGTATATCATGAATAAGAGTATGAAAAAAGTATCACGAAGTAAATATTGAATGTTTTCAAGATTCTCAAAAATAAGAATTGTCTAAAAATAAAATTCTCCCACCCAGTCCAAACCAAGTAGGAGAAATTCTACTGTTTACAGTTCTTCAAAGGCTAACATGCCACCCTGAACATTAATAACTTCATAACCTTGTTCAGCTAGAAATTGACAAGCACGCGCCGATCTCATTCCAGATTTACAAATGACATAATGTAACTGGTCCTTGTCCAACTGATTATAGGTATCAGCCAATTGACTAAGCGGTAGGTTGAGGGCGCCTTCTAAATGAAGAGCTTCAAACTCATCCACTTCTCTCACGTCCACTAGAGAAAGTTGGTCGTTTTGGTAAAGCTGGTAAAATGCGTCAAAGGTAATTTCTTTCATTCTTTTTCTCCTAAAATAGCTTTAATTCTTTTTTTCAAATTTGGCACCACTTCTGCCTCAAACCAAGGATTTTTAGCCATCCAGATTTGATTTCGTGGTGAGGGGTGAACCAGTGGAAAATAGGTTGGCAAGTAGTTCTGGTAATGTTTTACTCTCTCTGTCACCTTGCCACTGACTTTCTCATGTAAATAGTAGGCTTGGGCATACTGGCCAATCAAGAGGGTCAACTGAATATCTGGTAATTCTTGCAAGAGTTGCGGATGCCATTTTTCTGCAAAACCTGTACGAGGTGGAAGATCCCCCGACTTACCATGTCCTGGAAAGTAGAAATCCATAGGCAAAACAGCAAAATAGCCTGAATTATAAAAGGTATCTTCATCCACACCTAGCCACTCCCGCAAGCGATCACCACTCTTGTCCTTCCAATAAAGGCCTGCCTCTTGGGTTTTAAGCCCCGGTGCCTGACCGATAATATTGATGCGAGCAGTCTTTGGTGCCGCAAAGAGAGGCTCAATGCCACGCTCTGTATAGCTGGCATTCTGCGGATCCGCCATAATGGCTTGCTTGATTCTTTCAATTTGAGACATCTGTTTTCCCTCCAAAAAGAAGTCCAAGCATACAATCTCAGACTTCTATCGTTTTATTTGATCAATTCATAAATAGCTTCGGCATAGATTGCTGCTGCTCGGAAGAGATCATCCAAGGCGATAAATTCATTGGCTTGGTGCATGGTGTCAATAGAGTCTGGGAACATGGCACCGTAGGCAACCCCACGTTCGAGTAAGCGACCAAAGGTACCACCACCGATGACTTGTTCATGACCTTGAAGACCAGTTTGTTTTTCATACACATTCAACAAGGTTTGTACAAGTGGATCTTCCATTGGCACATAGTGAGGAGTGTGACCGTGTTCAGAAAGGCTAACAGAAGCAACCGGCAAGTTTTCAAGGATTGACTTGATCTGCTCTGGACTTGTTCCTTTTGGATAGCGGATATTAAGGGCAATGGTATTATCAGCACTTGTTTCATCAAAGCGGAATACACCGGCATTCATAGAAAGGGCACCCATCTTTTCATCTACATGAGCAATCTTGAGATTTTCACCCTCATGGTCGTTCAAGAGAATCTTACCAGCGATGTCAAGGTAGTCTTTTGCAGGTCCAGCAAAGTCAAACTGGCTGAGGAAGAGGGCAAGGTAAGTCGCACCATTAACACCTGAAGCAGGCATAGCACCATGGGCTGATTTACCAATGATTGTCACCTTATATTGGCCAGCTTCTTCTTGAATTTCTCCTCTGAGTTTGTGTTCTGCAACAAAGGCATCTAGTTTGGCTTGCAAGTCAGCCAAGCCACCTGAAACAACTGCTGTTGCTGATTCAGGTACCATGTTTTCACGCAAACCACCTGTAAAGCTGTGAAGACGGGCAGCACCTGAATTTTCACCTGTAAAGTGGAGGTATTCAGTGATATTTCCTTTTTCACCATTGATGATAGGGAATTCAGCGTCAGGTGAGAAGCCAAAGTCTGGTTTTGCAAGTCCTACATGTTCAAAGTAGTAGTCCATGTCTGCCCAGCCTGATTCTTCGTCTGTTCCGACAATGAAACGAACTTTTTTAGAAGTTGGAAGACCCAATTCTTTGATGATTTTCAAACCATAGTAACAAGCTGTTGTAGGACCCTTGTCGTCCGAAGCCCCACGCGCATAAAGGCGACCGTCTTTGATTGTTGGTGTGTAAGGGTCTGTGTTCCAACCGCTACCAGCTGGCACCACGTCCATGTGGGCAAAGATTCCGAGAACTTCTTCTCCTTCACCAAACTCGAAATGTCCTGCGTAATTGTCGACATTCTTAGTTGGATAGCCATCACGGTCTGCGATTTCAAGGAATTTTTCCAATGCTTTTACTGGACCAGGTCCAAATGGATGCTCAGCATCTGCCTTGCTATCATCCCGTTCTGAGTTGATTTCTAATAGGCTAAACAAGTCAGCCAAGAGGTCTTCTTTGCGTTTTTCTACTTCTGCTGTAAAATCAATTGCTGTCATTTTTTTCTTCTTTCTATCTTTTCTCGATGATTTCATCTACTGGCAAGCGGTAGCTTGGTTCCAATTTTTCGTCTGTGTAACCTACTGTAATCAAGAGTTCTGGACGGAAACGGTCCTCGATATCCAAAACTTCATTGACTTTTGATTTGTCAAATCCAAGGATCAAATTTGATCCGATTCCTTGGTCTGTAAGAGCCAGAACCAAGTTCATGGCAACCAGACCTGCATTAAGAGCTAGGTAGTCGCTGACTTGTTGTTCATTGTAACGCGCAAACTCAGCTGGCAAATTCTTCATAAAATATTGAAGTTGCTCTTCAGAAAAGTTATTAGCACCACCAACACGAGCAATCTTACGGGCACGTTTGGCGAGGTCTGTATCTGTAAACAAGGCAATAGTTACAGGCGCTGATGATACCTGTTCAAAGTTTGAACCATAAGCCAATTTTGCCAATTCAGCATTTTTCTCACGTACCACCACAAATTTCCAAGGCTGGCTGTTGTGGGCGCTTGGTGCCAAAGTTGCAATTTCGATAGCCGTACGCACATCTTTGGGGTCAACAGGCTTGTCAGTGAAATGCTTGGTCGCATGACGTTTTTTGTTTAATTCAAGAAATTTCATAATCGATTTCCTTTTCTAATTCTACTGCTTCCATTCTACCATAATTTGAAAGAGGTTGCAGATATTTTCCATGATTAAGTTTTTTTATCGCAACCATAAAAAATATATATTGGTTCATAAAGAAAGTTTCTGATAAACTAGCAAGTACTTTACATTTGAATGGAGACATTATGAAAAAATTTAGCCTTTTACTACTCATCTTCCCATTTTTAGTTGCCTGTGGAAATCAAGCTACACCTAAAGAGACCAGCTCTCAAAAGACAATCGTCGTTGCTACAGCTGGCGATGTGCCACCATTTGACTACGAAGACAAGGGCAATCTGACAGGCTTCGATATCGAAGTTCTAAAAGCAGTAGATGAGAAACTCAGTGACTACGAGATTCAATTCCAAAGAACTGCCTGGGAAAGTATCTTTCCAGGGCTTGATTCTGGTCACTATCAAGCAGCAGCCAATAACTTGAGTTACACAAAAGAACGTGCTGAAAAATACCTTTACTCACTTCCAATTTCGAACAATCCCCTCGTCCTTGTCAGCAACAAGAAAAATCCTCTGACTTCTCTTGACCAAATCGCTGGTAAAACAACGCAAGAGGATACTGGAACTTCAAACGCTCAATTCATCAATAACTGGAATCAGAAACACCCTGACAATCCTGCTACAATTGATTTTTCTGGTGAGGATATCGGCAAACGAATCCTTGACCTTTCTAACGGTGAATTTGATTTCCTAGTTTTTGACAAGGTATCCGTTCAAAAGATTATCAAGGATCGCGGTTTGGACCTTTCTCTTGTTGATTTACCTTCTGCCGATAGCCCCAACAACTATATCGTTTTCTCAAGCGACCAAAAAGAGTTTAAAGAGAAATTTGATAAAGCGCTCAAAGAACTCTATCAAGACGGAACCCTTGAAAAACTCAGCAACACTTATCTAGATGGTTCTTATCTGCCAAATCAATCTCAGTTACAATAAGATATATTAAAAACGATTGGACCAGCCAATCGTTTTTAGTTTGCATTGGTTATCTTAGGGAACTCTTACAAAAAATCAAAAAAATTCTTCACATCTTCTACATACCCATGCTTTTCTATTAAGCTGGATAAGAGTGCCAGATTATGTCCCTGATAGTTATCTTTACGACGTAGTTCTTCATACATTTCGATAAAGGGAAGCCCCTTGGATTTGGCCAATTCTAACTCAGCCTCGTAATCATAAGCAACTTTACGAAATTGGATATTTACCATTTCCCCATCTTCAACTTCTATCACGGCATACTGGGCACGGTGATTTTTTAACGCCTCCCAATTAAAATAGGGCATACCAATCGAACCTGGATTGATGATTTGTTGCCCCTGACTTCCATAACGAAGCAATTGCTTATGAACATGACCATAGACTGCCACGTCAACTTCATCATCTAGGAGTTGGTCAAATTTCTCTGTATCATTCTCAACTAGCAAGTCACCACCATAGTTCTTATTTGGTAAATTATGAGAAAGAGAAAAGCGCAGTCCGTCAATTTCTTTCTTTTCCAGCAAAGGCAAGCTTCGTAGCCAGACAATCGTTGCAGGATCCATTCGCTCCATCAAAAACTGGGTCATTCGCATGAGCTGGATTTCTTGCGGATTTTCCAAACCGTATTGCCCATCCAAGACCTCCAGGACACAATCATCCCAATTGCCTCGAACACTGGCTGTGATAGGAAGGTCCTTTAGCAGGGCGACTAAGTCATTTGCGCCTGGACCAGGAAGAAAAATATCTCCCAGAAGCCAGTATTCACTGACTCCTTGATTTTTAGCATCTGCAATCACTGCTTCTAGAGCCGTAGCATTGCCATGAATGTCTGATAAAATTGCGATTTTATGGTTCATGATGTTTTTCCTTCCGTTTGATAATCTACACTCTTTTCCGCCACTTGAGCTAATTCCACTTCTTCCTGCGGATTCAACTTCCTCTTAACCGCTTCTGCGACTGCTCTTGGCACCCCAACTTCGACAATCTCATCCACACTAGCTTCCTTGATTTTGGTTAGAGACTTGAAATGTTTCATGAGATTTTGCTTGCGTTTAGGCCCCAAACCTTCAATCCCATCCAGTTGTGATGAAAAGGAATTTTTGGAGCGCAGTTGGCGGTGGAAGGTGATGGCAAAGCAGTGGACCTCATCTTGGATGCGTTGAAGGAGGAAAAATTCTTGAGAATTGCGAGACAGTTCCACCACCTCAAGTGGATCTCCAAAAAGCAATTCATGAGTTTGGTGCTTATCATTCTTTTGCAGACCTGCAATTGGAATATCCAAGCCCAGCTCCTCTTGGATGACTTGCTTGGCGATATTGACTTGACCTTGTCCCCCATCAATCACAATCAAATCTGGCGGAGTCAAACCGTCACGCTGCACTCGACTATAGCGTCTGCGAATGACTTCTCTCATACTAGCATAATCATCTGGACCGACAACCGTTTTTATCTTGTACTTACGATAATCCTTCTTACTCGGTTTTCCGTTGACAAAGACCACCATAGCTGAAACAGGACTGGTCCCCATGATATTGGAGTTATCGAAGGATTCGATGCGAACTGGAGTCGGGATTTGGAGCAAGCGTCCTAGATTTTCAATAGCCCCTTGGGTCTTTTCGACAGATTTCTCTAGCAGATTGAACTTCTGCTCCAGACTAACACGAGCATTTTTTATGGCTAGATTGACCAGTTGTTTTTTCTCTCCACGCTGGGGTTTGAGAATCTTGGTATCCACCAAAGCCTTAACGGCTTCTTCATCAATATCCTGCGGAATCAGCACTTCATTGGGAACCAGGTGAGATTTTTCTTGATAGAATTGTCCCACATAGGTCAAGAAATCCTCATCTGGATCATTGTAGTAGGGGAAGAGATTGACATCGCGCTCAATGAGTTTTCCCTGACGAACAAAGAAAACCTGAACACACATCCATCCCTTGTCCACATAGTAGCCAAAGACATCCCGATTTTGGAGATCCTTAGCCATGACTCGTTGCTTGGTTCGAAGCGTTCCAATGGCCTGAATCAAGTCACGGTATTCCGCAGCACGTTCAAACTCCATACTTTGAGCTGCCTTTGCCATCTTGCCTTTTAGGTCATCGATGATTTTGTCATCCTGTCCTTTTAGGAAATCAGAAACCTCCTGGGCCATGGACTTGAAATAGGCCTCATCTTTCTTACAGATGGTGTGGGCCATACATTGGCCGATATGGTAGTAAAAACAGACCTTAGACGGTGGATTGGTACACTTTCTAAAAGGGAAAATCCGATCCAGTAATCGCTTGATTTCATTGGCTGCCCCCACATCTGGATAGGGACCAAAGTAGAGACCTCCATCCTTTTTGACCTGACGGATGATAATCAAACGAGGATAGCGCTCATTAGTGATTTTGATGAAGGGATAAGACTTATCATCCTTGAGCATGATATTGTATTTAGGCTTATTTTCCTTGATAAGGTTGATTTCTAGGAGAAGTGCCTCAATATTGGACTCCGTAACAATAAATTCAAAATCTACAATCTCAGACACCAAAGCCTCTGTCTTGGTATCGTGACTCCCACGGAAATAGGACCGCACGCGGTTACGAAGATTTTTAGCCTTTCCTACATAGATAATGGTGCCGTTTTTATCCTTGTGAATGTAACAACCAGGGCTGGTCGGCAAGAGCTCTAGTTTTGATTTAATCAAGTTGTTCATAGTTCCATTATAGCAAAAAAGTAGGGAAAGATAGTCCCCTACTCATTGCTCTCATATAATTTTCGAAGGTTTGCAACATCCTCTTCCTGAATACCATAAAAGGAACCAGCTGGTTGCATCACAGACTTCTCATCTGTATGGTCCAAGCCAATCGCATGCCCTAACTCATGTTCTGCAGTATGGACAATGCGCTCATAGGAATAACCATAGTCAGGATTGGATAGATAATAGTGATTCAGACGTACCGTTACGGATAAGAATTGCCCTGTTAAGAGATTGGTCTGACTTTCCGCCTCTCCTGCCACAGGGGTGCCTCCGTCATTCATCTCAGTAGCCAAGATATCTGCCTTGCTGGACTCGGTGACAATTTCAAAGTTAAAAGCACCAGTTTGATTCCAGTTATGGATCGCTTCTACATAAGCCTCTTGAAAGCGTGAATCCATCTGAGGATCCAAGTAAATACGAGCAGAAGCCTGCGGCCACCTTCCTTCAGAGTGTTGGTGGCTATCTGTCTGGTTCAACTTAGGCAGTTGCCCTGTTTTTTCCCATTGGTCAATGCTTTGTTGACCAATTTTTACTGACCACTCTGCTTGCTTTAGCGCTCCTTGAAAATCCCCGTTCAAATACCAGAGAAATCCAAAAGCAAGAGCACACAAAAGCAAAACAATCTAAACCAGACGCCAAAACAAACGCCAAATAAAAGAAAGCTCCTATCAAACAAAAAATCCAGCGCATGTCCCTCCACCTTTCTAGCAAATAAACTTTATTTTACTAAAACAAGCTGAAAGAAAGCTAAATACTGGCTTTTCCATCTTAACGTCCTAATATTTTTTTGACTAACTGAATAGCTTTGTATTTTAAAGGCGATGGATGATAACGGAAAGTTCCTGCTTTACGTACAATATAGCCATTAAAATTTTGTTTAAAACGCAAAACGCCATCACTACCATCAAAAATTCCTTGAATCCCTAGGAAGTTGTATTTAGGTATTCCACGTTTTATACTTTCCAACATAACATATTTTTGAAGTAGCGCAGGGGCATAGAATTTATTAAACTCAGTGTAGGAACCACTAAAGAGATAAGTCGTTTCCTGAGGCATATAAACAAATAAACTCCCAGCTAAAACAATATCTTCTTCTCCATATTTTTCAATCAAGTCTCTCGCTTCTGCTTTTCGAACTTCAAACGTTTCAAATTGACTAGAATATTCTCTCAGTTGATTTTGTTTTTTCTCAGAATGAGGATTTTTACTCAAATCAAGTCGCAACTTGTCCAAGACTTCTTCTAGTTTACTTTGTTCACCTTGCAATTTGCTCATATAGTCCGAAAAATTTAAGCTTGCTATGAGAAACTCAGCTTGTTCTCCAAAAGCATCATAAAAATGCTCATAGTATTCTAAACTTTTATCACTATATTCTCTACGTTCAGAGGTTTCTTTTGTTATATTCTTAAAAATCGATAGTTCTTCACGTTTTAACTTTTTCAACCGAATGCCAAACGTTTCAGCCTTTTTCACCAAGGGTTTACCCTTTTTGCTAAAACTTTTAAGCAAATTCTTTTCAGTTAATTCAGTCAAATCTTTATAGTATAACCAATCTGGTTCTCCACCTGGATAACCCGTTGTCAATCCATCAAATTGATAACCTAAATCAGTTAAACCTTGAATGATACTTTTTTTCTCAGCATCTATTGGATTACCTTGGCTATCAAAAGTTTGATAAGTTTCATAAGGTTTTACAATCAACTCTAATACACCATTTTGCTTGGCATATTCTTTTAACTCCGCATAAAAAACTGGAAGAGCATCTTGTTGGGTATAAATCGGCCCCGAATTGAGCTCCATATGCAGACCACCCAGCATGGGCAAGCTATAAACCAGAGCTGCAACTTGAATCTCTCCTTCTTGTTTCAAAGCAAGATAAACAATTCGAGCCCCTCTTTTTTCTAACAAGTCCCCCATCTGAACAGATTGCATAAAGGAACGAGAAGAAACCTGATCAGAATAAGCCTGAAACTCTTCTTTCGTGAGTGTAATTAGTGCCATATACTTACTTTCTATGTTTTTTTCTTAATGTTTTACGGAAATCAAGAGCAAGTCTTAACAGAGGATAGAGAGGATGGGTAGGAATTGTAAATTCACCCAAGTATTCTTCGATCGTTGGATTAAAATTAGCTTTAAAACGATAGAGTCCACCATCTAAAGCATTCTCGACGCCTCCTAAATTTTGCCATAAAATGCCACGTTCAAAGGAATATCGAGCTGTCTCATACCAAGTCAAAATAGGAGCTTTATAACGTCTAAAATCTTCATCCATTCCTGCGTATAGATTGACAGAAGTTTGTCCGAATTCTAAAGTCAAGGTAGCTGCTAAGGGAACTCTTGCTTGACCTGCATCCATATATTCCTGCAGGAAAGTCAATTCCTCTAACAAACGTTCTTTTTCCTTCTTCTGCGCTTCTACTTTTGAAGTTCGAGTTGACTCAGTAAACGTCTCTTCCAAGGCTCTGTTTTTTGCCAACTGTTCTTCTAATTCTTGCGAACGTTTAGAGACATCCAAGGTTGCCAACGTGATGTAGGCCTTGTCCTTAAAATTATCTAACAACTTTTTATAATAGGCTTCATTCCTCAAATGAATCTCTTTCCGCTTCTCGGTTTTTTTCATCAAAAAGGAAAAGGACTCCAATAATTCAGTTCCACCAAATTGAATCTCTACACCCTTATTCCGTGCTGTTCGAATAGCCTGTTTTGTTGACTTGGAAAGTTTAGCTTCTTCAAAATTTTCCTTGTATATTTTTGCCTGAATACGAGGCTGAATGGTGTCCCCCATTTCCTCTGTTTTTCCTGACCACCTTACTCCCATTTGTTGCAAACTATCAATAATAGCCAGATTTTCAGGATATTCTGTCTTTTCCTGATTGATTAAACTTTGAGACAGGCAAATACTTGGATCAAAAGTCACAAAAACCGCTCTCTTACTGCGAGCATAAGACTTAATAGACTGCAGGACAAACTTTAAAAGTTCTATATCCCTGTAATCCAGTATGGGACCTCTTGGAATATAAAACATTTTATACCCCAAAGGTAGAGACTTTATGAGAATACTAGCCACAGCCAGTAAGTTCTCCCCTTCATAGACACCAAGTCTCTCATGATTCCAATCAGATTTCACTTTTTCCCAAGCACTGCTTTGTAATACATTAGCTAATTCATGGTCTTTGACAAACTGATCATATTCTAATGTGGGAATGCCAATTTGATAACGGTACATTTCCTACTCTCTTTCCTCCAGTATCTTATTACTATTCTACTACTTTCGTTTGAAAAGTCTAGTGAAAACATATTTTATTTTAGTTCTCCCCCTATGCTGAAGTTCAAACTAAGTCAATCTCTCTTCTAATTTGAAATCAATTGGCAAGGTGGCTAAAAAGCCTTCCAATTGTTTTTCCCAGTAGTACCATTCGTGAGTTCCAGCGCTATGGCTATAGGTCACATCAAATCCCAGTTTTTTGAGATTTTTCACTGCGAGATTATTAGCTTTATACAAGAAATCCTGCTCGCCACACCAAGCCCACAGCTTGGTTTTTTTATCCGATTTTTTAGTCAAACTTTCAAGAGAATAAGGACTAGCTGTCCAATCTTTAATCTCCCCAAAAACACCTCTCCAATAAGCCGGTGTTCCTAGGTTTTGGCTCTCAGGAGAAAAATCTTGAAAGCTAAGAGCGCCTGAAAAACTAGCTGCATGAGAAAAACGATTTGTTGCAAGAGCCAGTTTGAAGCAACCATAGCCTCCCATAGAGAGACCAGCGATAAAGGTCTTTTCACGCTTACTAGTCATATTAGGGAAGAAGCGTTTCAAAATCTCTGGCAATTCCTCTGCTAGAGCTGTGTAATAGTCAAAACCATACTGGGTATCGGTATACCAACCATTGCTGGTATTGGGCATGACAACGATGAGATTAGTTCCTCGAAGCAAACGTTCTACGTTGGTCCTCTTGAGCCAGCTATTATGATTGCCAGACATCCCGTGCAAGAGGTACAAGACGGGAATATCTTTACAATCTGGCTCTTCCACTCGATTGGCATCAGGATAGAGAACATTCACCCCCCATTCCATATCTAAAACTTGTGAGTAATACTCGATTTTCATTACTGCCATAATTTTTTCCTCTATTTTCCGATAAGAAAAAGCCGAAATTCGACTTTCCCTCTATTTATTTCAACGATTATTTTGCTTCCATGACTACTGGTAAAATAGCTGGACGACGCTTAGTTTGATCAAAGAGATACTTGGTCAGATTATCACGAACCTTCCCTTTAAGATCTGCCCAGTCAAAGTCATCTCCTTGAAGATAATCTTCGACCGTTTGGTTAATCAATTCTGAACTTTCACGGAGAATATCGCGGCTCTTCTTGAGATAAACGAATCCACGCGTGTGAACACGAGCCTTGGCCACAATTTTCTTCTCACGACGATTAACGGTGATTGCAACGATGAAAATACCATCCTCTGACAAGACCTTACGGTCACGAAGGACTACATTACCAACATCACCGATAGCATTTCCGTCAATCAAGACATCGCCTGCCGAAACTGCGCCGGCTGGAACAAAGTCCCCATTCTCATAAGCCATGCTGGTTCCCTTTTTAGGGATGAAAATGCGTTCTGGCAACATCCCGACCGCCATAGCAGCCTTAGCATGGGCATCCAACTCACGATATTCCCCTTGAATCGGGAAGAGATACTTAGGTTGCAAGAGATTGATCATCAACTGCAAATCACGCGCATTTCCATGACCTGACACACGCAAGCTTTGGGTAATCAATTTGACAACACCGCCAGCTTGGTAAATCATGTTTTCCACACGCGCCATGACTGCTTCTTTGGCGATAGATGGAGTCGTTACGATATAGACCAAATCACCGTCCTTGATTTCCACATAACGGTGGCGACCAATCGACATCTTGCGAAGACCGTTGATAGGCTCACCCATACGGCCTGTCTCAAGGATAATCAACTCATGGTCTTCAAAACGAGACACATCTTTTGGCTTAATCAAAAGACTCTCGTTAGCTAGAGACAATTTCTTGAGGCGAATAGCAGTACGGACGATATTTTCAATATCAAATCCTGTCAAGACCACACGACGGCCTGTTGCATCCGCAGCGTCAAACACCTGCTGGATACGAGAGAGGTTGCTAGCTACCGCCGCAACAATGATACGACCATCCCAGTCCGAAATGGTTTGAGTGATTTCGTCCCCAACTTCACTTTCGCTAGCCACTTGGATATTACTGTCTGCATTAGCTGAATCACTGAGTAGAGCTAGAACTCCGTCACGACCGATTTCTGCCAAACGAGCGAAGTCTGTCGCATAAGATTCGCTAGCTGTCTGGTCAAATTTGAAGTCACCTGTATAAACGATGCTACCTTCAGCCGTCTTCAAAACAACACCCAGACTCTCTGGGATAGAGTGGGTCGTACGGAAGAAGGAAACAACAGTCCCTCCAAAATCAATCTCCGTATTCTCATCGATGACATGGAAATCATTGAATTTCTTAACCGTATCATTTCCTTTGACAAAGAGTTTGGCCAATTCAATGGTCAACTCAGACCCAAATACAGGTACCTTGGCTTCAGCCAAGAGATAAGGCAGAGCACCAATGGCATCCGCATGTCCGTGGGTCAAGAAAACCCCAGCAATACGGTCGCTATTTTCAAAAAGGTAGTCCATGTTTGGAATAACGACGTCCACCCCTAGTTGTTCATTTTCAGGGTATTTTAGACCTGCATCCAAAACGAAAATAGACCCATCGATTTCAGCGATATACATATTTTTCCCGTTTTCACGTACACCACCAAGTGTTGTTAAACTGATATTACTCATTTTTCCTCCGAAAGCTTAGTTTATCTTGATTATAGGGTTGCTTACCCTTTTATTCTAAAAGCACTATTACTTTTAGCCGAATCTTTTCCTACTATTATACCATTTTTTTGATGATTTTCAAAATGAAGATTTGTTTTCAAAAAAGAGCTGGTTGCCCAACTCTTTCCTATATGCTATTCTTTTTTCATTAAAAAGTCATAAATTTCTTGCACGGTACCCAGCGCCATCATTTCTTGGTCTTTAACGGTTTGTTTGAGATTTTGGTAAATCTGACTTTCTCCGATTTCACGTTTCGGTGCCTCTTTATTCACCTTCATAACACCATCTTTGATTGTCACAAAACCCAACTCTTCAAATACTTGAATCATCTTGACCAGCAAGATTTGTTGAATATTGAGATAAGCAGCTAAATCTTTCAACTTATAGCGAATATCAAACTCTGGGAACTGGTAAATGGTCTTGTACAATTTGGCAAACTGCTCTCTAGTACCATAACCTGTCAGATAGTAGGCCTTATCAATGTCATTTTTGAAATAGACAGCAGAGAAATTCTGTTCCTGAAAAATGGTCTTTAGCAGGGTAATATCTTCAGGAATAGTTTTTACGACAACAGCTTCACTAGTCGCCAGATTTGGCAGTTCTCCAGCAAAATCCAAGACTGGAACTCCCTCTGGCAAAACTGCATTTTTCCCACGAATATTAAAGAGTTGAACCCCCTCTACACGCGCATCCACCATCATCAACTGGAGGGCAGTTTGGCCATTCCATTGGTTGACAGACAATTTAACTGCTAACTCTAGATTCTTGGTTTGAGCAAATTCTGTTGCCCATCTACCTTGACCGAAGGCCACCACTTCAAAACTCGCTTCACCCTTAGAGATTTTCAGTTTGAGATGGGCATTGCCTGCTCCCATTGTTCTAGCACTTTCGACCTGAAAATCCTTGATATAAAAGACAGGTTTCTGATTGTCCATTCCAAAAGGAGCTAAACGTTCAAAGTTCTTGACTGTTTCAAGACTCAAAGTCTCCAAATTCAACTCTTCATCTAGGTTTAACTTATTCTTGCCAGCAGCATCTGCGCCTTTTTCACGGACATAATCTTCCAAGACCTGAGATAAATCTAAGAGTTTCTCAACTTCCAGCGTCATACCAGCCGCACCAGCATGACCGCCAAAGGCGATAAAGAGGTCACGATGAGGATCTAGGGCTTCAAAAATATCGACCGCTTCCACACTACGAGCACTTCCCTTGGCACGACCGTCTTCTATATTAAGAACGATGACTGTCTGTCCCAATTCTTCCAACAAACGACCAGCTACGATTCCTAGAACGCCAGGATTCCAGCCTTCCTTGGCCAAGACCTGGACCTTCTTCTCAGGATCCACCATGGTCTTAGCTTCTTCATAGATAGACTGGACGATCTCCTTGCGCTCTTCGTTTTTCTGATGAATCATAAGGGCAATCTCATGCGCTTCCTCGTCGTCAAATCCAGTCAACAAATCAATGGCAGGATTGGGATCATCCAAGCGGCCCAAGGCATTCAAACGAGGGGCAATCTGGAAACCAACTGTCTCTTCTGTCACTTCGTTGGCAGCAATCCCAGCCATGTCCAGCATTTCTTGCAGGCCGATGCGCTGGGTATGACCTAACATTTCCAAACCATATTGGACCAAGATACGATTTTCATCCGTCAAACTCACCATATCTGCAATGGTTCCGATAGCGACCAAGTCAAGCAGTTCCACTTGGACTTCCTCTAAAAGAGCACAAGCTAACTTGAAAGCCACTCCGCAACCAGCCAAATATTTGAAAGGATAGTCTGCATCTGGATGCTCAGGATGAACGATAGCATAGGCATCTGGCAGGGTTTCAGGCATAGAATGGTGGTCGGTCACAATAACATCCACTCCCATAGATTGGGCCAATTCAATTGCTTCATGACCAGCAACCCCATTGTCCACTGTCACAATTAAGGAAATCCCTTCTTGCTCGATAAAGTATTTATAGACACTGGCATTGGGACCATAGCCATCGGTAAAACGATTGGGTAGGTAAACACGGCATTCGGCGCCAAGCTGTTCCAAACTTTCCTTCACAATCGAAGCCGAAGTCATGCCATCCGCATCATAGTCTCCATAAACGAGAATATTTTCTCCTTCTTCAATGGCCTGACGAATACGAGCCACTGCCTTGTCCATATCATGGAGCAGATAAGGATCATGCAAGTCCTCCAAGGAAGGTTCTAAAAACTTCTTCAGGCTTTCTTCATCCTGAATCCCTCTCTCTAATAATAAGCGAGCCACCTCAGGACCCAGCCCAGCCTTCTTGGCTATCTTTGTAAAATCCGCATCTTCTACCTGCGGGGCAAACTGCCATTCATAAGTAGGTGTTATCAAAAAGACATCCACTCTTTCTAAGAATTCTATTGCTTCATTATAACATGATTTAGACGTTTTCTCTATCCAGATTGCTTTTTTATAAAATTTTAGTGAATTTTTTCAGATATGATTTGACAAGACAAATCTTTTGGTGTAGAATCATGTTATAAAATCTAACACAAAGGAGATTCCTTATGGCTTTAGTAGAATTTGAACACGTCGAAAAATATTACGGAGACTACCACGCACTCCGCGACATCAATCTCCGTTTTGAAAAAGGACAAGTTGTTGTCCTCCTTGGCCCTTCTGGTTCCGGGAAGTCAACTCTTATCCGCACCATCAATGGTTTAGAGGCTGTCGACAAGGGAAGTCTTCTAGTAAATGGTCACCAAGTTGCTGGGGCCAGCCAAAAAAATTTAGTACCGCTTCGCAAGGAAGTCGGCATGGTTTTCCAGCATTTCAACCTCTACCCTCACAAAACAGTGTTAGAAAACGTAACACTTGCGCCCATAAAAGTTCTAGGGATTGATAAAAAAGAAGCTGAAAAAACAGCCCAAAAATATCTGGAATTTGTAAATATGTGGGACAAGAAAGATTCATATCCAGCCATGCTTTCTGGTGGACAAAAACAACGGATTGCCATCGCCCGCGGACTCGCCATGCATCCTGAACTCCTCCTCTTTGATGAACCAACGTCTGCTCTTGACCCTGAAACTATCGGAGACGTTCTAGCAGTTATGCAAAAATTGGCCCGAGATGGTATGAATATGATTGTCGTTACCCATGAAATGGGCTTTGCCCGTGAAGTTGCGGACCGCATCATCTTTATGGCTGACGGGGAAGTTTTGGTGGATACGACAGATGTCGATGACTTTTTCGATAATCCAAGCGAACCACGTGCCCAACAATTCCTCAGCAAAATCATCAACCACGAAAGTGACAAAGTCAAATAAGGAGGCGCTTATGAAAAAGAAATTCTTTTTATCAGCATTATTGATTAGCCTTTTCGGTCTTGCTGCTGCAAAACCAGTTCAGGCTAATACCAGTGTCGCAGATATTCAAAAGAGAGGCGAACTGGTTGTCGGTGTCAAACAAGACGTTCCCAACTTTGGCTATAAGGATCCTAAGACAGGGACCTATTCTGGTATCGAAACCGACTTGGCCAAGATGGTAGCAGATGAGCTCAAGGTCAAAGTTCGCTATGTGCCTGTTACCGCGCAAACTCGTGGACCTCTCCTAGACAATGAACAGGTCGATATGGATATCGCGACCTTTACCATCACAGACGAACGCAAAAAACTCTACAACTTTACCAGCCCCTACTACACAGACGCTTCTGGCTTTTTGGTCAATAAGTCTGCCAAAATCAAAAGCATTGAGGATCTAAACGGCAAAACCATCGGTGTTGCCCAAGGTTCCATTACTCAGCGCTTGATTACTGAACTGGGTAAAAAGAAAGGCTTGACCTTTAAATTCGTCGAACTTGGTTCCTACCCAGAATTGATTACTTCCCTTCATGCTCACCGTATTGATGCCTTTTCCGTTGACCGCTCGATTCTATCTGGCTATATCAGCAAACGCACAGTACTACTAAATGATAGTTTCAAGCCATCTGACTACGGTATTGTTACCAAGAAATCAAATACCGAGCTCAACAACTATCTTGATAACTTGGTTACTAAATGGAGCAAGGATGGTAGTTTGCAAAAACTTTATGATCGTTACAAGCTCAAACCATCTAGGCATACCGCAGATTAAGGAGGACACCCTATGACAGATTTATCATCTTGGACAGCCTATTTTCAGGATTTTGGCCAATTTTTCAATGGATTCCTCTTCACCCTTGCTCTAGCGATTGGATCCTTTATCCTGGCCATGGTTTTGGGCATCTTCTTTGGAGCCATGTCAACCAGCAAACGTCCAATTTTGCGCATTTTATCTCGCATCTTTGTGGAATTTTACCAAAACACTCCCCTCTTGGTGCAGTTTGTTATCGTTTTTTATGGTCTACCACTTATCAGTGACCATATCATCATGATTCCGATTTATTGGACAGCTGTTCTCTGCGTGGGACTCTATCACGGCGCCTATATAGCTGAGGTTATTCGCTCAGGAATTCAGTCTATTCCTAGCGGTCAAATGGAGGCCGCCTTGTCACAAGGTTTTACCTATATCAGTGCCATGCGCTTGATTATCTTACCTCAAGCCTTCCGTATCATACTCCCTCCTTTGACCAACCAAATCGTCAACCTCATCAAAAATACCTCGACAGTTGCTATCATCTCTGGAGTAGACTTGATGTTTGTGACCAAGTCTTGGTCAGCCCTCAACGGAAATTACATCCCAGCATTTTTAGGCGCTGCCCTTCTCTACTTTGCTCTTTGCTTCCCTGTTGCCCAGTTTGGTCGCAAGATGGAGCAAGCCAACAAAAAAGCCTATTCACTTTAGGAGGTTACTATGGAATCCATTTTAGAAGTTTTGACCCCAGATAACCTAGTCTTTATCTTTAAAGGATTTGGCTTGACCCTCTATATTTCTCTGATTGCCATCATCCTCTCTACTATCATCGGTACAGTTCTAGCTGTCATGAGAAATGGGAAAAATCCTGTCTTGCGAATCATCTCCAGCATTTTCATTGAGTTTGTACGTAACGTTCCCAATCTTCTCTGGATTTTCACCATCTTTTTGGTGTTCAAGATGAAATCCACACCAGCCGGAATCACTGCCTTTACCCTCTTTACCTCAGCAGCCCTAGCTGAGATTATCCGTGGTGGCCTCAATGCTGTAGACAAGGGACAATACGAAGCAGGAATGTCACAAGGATTTACCTCTGCGCAAATCCTCTACCACATCATTCTTCCACAAGCTATCCGTAAAATGCTTCCAGCCATCATTTCTCAGTTTGTAACTGTGATTAAGGATACCAGTCTTCTCTACTCTGTTATCGCCCTACAAGAGCTCTTTGGAGCCAGCCAAATTCTCATGGGCCGTTATTTCGAACCAGAGCAAGTCTTCAGTCTTTATATCTTAATTGCCCTCATCTACTTCAGCTTTAACCTAGCCATTTCTAGCCTGTCTCATATGCTAGCAAAACGTTGGCAACAAGCTGCAGAATAACAAATTAGCTCTCCAGTTCATTGGAGAGTTTTTTTACTCAATCGCCAAAAAACACTGCCAGATTTCTCTAGCAGTGTTTTGAGTTTTATTTATCTTAGTAAACTGTTTTTTCAGTTTCTACATCGAAGAAGTGTGCTTTGTTCAAGTCAAATCCAAGTTCAACTGTTGCACCTGTTTGCAAGTAGTCACGAGCATCCACTTTGGCAACAAATTCGTCTTTACCAACTTGGCAGTAAAGGTGAGATTCTGAACCAAGCAATTCTGATACAGAGATAGTAGCTTTAACAACTGATTCTGGGAATGTTTCAAGGAAAGCAGGTTCTGCATTCACGTCTTCTGGACGGATACCGAAGATCAATTCTTTACCTTCATAGCCTTTTTCACGAAGAACTTTCAATGCTCCTTCTGGCACTTTCAAACGGAAACCATCAGAAACAATTTCGCTACCAACCAATTGCACGTTGATGAAGTTCATAGCTGGGCTTCCGATGAATCCTGCAACGAACTTGTTAACTGGGTTTTTGTAAACTTCTTGAGGAGTACCGATTTGTTCTACACGTCCGATAGTACCTGTACCAGCAGGGTTCTTAGTAGCTGACATGATAACGATACGGTCTGCAAGTGTCATTGCTTCTGTTTGGTCGTGAGTTACGTAGATAGTTGTAGCTCCGATACGACGGTGGATTTTAGCGATTTCAGCACGCATGGATACACGAAGTTTTGCATCCAAGTTTGACAAAGGTTCGTCCATCAAGAACACTTTTGCATCACGGACAATCGCACGACCCATGGCAACACGTTGACGTTGACCACCAGAAAGGTCAGCAGGTTTACGTTCCAAGAATTCTTTCAATCCAAGGATTTCAGCTGCTTCTTGCACACGTTTGTCGATGTCTTCTTTGCTGTATTTACGCAATTTCAAACCGAAAGCCATGTTGTCATAAACAGTCATGTGTGGGTAAAGAGCGTAGTTTTGGAATACCATAGCGATGTCACGGTCTTTTGGAGCTACGTCGTTGACAACCACGCCATCGATAGATGCAGTTCCTTCTGTAATATCTTCAAGACCTGCGATCATACGAAGAGTTGTTGATTTACCACATCCTGAAGGACCTACGAAAACGATAAACTCTTTGTCTTTGATGTCCAAGTTGAAGTCTTCAACTGAGTAGTGTTCGCTGTTTGGATATTTTTTGTAAATGTTTTTAAGATTCAATTCTACCATGAGGTGAACTCCTTTTGTCTTTTGATAGTTTTATTATAGATGAAAACGCTTTATATTTCTATGGCAAGGTGACCAAAAAAATAAAAAAGTTCTGTGCAACTTGCACAAAACTTTAGAGAATATCTGGTAAAATCAACTGATAACACAAGGTCAGGTCGGTCAATTCCTTCAACTGAAGCCCTGTCAATTCTTCCCATTTATCAATCTTGTATTGGAGAGAATTGCGGTGCAGATAGAGTTGCTGGGCTGTTTTAGTCAGAACAGCACTGTTTTCCCAAAGAGAAAGGATAATTTCCTGAATCTGATCCTGGTCCAAAATCATCTGATGCAGGCATTCTTTAATGACTCTCAGGTCCACAAGCCTTTCCCCCATACTCCACAGATAGAGTTGTGAAAAGGTGTGAACACCTTGATGACCCTGACGCCACCAAGTCTTAAACAAATCCCGCTCCACTTTGATCAAGTCTGACAGGGCTTGATGGCCTGTCTGAGACCAAATCTGGCCCAACATGATAGACAGACGAAGGCCAAAGTCATACTCAACCGCTTCAATCGTATCAGATAAGATTGAGCGGACAGAGGTATACTTATCTTGTTGAAGCATGAAAACATAATCCTGAGCTCCGACTTGAAGCACCGTCTGGCAGTTGGGAAAAAGAGTCCGCATCATATCCAGCCAAGAAGCTAGATTTTCCTGCTGAAAATAGGAAAGATGGCAATAAACCAGCTGAATCTTTTTGAAAGCTTGCGGTGCCTGCCCCTTTCCCTCAATCAGATAGGGATACCAAGGATTGAGAGAACTAGCCTGCTCCTGCTGGGTCAAAAGAGCAACCAACTGCTTTTCACGCTCACTGAGACCAGCTTGCTCCAGCAAAATCCACTGCTGAGAAGACAAAGGGAGAGTTAAGTAACCCTCTTTCTCTACTGGTTGGTCTGAAATCTGAGCTTCAGGAAACCAGTCTTGTAATTCCTTTGCAATCATATTCTAGCCCTCCACTTTTTGGATGCACCAAGAAATCAAGGTCTCTAGACGTTCCAGATTTTCAGTCATATGGAGATAGCCCATCACGGCTTCAAAACCTGTGGACATACGGTAAGTCACCACATCAGCATTTTTAGCCTTGGTATGGCTATTGGTATTGCGACCACGTTTGTAGATTTCTTCTTCTTTTTCCGTCAGGACCTGCTCTTCCAACATAAGTGAAATCAGGTGAGCCTGAGCCTTGGCAGACACATACTTAGTGGCCTCTTGGTGGAGTTTATTGGGTTTGGTCATGCCTCTTAGGATGAGATGACGACGGATATACATAGAATAAACCGCATCTCCTTCGAAGGCAAGCGCAATCCCGTTAATGAGATTGACATCAATCACGTGTCCACCTCACTCCATCTTTGGTGTCAAGGAGCTTAATCCCTTGAGCAGCCAATTGGTCACGGATTTGGTCCGCTGTCGCAAAGTCACGATTGGCACGCGCTTCTTGGCGTTTTTGAATCAAAACTTCAATCTCTGCGTCCAAAACTTCCTCAATAAAGACAATTCCAAAGACTTCTAACATATCCGCAAGAGCTTCCTTAACACTTGCATCATAGTTGCCAGAGTTGATCCATTTGGCCATTTCAAAGACAACTGTGATGCCATTGGCAGAGTTAAAGTCCTCATCCATAGCTGCTACAAACTTATCTTTAAAAGCTTGCAAGTCTTGGGCATCTACATTTCCTGTAAATGGTTGCTCATAAGTGTTCTTTAGATACTTTAGATTGGTCTCTGCATCACGCACTGCCTTTTCTGTAAAGTTGATAGGCTTGCGGTAATGCTGAGTTGCAAAGAAGAAACGAAGTACTTGGCCATCAAGAGTTTTAAGGGCATCGTGCACTGTGATAAAGTTACCCAAGGACTTGGACATCTTGACATTGTCGATATTGACAAAGCCATTATGCATCCAGTAGTTAGCAAAGGTCTTGCCTGTTTTGGCTTCAGACTGGGCAATTTCATTGGTATGATGAGGAAACTCGAGATCGGCTCCACCACCGTGGATGTCAATGGTATCTCCCAAAATCTCTGTCGACATGACTGAACACTCGATATGCCAGCCCGGACGACCAGATCCCCAAGGACTGTCCCAAGAAATCTCGCCCGGTTTAGCAGATTTCCATAGCGCAAAGTCTACAGGATTTTCCTTGCGAGCCGTTTCTTCATCGGTACGACCTGAAGCACCTAGCTCCAAATCTTCCAAGGTTTTATTGGCTAACTTGGCATAGTTGTGGGATTTTTCCACACGGAAATAGACATCCCCTTGACTCTCGTAGGCAAAACCTTTTTTAATCAAGTCTTCTACAAAGCGGATGATGTCAGCCATAAACTCTACTACACGCGGATGGCGAGTCGCAGGTTTGACACCCAAGGCCGTCACATCCTCACGAAAGGCAGCGATGTACTTGTCCGCAACCTCCTGAGGCGTAATGCCTTCTTCCTTGGCACGGTTGATAATCTTATCATCCACATCCGTAAAATTGGAAATATAGGCAACCTCATAACCACGGTATTCGAAATAACGACGAATGGTATCAAAGGCCACCGTTGAACGGGCATTCCCCACGTGGATATAGTTGTACACGGTTGGCCCACAGACATACATCTTAACCTTACCGTCCTCGATAGGGACAAATTCTCGCAAATCACGAGACATGGTGTCATAGATTTTAATCATAAAATAATAGTCAGGAAAACCAAAATCCAAGAACAATTAGTTTCATCACTAAGAGTTCAATTCAATTTCAGTCCGAATCTCTCTACACTTCGGAATCCCTTGCTCCTTTCTCATTCAGATAAACCACCTGGGTCTGTTTGACAAAGCCGATCTTTTCATATAAGCGTTTGGCACCTACGTTTCTGTCCTCTACTGCAATCTGAAATTCCTTATCATTTTGCTCAATCAGTTGATTGACTAGGGATTTTGCTAAATAGCTTCCATAGCCTTTTCCACGTTCAGGTTCCGATATTGCCAAACCATAGAAGTAATTCGTATTAGTCGATAAATCTACCGTGCAAGTCCCAATAACCTGACCGTTTTTTAATAAAATATATAGACGACTTTCTGGATCCTTCAGAGCTTCAGCGACATATCTATCCACAATCTCTCTAGGCTCATGTTCCTCTGAAAACGCCTGAAATTTTAATTGGCTAATTTGCTCCTGATAAGAACTATCTGCTAACAAAACTTCAAGATTAGAAAGTTTTGCTAACTGATATGGTCTTCTATCCTTACCCAACCAGGTTTCTGTCTCTTCATCCTCGACCAATCCCCAGTTACTGACAAAATCAGGATGACGCTCTAGAAAAATACGTTCTGTCTGAAAAGTGACTGAACGAATAGAAAAAGAAGCCGTTTCTTTCTCAAAACTAGTAAGCAATGCACGTGCAATCCCTTGACGACGATGATCTGGATGAACCAGTATCGTCACTTCCACATCTTGATCATCAGCATAGACAGTTAAGAGACCAACAAGTTCGCCTTTTTCATAATAAAGGAAAAAGGCGGGCATGTTTGGGTCAAAATTAAGCATGTTAGAGAGATAGGGATCACGATAAGTTCCATCATAGGCTTGGCAACAGTTAATTAGTTTTTTCGCCTCAAATAACTCTTCTTGGCTCAACTTATTTCTTGCTTGAATCATATAGGTATCCTCTACAAACCAGACGATCTGTGACTGGCTTCTTTAGCCTGCTCGAGTTTATTGACGTAATACTCTCGTTTTTCTTCGACTTCGTGAATGACTGGCTCATCCTTCTTACCATGAACACGGACAATCTTGGCAGGAATACCGACAACCGTCACATCGCTAGGTACGTCTGCCACGACAACTGCTGCTGCACCGACCTTAGCATTTTCGCCGATTTCCACTGGTCCAATAACTTGGGCATGGGCTGATATGAGAGCACCTTTACGCACAGTCGGATGACGTTTACCAACATCCTTTCCAGTCCCACCGAGAGTCACTCCGTGATAGAGAAGAACGCCTTTTTCAACAATCGCCGTCTCACCAATCACCAAGCCTGAACCGTGGTCGATAAAGACACCTGAATCGATCTGAGCACCCGGATGAATCTCAATCTGAGTCCAAAAGCGCCAGAACTGACTGTGCATACGAGCCAGGAGTTTAAGGCCATGTTTCCATAGAAAATGCGAGAGACGGTGGGCCGCCAAGGCCTTGACACCTGGATAAGTCAGCAAAACCTCCAAAGTGGTGCGGGCCGCTGGATCATTTTCTTTTACGATATCAATGGTTTCGCGCCACCATCCCATACATTTCTCCTTTTCTTATTCTGAATCTTTTGGTGTTTCTGTAAATTCTTTCTTAGGTTTGTGATCCTTGTGATGACGTGGGCGGTGAGGACGCTCTGATTTTTCACCTTTTTCATCACGTTCAGGTTTTGGAGGACGAGGAAGAAGGGCTTTCATAGAAGCATCCACACGTCCTTTTTCATCAATCTTGATAACCTTAACATCAACTTCATCACCGATTGCTACCAAGTCTTCGACATTATTGGTACGCGTCCAAGCCATCTCAGAGATATGAACAAGGGCATCTGTCTTATCAAAGAGGTTGACAAAGGCACCAAATTTCTCGATACGAACGACTTTAGCACGGTAAACTTCATCCACCTTAGCCTCACGAACCAAACCAGCGATAATTTCTTTAGCACGGTTAATAGCATCTTGGTCGCTAGAGTAGATAGACACATTTCCTTCTTCGTCGATATCAATCTTAACGCCTGTTTCAGCGATAATCTTGTCGATTGTTTCTCCACCTTTACCGATGACAATCTTGATCTTGTCCACATCAATCTTGATGGTATCAATTTTCGGAGCAGTTGGAGCCAATTCTGGACGAACTTCTGGAATGGTTGCTTCAATCACATCAAGGATTTCAAAACGCGCTTTCTTAGCTTGGGCAAGAGCCTCAGTCAAGATTTCTGCAGTAATCCCTTGAATCTTGATATCCATTTGAAGGGCTGTAATCCCGTCACGAGTACCTGCTACCTTGAAGTCCATATCTCCAAAGTGGTCTTCCAAACCTTGGATATCTGTCAATACTGTATAGTTATTTCCATCTGAGATAAGTCCCATGGCAATCCCTGCTACTGGCGCCTTGATTGGCACACCACCAGCCATAAGGGCAAGAGTTCCAGCACAGATAGAAGCCTGAGATGAAGAACCATTTGATTCCAAGACTTCTGCTACCAAGCGGATAGCATATGGGAATTCCTCCAAACTTGGCAAGACTTGAGCAAGGGCACGCTCACCGAGAGCACCGTGACCGATTTCACGACGACCTGGCGCACCGTAACGACCAGTTTCCCCTACAGAATATTGAGGGAAGTTATAGTGGTGCATAAAGCGTTTCTTGTACTCTGGGTCCAAACCATCGATAATTTGAGTTTCACCCATTGGCGCCAAGGTCAAGACAGAAAGAGCTTGAGTTTGGCCACGAGTAAAGAGACCTGAACCGTGTACACGAGGAAGGAAGTCAACAACCGCATCCAAAGGACGGATTTCATCGACCTTACGGCCGTCAGGACGAACCTTGTCTTCTGTAATCAAGCGGCGCACTTCAGCATGTTCCATTTGTTCCAAGATTTCAGCCACATCACGCATGATACGGTCAAATTCTTCGTGGTCTGCATATTTTTCTTCGTAAACAGCAGTTACTTGGTCTTTAACTGCTTGAGTTGCAGCTTCGCGAGCCAATTTTTCTTCTACTTGAACCGCTTTTTGGAGGTCACTATTGTAGGCTGCGATGATTTCATCCTGCAATTCAGCATCCACATGAAGCAATTCCACTTCTGCTTTTTCTTTACCTACTGTCGCAACGATTTCTTCTTGGAAGGCAATCAATTCTTTGACTGCTTCGTGCCCTTTGAGAAGAGCTTCCAACATGATTTCTTCTGACAATTCTTTGGCACCAGACTCAACCATGTTGATGGCGTGCTTGGTACCTGCTACTGTCAATTCAAGAAGAGATTGCTCTGCTTGTTCTTGAGTAGGGTTGATGATGATTTGACCATCGACATAACCCACTTGCACCCCAGCGATTGGTCCGTCAAATGGAATATCTGAGATAGAAAGCGCCAAGGATGAACCAAACATAGCTGCCATTGGTGCAGAAGCATTTTCATCATAAGAAAGTACTGTGTTGATGACTTGCACTTCGTTACGGAAACCTTCCGCAAACATAGGACGGATTGGACGGTCAATCAAACGCGCTGTCAAAGTCGCATCTGTTGAAGGACGTCCTTCACGTTTCATAAAGCCACCAGGAAACTTCCCAGCTGCATACATTTTTTCTTCATAGTTGACTTGAAGAGGGAAGAAATCCCCAGTTGCCATCTTCTTAGACATAACGGCAGCAGTCAAGACAGTTGACTCACCGTAACGCACGACAACAGAGCCATTTGCTTGCTTAGCAACCTGACCAGTCTCTACAATTAACTCACGACCCGCAAAAGTCGTTTGAAACACTTGTTTTGTCATTTTAATCCCCTTTGGATTGATGAAATTATACGCCTTGCCTACAAAAATCAAGATACTAAGCCGCCAAGCAACTCAAAGGAAAATAGGAAATCGAACGACGGAGCGACTGCTCCTAGGCAGATTTATCTTTTTCCAAAGAGTTGCAGGCGTGTTCAATTCTCAAGATACCAAGGACGTCAAAAGCAAAGTAAAAATAGGAAACTGACGAAGTCTTCGATGAAGACAAGACAGTTTATCTTTTTTACACAGCTTTTCGGCCGGGTTCAATTACTCAAGATACAAATCATTAGAAAGATTAGATGCTAAAGCATCTAATCCTTTCACGCCAATCGCTATTAGGCGATTAGCTAAATGCTTTACTAACTCTCTCGTCAAATAATATCGATTTGACTCGCTCGTGTCGCTCCAACCACATTTGAAAAAGCCTTTAAAACTTTAATACCCTCATCTTTGTATCAAGTACGTACAGAGTCTATTTTATCATATTTTTCTTAAAAAGTGCGGTCTTTACCATTAAAAAGGAACCATTCCCCTCACTTGAGAAGAATGGTTTGCTTTTTATTATCCTAGAGACTGATGATTAAACAAGGCATGGGTTGCTTGGTGGATGTATTTTGCTGTTTCAGCATTGTTCATGGTGTAGAGATGCACACCTGCGACATCCTGAGTTACCAAGTCCACGATTTGGTCCACTGCATAGGCAAGTCCTGCTGCTCTGAGCGACTCAGGGTCATGCTCATACTTGTCTAAGATGGCTTTAAATTTGCGTGGAAGATGGATATTCTCACAAGTCTTCAAGAGGCGGAGAGCCTGATTTCGATTCAGAATTGGCATAATCCCTGCATGAATAGGAACATCAATTCCAGCCAAGATGCACTTGTCCTGAAAATCATAGAAGCGCTCATTGTCAAAGAAAAGCTGAGTTACAAGGCTCGAACAACCTGCATCCACTTTCTTCTTAAGATTTTGAATATCTGAAATCTGATTTGGTGAATCTGGATGACCTTCTGGATAACAAGCACCAACAATATCAAAGTGAGGGGCTTGTTCCTTGATGAACTCAATCAAGTCGGTTGCATAGCGGAAATCCTTCTGTGGCTCCACATCAGGAATAATATCCCCACGCAAGGCCAAGATTTTCTGCACTCCAACCTTGTCTAAGTCGGCAATGGTTTCAGCAACCTTGTCCTTGGTCAAATAGATGGCTGGCAAGTGAGCAATAGTCGGAATCGCCAAGTCATTTTGGATAAAGTCAGCCAAACGAACCGTCGTTTCCTTGATATTAAATTTATTATTGCTGGCAGTCACACTGATAAAGTGAGGAGCCAACTCCTGCATATCTTGAAGAGCAGAAATAATTTTATCATTACCCACTGCTGGGTTGGGAGGGAACACTTCAAATGAGAGTGACGGTGTTTGGCGTGACATAGTCATTATCCTTTTCTAGTTGATTTTTTCGTTAGCTGGACTCTTAGAATCCGAGTGAAACAGGCAGATTGACCAAACAGTGCTTCTTGAGAAATCCTTATCTTACAATTTCTCACGCGCAGCTTTAGCTGCTTCAACAAGGCGGATCAAGCTTTCTTTTGTTTCTGGAATACCACGTGTTTTCAAACCACAGTCAGGGTTGATCCAAACTTTCTTGCTTGGCACTTTAGCAAGGATGGCTTCGATTGTGTTGTCGATTTCGCCTTCATTTGGTACACGAGGTGAGTGGATATCGTAAACCCCAGGTCCCACTTCTGTTTGGAAGTTTTTCGCTTTGAGTTCGTCCAAGATTTCAAGATTTGAACGACTAGCCTCAAATGAGATAACGTCCGCATCCAAGTTATCGATAGCTGGGATGATATCTGTAAATTCTGAGTAACACATGTGAGTGTGGATTTGTGTGTCTGGCGCTACTGTTGAGTGTACCAAGCGGAAGGCAGGAATTGCCCAGTCAAGGTAGTCTTCGTACCAGTCGCTACGACGGAGTGGCAATTTCTCACGAAGAGCAGCTTCGTCGATTTGGATGATTTTCACACCAGCAGCTTCAAGGTCAAGCACTTCATCCTTAATGGCAAGAGCGATTTGAAGAGTAGAATCCTTGATAGAGATGTCTTCACGTGGGAATGACCAGTTGAGGATGGTAACAGGTCCAGTCAACATACCTTTAACAGGTTTGTTTGTACGGCTTTGTGCATAGCTAGACCATTTAACAGTGATAGGGTTGAGACGAGTGACATCACCCCAGATGATTGGTGGTTTCACCCCACGCATACCGTATGATTGTACCCAACCATTTTTAGAGAAGAGGTAGCCTGACAAGTTTTGACCAAAGTACTCAACCATGTCGTTACGCTCAAATTCACCGTGAACAAGGACATCAAAGTCTATATCTTCTTGCCATTTGATCCATTCGTCGATCGTTTCAGCAAGGAAAGCGTCGTACTCTTCTTGAGACAATTCACCTTTACGGTAAGCCAAACGTTTAGCACGAACTTCCTTGGTTTGAGGGAATGAACCGATAGTTGTTGTTGGAAGAGCTGGAAGTTTGAAAGCTTCTTCTTGGATAGCTTCACGTTCTGCAAAGGCTGGCAAACGAGTGTAGTCTGCGTCCGTCAATCCAGCGATACGAGCACGAAGTTCCGCATTTTCACCCACACGCTCAGTCGCAAAGAGTTCTTTGTTAGCTGCAAGAGCTTCTGCTCCTTGACCGTTGCGGATAGCATCCAAATCACGGATTTCATCCAATTTTTCAACCGCAAAGGCAAAGTGGTTCAAGATAGACGGTTCAAATTCTTCGTTAGCAGTTGTAAATGGCACATGAAGAAGTGAGCATGAGCTAGTCAAAACGATATTTTCAGCTGGGATTTGCTCAAGAACAGCCAGGCTCTTTTCGTAGTTGTTACGCCAGATGTTTTTACCATTGACAATACCTGCATAGAGAGTCTTGTCAGCTGGGAAGCCACCTTTAACCAATTCAAGAGTTTTCTTACCTTCAACGAAATCAAGACCAATCGCATCAACAGGCAAGTTTACAAGGTCAGCGTAAACGTCACGAACGTCTCCGAAGTAAGTTTGAAGCAAGACTTCAAGACCTTTTTTGTCAGCCAAGAGTTTGTTGTAGAGGTTCAAGAAGAGAGCTTTTTCTTCAGCTGTCAAGTCTTTTACAAGAGCAGCTTCATCCAATTGGATACGAGTCGCACCAAGTTCAGCCAATTTAGCAAAAACTTCTTGGTAAGCAGCTACTAAGCTGTCTACGAAGTCTTCTGCTTTCACGCCTTCTTCAAAATCTGACAATTGAAGGAAAGTGAATGGACCTACAAGAACTGGGCGAGTGTTCAATCCAAGTTCTTTTGCTTCTTGGAACTCATCGAAAATCTTGTGACCTGCAAGTTTAACTTGAGTGTCTTTTTCAAATTTAGGAACGATGTAGTGGTAGTTGGTGTTGAACCATTTCTTCATTGGAAGGGCGCGAACATCCCCTTTTTCTCCTTGGTAACCACGACCCAAAGCAAAGTAGCGCTCAAGGTCAGACAAGTCCAAGTTTTGAACAGAAGCAGGAACCACGTTGAAAAGGAAAGCTGCATCTAGGAAGTTGTCATAGTGAGAAAAGTCATTTGATGGGATTTCAGTGATGCCTTTTTCTTTGACAATGTTCCAGTGTTTAGCACGCAAGTCTTTTGCTGCTGCCAAGAGTTCTTCTTCTGTGATTTCTTTTCTAAAGTATTTTTCAGTTGTAAATTTTAATTCGCGGAATTCGCCCAAACGAGGGAAACCGATGATTGTAGTTGACATGATGTGTCCTCCAAAATTTGTTGTTGAAACTATCTTAACAGAAAAGAAATCATCTGTATAATTGTAAAAAATTAGGCTTTGATATAGTTTGAAACTATACCTCTGTTTTAGACAAAAGAAAAGGACCTGAGACAACTGCCTCAAATCCTTTGTATAGCTTGTTTTTAGCTGTATTTTAGTTAGACTGGTCAAACGTGTTATTAGTAATTCTTATACGTGACTATGACTTGTTATTAGAAAAGACTATAGGTTGATCCCCTTCTCTTGGAGATTAGCCAAACACTCCTCATAGTAGGTATCGTCATGTTCGCTGTATATAGGACTGGTCAACTTTTCCTCTACTAAATCTTCATAAGGAGGGCAGGTCTTGCCACGGTAGTTCTTGTCAAGCCACTCTGGACTGACAGTGTAGCCACGGCTAGCCATCTTCTCCATGATCAAGCGATGATAGGCATAGAGACGATAGGGCGAGTGAGTAAAGACATAGTCCACTGTCGCATGCTTTCTGCCCCAGCCATTGCCACGCAGGGCGCAGCATTCTCGATGTTGCCCCAAAAGTTGAGGACGCGGAAGCTGTGAAATCAAAGCCTCATGCCAAAGTCTCATGGGAATCTCCTTTCAGTAACGTCGAATGTTGCAAGTAGGTATTTGGATAGCGTTCAAGCAAATCTCTAGTCTTATCAATCACATCTTCCTTAGAAGCATGACCATAGCAGTAGCGATCCAGCAAAAGCATATAGTCTTTGCGCTCAGCATCTGTCGCTTTCTTTTTGAAATAGCCCCAAATATGCTGAAAGGCATTGCAAACCTGATCCCTGTGTTCTGGGATTTGACAGGCACGGTCAATCATCTCTTGAACCTGACTCACCTCCACCTGTTCATTCTTCAAGTATTGGCGAATTTCATTGTAAATATTGCTAGAATGACTCAGAACGAGGTATTTGTTTCTAGCCCAGAGTTGTTGGCACTGGGATTTTTGGTTAGTTTGTTCCATATTTCTCCTTGTTTTCTATCAGTTTCCAGGAAATATGGAAACAAAGTTATATTTTACTTGAATGCAATTACTTATCTAATTTAAATGTGCAATTTTTATAATTTATTTTTATATTTGGATCAATATTAGGAATAAAGACATTGAATAGAGACTCTTTATCTGTCACCGCCTGCATATGTATTCCAATTGGAATCTTATCTGCTTTATTTCGATAAATAGGACGACAGGCAATACAAACTGAACTCTGTTCCAGTTCATCTACAATCTTCTCTTCAAAATACCACTGACTGAATTTATTTTCAAATCTGTTCTCATTAGTAGCTTTCCCCATATTACTCCATGCAGTTTGAGTAAATAATGATTTCAAGGCTTTATAAGGATGACCATGAATCTCTTTATCACCACCTAATGAATAAGCGATTATGTGACCTCGATGAAAGTATATATCATAGTCTTTAATTCTATTTATTTTATCCCATCCCACCGGATTTCCAAGACTCGAACGATTTTTCTTTTTATCCACTATCGCTTTTTGATTTTTAATATCTTTATAATCATTTTTATTGATATAAAAAATAGCACCTTTAGGTCTCTTACCTAGCTCTAGTGAATGTGGAACAATATACCCTGATTCACCCTTACTTATAAATCGAATTGTTGCGACATTATTATTTACTACAAAATAATTTGATTCATTCTGACATTCAGCTATATTTGTACAATACTGAACTTTTCCTCCAACTAATTTAGAAAGTTGATCAGTAGAGATATGAATCAAATCTAAAATTTCTTGCTCTGACATCGAAAAATTCTTTTTCATTTTTCTTCTCCTACTCCACCCTTACTCATCCACTCTCTACAGAAATAAAAGTAGTTTCCTAAATTAAGTAAGATAAGAATCTAACTTTCTGATTTGAAAAACAAAGCATCTCAAACCAATTGTAACCTAAATTCTTATTCACATCTGTGGATTTCAAAATTAGAATCTGTTATTATTTTCTAGCTGTAATAAAACGTTACAATTTTAAAATCATAAATTGTTTTATTCCTTACAACGGATTTATTTTATCCGTTGTAGTACCTATCAATTAGTTTTAGTCGTTTTTCAGACTCCTGTAAAATTTCTTTGTCAAATTCTATACCTGTGGAATCTATGCTTTGAATATATGGTTCAATCCATTCAACATCATCAAAATCAAAACCATATCTCAAAAGCCATATCTGTTTATCCGAATCAGTACCATATTTGATTAATTTAACTAATTTTTCGGCTCTTATATCTTCCGTTTTTTCAAAGTATTTATAGAAAAGAGCTACAAATATATCTTCTAATCTAAAATTTAGAATCTTATCTAAGTAGTCATAAGTATCAAAAACAATTAAATCATAGTTAACATCACTCGCTTTGGTTCCTTGAGGAAAAAGAGGAAATGCAGACAAACTCTTATTTGGAATATCACTACAAGGCATCACAAATTGAGAATCTAATTCACTATTATCAATTGATGGATTTTCTCTTTCTTTTTTTCGACTCACATATGCATACCTATAGAAACAAATATCTTTGAAGGATTTTCCAAATATCCTCCAGATCATTATTTGAACGCTAGTATCAATTACAGATTTTTCGCCATTGGATAATATTCTTCCGATATGTAACTCATAAACTTTCTCAAATTCATTAGATAATTTTCTATTATCGATTTGCTTTAATTGTCTAAAATCGTCACCTATAAATAAACATTCAATAATATTACGAGCTAGACTTAAACTGTCATCTGTAGACAATACCTCAATCTGTTTTGGCGTTAAATTATACTCATCTGAAAAACTGCCGTCATTAATTGATTTTCTAAATTCTTCCAAATCGCTCAAGTTGCCTGAAAGAGTATCATCCAATAATGATTTACTTCTTAATTTACTCGGACTATGCATTATTTTTCGAAAAGCTGATATATTAGAATGTCTGATAATTACAGTTCCATAATCAAACTTCTTATCTAATGTACTTCGACCTGCTCGCCCAATAATATTTTTTATAGCTAACGGCTTTGATTCCGTAAAATGATTCAAATAAACTAAATCAAAAGGCATATTTATCCCTTGTTCTAAAGTAGATGTAGCAAAACAAATTTTACAAAAACCTGATTTAGTAAACTTTTCAATTAAGCTTCTAACTCTTAAAGGCATAGAACCATGATGAGTCACAACTCCTATTTTAAGAAATTTAATTACTTCAGAATATCTATCTTCATTTATATCATCGCTACCACCAATGATATCAGCTATTTCAGCTATAATTTCCAACGCCTCTGGATCAGATAACACTTCACAAAAACGAAGATACTTTCCAAATTCTTTAAAAATTTTACGACTAAGTATACTAGTTTTCGTACAAAATACTAATACACTTCCATTCTCACTTAGAACTATTTCAATTGGGTCATAATCACATTTCACTCTACTTTTACCCATAATGTTCTTATCAATACCAAAGTGATAAAAGCTATTATCTTTATCTAGAGAATAGAATATTTGTCCAACATTTTTTATGTTAAAGTTTCTTGCATTTGATTGTTCTTGTTCAAAATTATTCTTTTCAAACTGTGCATTAGGATTTTCAATAAATGGATGGGCAAATATAAACTTTGTTCCTGGAAAACTACGTTTTGCTCGTCTAATAATACTATCAAAATATAAACCACGAGCACCTCTTTCATCACCTAATTGAGCTTCATCAAATAAAAAAAAGTCTATATCAAAATCATTTTTGAATTTAAATAAATCTTTACATCTTTCAGGAGTTAAAATAAAAATATTCCTTCTTGCATGTTTAGTATTTATTTTATCAACGAAAGTTAAAAGATTTATATCAGAGGAAGTAAAATGCTCGTTTAATAAATCAAAGTATTCATTAATCAATGCTCTTGATGGCACTACTATTACCACATCTTTATCACTTTCCTCAATTAATTTTCTAAAAACAAATGATTTTCCAGTACTTGTAGGTGCAGAAAAACTGAAATATTTATTACTATGAGTTTCATCAACAATTTTTGATTGAACAGGAGTATATTTTATGTTGTATTCATCTTCAATATGCTTTTGATACATACCAAAAACAACCTCTAAAAGTGATTCCGTACCTAAATCTTTAAAGTACAGCCCCATAAATTTTAAAATTTGATGTTCATATAGTTCGAATAGTTCTGGATAAAATATTTTTATATAACATAGAATTTCTAAATCTGTAGTAGAAGTAGGACCATTTTTGTATATTGATTCAATCGTTAGCTTAAAAATCTCCTCGACATTTTCATTTGATACAATTTTTTTAATTATATTTCCCATTAAACGTTCACCGCAATTAGAATTATTTCTTTATGATGTTTTATTTTATTAAAATTTTCATTTTTTAAAATATGTTTGATTAAAGTTTCTGTCGCAATACTTGTAGCCGAAAAAGCACATGCAAAAGCTTTATGATTTTGAGTATGATTATTCAAGGATAATTCAGAAACAAATTTATCTATATCATTTAAATCCGAATCATCTCTCTTTTCCCTAATAAAACGTTCTATTTGCTCCAGCGATTTACCATATCCATTACTTTTTGAAACATATTTTGCTTCTCCAAATACTATAAATTTAGATAGTGTCTCAGAAAAAAAGTCAAAACCAGGATTACCAGTAATTTGCTGTTTAATCAATTCAGCTAAAGGAATATCGCAATAATTTAGTTCATTAACGATTGCTAGTCTGGACAATTCTGATACTACTGTTTCTCCTATATCAGTAGTAACTTTATCTTGTGCAAAATTTTTTAACTTAATTGATAAATGCTCAGCAGTTTTACTAGCCCTAATTTTAAAAGATTTTTTTATATATTCTTTGTCAAAAGTCTCAATCCAGGAAAGATTGTTTAGTGAACAAATAATATCATTAATTGTAACCTTTAAATCACTGGGTTCTATTCTAATAAAAATCACGTTTGGAAGGGAATATCCTTTGTCTGATATCTTAAAGCATTCAATTACATCCCCCATAAAAAAATCCTCTCTATACTGTGACTCTACTCCACCTTCACCTGTCCATTCATCAGCATTGGCAGAAGCCAATCGCGCAGTTGGGTGAGTTCTTGGTTTTGAATATAATTTTTATGTACTGCTTCGTATATAGGTCTAACTATTTTAGAAAATTGATCTGCAATTTCAAAATCAAATACTATTGGGTACTCCATAATATGTTTTTTATCACCTCTAGGCATTTTTGACCCTTTAGAACCTGCTACGTCATAGTTAAAAAAATCATCTCTGGCAAGAGTCGCAAAAACAAATTCTCTAGAAACTATTTTTTTCGTCCTAATACAAAGTACATCTGAACTACAACCACCTACTCTATCACTTAGCCAAATCTTTTTGAAATAGGGACGAATATTTGAAATTAGAATATCTCCTATAGAGTATTTAGTTGAAGTTCCTGACTTAGGAATTGATGTAGTCAATTCAATTCCACCCATATCTACAATCATATTATCAGTTCCTACATAATTTTCTATATTTAGTTCAGAGGATTCAACTTTATCAGAAACATATTTAGAAAAATACTTCAACTTCTCCACTCCCCACCCCTCTGGGATTTCTCGTTTGAGTTCTGGGTTATAGACCATCTTTCCGCCTGATGATTTGTAGGGTTTGCCATTCTGGTCTGGGAAATCAAACTGAACAAACCAGTAGTCATAGAGGGTCTTAGCCATGGCTTCCAACTCTTTGTTGATTTGGTTGTTGATTTGGATTTTTTGGTCAATAGTTAATAAAATCTTACTAATCGCTTGTTGATTTTCTAAATCAGGAATTAAAATTTTTATATTTTTAAATGTTTTCGCTGAAATACCTGATACAGTTGATCCAGAGTTATTACGGACTATCGATTTTTGTCCAATAGGAGATTGTATGAAATATTTTAAATAATTATTATCAACTAGATTTTTATTAACTCTTAAAGAATATAATCTTTGACTTAGAATAATTTTTTCATCACTATTCCAAATCATTGCCTGTCCTGATGGAGCTTCAGATGTTAGAAGAATATCTCCTCTTTCGACTTCATCTTTCATCCATAATTTATATAGTTCCTCATCACCTCTATAAATTGATTCTTCTCTAATCAATCCATCAAACTTAACATTATTAGCTGAGATAGCACGATACTCCCCGTCTTTTAACCAATCTTTACCTAATTTTTTTGGGGTTCTACCTCTATAATCAATTACTTTTTCTAAACACTCTTCTAGCGATACTACTTTCAACTCACTCATACTTCAACCCCTTCATCTGCTCTTCAATCTCCTGCTCCAATGCATGCGATTGCTGGAAGAGGTCTGAGAGTTTGTTTTGAAAGGCGGTCATCTTTGCTTCAAACTCTTCTGCTGTGATATCTACATAGTCGATCTTGATGTCAAAGTATTGACCTGCGCTGAGAGAATAGTTTTTTTCCTTGATTTCCTCATAAGAGACGGTGACAGAAAAATCCTCAACGGCTTCTTTCTTGATAAAGGTCTCGACAATCTTCTGCTCTTCCTCAGGAGAAAGCACAGTTTTTTGGTTCTTGCCTTCCTTGACCTTGGTTCCGAGGTTTGAGGCATCGATAAGGACGACATCACCCTTATTTTTCTTATCGATAAAGAGGATGGAGACGTTGGTACCTGTCGTCGCAAAGATATTAGAAGGCATAGAAACGACACCTGCCAGCATTTGATTGTCCACCAAGTGTTGACGGATAGCTTTATCAATCCCTGACTGGGCAGTGATAAATCCTGTTGGCAAGACAACGGCTGCTTGGCCGTCTGGCTTCAAGGAGTAGATAATATGCTGAACAAAGAGCTCGTAAATCGCCATCTTGTCTTTAGACTTAGCTGGAATCTTTGGCACACCTGCAAAGAAACGCTCACTAGCTTCTGGCAAGCTTTCCACTCGGTCACGCCATTCTGAAAAGTCCAGCTTAAAAGGCGGGTTAGAGACGATATAGTCCATCTTTTCAGGATGACGGTTGGCAATGATCGTATTTCCCTGTACGATATTGTGAATGGAGTGTTGGAGACCATTCAAGATCAGATTAAGACGAAGAAGATTAGATGATTTTTGCGAGATATCCTGACTATAGACAGTCGCCCTATCCACACCGATACGACTAGCCAGGTTCATCAGCAAGGTTCCAGAACCAGCTGACGGGTCATAGATTCTCACGTTTGATGGTTGGTCATTTCCCACAAGGATATCAGCGATAATCTTTGCCACAGAGTGAGGCGTGTAGTACTCAGCGTACTTACCACCACCATCTTTGTTATAGTCCTTGATCATATACTCAAAGAGGGTAGAGAAAAAGTCGAAACCTTGTGAAAAAATAGTTTCATCAAACTTAACGCGCGCAAGGAGATTGATGATGGCTTTTGCCACTTCGTTGCGTTTACTACTATCTGATATAGTATCAGTAATCAAACGCTCATCAAAGAGACGAATAGCCGTATCTCCGTCCGTATGAACAGAGAAAATATCATTATTATCAATGGCGATTTGGTTGAGAGTCTTTTCAAAACTCTCGTAGAAAGTCGCTGCATTTTGCTGACGGTGAAGGGTTTCGATCAACTGCTCTGGCTTGAGCCAAGCCGTACTGGTACCGATATCCTCCAATAGCCAGTCATAGTCATCTTCACTCAAAGTCAATAAGTGCTCATAAGTATTAACTTCATCTAGGCACTTTGCCTGATATAAAAACTTATCATTTAAAAACTTGTAGAGGAAGGACTGGGTGAGGAGTTTGTACTCCCCCGCTTCCCCTCCTAGGCCCGCGTGGGTAAAAACTGCTTTCAAATCATCGACCAAGTCTTGGACTTGGGCTTTATATGTTTCATTCATTAGTGTTGGTATTCCTCTTCATATCCTTCAAATAGCGACTCGACGATATAATTAAAATCCTGTCTTGTCAAACTACTTGCAGATTGGTTGGTTTTCATTTCAATCCGAGCTTCTTCTCGAATCATTTTCTTGAGAAAGTCCTCGTTATCGAGCATTCCTTGATTTTGAACGATTTTACGGTCTAGTCTGACTTTAGAACCCTTGATAACATGGTAAATAGCAGGAAAATCACTGACCATAGTCGAGTTGGTTACGTGTTTGTAGGAACGTGCTGCCATTTCATCTCCGTCAAAATTCATCGTCAAACGTCTCATATGAGTATGATAATCTTCCACTGACTTAAAGAGTTCTTCGTACTCTTTTTGAATTTCTTTGATGTTTTCCATAGTGTAGCCTTCTTGCCCATGAATCAGGTGTTTTTTCATGATGCGCTGGAATTCTTCGTAGAGAAAAACCCACTCAGGATCTTTCTCATCACGCTGTTTTATGATACCTCCAGCAACTCGACGCTTCAAATCTTCTAGATCATTGGCTGCTAGACGGAGTTCTTCCTCCGCAATTTTGACAAAACTAAAACTGGTCTCAGACATGGCAAGATTTAAAAGAGTGCGACTAGAAAAGTCATCTGGTTTATCTATCAGTGACAAGGTCAGCAAGCGTCTTGAGATGACATTGAGCAGAGTTGCAATCTGAGTAATATCAATCTGCTTAATCAAATGGTCATAACCAAGTAAGCGGGCGATATTATAGTACTGCTTAACCGATTCTAAGGCTTTTCGTAGTTCATTTAGTTGCTTTCTATCCTTAATATCATCAATTGATTGAGAAAAGAACTCTAGATTAGAGGTCGGATAGTCCATGAGGATGCGCTCTGTCTTGCTTAGTTCCTGAGAAATTTCCTCTGCTGGTACAAAGAGCGAACCAAACACATCCTCTCCATTTTCCCCAGTCAGGCTTGTATCATACTCTTGATTGAGTTCTTCTAGATAAGCACGATTGGTTTTGTCAAATTCTTTAGAAATATCCGCAAAATCAACTACATAGCCAAAGAGATAGTCCTTGTAAGGACGATTCACACGAGTCAAAGTCTGGAGAAGGTTATGAGCCTTAATCTTGCGTCCTAGATAGAGACGCTTGAGACGAGGCGCATCAAAACCTGTCAGGAGCATGGAATAGACGATAATGAGGTCAATCTTACCTTCTTTATAGGCATCCACCTTTTCCTTTTTCTCTTCCTTGTCTCCCTCATCATGGAGGATGAGAGCAGAGGTCAAGTTGGTTGTTCCAGCCTTTCGTCGTTCTTCTAACTGTTTTTCAAGCTCACGCGCCTGCTTAGACGAATCACAGACAATCATACCACCAATAGACTGGTCATCAAAAACCAGATCACGCGCACGATTAAAGTCCTCCAGGATAAAATCAAGCATAGGTTCCACATAGTGCGGATGAGCAAAGATATCTTCTTTGGATAAATCCCCACGTTGGATTTCTTCATTGATTGCTCTGAGATTATCTTTATAGGACGTCTCGATATCTTCTCGCATCAAACGCAAGGTAAAACCATCATCTATAGACTGGTTGTAGTAGTATTTATGGATATAGTCCCCAAAAATATCACGTGTAGTCGCATGACTCTCCTTTGTCTTGCCATCTTTCTTGTAGGTAATCAAGGGGGTCCCAGTCAAGGCAATCTTGATTGCATTGGTATCTGCCTGATAGAGATTTGGCAGATAGGAGCCTCGTTCGTTATAAGAGCGGTGGGCTTCATCGATAAAGTAGATATTTTGACGATTGAGATCATAGCCAGAGCGGTCGGTCAGGTCTGAATCATCCTTAAACTTCTGGATATTGACAACAGCCACATCATAGCCATCTTGTTTTTGATTGAGTTCTCTAGGATTTTTGATACGCTTAACTTTTAGACCTCTTTTGGTAAATTCCTTAAAGGCTTGGTCTGCCAAATCCAAACGATCAACGACAAAGTAAAACTGAGGTACAATTCCCTGTTTTGAGAAATAATTGGTCAGATAGCGGATATTGAAGAAAGCTAAGGCTGTCTTACCTGAGCCCTGTGTATGCCAGATAACGCCCTTCTTAATACCTTTTGCGATAGTCTCTTCGATAGCACGAGTTGCAAAATACTGCGGATAGCGCATGACATGCTTCTGCAATTGTATCTGACCTTCCTTGCTTTCTTCTTCTACATAAACCAGCCCAAAGCGAAGCATGAAAAGCAGTCGTTCTTTTTGATATAAAGAAGATAGGAAAGTATTGCAAGGAGTGTCAGGCTGTAAGTTTGTTGCAAATTCTGGTTGAGATTTGAGAGCAAAACGCTTCACATCCTCAAGGACGAAGTCAATTTGTTCATCTTTTAAAGGTTCAATTGAATGCAAAAAATCGACTTCTCTTTCTTCCTTGAAAGCATTAAACTTGGTTTTTGAATAGGCATTTGAACCATAGTAAGAACCCTGTTTTTGTTGACCTTGGCCACTGATATAAGGCAAATTGTCAGATAGAGCTATCAACTGGGTAATATTGTTAAAACGACGGAACTTACGATTTTCAAAACGATATCTAGTCCTGTCCTGTTCAGACTGAATTCCTGTCTTTCCATCACGGATAGTATTGGGTTGTTTAACTTCGATATAAGAAAGAGGAAGTCCATTGATAAACACAACTATATCTGGACGAAATTCATCTTGCCCATTTTGACAAGTGACTTCAAGCGCCAGATGGAAGGTATTGGCTTCAGGATTTTCCCAATCGATATAAACAGCACCTTCTTGTCCCTGTATCCTTTTAAAGAAGGAACGACCCAAATCATTTTGATCCAGTTCCAGCTTGATATTGGCCAATTCTCTCTCAAAATCTTCATCTGTTAAATAGTTATTAAACGTTAAAAATTGCTCCTTAAAAACAGATACAAGAATATTGGTATCTGGATCTCTTTCTTCAATTTCTTTACTATTACGAGAAAGATAGGTATAACCCATTCGCATCAAATGCAGAGCTGCTGGGATTTGTACTCTTGTTAATTCAGAAAAATCTTTTCATCTTGCCATCGCAAACCTTCCTTACGCTTCATTTGAACTATTCATATCCTGAAATTTCCAAATTTTATACTAGGTCTATTATAGCATGTTTAGCCTCAAATTCCATCACTCTTCCCATTGTAAAAAGACTCATTCTCCCTTTCTCCTCCAAAATATGGTATAGTAGAATTATACTATCTATGAGGAGTTTACATGTCACAGGATAAACAAATGAAAGCTGTTTCTCCCCTTCTGCAGCAAGTTATCAATATCTCATCCATTGTCGGTGGTATTGGGAGTTTGATTTTCTGTATTTGGGCTTATCAGGCTGGGGTTTTACAGTCTAAGGAAACCCTCTCTGCCTTTATCCAGCAGGCAGGTATCTGGGGGCCACCTCTCTTTATCTTTTTACAGATTTTACAGACGGTCGTCCCTATCATTCCTGGGGCCTTGACCTCGGTGGCTGGCGTCTTTATCTACGGACACATCATCGGGACTATCTACAACTATATCGGCATCGTGATTGGCTGTGCCATTATCTTTTATCTGGTGCGCCTCTATGGGGCTGCCTTTGTCCAGTCCGTCGTCAGCAAGCGTACCTATGACAAGTATATCGGCTGGTTAGATAAGGGCAATCGCTTTGACCGTTTTTTTATCTTTATGATGATTTGGCCCATTAGTCCAGCTGACTTTCTCTGTATGCTGGCTGCCCTGACCAAGATGACCTTCAGGCGCTATATGATTATCATCATTCTGACCAAGCCCTTTACCCTCGTGGTTTATACCTACGGTCTGACCTATATTATCGACTTTTTCTGGCAAATGCTTTGACACGTAAAAAATCCGTTTGGTTTCCCAAGCGGATTTTGTGCTTTATTTTGAAACTTCTTTTGCAAGAACAAAGTTCCCAAGTGTGGCAGAACCATTTCCTGCGACTGCTGGCGTTACAATGTAATCACGCACATCTGGCACTGGTAGGTAACCATTGAGAAGAGATGTAAATTTCTCACGGACACGGTCCAGCATGTGTTGTTGAGCCATGACCCCTCCACCAAAGACAATCACGTCTGGGCGGAAAGTCACTGTCGCATTGACCGCAGCTTGAGCAATATAGTAGGCTTGGACATCCCAAACAGGGTTGTTGAGTTCAATGTTTTCCCCACGAACACCTGTACGAGCTTCCAAACTTGGACCAGCTGCATAGCCTTCCAGACATCCCTTATGGAAAGGACAAACACCCTTAAACTCTTTTTCAATATCCATTGGGTGTCTAGCAACATAATAATGACCCATTTCAGGGTGACCCACACCGCCGATAAACTCACCACGTTGGATGACACCTGCACCGATACCTGTACCGATTGTGTAGTAAACCAAGTTTTCGATACGACCACCAGCATTATTACGGGCAACCACTTCACCATAAGCAGAGCTGTTTACGTCTGTAGTGAAGTACATTGGCACGTTGAGGGCGCGACGAAGGGCACCAAGCAAGTCCACATTTGCCCAGTTTGGTTTTGGAGTCGTTGTGATAAAGCCATAGGTTTTTGAGTTTTTATCAATATCAATCGGACCAAATGAACCAACTGCAAGACCAGCAAGATTATCGAATTTTGAGAAGAACTCAATGGTTTTATCGATTGTTTCGATTGGAGTTGTTGTTGGAAATTGTGTTTTTTCTACAACGTTAAAGTTTTCATCACCGACAGCACAGACAAACTTTGTACCGCCCGCTTCCAAGCTTCCATATAATTTTGTCATGATAAACCTCTTGTTTTTATTTTCTTTATTATAGCATATTTCGAAAGTCTAAATTTCTCTATTTTTTAGATTTTCCTCTGTAAATCTTACCTTTCAAGCAAAAACGAACAAACATGTCATTTGTTCGTTTTCATTTTGAGAGGATTAATTAGATTTTCACTTCAATAACGGTATCTCCCTTCGCAACTGAACCTGTTGCGACTGGAGCTACTGAAGCGTAGTCAGCTGTGTTTGTAACGATAACCATTGTTGTATCATCAAGACCAGCTGCAGCGATTTTGTTTGAGTCAAATGTTCCAAGAACATCGCCAGCTTTAACCTTATCACCTTGAGCAACTTTTGCTTCAAAACCGTCACCATTCATAGATACAGTGTCAATACCAACGTGGATCAAAACTTCAGCACCATCAGTTGTTTTCAAACCAAAAGCATGTCCTGTTGGAAAGGCAATTGAAACTTCAGCATCAGCTGGTGCATATACCACACCTTGACTTGGTTTCACAGCGATACCTTGTCCCATAGCTCCACTTGAGAAGACTGGGTCATTGACATCAGCAAGAGCGACAACATCACCGACGATAGGAGTTACAAGTGTTTCATTTTGAAGAGGTGCTGGAATGTTGCCAGTTGTTTCTTCTTGAACCAAACGTTCTGTCGCCGCTTCAGTAGCAACTTCTTTTTCATCCTCATAACCAAACATGTAAGTAAGGGCAAAACCAAGGGCAAATGATACAGCTACCATAAGAAGGTATTGTACAAGTTGTCCGTTACCAACATAAAGCATTGTACCAGGGATGATGGTGATACCACTACCATTACCAGCAAGTCCAAGGATAGAAGCCAATCCACCACCGATTGCACCAGCAATCAATGAGAGGAAGAATGGTTTACGGAAGCGCAAGTTCACCCCGAAGATAGCAGGCTCTGTAATACCGAGGAAGGCAGAAAGAGCAGCTGGGAAAGCAAGTGTTTTCAGTTTTGGATTTTTAGTTTTAACACCAACCGCAACAGTCGCAGCACCTTGAGCTGTCATAGCCGCAGTGATGATAGCGTTGAATGGGTTAGCATGGTCAGCAGCAAGCAATTGCACTTCAAGCAAGTTGAAGATGTGGTGCACACCTGACACGACGATCAATTGGTGAACCCCACCAATCAAGAAACCACCAAGACCAAGTGGCAAGCCAAGAATTGCTTTTGTACCAATAAGGATATAGTTTTCAACAATGTGGAAGACTGGTCCGATGACAAAGAGTCCAAGGATAGACATGACCAAAAGTGTCACAAATGGTGTTACCAAGAGGTCAATGACATCTGGAACGACCTTGCGGACAGCTTTTTCAAATTTTGCTCCGACAACCCCGATGATGAAGGCTGGAAGAACGGAACCTTGCAAACCAACAACAGGGATGAAACCAAAGAAGTTCATAGCCGTTACTTCACCACCTGAAGCGACTACCCAAGCGTTTGGAAGTGAGCCAGAAACAAGCATCATACCAAGAACGATACCAACGGCAGGATTTCCACCGAATACACGGAAGGTTGACCACACAACCAAACCTGGCAAGATGATGAAGGCTGTATCTGTCAAGATTTGTGTGTAAGTTGCAAAGTCTCCTGGAAGTGGCATTTCAAGAGCATTGAAAAGACCACGCACACCCATGAAGAGACCTGTCGCTACGATAACTGGGATGATTGGAACGAAAACGTCACCGAAAGTACGGATAGCACGTTGGAACCAGTTCCCTTGTTTAGCAGCTTCTGCTTTCATGTCATCTTTAGATGATGTTGGTAAACCAAGTGCAACAACTTCATCGTACATTTTGTTTACTGTACCAGTACCAAAGATGATTTGGTATTGACCTGAGTTAAAGAAAGCACCTTGAACTTTTTCCAAGTTCTCAATCACTTCTTTATTGATTTTTCCTTCATCTTTGACCATGACACGAAGACGAGTCGCACAGTGAGCTACACTGTTGACATTTTCACGTCCACCCAAGGCATCGATGACTTTTTTTGCAATTTCCTGATTGTTCATTTGCAAAAATCTCCTTATATAAAATTTTGTTCTTGTTTGAAAGCGATTTTATTCGCCCTACGACTATTATTTTATCATGTTTTAGAAATATGTCAAGCGTTTTGCAGAAAAATATTCTATCCACTTAGTGGACACGCTTTAGATTGATTGTTTTTGACTGTTTTATCAGGCATTGCTTGAAAAAATAAGTTTAAAATCTTGGTTAAAAAGGGTTTCATTTCATTATCTTTCATATTTTCGTGAAAATTTGATTGATTTCCTGCATTTATTTCATGATAAACGTTTGACAGTTTTTTCTCTTTTTTAACATAAAAGGCTTGCATTTTTTACCGAAAACGGTTACTATTAAAAGTGATAAGATTTTTGGAGGAATAAAATAAATGGAATGGACAACTGAGCGTCGTTATAGACCCTATGAAGATTGGACGCAAGAAGAAATTCAAAATATAAAGAAAAATATGGCACAATCTCCATGGCATACTCATTACCATGTTGAGCCAAAAACAGGACTTCTCAACGACCCAAATGGCTTTTCTTACTTTGATGGCAAGTGGATCCTCTTTTACCAGAATTTTCCTTTTGGTGCAGCCCACGGTTTGAAATCTTGGGCACAGCTAGAAAGTGATGATTTGATTCACTTCACAGAAACTGGAATCAAAGTTTTACCAGATACTCCATTAGATAGCCACGGTGCCTACTCTGGTTCTGCTATGCAGTTTGGCGATAACTTGTTCCTATTTTATACGGGAAATGTTCGTGATGAAAACTGGATCCGTCACCCTTACCAGATTGGAGCTTTGATGGATAAGAATGGCAAGATTACAAAGATTGATAAGATCTTGATCGACCAGCCAGCAGACTCTACTGACCACTTCCGTGATCCGCAAATTTTTAACTTCAAGGGCCAATACTATGCTATCGTCGGTGGACAGGACTTGGAGAAAAAAGGCTTCGTCCGTCTCTACAAGGCTGTAGACAACGACTATACAAACTGGCAAGCCGTTGGCAACCTTGACTTTGCTAACGACCGTACTGCCTACATGATGGAATGTCCAAATCTGGTCTTTGTAGGGGAACAACCTGTCCTTCTCTACTGCCCACAAGGATTGGATAAAGATGTTCTAGACTACGATAATATCTTTCCAAATATGTATAAGATTGGGGCTTCCTTTGACCCTGAAAATGCTAAAATGGTAGATGTATCTCAACTTCAAAACATGGACTATGGTTTCGAAGCCTATGCAACTCAAGCCTTCAACGCTCCTGACGGACGTGCTCTAGCTGTTAGCTGGCTTGGCTTGCCAGATGTTTCTTACCCTTCTGACCGTTTTGACTACCAAGGAACCTTCTCTTTGGTCAAGGAACTCACTATCAAAGACGGCAAACTCTACCAATACCCAGTCGCAGCTATCAAGGACCTTCGTGCTTCTGAAGAAGCCTTCTCAAATCGTGCCCAAACTAAGAACACTTACGAACTTGAACTCAGCTTGGAAGCTAATAGCCAGAGCGAGATTGTCTTACTTGCTGACAAAGAAGGCAAGGGACTTTCCATCAACTTTGACCTTGTAAATGGTCAAGTGACAGTTGATCGTAGCCAGGCTGGTGAACAGTACGCCCAAGAATTTGGGACAACTCGTTCTTGCCCTATCGATAATCAGGCTACTACTGCTACAATTTTCATCGATAACTCTGTCTTTGAAATTTTCATCAATAAAGGAGAAAAAGTATTTTCTGGTCGTGTCTTCCCACATGCGGACCAAAATGGTATCCTGATCAAGTCTGGAAACCCAACTGGAACTTACTATGAATTAGATTATGGTCGCAAAACTAACTGATGTCGCCAAACTTGCAGGCGTCAGCCCTACTACCGTTTCTCGGGTTATCAATAAAAAAGGCTATTTATCAGAAAAAACCATTCAAAAAGTAAATGAAGCCATGCGAGAATTGGGCTACAAACCCAACAACCTGGCTCGCAGTCTACAAGGAAAATCAGCTAAATTAATTGGCTTGATTTTCCCCAATATTTCCAATGTTTTCTACGCAGAATTAATTGATAAGCTGGAACACCAACTCTTCAAAAATGGTTACAAGACCATCATCTGCAACAGTGAGCATGATTCTGAAAAAGAACGCGAGTACATCGAAATGCTGGAAGCCAATCAGGTGGACGGTATCATTTCTGGTAGTCACAATTTGGGAATCGAAGACTACAATCGCGTGACAGCACCGATTATTTCCTTTGACCGAAACCTGTCTCCGGACATCCCTGTCGTTTCCTCTGACAACTATGCTGGTGGAGTTCTTGCTGCCCAGACCTTGTTTAAGACAGGCGCCCAGTCTATCATCATGATTACAGGAAATGACAATTCCAATTCGCCAACTGGACTACGCCACGCTGGTTTTGCATCCGTACTCCCAAAAGCTCCTATTATCAATGTTTCCAGTGACTTTTCTCCTGTCAGAAAAGAAATGGAAATCAAGAATATCTTGACCCGACAAAAGCCTGATGCCATCTTTGCTTCGGATGATTTGACAGCTATTCTGGTCATTAAAATTGCTCAAGAACTAGGCATTTCTGTCCCAGAAGAGCTTAAAGTCATCGGCTATGATGGTACCTACTTTATCGAAAATTACTATCCTCAACTCGCGACCATCAAGCAACCTTTGGAAGAGATTGCCTGCCTCACTGTTGACCTTCTCTTGCAGAAGATCGAAGGCAGGGAAGTCGCAACAACCGGTTACTTCTTACCAGTCACCCTATTACCAGGAAAAAGTATTTAATACTCTTCGAAAATCTCTTCAAACCACGTCAGCGTCGCCTTACCGTAGATATGGTTACTGACTTCGTCAGTTCTATCCACAACCTCAAAACAGTGTTTTGAGCTGGCTTCGTCAGTCTTGTCTACAACCTCAAAGCAGTGCTTTGAGCAACCTGCGGCTAGCTTCCTAGTTTGCTCTTTGATTTTCATTGAGTATAAGCACAAGAAAACTCAGACCGATCCGTCTGAGTTTTTTATGATCTTAAATTTTCTAGGTAGCGCTGGGCTATCTCTAGGTTAAAGGTTTTATCTGCAATAAGACGCTCTACTAGGGGAGCAACTTCAGATTCACTGGCACCTGCTAGGAGAGCCAAGGATTTGGCCTGCAATTTCATGTGCCCTTGCTGAATCCCTGTGCTCACCAAGGCTTTGAGAGCCGCAAAGTTTTGGGCAAGACCGATAGACACGATAATCTGGGCTAATTCTTTAGCAGATGGATTTCCCAGCAGTTCATGACTGAGGGCTACACGAGGGTTGAGACCGATAGAGCCACCCTTTGTCGCTACAGGCATAGGCAGGGTCATCTCACCGACCAATTCTTCTCTCTCAAGGTCCAGTGTCCATTGACTAAGACCTTGATAGTGTCCTTCTCTACTAGCAAAGGCATGAGCTCCTGCCTCAATAGCACGCCAGTCATTACCAGTTGCAATCAAAATGGCATCAATACCATTAAAAATCCCTTTATTGTGGGTAGCAGCTCGATAAGGATCAGCCTGCGCAAACTGGCTAGCCAAAGCAATTTTCTCCGCAATTTCTCGTCCTTGATCCCTTTGGCGACTCAAGTAACGAAAGGCAATGCGACAGCTTGCAGTCACTAGAGAATCGGTCGCGTAGTTGGACAGGATTCCCATAAGACTCTGCCCCTGACTGAGTTCTTCTAAGACTGGCTTCAAGGCTTCCAGCATGGTGTTGAGCATATTGGCTCCCATGGCTTCCTGGGTATCAACATGAAGATAAACAACCAGAAAGTCTGTTTCGCCTTTAATCTGCTCTACATGCAAATCACGCGCCCCACCCCCGCGTTTAACGATAGAAGGATAGGCTTGATTGGCAAGTTCTAAGAGTTCCGCTTTCTTGCTGACAATCTTCTCTTGTGCTTGTTCAGGATCAGCAACTTGATAAAGGGCTACCTGCCCAATCATCTGACGCTCATGAACCTGTGTAGAAAAACCACCTGCACGCTTGATGATTTTACTGGCATAGCTGGCCGCAGCAACCACTGACGGTTCTTCCGTAACATAAGGAACTGTGTATTCCTGACCATTGACGAGGACCTCTGGAACCAACGAATAAGGCAGAGAAAAAGTTCCCACTACATTCTCACTCAGCTGGTCTGCGACAGTCACACTAATCTGTTCATCCTGCTCCAGACTGGTTTGTTTCTCAGGACTAAGGAGCGCCTGAGCTTGTAATAACTCGAGGCGCTCATGGTATGATTTTTTAGAAAATCCATTCCAACTTATCTTCATTATTTTTCAACCTTGCTATAACGGCGTTGGTGGTCCACAATTTCAACCAAGGCAAACTCTTGATTTTCATAGCCAGCAAACTGGGCAGAATTTGTTTCGTCTAAGTCTACTTCCTCAAAGAAGACTTTTTCATAGTCAGCAACAGACAGGGCAGTTCGTTGGTTGAGCCTGTTCAAGCGGTCTTTATCCAGATAGGTTTCATATCCTTCAACCAATTCACCACTGAAGAACTCAGCCACAGCACCACTTCCGTAACTATAAAGGGCAATCTTATCCCCAGCCTTCAAGCTATCTGTATTTTCCAAGAGAGACAAAAGTCCAAGGAAGAGGGAGCCAGTGTAGATATTCCCCACCTTTTGACTGTAAAGAATAGACTGGTCAAAGTGCTTTTGCAAGAGGTCCTTTTTCTCTTGAGGCAGGCTCTTATCCATGATTTTTTTCAAGCCTTTTAGCGCTAATTTAGGATAAGGTAAATGGAAACAAACAGCCGCAAAATCATCCAAAGTAAGCTGGTAGCGTTTTTGATATTCAAGCCAAGTCGTTTTCAAACTATCCAAATATTGTTGGGTAGAATAGACACCATTTACATAAGGGGTTGTTGAGTAATTTGGACGCCAAAAGTCCATGATGTCACGGGTTTGAGCTACATTGTCATTATTAAAGGCCATAATGCGTGGATTTTGTGTAATCAACATAGCCACACTGCCTGCGCCCTGAGTTGGTTCTCCTGGAGTTTCAATACCATATTTGGCAATATCACTGGCAATGACCAAGACCTTGGACTCTGGAGAATTTTCCACATGCAATTTGGCATAATGAAGGGCAGCTGTCGCTCCATAGCAGGCTTCTTTAATCTCGAAACTACGAGCAAAGGGCTGAATGCCAAGCAAGCCATGCACAAAGACGGCCGCAGCCTTACTCTGGTCAATTCCTGACTCGGTAGCCACAATGACCATGTCAATTTCTTGTCTCTCTTGCTCAGTTAAAATAGAGTCACTAGCACTGGCCGCCAAGGTCACGATGTCCTCAGTTAGGGGTGCAATACTCAATTCCTTGAGCAAGAGTCCTTTGCTTAATTTTTCAGGGTCAATGCCCCTTGCTTCTGCTAAGTCTTGTAATTTCAAGACATATTGACTGGTCGCAAAACCAATCTTATCAATACCGATTGTCATATTTACCTCTGTTTTATCATTCATGTAAAAAATCGTTCTATACTATTCTATCACAAATGGCAGTAAAAGAGAGAAAAAAGACTTGATTCACCAAATCAAGTCTCTTGTTCGTCTAACGATTTTGCTGTTTTCGTAAGTAGGAATACAGTCTGAGAATCACTGTTCCGCTAGCCATGCCAATAGAGATTACCAGAGCCAACATGACAACTAAAGTTGCACTAGCAATCGCGTGACTATAGTCTCCTGTCACAAAAAAGGCCGTTGTCCGATAAGACAGATATCCCGGAACCAGAGGGGCCAAGATGGCCAAGATAAAGACCACAGCAGGGGTCTTATAAAGAATACTTAAAATCTGACTGACGCAGGAACCGATAATGGCGGCAATGAAGGTAGCTACAATGACATTAGTTGGTTCCTTGAGCAAGAGATAGATTAGCCAAACAGCCATGCCCAAAATCCCTCCTGGTAAGAGCATAGACCGTTGAACATTGAGTACGATTAAAAAAGTGATAATAGCAAGAAGACTTGCCACTGCTTGTAATAAAAAGGTTGTTAGTGTCATATTAGTTCATCAATACCAAGGCGACAGAAGTTCCCGCCCCTAAAGCAAGGGTAATGAGCAGAGATTCAAACATCTTACTCATACCAGAGTTTATGTGGTTGGTCATAATATCACGAACCGCATTGGTTAAGGCAATCCCTGGTACAAACGGCATGACTGCACCAGCTATAATCAAATCTGCCGTTGAAGGAAAACCTGTGTAGCGAGCCCAAAACTGGGCTATCATCCCAAAGACAAAGGCTCCAGCAAAGGCTGTCACAAAGGGAATTCGGATAAACTTCTCCACATAGAGGGAAAAGGCAAAACCAAATAAGGTAGCCACTCCTGCCCCAAGTGCGTCGTAGATATTTCCACTAAACATAATTGAAAAGAAAGGGGCACTAAAGGTCGCAGCCAGAGTCACCTGTAACTTGGTATATGGAAGCGGTTGGGCTTGCAAGGCCGTCAATTGCTTAAAGGCTGTTTCTAAATCAATGTGCCCCCCAACCAGCTGACGAGAAATCTGGTTCACATCGCAGACTTTTTCGATGTTATAAGAAGAGGAGGTCACGCGCTTCATGCGCGAAATATTGGTATTTTCAATCGAGAAAAAGATTGCAGCAGGCATGGCAAGAACATTGCAATCCACAATCCCCTGCGAATGCGCAATACGGATCATGGTATCTTCTACACGATGGATTTCTGAGCCACTTTTAAGAAGAATGGTCCCAGCTAGCATAATCACATCGATGACGGCATTTAATTCTTTTGATTCTTCCATGCTTGCCTCCTTTTATCAACTCCTTCTATTCTATCACAAATCCGGACTCAAAAAAAATCTTTGCCATGAAATCATGACAAAGATTCGTTTAATCACGAGAATTTTCGTGATTGCCTTCACTACTTGATTGAGTCGTAGCAGGTGCATTCCCTCGTTGATTTCCTTGTTGGTTCCCCTGACTTGGTGTTGTAGTAGAACCTTGGTTTCCACGTTGGGATGGTGCTGATGATGACGTTGACGGCGGTGTTTTTGGTTTGTAGATTGAAATCTTGACGCGCGTCTTAGTCAAATCAACCTTTTCACCTGCCTTTGGACTCTGTTCAACTACTGTACCCTCAGCAGTTCCATCAGGAGCTGTTGACACCTCTACAACTTCAATATTGGCTTCTTTAATACCGACAATTTGAACGAGATTGTTTTTAGTAAATTCAAGACTAGATCCTATATAACTTGGCATGGCAACGCTGGTTACTTTCTTAGCAACGGTTAAGGTAATCGTTGAGGCCTTGCTCAAATCATAGGTGGTTCCGGCAGCTGGACTCTGTCTGAGAACAGTTCCTGCTTCGCTCTCACTTGATTCCTCTTCCTCAATCTTGATGAGATTTTCAGGAACCTTCTTCTGCTTGAGTTCTGCGATAACATCTGTCGATTTACGGCCGATATAGTTACTCAATTGGAAGGATTGCTTGCCTGATGAGACAACCAAATTGATTTTTGAACCTTCTTTTCGAGTCTTTCCAGCTTCAGGATCTGTACGGATAATCCGCCCTTCTTCCACCTTTTCACTAGCCTCTGATTTCTCCTCGCCAATCTCAAAATTGGCTTTCTTGAGCGTTTCCTTGGCTTCCGCAACTGTCTGACCTGCCACATTTGGAATGGCAATGGTTGCAGGAGTTCTGGATAATATCCAAATCAGAGAGGCTGCCACCAATACAATGCTGGCCAACAAAATCATATAACGAACTCTAAATTTCCGTTTCTTAACAGGCTTGCTTGCGTAATTGTCTTCTGAAGCCTGCTGACTCGACTTCGCAGTCTGTGGCTTCGGACTTTGTGTTTGTACCTTAGGAATCGAGGTCAAGGTACTCTGTGACACCTTTGGTAGTGTCTTGGTGTCCGCCTTAGTAGTATCATTAAATACCAGTTTAGGCTCATTTCGACGATTGTAAGACAAGCTACTAGACAAGTCCACATACATCTCTGCAACTGACTGATAACGATCTGTCAATTTCTTGGCAGTTGCCTTGATGACAACATTCTCCAAAGCCTGAGGAACAGATGGATTTTCATCAATAACTGAGGGCAGTGGTTTTTGGAAATGCTGAAGGGCAATGGTCACCGCGCTATCCCCGTCATAAGGGATATGGCCTGTCAGCATCTCATAGAAAATAATCCCCATAGCATAGATATCACTCTGTACAGTCGCCTTCGAACCACGCGCCTGCTCTGGTGACAAGTAATGAACTGAGCCCAGCATAGAGTTAGTCTGGGTCAGACTCGTCTCTGCAAAGGCTACTGCAATCCCAAAGTCTGTGACCTTGGCAGTCCCATCTGGTGTCAAAAGGATATTTTGAGGTTTCAAGTCCCTGTGGACAATTCCTCGAGTATGGGCCAAACGCATAGCCAATAGGATTTGTCCCATGATACGGACGGCTTCTTCATTAGAAAGAGGATAGTGTTCCTTGATATAGCGTTTAAGGTCCAGTCCAGCAACATACTCCATTGCAAGATACTGTTGACCATCTTCCTCACCAATATCTGTTATCCGAACGATATGAGGATGGTCTAGATCTGCCATAGCTCTCGCTTCACGTTGAAAACGAGCTACAGCTATCGGGTCCGTCTGGTAGTTGGTCCTCAAGACCTTCACTGCCACTTCTTCTCCGTCTAGAATTAAATCCTTGGCCAAATAGACATCTGCCATGCCTCCTCGGCCAATCTGTTTCACAATCCGATAGCGTCCGGCAAAAATCTTGCCGATTTGGATCATTCTGCATCCTCCTCGTTCATAGAAACAAGGGCAACCGTAATGTTGTCTAAACCTCCTGCATTGTTAGCAAAACGCACGAGCGTCGCTGTTTTATCTGCCAAAGGAATATCACTGGTTACAATATCACAAATCTCACTGCCTGAAATCATGTTGGTCAAACCATCACTATTGAGCAAGAGATAGTCACCTGGCTCAAGGGTAATCATTCCAAAATCAGGTTGAACTTCATCTTTTTGACCAATAGACTGAGTAATAATATTTTTCTGTGGATGGCTGGCTGCTTCTTCTGGTGTCAATTGACCTGCCTTAAGCAATTCATTGACCAAGGAATGGTCGCTCGTTAACTGGTGGTATTCTTCCCCACGAATCAAACCGATACGAGAATCTCCAATATGGGCATAGATAGCCTGATTGCCAATAATAGCAACAGCTTCTAGAGTTGTTCCCATTCCTTTATAGGCATCATCTTGTCCAAGTTGATGAATCTTTTGATTTTCAATTTCTAGGTAATTGGCGAACCATTCACGCACTTCATTGACTGTATCGATTTGGGTATCAACCCAAGCTATACCTAGGTCTGTTACCGCCATTTCACTAGCGATATTCCCTGCGCGATGCCCCCCCATCCCATCAGCTAAAATAATCATGGTACGTCCAGCTCTATTGACATAGTGGTTGACATAGTCTTGGTTATTTGTTCGTTTCTGACCAACATCTGTTAATAATGAAATTTCCATGTGTCAGTTCCTTCCTAATCTGATATCTTGCGAAATTGACTGATGAAGAATCCATCACTTCCATACAATTCAGGTGTAATGAGGATACAGCCGTCTTTCATGATATCCTTACATTCATGTTCTAGTTTTACCTGCTCGAACTCGGGATGACTTTCTAGAAACGCCTCAACGACTTGAAAATTCTCCTCTGAGACAATAGTACAGGTACTATAAGTTATTATACCACCTTTGCGTAGTGTTTGACAAACACTACCTAATATTTCTAGCTGAATTTCCTGTAAGGACGCGAAATCTGCCGTTTCTTTGTTGTATTTGATATCTGGTTTGCGACGCAAAAGACCGATTCCTGAACAAGGAGCATCTACTAGAATCTTGTCAAAGGAATTCTGACCAAAAAACTCATGCACCTTTCTGGCATCCAATTTTTGCGTTTGAACCCGATCTGCAACCCCTAGACGTTGGGCATTTTCTTGGATTAAGTCCAACTTGTGGTCATACAGATCTAGTGCAGTAACCTGACCTGTCGTAAGATAAGAGGCAATATGGGCTGTTTTCCCACCCGGAGCCGCACAAGCATCTAGAACCTGCTCATCACCTTGTAAATCAAGCGTCGGAGCAACCAGTTGACTAGACTCATCTTGGATGGTTATAGCTCCTTCTGCGAACAAATCATGGCCTGCAAAATGCCCTTGCTCCTTAACCAGACCAGAAACAGACAAAGGTGAATCACTGGCCTCCAACAAGGTTTGGATTTCCTCTTTTCGTCCTAGGTCTGTTACACGAATGCTGGCCTTGTTTCGCACCAAAAGACTTTCAAAGATGGCTTGTGCTCGCTCTTCTCCGTATTCTTCCTTAAGTTTAGACACGAGCCAAACTGGGAGAGAATAGGCAACGGAATCACGTTTGTTTTTTCGTTTGATACTGGCAATATCTGGCCAGCCTTCTCGCAAAATACGACGTAAGACAGCATTGACCAATTTTTCACTGCCTTTTTTACGAAATTTGGCTAATTCCACCGCTTCATTAACCACAGCATGGTCTGGAATTTTGTCCAAATAGCGGAGTTGGTAAGCACTCATGAGAAGCAGAACATAGAGCCAACTATCTAACTGGTCTCTGTCTTCGATAAAGTGGGACAGGTACCATTCCAAAGTTAATTTGCTAGCTACCGTTCCATAGACCATCTCTGTCACCAAGCCCTTGTCCGCTGCCGAAAGTTGACTTCCCTTGAGATGCTTATTTAAGGCGATATTTGAGTATGCTTGATTGATAAAGACATCCTCTAATACTGCTAGGGCTAGACTTCTAGCCGTTTCTACTTTAGTCACCAAATCGTTCTCCTACAGTCAATGTACGTCCAACACCGTTGAGGAAGGAAGCAATGTCCATCTTAGGTTTGCCTGCTGGCTGCACTTGTTTGAGGGATAGGGCACCTTCTGCCGTTGCGACAATCAATTCTTTCTTGCCAATAGAGAGTATTTCACCCGGATTTCCTTGACCTTCTACTGGTAGGGCTTCATAAATCTTAAAGCGGTCGCCCTTAAGGAAAGTATGGGCAACAGGCCACGGGTTCATGCCACGGATTTGGTTGAAGAGTTGACGATTGGTTTTGTTCCAGTCCAGTTTTTCTTCCTCTGGCTTGATATTTGGAGAGAAAGTGACCCGACTTGGATCCTGCGGTTCAGGTTTGATGTCCCCAGCAATATAGGCAGGCAAAGTATCCAAAAGCAAGTCACGACCAACTAGCGCTAATTTCTCAAACAAGGTACCGACATTATCCTCATCTGTGATAGGAATGCTGCGACGAGAAATCATATCTCCTGCATCCATTTCCTTAACCATCTCCATAATGGTCACACCAGCTTCCTCATCCCCTTGAATCAAGGCATAATGGATAGGCGCACCACCACGGTGTTTTGGAAGGAGGGAGGCGTGAACATTGACCGCAAAATCCATGCTATCAAGGAGTTTACTTGGAAGAAACTGCCCAAAAGCAGCAGTCACAATTCCATCTGCTCCAAGTTTCATAATAGCTTCCATCTCTGGACTTCCAGATAATTTTTCAGGTTGGTAGATAGGAAGTCCAGCCTCTTTAGCAGCCTGCTTGACTGGTGTCTCTTGGATCACTTTTTTACGGCCAACAGCGCGGTCTGGCTGGGTCACAACGGCTAGAATTTCGTAACGGTCATCTGTCAAAAGTCCTTTTAAGACTGTTGCTGAAAAGTCGGGTGTTCCCATAAAGATTAATTTTGTCATATCTTCTCCTTCTTATAAAAATTGCTGTGGCTCATGGTCAATACTGAGACGGAGCTCACTATTTTCCCGTTCTTGAGTCAGTGCCAAGACCTGGTTGAGGGTCGGACCAAGCTCATCTTCTAAACGGTATTTAATTAAAATCTGGTAATGATAAAGGTTGTGGGTACGAGCAATAGGCTTGGGTGTTGGCCCTAGAATGTTACTGGTTTCAGACAAACCTGACCGCAAAATATTCATGACTTCATAAGCACGTTTGACAACCTCTTCTTCTTTCTTGTGAGAAAGGGTAATACCAATGGTGAAATAGTAAGGTGGATAGCCGAGTTGTCGTCTAATTCCCATTTCATAGGCATAAAAGCCTTCGTAATCCTGATCCTTGGCAAATCGAATAGCGTAGTGCTGAGGATTGTAAGACTGGATCAAGACCTGCCCTGATTTTTCAGCCCGACCTGCTCGACCTGCCACCTGAGTCAAGAGCTGAAAGGTTCTCTCAGAAGAACGGAAATCTGGTAGATTCAAGGCGGTATCTGCATTTAGCACTCCGACTAAGGTCACATTTGGAAAATCCAATCCCTTGGCAATCATCTGAGTACCTAGTAAAATATCCGCTTCCCCTCGTCCAAACTGGTCAAGTAGAGCTTGATGACTGCCTTTCTTGCGCGTCGTATCCACATCCATGCGCAGAATACGAGCCTGAGGAAAAAGTTCTGCCAGCTCGTCATAAGCCTTCTGAGTTCCCGTCCCATAGTAGCGAATACTGCGGCTCTTACAGTTAGGGCAGGCCTGAGGAATGTCCTTCAAAAAACCACAATAATGGCAGTTCATGGTCTTGGTATCCATATGCAAGGTCAAGGAAATATCACAGTTGGGACAAGTATCCACCGTTCCACACTCCCGACACATAACAAAGCTAGAATAACCACGACGGTTGAGCATGAGAACCACCTGTTCTTTTTTAGCCAGACGGTCTTGGATGGCTTCTAGCAAAGGCGGTGTAAAGTTTGACGTCTCATTTTGTCCGATATAGTCCCGAAAATCAATCACTTGAACCTCAGGAATCGTAGCTAGAGGATTAGCTCGTTGCGTAAGACGTAAGTGCTGATAGACACCTTTTCCAGCTCGTGCACGGCTTTCCAGACTTGGTGTCGCTGAACCAAGGACCAAGGCTGCTTGATTGTACTGGGCCCGTAAAATAGCCACTTCTCTGGCATGGTAACGGGGATTACTGTCTTGCTTATAAGTCGCTTCATGCTCCTCATCGATAATCATAACTCCTAGATTTTTCAGCGGAGCAAAGATGGCCGATCTAGCACCAACAACAACTTGAGCATCACCGCGCTCCACCTTGCGCCATTCATCATACTTTTCACCATTAGACAGGCCTGAATGAAGAATGGCCACCTTCTCACCAAATCGAGCAATAAAACGCTCCGTCATCTGTGGAGTCAAGGAAATCTCAGGCACCAGTAAAATAGCTGTCTTACCCTTGTCCAAGGCCCCTTGGATAATCTGCAAGTAAACCTCCGTCTTCCCACTTCCTGTAATCCCTTGAAGGAGGAAGGGAGGCTGATGACTACCAACAGAACTGACAACCGCATCACGCGCCTGTCTTTGCTCTGGATTCAACTCCAAAGGCTGACTTGCCTCAATGCCTTCAAAATAAGCAGCTGAACGTTGCACTTCCTTTTGGACTATGGTAACAGCACCTTGTTCCACAAAGAAGTTGACTTGCTCCCGCGAGTAGGACTCTAACAAACTAGCCAAGGAAGCACTCTCAGGATGAGACAGCAAATAGTCTCTCAGTTCCAACTTTTTCTTGGCGCGTGTAGAGATCTCGACACCTTCTAATTGAGCAAGATGAACTTCATACCAAGACTGGGTCTTGACCTTCTTTTGATCGACCGCCTGATATTCCAGACCAAGCAGACCTTTTCTAATCAAACGCATCATTTCAGCTTGCTTACCTAAATCCAAAGAAGAAAAGGCAAGCGAATCTTCTGAACCAAACAAACGCTCTCTGTCTTCCTGACTCAGACCCTCCAGAGGATAGAGAATCTTGTCATAGCTAGAATTCAGAAATCCTGGAAGCATGGCCTTGAGAATGGAGATTTTGTAGGAGAAGACTGACTTACGTAACTCCTCAGCCAGCCAGAGTTGTTCTTGTGTGAGAACAGGAGAAAAATCCAACACCTCGGCAATATCTTTTAAATCTTGCTCCATCTCTTCTTCATCCACTTGAGACTCCAAACCAAGAACAATCCCTTGAATCAGGCGATTCCCCTTACCAAAGGGCACATGGACCCTCATCCCAACTTCCAGCATTCCCTCAAACTCCTCAGGAATCCTGTAACTATAGGGTTGGTCCGTCTGCATCAAGGGTACATCAACGATAATCTTAGCTATAGCCATCTTCTCACCTCCTTCTTGTCAGTACATTCTTGTAATAGAAAAAATAAGATTGAGTCCCCCCAACCTTAAATTTTTTCACCATCTTCTTTTTCTTTTGCGATTTGCTCTTTGATTTTCTTTTCTTCTTCTTCTTTGCGGCGTTTTTCTTCTTCGATACGGCGACGCACTGCTTCACGTTTTCCTTCTGGATCTGGGTGAATGGTAACGTTTCCTGATTCGATTTCTTCTAAAGCGCGAAGAGTTGATTTTTCAGACTTGAAACCTTGAGTTGCTGGCGCACCTGCTTCCAATTCGTGGGCACGTTTTGCTTCCAAGATTACGAGTGAATATTTTGAAGGAACCTTGTCGAGCAAGGTATCAATAGAGGGTTTTAACATCATTTGCTTGTACCTATTTTCTAAATTTTATCGGGTAGTTGGAGATTTTGGTAACATCTCCTGATAGTGACCAATGACACGATCCACACGGAAGTGCTCTGCTTCGATGACACGTTTGACACGCTCAGCAGCTAGGGGCACCTGATCGTTGACAATCGCATAATCATACTCACGCATGAGGGCAATTTCTTCCTTGGCTTTTTCGATTCGTTGGGCAATTACTTCTGCACTGTCTGTTCCACGTCCTACCAAACGATCTTGCAATTCATCCAAATCTGGTGGTGTCAGGAAGATAAAGACAGCATCTGGAACCTTTTTCTTGACCTGAAGAGCGCCCTGAACTTCAATTTCAAGGAAAACATCGATTCCCTTGTCCAAGGTTTCATTGACGTAGGTCAGAGGAGTTCCATAGTAGTTGCCGACATATTCTGCGTATTCCAACATCTGTCCTTGACGAATCAGCTCTTCAAACTCTTCACGAGTACGGAAGAAATAGTCAACACCGTCCACTTCTCCAGGACGTTGTGCGCGTGTCGTCATCGATACAGAGTATTGAAATTGGTTTTCAGAACTCTCAAAAATCTCTCTTCTAACCGTTCCTTTTCCAACCCCTGAAGGACCAGAAAAAACGATTAGTAAGCCTCGGTCTGCCATTGTGTCTCCTTTTAGTCAGTCTGTAAAAATAAAATAAGATTTCACTTCAGATAGTAGCAATTTGCGCAAACTATCCTTTTACAGTCTTTCTATCTAGTGTAACAAAAAAGCAGTAATTTTTCAACTGCTCTTTCTTATTTATTTAGCATAATCTACTGCACGAAGCTCGCGAATCACGGTTACCTTGATATTTCCTGGGTAATCGAGATTATTTTCAATTTTCTCACGAACTTTGTGAGCCAAGATTGTGACTTTGTCGTCCTTGATTTGTCCTGGATTGACCATGATACGGATTTCACGTCCTGCTTGAAGGGCAAAGCTTGTTTGAACTCCTTCAAAACCGTTAGCAATTTCTTCCAAATCATGAAGACGTTTGATGTAGCTTTCAAGAGACTCACTACGAGCACCTGGACGGGCTGCGCTCAAGGCATCTGCTGCAGCAACGATAACTGCAATGACGCTTTCGGCTTCGACATCACCGTGGTGGCTAGCAATTGTATTCACCACAACTGGATGTTCCTTGTACTTACGGGCTAATTCCATACCGATTTCAACGTGGCTACCTTCAACCTCACGGTCAATAGCTTTCCCGATATCGTGAAGGAATCCTGCACGACGGGCCAGAGCTGCATTTTCACCAAGTTCGCTGGCCATAATACCAGCCAATTTAGCAACCTCAATCGAATGACGCAAGACATTTTGTCCATATGAGGTACGGAACTGCAAACGTCCCATAATCTTCATCAAGTCTGGATGAAGATTTGGCGCACCAATCTCATAGGCAGCAGCCTCACCATATTCACGGATTTTATTGTCAATCTCTTGACGGTTTTTCTCAACCAATTCTTCGATACGAGCTGGATGAATACGACCATCTTTGAGCAACATTTCCATAGTCATACGGGCAATCTCACGACGAATCGGGTCAAAACCTGACAAGGTTACCACTTCTGGTGTATCGTCAATAATCACATCGACCCCTGTCAAACTTTCAAAGGTACGAATGTTACGACCTTCACGACCAATAATGCGTCCCTTCATAGTATCGTCTGGGAGATGAACTGTTGAGTTTGTCGACTCCGCTACATATTCACCAGCGATACGTTGCATGGCTTGAACTAAAATATCCTTAGCCATTTTATCAGAACGTTCCTTAACCTCTTGCTCAGCTTCACGAATGCGGCTGGCAATCTCCTTGGTCAAGTTTTCCTCTGTCTGTGCCAAGATAATATCTCGTGCTTCTGCCTGCGACAGAGCACCAATACGTTCTAGTTCAGCTTCTTTTTGTCTTTCGACTTCCTCTAATTGCTCTTCACGCGCATCAAGGTTTTTCGCTCTATCAGAAATACTTTGTTCTTTTTGTTCAAGTGTTTGTTCTTTACTCGTCAAATTGTCGTCCTTACGGTCGAGGCTAGTAGCTCTCTCTGTCAAGCGACTTTCGATTTGTTTGAGTTCTTGACGTTCTGATTTGAATTCAGCGTCCACTTCTTCACGGTATTTTCTGGCTTCTTCTTTGGCCTCCAATAGTGCTTCTTTTTTAAGAGACTTGCTTTCACGTTTGGCTTCATTAACCAGTAAATCCGCTTCACGCTCAGCTTGTCCACGTAAATTAGTTGCTTCTTGTTCAGCATTTAAAAGCATCAACTCCGCAGCTTCCTGAGATGATTTCATCTTAGCTGAGATGCTGACATATCCAATGACTAAACCAATGATGACGGCAAAAACAGCAATCGCAAGCGACATAATTTCCATGTTTTTACCTCATTTTATTGTTATTCCGAATGATACACATTCTTTTACATTCTACCATAAAAAAGTGATTTTCACAAACCTAAAATAGAATATGAACTATTGAAATTTAGCTTGAAGTTCAGACAAAGATCTATTTATTTCAAAACTCCCTTGTATTAATTCATCTAATGGAATATGATTAATTTTAATTTGTCTCTTTAACTCCATAGGTAGGCAATATTTGATAAAATTCTGATATTTTATTTCTCCCAATTCATTTAAGTCATTCATTTGATAATTGTCTTTTATTCTATTATTCAAAATATCATAATAAATTTCAACTAGACACTCTTCTTTACCAAAACTAGGAGATTTATATTCTTCAAAATAAACATTTTTGCTTGTTATAAACAGATTACTTAGTCTTACTTCCCAGAGACACGATAACAATTTAAAATAATATTTAAGTCCGAAAATATCAATAATTTCAGGATGTATTTCTTCCTCTGCAGTAAGTGAAGCATGCACAAAACTTAAACTTACAATCTTCTCTAACATCTCAAAATGAAAATATGCACCTGACTCATAGAACTTGTAATACTCATCTATTTCATAATTGCCTTCATAAGTGATATAAAATTTAAAAAATGATACTAGAATACTATCTGTTCCCATGCGTCCATTCATGCAATCAACGATATAATTTGATATCTTTCTACTAGAATATGGTAGAAGTTTATTCATTCTATAATCACTCTCAATTATATTTGAAAGTTCCTCTATTGATTTCTGGAACTCTCTTAAACTTGGCTTTTTAACTTTTGAATCTTTATTTTTATCTTGTACAACTCTCTCATCTATATTTCCATAATAAATTTTATAAATTAGTGATAAAATTTTCCCAAGGTCATTATCTCTCAATTTACTCTTTTTCAAAATGTTATCTATGACTTCTTCTGTACATACCATTTGATGTTGATTTAGTTTAAATTTATTATCAATGAGATTCTCCTTTGTTAACTTTATTTCCTCACTATTTAAAATTACAATAATTTTAAACTTTTTATTTTCAGAAAGATAGTTAATGTATCCCAATAAATCATTGTAATCTGAAGGGTTATCTGATTTTCCTGTATATGAAACCCGTTCAAAATCATCAAAAATAATGATAGAATTTCGCTTCATTAAATCCGTTCCAACTGTTTTAAAGAACCATTTAAAAACTCCTCCAACAAGTGGAATAAAGTCCAAATTTCCGAGTGTGGATTGTTTTTCTATCTCATTAATCAATATTTTCTCGGCTTGCTCTCTTGTTTTTATCCCAAAGCAGGAAATATAGTAGATTTCTTGCTTTTTGTAAATTTGATTTTCAAAAAACGTCTTTATAAAAAATGTTTTCCCACTTCCCCAAGGACCATCCAACCAAAACACATTATGACTATAGTCTGAAATATTTAAAAACTCCACTAGATGAGTTTGAAAAGGATAGTCATCTAAATCATATTCCGGAAATAGCTCTGGATCCAGTTTTTTATAACTAATTTTTTTAAAAATTATATCTAAAAACCAGAACAGTATTGTTGGTATAGTCAATACTAACAATGGTACTACACGATTCTCATACAAAAATAAAATAATATTTTTTAAACAATCATTATTAGATACAAATTTATAGATAGGTGAAGCAAAGCGCTTAAATTGTTCAATCTCAAGTGCAAGATACAGTACCCATATACTAGCTATAAATATTTTGTAACATTCAATAACTCTAACATTACTACTCCATGATGGTCTTTGCAATAGATATTTCAGTTTCATTATATTTCTCATAGTTTCTATTTTTATCAACATTGTTATAATTATACCACAGAATATCATTCATTAATATGGACAGACGATAAACACGGTAATTTATTATACTAAAAACATACCACTTTGATTGATTTTCTTAAGAGTAATAATTGATATTAACAAATATCGGATCCCAAATATGTACCAAAAAGTCCACTTTTCAGTAGACTTCCTAATAATCGTTAGAATGCAAGAAATTTGTTTCTAACAACAGCAAGATTTCACTCAGGTATTCTCTGTAAATTAGACTAATGTCCTGCGCGAATTCGGGCCATTCCTCGTAAGATTTTGTCAGAAAGTTCCTTATTTTGAGCGATTCTCAGAGTTTCTTGAATACTGTTCCAGTCGCTCTTCAAAAGGGGCACTATCAAAGCTTCAAATTCATCATTTACCTTCTTCATGTAATCCTTTATACCCACTCACCATTGGCATTGACCGTATAGCCATCTGGTATAGTAGTATTCACCGCTAAAGCTCCTGAGCTATAGGCATAGTACCATTTACCAGAAACTGTAAACCAGCCTGTTTTCATAGCTCCAGCGCTATCAAGGTAATACCATGTATCATTATCTTTTACCCAACCAGTAGCCATTTTACCATTTTCTTTAAGATAGTACCATGTACCATTGTCTTTGACCCAGCCTGTAGCCAGTGAACCTGTTTCATTCAAGTAATACCATGAGCCACCAGTTTTGACCCAGCCAGTTTGCATCCAGCCTGTATTGTCAAAGTAATACCATGTACCCTTGATTTGTTCCCAACCGTTGCTAGTGTAGGAACCGTCTTCATGCTGATACCACCAGCGACCAGCTGACTCAATCCAGTTACCAGCTTGAGAATCTTTTGTAGTCTTAGTTTCCGTTTTTTGTTTGGCAACTACATCTACTTTGGCTTTATCTTGGCCAGACACCCCACCATTATTGTTCACAACAGGAACTTCAACACGTGGAGTTGTTGGAACAACTGGAGCAACAGGTGCGCTAGGAACGCTTGGAGCGCTTGGAACAGATGGAATTGTAGGAAGTGCGAACTCTGGAAGAGCTGGACGGACTTCTGGGATACCCTTATCTGTTACAGGATGTTTCTTCAATTCTTCTGCTTGAAGACGAGCTTGTTCTGCTTCGTAACTTGCTTTTGCTGTCGCATAAGCCTTATTCGCTTCTTTGGCTACTTTCTCTTTTGCTTCAAGCGCTTCTTGCGCAATTGCTTGATTTGCTTTGGCTTCTTTGAGTGCTTCTTCTGCATCTTTCAACCCTGCCTTGCGAGTTTCAAGCTCTTTTGCAGCTACTTTCAAATCTTGAACCAACTCTTTTGAAGAAACAACTTGTGCTTTGGCTTGGTTAAGTGCTTCTTTGGCAACAGATACCGCTTGAGTAGCTTCTTCTGCTTTCTCTTGAAGAGAAGAAAGAGTTGCTTTCTCTGCTTTTGTTTCTGCTTTGGCTTGGTTAAACTCTTTCTCTGCTTCTTGTGCAGTTGCTTTCAATTCTGCCAACTTCGCTTCTTTATCTGCTTTTGTAGCAGACAAGGTAGCAACCAAGGCATTGGCATTTGACAACGCAACAACGGCTTGATTATGAGTGGTTGTAGCAGATTGAAGAGCTTGTTTCAAGGCTACTGTATCTTTAAGTTGAGCTTCTTGAGATTTCAAGTTTGAGTTTGCAGTTTGCAATGCAGTTTCTGCTTCGGTTACAGTTTGGTTAGCAGTTTTAAGAGTTTGTTCTGCTTGAGCTTTTTCTGCTTTTTTAGCTTCTAGCTCAGTATTGGTTGAAGCACCTTTGCGAGCGAGTGTGTATGGGTTTGTGATTTCAGTTGTGTTGAATTTTGAGTTTTTTACTGGACTTTCAGTTGTCCCTGTGATGTAATGATTAATGTAAAGATCCTTAGTAACACTTTGAGCGAAACCACCGAAGTAATTCTTTTCTGTTGGTTTATCAAAATTAAGCATACCGACTAAGTGAGCATAATCTCGTTCATTACTAACCAAACCAACTAACGAATCAAACAAATCTTTACGCATTTCAGACTTAGTTAAATTCACAGAACCAGAAACAGTATGCGAAACAGAGTTTTCATAGTCTTGGATACCTTTGTTCATCTGCACTTCAGTAGGATGGAAACCATTCAAACCATAATCATCAGCAACCTTGTGGATACCTTTGGCATAATGACCATGACCACCACGAGAACGATATAACTCATGCATATCGCTAGACCAACCACCTTTGATATACTCTTTCGCGACTTTTTCTGCGAACTCAAAGGAGTCTTTTGTTACAACAACGTCTGTAAGACCTAACTGCTCGCGCAAGTTTGAAATCAAGTCGGCAGCGAACATTGTCAAATCATCACGGACTTCTTTTGGAAGATTATTGACATCATACTGTGTCTTATCCGCCTTATCCGCTTCGCTCAAGACAAGGTTTTTAGATTGAATGCTATCTCCAACCATGTCAGTGATCTCTTTTTTCAACTCTTTATTACGAGCTTCAAATTTATCAATATCCGCTTGAGTAAGTTTATTATCTGGAATTGCCCAGTAATCCTTATTCAACTGGATTTTTTCTTTGATTTTTGAAACAAAGGCTTCTTTGAATTGAATAGACCCTTTTGCAAGTGGTTTTGAAGACTCAATCAACGCCTCTACCTCAGCAGTGACCGCTTTAAGAGCTTGTTCTGCTTGTGCTTGATGTGCTTTGGCATCTGATACCGCTTGGGTTTTTGTAGCAATATCTGCTTGTGTATTCTTGATTTGCGCATTTGTAGCTTGATTTGCTTTCTCTGCTTCGGTAAGAGCAGTTTCTGCATCTGTTTGCGCTTGTTTGCTTGTTTTTTCCGCTTCTACGGCTTCTTTTTGTGCTTCCTTGGCATTTTCCAAGCCTTTGCCATTAACTGCGTCTGTGGCGATTTGAACCGCTTCTGTGGCACTTGTAAGTGCTTTTTCTTTTTCAGCTTGTGTAGCTTCTTTTTCTGCTACAACCGCTTTTTGTGAAGATACCGCTTGGTTTGCTTCTGTAGCTTTTGCTTCTGCCTGTTTAACGTTTTCCTCTTTTGCAGGAACAGCAGACTCAGCTTTCACAACTTCTTTTTCTGCTTCTGCAATAACGGATGGGCTTGCCTTCTTCGCAAAGTCTTCCGCCTTTTTCACAGCGTCTATTTTCTCATTTACAAGAGAATCTGCTTCATTTGTAGCACGCTTGGCATCTTTGACCGCCTGTTTTGCTTCCGCTACATCTTGATCCGCTTTCTTAGCTTCTGCTTCTTTTGTAGCAACCTCTTCTTTTGTCGCTACCGCAGGAGTAGTTGTTTCCACAACTTCCGCCTTTGGCGCTTCCACATTCACTGGTTTTGGAGCGACTTCTTCTGCTCCTACTGTGTGGGATAGGGATGCTGCTGCAATTGCTGCTGTCATTACGATTGTTGATTTTTTCATATTATTTCCTCTTTTTTCTTTATAAACTTATTATACCACAAAACAACCTTAAAAGGTTAGTTATATATAAAATAACTTTAAAAAGTCTAAAATTTGTGCCATTTTGACTGTATCATGTAAGTAGCGAGGTACTACATGACAAATAACAAAAGCAATCTTCAAGATTACATCTCTAAAAGAATCCGTCTATTACGTTTAGAAAGAGGATATACTCAAGAACAACTAGAAGAGATGGCTGATTTGGGTACTAATTATATCTACAAATTAGAAAATCTTTCAACTAACTTAAAAATTCAAACGCTAGAGAAAGTAATGGAAGCATTAGAAGTAGATTTAGATACATTCTTTGATATACAATTAAAAGAAGAAGACCCCAAAATTTCTCTACTTGTTGATGAATTAAAAACTCTTCCAACAGAACAACGTTCCCGAGTCTTAGATGCCTTGATACTCATTCTCAAAGAAGTCAAATAACAGATGTTCTGATTTGCTTCTTTATCATTCGTAATCATTAGATTTCCCATAATTTTTTAAGAAGGCACAAAGCTTTCTTTTTTACTTTTATATAGAAAACTAGACACAAATAGTTCAAAATACTATTTTCGAGTGTCGCTTAGACTAACAAATCCCTTACTTGTAGCTAAATCAATTGCGAGTATGACTACTATCTCCCCTCTACCTTTTAACCTAGAATCAATCTTATCTAAATTCCGATTGTATGGTTTTCAATCTATTTATTATTTTTATACCACTTTACCATACTTTTCTTATTTTGTATAGTTTGCTGTACTTATTTTTAAAGAAAATAGATAGTAAAATGATATATAGCATGAAACATGATAGATTACAAAAACATATAGCTTTTCGAATCCGTGAATGTCGAAAAGAACAGAGATTAAGTCAAGAGAAATTATCAGAATTAGCTGGCTTGGGTATCAAGGCCATTCAAAACATGGAAAATATGAAATATGATTTTAAGATAAAAACTCTTGAATCGGTAATCAAAGCATTAGGTATTACTGTAGAAGAATTCTTTAACCTACAAGGATATGATACAGAAAGAAAAGACTTCCTTAAGCTACAAGAATACGACTCAGAGAGTGAAGACTCCCTAGAAATACTTTTCGACAACCTAACAAAGTTACCCAAAGAGAAACAAGGAAAAATTATATCCTCCTTTAATGAAATTGTAAAAAATATCAAATAAATATAGATGGTAAGGAAGCTTTCAATGAATAAACAAGGCTTCTAATAGAGCAAATTTATAAAATATTCAATACTTTATAGCAAAGGACAAGAAAAGAACCCACTAAAAGTCATTTCCTAACAACTTTTAGTAGGTTCTTTTTATCCTATCCATATTCTAGTTCTTTTCTATTCTAATCGGCACTCTTCCAAAATTCTGCTCTGCTATACCTGGATTTCCCAGTTGGTAAATCTGGTCTGCCTTTTGGGTCATGGCATCCCAAGGTTCTTTGCCAATTCGGCTGACTAAATGTACCTGCCCTTTCAGAGATTTGAGATGTTGTCTGCCTTTTGCGGTAAATCCAAGGATATGAATGCCTTCTGGCAAGTCACTTTCTCTGGCCTGCACCAGAATATAGGTCAAGAGGCGTCTGACACGCGCCTTGGTGTAGCGTTTAGTGGCAACCACTTCAACCAATTCGTCAACAGACTGAGCCGTCTTGATAGCTTCCTTGATGCGCACAGCCATTTCTTGATTGACCTGATAGATGGTAGTTAGGTCTGGATTTGACAAGATTTGATAGCGGAGCATAGCAAAATAACCGTCCCAACTCACCTTACTCGCCTGCTCAAAGAGAGCAACAGATGGCATAAAGCGTTCTAGGAAATCTTGGTCCTTCTGGTGCTGACGGATGGCTGTCGCCGAGGCGTAGTCCACATCCTTATCCACAGAATGGTAACCAGCGCCCTGACGCTGAATCGGATGCAACTTGATGTTTCGTCCCGCAACTGCCTTGGCATAAGCCAGAGCAAGGACATGATTAGGCGTATTGCCAGAAAAATCAAGATCAGCAAATTCCTTCCACATGGCCTGGGTTTTCTGGGGATAAGAAAGAGAATCAGGCAGATTTTCCACAAAATTTTCCATCTCAGCACCTCGCTCTGTGTATAAGTCAGCGATTTTCTGGTAATCCAGAACTTCCTCCGTCCCAAAAGCCAGAGTATTAATGCCCAAGCGAGCCAAGATATCCACAGCTCCTTGGCCAAAGAAATCTGCCGCCTGAACACTGACTAAAAAGGGCAATTCCACTACCAAGTCTGCGCCATTTTCCAGTGCCATCTGGGCCCTTGTCCACTTGTCCACGATAGCAGGCTCCCCACGCTGCATGAAATTTCCAGACATGGCTACGATTTTCAATCCCTCAACCTGTTCCAGCAGGTATTTATGGCCATTATGAAAAGGATTGAACTCCGCGATAATACCTGTGATAGTCATGGTAATCTCCTACTTCTGTGCGATAAAAAACCAACGGGCACTGGTTTCTGTTGGTTCCTTGTCCTCAAAGTCGGCATAGAGTTTGAAGGACTTGAAACCAGCCTGTTCCAGTAAAATATCATAGGTCAGAACCTCATAAGTCCGCTCCTCATGCACTTCATCGTGGCGACTAAAGGAACCGTCCGCTTCCTTGATAAAGAAGGTCAGCTCATGCACGATGGAGTGAGGCGCCGCATCCTCGTAGGTATCCCAGAGCATTGCGAAGTCTTCTGCATTTTCATGGTAAGAATAGCCTGGAAAAACCTCATCTGTCTGGTAAGTCGAATGCACGTCAAAGATGAAAACTCCGCCTTCATTAAGAGCATTGTACACTTCCTTAAAGACGTCCCCTACTTCCACCTCATCCTGCATGTAGCAGATAGAGTCCGAATAACAAGTGACAAAGTCGTATTGACCTGCCTTGGACAAATCCAGCATATTGCCTTCAATAAAATCAATCTTTTGCTTGGCTGAAGTAGCTCTCTTCTCAGCAATCTTCAACATATCCGCGCTCAAGTCAAGTCCAGTCACATCAAAACCAGCTTGAGAAAAGCGCACAGACTGGATGCCTGTCCCACAAGCCAATTCCAAAAGTTTCTTTCTATCCTTTGTCTTAGGCAAATGACGCAAAGAAAAATTCGTCCATTTATCATATAAACTATCATCCATCACAGCATCGTAAACAGCCGCAAAGGTTTCATAAGTTGCCATAATCATGATACCAAGAGCCTCCATGGCAAACACCACTCGCCCTATACCTTTCTATCCAATTTTCTAAAATAAGCAAAGAAACCCAGTTGACTACAACTGAGTTCGTCTTCTAAGCAAGAGCTTCTGAAATATCTACTGACTCTGCCTCATGCCATAGCTTCTCTAGGTTATAGTGCGCACGCATTTCTTCTGAGAAGATATGCACAACGACAGCACCGAGGTCTAGTAAAACCCAGCCTCCAGTTGCATCTCCTTCGATATGACTTCCTTTAAAGCCTGCTTGAGCTACTTTTTCACGGATATTGTCAGCGATAGCGTCCAACTGACGGCTATTCATCGAGCTAGTGATAACAAAGTAGTCCGTCACGCTGGTTAAATCTTGTACGTCAAGTGCGAGGATATCCTCCGCACGTTTCTCATCAGCCGCTTTCACGACTAGTTCTAGTAATTCTTTTTCGTTCATTTAATCCTCTTTCTAGAAAATATGTTTGTAATCTAGGACATCTGCAAAGCGCCCCTCCCAAATGCCCTCATAAAATTCATTTATCGTTTCTGCTGGAATGTCTTTCCCATCAAACGTTGTGCAAGTTCCTTCTGGAATAATAAGCTGATAGCCATATTCAAAAGCAACCTTGACAGAGGTATCCACACAATATTCTGTCTGCATACCACATAAAACTAATTTTTCAATCCCCTGTTTATCCAAGTATTCTTTTAAACCAGTTTCTTTGAAAATACTGTTATACTTCTTCTGAAAGACCTTTTCATTAGGTTTTCGGCTTAAAAGCTCAGATAACTGCCAATCTTCTGATGTTTGAACTTCAGCGTTCTCAATATGTTGAACATAAATAATTTCGATATTCTTGCTTCTAGCCTGGTTTTGTAAATAAGAAATTTTTTCCAATAGACTATTTGTCTGAAAACCGGTTTCCACTAAAATATTCTGAACATCAATGATTATAAAAGCCGTCTTCATTTAGTCCTCTTTCAAATAGTGCACAAAGGCGTTATAGGTTTCAAGGGTTTGGGGATAGATAGGAAATCCCTGATGAGCCAAATGTTCCACGGTACGAGCTGTTTCGTAGGCCACTGCCTTATTAAGTGACAAACTTGCAATCTCACGCGCCACATTCACTCCTGGAAAGGTACGATTGTGCTCGATGTAGTCTGCGACGTAGATAACCTTATCAAGATCAGTCATCTGACCAGCCCCGACTGTATGGATTTCAATAGCTCGCAGGATTTCAGGGTCTTGCAAATTCAAATCTTCTTGAATCTTGTAGATGCCAACCATACCATGCCAGACATTATTGCCCCAGTTTTTAAGGTCAGGGTCTAGCTGATAACGGTCAATCAAGTCTAGAAATTCCTGATCTGACAGCTTTTTAGCATAGTCATGAAGAATGCCTGCAAGACCTGCCTTCTCAGCATCAACTCCGAATCGCTTCGCTAGCTCTATGGCTGCACGCTCCACACCCAAACAATGGGTTAAGCGTTTTTCAGGTAGAAGCTCTGCCATTTTTTCCAACAAAGCCTCGCGAGAGCAGTTGATATAGTCTTGATAAGCCATCAGTAGAGCCCCTCCTTCTCGATGTAGTCTAGCACCGGCTGAGGTAGGAGAAAGTTAGGTTTTCGACCTTGGGCAAGGAAATCACGCACCATGCTGGACGAGATATCCATGAGAGGCACATCCACCCAGATAACGGGATAGGAAGTCCCTGCCTTGTAGCGCGGGCGCTGAACCCCCACAAACTGAACCAGATCGACCAGCTCATCAATTCGGTACCACTTAGGCAGATAGTCCACCATATCCGCACCAATAATGAAGTAATAATCCGTATCCGGATGTTGCTCTGTCAAAATTTTCATGGTGTCGTAGGTGTAGGAAATACCCTTGCGCTCTAGCTCGATGGTTTCAATGGCCAGACCATCAATCCCCTCAATCGCCAATTCAAGCATCTTGAGACGATGGTGCTCAGGGATTGTTTCCTTTTTATCAACATGAGGAGGTTGGTATTCAGGCATAAGTAGAACTTGGTCCAGTCCCAACTGCTGCCGTACTTGGTCCGCAACAATGAGATGGGCATTGTGAACAGGGTTAAAATTCCCCCCTAAAATCCCGACTTGTTTGCGTTTTTTCTCCTTGATTTCCGGCTCCAACTCTACCTTGGTAAAGGGAGTCAATAATTCAATTGCCATAGGCTAGTCTCCTTTAATTCTCTGTAAAAACAGTTGTTTGGAGTAGTTTTTCTATATTTCTTTGACTTTTTTAGAAATCTTGCGATTTTCTTTCTTGCTAGATTGTTTAAACAAGATTAAGATGCGTCCGATTTTTTGGACTGTATCCACACCGATTTCTTCTTCCAAGATTTCAGCTACTTCGTGAATGTTTTCATCTGTGTTTTGTAAAAGAGTTACCTTAATCAATTCGCGAGCGTCAAGAGCTTGACGGACGCTGGTTTTGATTTGGTCGTTAAGTCCATTTTTCCCAATTTGGATGATGGGTTTGAGGGTGTGTGCCTGGCTGTTGAGAAAGGCACGTTGTTTTGATGTTAATGACATAATTTTCTTCCTTGTTTTTTGATAGTTATTTTAAGTGGTGAGGGACGGTCGGAACTAATTTTCCAAAGATCTCATCTTTGAAAAATGGATTCCCTGATCTCACAATTGATCCTTGGTCTCAATTGTGCCCCTTGCCAATCTATCGATTGGCAAGACACCACGGCAATAACTATCGCTATATGAGCTCACTTTGTTCGCTCAGCGATTTTGTAATAATACTTTTAAATAATTGCTTTTCGTGTGACGACGGCGACGCCTTCTGGTGCCCAGACGGCGACTTTGACGGTGCCTGTTACGCGGATCCAGCCTAGGCCTGAGATGACTAGGTCTGTCTTGTCCTTGATGTTAAATACATGCTGGACTAGTTTTGGGAAATCTTCTTTTTCCTTACTATTTGGTGGTGTCAGAAGTGTTCCAACGTGCTTTTCATAGAAAGCACTAGCGCCTTCTAGCTTGGTACGATGCAATTTAAGTTCATTATCAAAGAAGGCTGTGAAACCTTGTTTTTCTCCTGCAATGAAGTCAAAGCGTCCCAAACCACCTAAAAATAGAGTTTGCTCAGGATTAAGCTGATAGGTTTTAGGCTTGATTTCCTTTTTAGGGCTGACATACTTGAGATTTTTAGCCGTCAAGTAATGGGCCATTTGGTGGCGGTGGATGATTCCTGGCGTATCGTAGATATAAGATCCATCATCGAGTGGAATTTCAATCTTGTCCAAGGTTGTCCCTGGGAAGCGTGAAGTCGTGATGACATTCTGGTCACCCGTGATTTCTTGGATAATAGCATTGATAAGGGTTGATTTTCCAACGTTGGTCACACCGACCACATAGACATCGCGACCCTTACGGTAGTGTTCAATCTTGTCAATGACTTCCTTAATGGCATGCTTGTTTTGTGCTGAAGTCAGGACGACATCAACAGGGCGAAGACCTTCTTCGTGAGCACGCTCCATCAGCCACTGGCTAATCTTGCTCGGTTTTACTGACTTAGGCAGGATATCTTTTTTATTTCCAACCAAGAGGACATCATTGCCTGATACAAAACGTGGCAAACCTGGGATAACAGAGCCATTAAAGTCAAAGATATCAATGACATTTACCACCAAAGCATCACTGTCTCCTACCTCGTGCAAGAGCTTGAGGAAATCATCGTCCGTCAACTGGACATCTGTGATTTCATTATAATGACGGAGACGGAAACAGCGTTGGCAATAGACTTCGCCAGTCTCCAAACCTTTTTCAAGTGCCGACTGGGGGGTAAAACCAAGACCAGCCTTGTCTGTCGTCTGAATGGTTGCTCCACAACCAATACAGAGAATTTCTTCCATAGTTAAATTCCTTTTTTATATATAATCGGTCCGTACTTTTCAGTGATTTTTCGCATGACACGGCGCTCACGAGCTCGGTTAATCTGCGTCTTAATAGAGTCGTGCTGAACCAAGGGCTTGACCAAGATTGAGCGAATACCTGCACGGTGGGCTGCTCGTATATCGGTCATGAGCTGGTCGCCGACCATGACCACTTCCTTTTTCTCATAGTGGAATTCCTTCATGGCACGGTCAATCCCAAATGTGAAGGGCTTTAAGGCCCAATAAACGTAATCAATCCCAAATTTCTCAACTGCGCGTTGAACTCGTTTTTTGGTGTTATTTGAGACCACGATGATGCGAATACCCGCGTCCCGAAGGTCATGTAGCCATTGCTTCATTTCTGGCGTCCCGTCAGGGTTGTTCCAAGCTATGAGGGTATTGTCCAAATCGACCAAAACAGCCTTGATTCCCTGCGCCTGCAGGCTTGGGACTGTCAGATCATAGACTGCTTCCACAGCAAAATCTGGCATATAATTTTCAATCGCCATTCTGGCTCCTTTTCTTAACTTTTTTTCGCAATTTTCCTTAGTAATAATGACAGGACAATCCACAACCCAGCACTAGCCAAGCTGATGTAGAGCCAAGCATGGGGCTCATCTGTTAAAGGTAGCGGAACATTCATTCCGAAAAAGCCTGTCACGACTGCCAAAACCGCTAGCAAGACTGAAATGATAGTCAAAGTTGTCAAATTATCATTCAGATTATTGTTTAGGATGTTGTTGTAAGATGCTGATAGTTGTTGGAGAACTTGAGAAATCAAATCTGTCATGGACACCAGCTGATGAGCTTCAATCATAGCATCATCAAACTGTTCTCTCTCAATCTCGTTAAAACTGCGATAAAGGGCATGCCCTTGGATATGTTCCAGCAACATGCGATTTTGCTTGGCAGCCGCAGTAAGATAAACCATACCGGTTTCCAAGTCAGACAAGGCAAAGAGGTTTTTCTTAGTCGTTCGCTGACGCAAGAGACCATTAACCTCATCCTTACTCTTGTCCATCTGCTCGATGACAGGATAGTAGGCATTGCTGATGATTTCCAGACTGGCAAAGAGAAACTTGTAAATCGAAAGCGTATCATGACTCTCCAGATAACGAGTCATCTGTTCAATGACATAAGCGTTCTTGGTATTACTAATGGTAATCAGGCGACGATGTTCCACGATAAAGGTCATAGGAAAGGCTTCGTAGTATTCCTTGTCCTTTTTCAAGTTCAAGACATTGTAGATAAAGGTCACAGTCCCATTTTCACGGTGATAATCCATGTGGGCGCGCTCATTCCTATCCAGTGCGTATTCAATGGTTTCCTTGTCCAAACCGTAGATTTCAGAAAGGTCTTCTAGTTTTTTCAACTTGTCCAAATCTAGGTTAATCCAGGCACAGCCATTGCCCAACTGTTTTTCTAAAAACATCTTCTCTCCTTTACCAAACTCTTTCTATTGTACCATAAATCTGCTAAAATTTCAGGCCTGGTCTTTCCGAGAGAAATTGCTGACGACGGTGATATTCCGATTGGGAACGAAGTGCAGAACCTGGTCTTCTCCTCTGAGTTGCGTTGTTCGAATACCGACGCTGATAACCTTGCCCGATACAGTAATAGGCCCATTTGTCAGAACAACATCATCTCCCACATCCAGTTGACGTTCAAAGAGGATGAAAAAGCCATTGATAACATCAGACAGAAAACCTTGGGCTCCCATCCCAATAGCCACCCCAGCAATTCCAGCACCTGCCAGTAAACTTGAAACTGGCAACCCTAAAATCGACAAAATGCAGTAAAGTAAAAAGAAATAAAGGGTATAATTAAACACATTCTCTAATAAACGTGAGATGGTTTTCTGACGTCCAACATCATGGTGAGACATTTTTAGAGAAGGTTTGACAATTCTCTGCACCATGGTATGAAGCAGTTTCTTAGCTATATAAAAGAGCAAAAACAGGAATAAAAGAGAAAGTAGCTTGGTCAAGATATTCTCAATAATCGTTGTTATATCAAGCTTATTGAGGTAGGTTTGAAAAAATTCTTGCATAGAAAACTCCTTTCATTTATTATACCATACTTTCACAAGTGATAAATATTCAAAAATAATAGCCAAAATAGACAGAAAATTCTTGATTTTAGCTCATATTTATACTATAATCATAAACATTACACAACAAAGGAGATTGTTATGAAAAAAATCATTCATGCTTGGAATAAGGCAAGCCTGATCAAACGTATCTTGATTGGCATGCTTATTGGAGGAACTCTAGGACTGACACTTCCTAACATTTCAGGAATTGGCCTGCTCGGAGATCTCTTTGTTGGTGGCCTCAAAGCCATCGCACCGATTCTGGTCTTTGCCCTCGTTGCCAATGCCCTTTCCCAACATCAAAAGGGACAAGATAGCAATATGAAAACGGTTATCTTCCTTTACTTGGTAGGAACCTTTGCCGCTGCCCTTATCGCTGTACTAGCAAGTTTCATCGTCCCTGTTGAAATTACCCTAAATAGTGCTAATACCGATATTGCCCCACCAGATGGGATTGGACAGGTCCTCAGCAATCTCTTACTTAAACTCGTCGACAATCCAGTCAATGCCCTCGTCACAGCCAACTACATTGGTATCTTATCATGGGCAGTTGTTTTCGGGATTGCCATGAGAGAAGCAAGCAAAAATAGTAAAGAATTGCTCAAAACTATGGCTGATGTGACTTCTAAAATTGTCGAATGGATCATCAACCTAGCACCATTTGGTATCCTTGGTCTTGTCTTTAAAACTATTTCCGATAAAGGAATCGGCAGTCTCGCAAACTACGGTATTTTACTAGGACTATTGGTGACAACTATGTTCTTTGTGGCCCTAGTAGTCAATCCATTGATTGCCTTCCTCTTTATGAAGAGAAATCCTTATCCCCTCGTTTGGAAATGTTTGCGTGTCAGCGGTGTGACAGCCTTCTTCACTCGTAGTTCTGCGGCTAACATCCCTGTCAACATGAAACTTTGTCACGACCTTGGACTGGATCCAGATACCTATTCTGTTTCTATCCCACTTGGTTCTACTATCAACATGGCCGGGGCAGCGATTACTATTAACGTTTTGACCCTTGCTGCAGTAAATACTCTTGGAATCCCTGTTGACTTTGCGACAGCCTTTGTCCTCAGTGTAGTAGCAGCTATCTCAGCCTGTGGTGCTTCTGGTATTGCCGGAGGTTCCCTCCTTCTTATCCCAGTTGCATGTAGCCTTTTCGGTATTTCTAACGATATCGCCATGCAAGTTGTCGGAGTTGGTTTTGTGATTGGGGTCATCCAAGACTCATGCGAAACAGCCCTCAACTCTTCTACAGACGTTCTCTTTACTGCTGTTGCCGAATACGCAGCAACCCGTAAAAAATAATCCATAAAGACAAGCCTGCTCAGGTTTTGTCTTTTGCTCTTTTATTCTAACTTATACTCTTCGAAAATCAAATTCAAACCACGTCAGCTTCACCTTGCCGTACTCAAGTACTGCCTACGGCTAGCTTCCTAGTTTGCTCTTTGATTTTCATTGAGTATTATCAGGAAATTCTTATGTCTATTAGCCAACGTACGACCAAGCTCATCTTAGCCACTTGCCTCGCCTGCCTGCTTGCTTATTTTCTCAATCTCTCTTCAGCAGTTTCGGCTGGAATTATCGCTCTCTTGAGCCTATCTGATACCCGTAGAAGCACTTTAAAACTGGCTCGCAATCGTCTTTTTTCTATGCTTCTAGCTTTGGTTATTGGGGTTTTGGTCTTTCACTTGAGCGGATTTCATATCTGGAGCCTTGGCCTCTATTTGGCCCTATACGTTCCTCTAGCCTACAAGATGGGCTGGGAAATTGGCATCACACCAAGTAGCGTTTTGGTTAGCCATCTCTTGGTGCAAGAATCAACCTCGCCAGACCTTCTAGTCAATGAATTCCTTCTCTTTGCAATCGGTACAGGATTTGCTTTACTAGTCAATCTCTACATGCCTTCACGAGAAGAAGCAATCCAGCACTACCACACGCTGGTAGAAGAAAAGTTAAAAGATATTCTCCAGCGCTTCAAATATTACTTATCTAGAGGAGATGGACGCAATCGAGCACAGCTGGTAGAAGAATTGGACACCCTTTTGGAAGAAGCACTCAAACTGGTCTACCTAGATCACTCTGACCATCTCTTTCATCAGACCGACTACCATATCCACTACTTTGAGATGAGACAGCGACAAAGTCGTATCCTGAGAAACATGGCCCAGCAGATCAACACCTGTCACCTAGCTGCCAGTGAGAGCCTGATTTTGGCCCAACTCTTTTCAAAAATTGCAGGGCAACTGAGCCAGACCAATCCTGCTTCTGATTTGCTAGATGAAATTGAACGTTATCTGGAAGTCTTCCGCAACCGCAGTCTGCCCAAGACAAGAGAAGAATTTGAAACCCGTGCCACCCTTCTTCAACTCCTACGTGAAGCTAAAACCTTCATCCAAGTGAAAGTTGACTTTTACCAAAAATATGGACAGTAAAAAAGAAAACTTCAGACCAATCACAAAAAGTGAATTTCTGAAGTTTTCTTTTATTTGTAAGTTAGTACCATAAAGGTTAGTAATAGGACGAATAAGCTATATAATTTAGCATCTTGTCCACGGGAAGTTGAAATAAGATACAGTATACCTTGCTGTCACATTATCCACTAGTAAAGTTTTACGAAGCGATAATATTCGTAAAACTTTACCAGTGGAGCGCCTAGCCAAGTTCTATAGAGACTTAGCATTGGGTGCTTATATTATTACACAATCAAATAAGTTTACTGAACTACTACACGGAGTTTGGCAAATCGATTACATTTATAAAACTCAGTTAATAAGACAGTCATACACTTTGCTTCCTTGCTTTTCCTAGTGAAGCGTTTAGGTAAGCCGCCATAGCGGTTACCGTCAAATGACAGCAACTTTATGTTGCTAGTCATTTGTAACGATTTACATCTTCTCTTCCAACTCTACATCTGGATACTTATCCGCAAACCAGCGGAGGGCAAAGTCGTTTTCAAAGAGAAAGACTGGCTGGTCAAAACGGTCTTTGGCCAAGATATTTCGGCTTGATGACATCCGTTCATCCAAGTCCTCAGGCTTGATCCAACGAACGGTCTTTTTCCCCATTGGACTCATGACCACTTCCGCATTGTACTCGCCTTCCATACGGTGCTTAAAGACTTCAAACTGGAGTTGACCAACAGCCCCCAGCATGTACTCGCCAGTTTGGTAATTCTTATAAAGCTGAATGGCTCCTTCTTGCACCAGTTGCTCAATCCCCTTGTGGAAAGATTTTTGCTTCATGACGTTCTTGGCAGAAACTTTCATGAAAATTTCAGGGGTAAAGGTTGGTAGCGGTTCAAATTCAAACTTGTTTTTTCCAACTGTCAAGGTATCCCCAACCTGATAAGTACCTGTATCATAAACCCCGATAATATCCCCTGCCACGGCATTAGTCACATTTTCACGACTTTCCGCCATAAACTGGGTAACATTCGACAGTTTGGCTCCCTTACCAGTACGAGGCAGATTGACACTCATACCTCGCTCAAATTCACCTGATACGATACGGACAAAGGCAATACGGTCACGGTGACGAGGGTCCATGTTGGCTTGGATTTTAAAGACAAATCCTGAGAAATCTTTGTCATAAGGATCCACAATTTCGCCATCTGTTTTCTTGTGCCCATGTGGTTCTGGAGCAAACTTAAGGAAGGTCTCAAGGAAGGTCTGTACACCAAAGTTTGTCAAAGCTGAACCGAAGAAGACTGGCGTCAATTCTCCAGCAAAGATTGCTTCCTCTGAAAACTCATTCCCAGCTTCATTTAAAAGTTCAATATCATCTTTGACTTGCTCGTAGAAAGGATTGCTACCAAAAAGCTTGTCTCCATCTTCTAGACTGGCAAAACGTTCATCCCCTTTGTAGAGCTCCAAGCGTTGGTTATAGAGGTCATACAAGCCCTCAAAGGCTTTCCCCATCCCGATTGGCCAGTTCATCGGATAGCTCGCAATGCCCAAGACTTCTTCCAATTCTTGCAAGAGGTCCAGCGGCTCACGACCGTCACGGTCTAGCTTATTCATAAAGGTAAAGACTGGAATGCCACGGTGTTTCACAACCTCAAACAATTTCTTGGTTTGAGCCTCGATACCCTTGGCAGAGTCCACGACCATGACCGCAGCATCCACCGCCATCAAGGTACGATAGGTATCTTCTGAAAAATCCTCGTGCCCTGGTGTGTCTAGGATATTCACGCGCTTGCCATCGTAGTCAAATTGCATAACAGATGAAGTCACCGAAATCCCACGTTGTTTCTCGATATCCATCCAGTCAGACTTGGCAAAAGTCCCAGTTTTCTTTCCTTTTACCGTACCAGCCTCACGAATCTCGCCCCCAAAGTAGAGCAACTGCTCAGTAATGGTAGTTTTCCCCGCGTCCGGGTGGGAGATGATGGCAAAGGTACGACGTTTCTTAATTTCTTCTTGAATATTCATAAGTTCTCTTTCTTTGATTCTCTATTTTTCTTGTTTCAATAGCTAAGAATGATTTTTACATTGGATTTTACCATTCCTTTCAACACTCCATTATACCGGATTTTAGCATTTTTTTCAATTTCTATTTTATGTTATACACTGCTAAAGCAGAACAATTCCCCTTGCAATTTTTAAAATAAATGTTACAATAAATATAGAAAAAGGTGTTGCGTCAACAACACCCCACAGAGCCGTTTAAGACGGTGGCTGTAATTACATAACTAAAAAATAGCTCGTTAACTTGCCAAAGTTAGGACGGCTATTTTTTGTTTCTTTCAAAAAGCCAATCTCTATCCTCCAGTTGTCTTTTTTCACCTTTCCCTCCCTTATTTATAGGAAAATATGGTAAAATAGAACAGACTAAAAATCATCATTTCACGAAAGGATGCAAGATGAAAATTACGCAAGAAGAGGTAACACACGTTGCCAATCTTTCAAAATTAAGATTCTCTGAAGAAGAAACTGCTGCCTTTGCGACTACCTTGTCTAAGATTGTTGACATGGTTGAATTGCTGGGCGAAGTCGACACAACCGGTGTCGCACCTACTACAACTATGGCTGACCGCAAGACTGTACTCCGCCCTGATGTGGCCGAAGAAGGAACAGACCGTGATCGCTTGTTTAAAAATGTACCTGAAAAAGACAACTACTATATCAAGGTACCAGCTATCCTAGACGATGGAGGAGATGCCTAATGACTTTTAATAACAAAACTATTGAAGACTTGCACAATCTCCTTGTTTCTAAGGAAATTTCTGCAACTGAATTAACCCAAGCAACGCTTGAAGATATCAAGTCTCGCGAGACAGCTATCAACGCTTTCGTCACAATTGCTGAGGAGCAAGCTCTTGCTCAAGCTAAAGCTATTGATGAAGCTGGAATTGACGCTGACAATGTCCTTTCAGGAATTCCACTAGCTGTTAAAGATAATATCTCTACAGACGGTATCCTCACAACTGCAGCCTCAAAAATGCTCTACAACTACGAGCCAATCTTTGATGCGACAGCCGTTGCCAATGCAAAGGCTAAAGGCATGATTGTCGTAGGGAAAACCAACATGGACGAATTTGCCATGGGTGGTTCAGGTGAAACTTCACACTACGGAGCAACTAAAAACGCTTGGGACCACAGCAAGGTTCCTGGTGGTTCTTCAAGTGGTTCTGCCGCAGCTGTAGCTTCAGGTCAAGTTCGCTTGTCACTGGGTTCTGATACTGGTGGTTCTATCCGCCAACCTGCTGCCTTCAACGGGATTGTTGGTCTCAAACCAACTTACGGAACAGTTTCACGTTTCGGTCTCATTGCCTTCGGTAGCTCATTAGACCAAATTGGGCCTTTCGCACCAACTGTTAAGGAAAATGCCCTCTTACTCAACGCGATTGCTAGCGAAGATGCTAAAGACTCTACTTCTGCTCCTGTCCGCATCGCTGACTTTACTTCAAAAATCGGCCAAGACATCAAGGGTATGAAAATCGCTTTGCCTAAAGAATATCTCGGTGAAGGAATTGACCCAGAGGTTAAGGAAACTATCCTGAATGCCGCTAAACACTTTGAAAAGCTTGGTGCTATCGTCGAAAAAGTCAGCCTTCCTCACTCTAAATACGGTGTTGCCGTTTACTACATCATTGCTTCATCTGAAGCTTCATCAAACTTACAACGTTTTGACGGTATCCGTTACGGCTATCGTGCAGAAGATGCGACTAATCTTGACGAAATCTATGTAAACAGCCGTAGTCAAGGTTTCGGTGAAGAGGTGAAACGTCGTATCATGCTAGGTACTTTCAGTCTTTCATCAGGTTACTACGATGCCTACTACAAAAAAGCTGGACAAGTCCGTACCCTTATCATTCAAGATTTCGAAAAAGTCTTTGCGGATTATGACTTGATTTTGGGTCCAACTGCTCCAAGCATTGCCTATGACTTGGATTCACTCAACCACGACCCAGTTGCCATGTACTTGGCTGACCTCTTGACAATCCCAGTCAACTTGGCAGGTCTGCCAGGAATTTCGATTCCTGCTGGATTCTCTCAAGGTCTACCTGTCGGTCTGCAATTGATTGGTCCTAAGTACTCAGAAGAAACCATTTACCAAGCTGCTGCTGCCTTTGAAGCAACAACAGACTACCACAAACAACAACCCGTGATTTTTGGAGGTGACAACTAATGAACTTTGAAACAGTCATTGGACTTGAAGTCCACGTAGAGCTCAACACCAATTCAAAAATCTTCTCACCTACTTCTGCCCACTTTGGAAATGACCAAAATGCCAACACCAACGTGATTGACTGGTCTTTCCCAGGAGTACTTCCTGTTCTCAATAAAGGTGTTGTCGATGCCGGTATCAAGGCAGCCCTTGCCCTCAATATGGACATCCACAAAAAGATGCACTTTGACCGCAAAAACTACTTCTACCCTGATAATCCCAAAGCCTACCAAATTTCTCAGTTTGATGAGCCAATCGGCTACAACGGCTGGATTGAAGTGGAGCTAGAAGACGGTACAACTAAGAAAATCGGTATCGAACGCGCTCACCTAGAGGAAGACGCTGGTAAAAACACCCACGGTACAGATGGCTACTCCTACGTTGACCTCAACCGCCAAGGGGTGCCTTTGATTGAGATTGTATCTGAAGCCGACATGCGCTCGCCAGAAGAAGCCTATGCTTATCTAACCGCCCTCAAGGAAGTTATCCAATACGCTGGTATTTCTGACGTTAAGATGGAAGAAGGTTCAATGCGTGTGGATGCCAACATTTCCCTTCGTCCTTATGGTCAAGAAAAATTCGGTACCAAGACAGAGTTGAAGAACCTCAACTCCTTCTCAAACGTCCGTAAGGGGCTTGAATACGAAGTCCAACGTCAAGCTGAAATCCTTCGCTCAGGTGGTCAAATCCGCCAAGAAACACGCCGTTACGATGAAGCGAATAAGGCAACCATCCTCATGCGTGTTAAGGAAGGCGCTGCTGACTACCGCTACTTCCCAGAACCAGACCTCCCACTCTTTGAAATCTCAGACGAGTGGATTGAGGAAATGCGTACAGAATTGCCAGAGTTTCCAAAAGAACGCCGTGCGCGCTACGTATCTGACCTTGGCTTGTCAGACTACGATGCTAGCCAGTTGACTGCTAACAAAGTCACATCTGACTTCTTTGAGAAAGCTGTTGCCCTCGGTGGCGATGCCAAACAAGTCTCTAACTGGCTCCAAGGGGAAGTCGCTCAGTTCTTGAACGCAGAAGGCAAGACACTGGAACAAATCGAATTGACACCAGAAAACTTGGTTGAAATGATTGCCATCATCGAAGACGGCACTATCTCGTCTAAGATTGCCAAGAAAGTCTTTGTCCATCTCGCTAAAAATGGCGGTGGCGCGCGTGAATACGTTGAAAAAGCAGGTATGGTTCAAATCTCAGATCCAGATATCCTGATTCCAATCATTCATCAAGTCTTTGCAGATAACGAAGCCGCAGTTGCCGACTTCAAGTCAGGCAAACGCAACGCTGACAAGGCCTTCACAGGATTCCTTATGAAAGCAACCAAAGGCCAAGCCAACCCACAAGTCGCCCTTAAACTACTTGCACAGGAATTGGCCAAGTTGAAAGAAGACTAATATGTAAAAGAAACCAGCCCTGAGGTTGGTTTTTTCTTGACAAATTTATAGAAAGCGTTTACAATATTACGTGTAACGTTTCAAAAAAAGAAGACTAAAAATCGCAACAATAAGGAGTTATTCATATGGCTACAATGAAAGCTGCTCGCTGGCATGCAGCGAAAGATGTTCGTATTCAAGAAGTAGAAGTTCCTGAAGTACTTCCGCACCAAGTAAAAGTTGCAGTTAAGTTCACAGGAATTTGTGGTACTGACCTCCACGAATTTTTAGATGGTCCTATCTTCATCCCAACAGATGAACACGTCTATTCTGGTCAAAAAGCACCGGTAACACTGGGGCATGAATTTTCTGGCGAAATCGTAGAAGTTGGAAGCGATGTTACTCGTGTTAAAGTGGGTGATCGTGTTGCTGTAGAACCAATTCTAGCTAAGAATAACTTAGTTGGTGATTATAACTTGGACCCAAACCTTAACTTTGTTGGTTTGGCTGCAGACGGTGGATTTGCCAAATATTGTGTTTTAGATGGCGACTTAGTACATGTTATTCCAGATAGCTTGAGCTATGAGCAAGCTGCTCTCACTGAGCCCGCTGCTGTTGCAGTCTATGCTGTTCGTCAATCGTCTTTGAAAGCTGGCGATACAGCTGTTGTCTTTGGTTTAGGACCAATCGGTCTGTTAATTGTAGAAGCTCTCCGTGCAGCTGGTGCTTCTAAGATTTATGCCGTTGAATTATCACCAGAACGCCAAGCCAAAGCAGAGGAATTAGGGGCTATCGTTGTACGTCCACAAGAAGGAGAAACAGTTGTTGAAGCTGTACACCGTTTAACAAATGGTGGTGCAGACGTTTCTTATGAAGTAACTGGTGTACCAGTAGTTTTGGGACAAGCTCTAGCTGCTGTACATAAGGCAGGTGAGTGTATGGTAGTCTCTATCTGGGAACGAGAAGCAAATATCAATCCGAATGAATTTGCTATCCAAGAAAAGACACTAAAGGGAATTATTGCTTATCGTCACATCTTCCCTAAAGTATTAGAATTGATGGAACAAGGCTACTTCTCTGCTGAAAAATTGGTTACTAAGAAAATTAAATTGGAAAATATCGTGGAAGAAGGCTTTATCGAATTAACCCAAGACAAGTCACAAATTAAGATTTTGGTAGAACCAGAATAAAAAATCAATCTTTTTAAGACAATACAATCAGGTCGAAGTAAGGTCACTTCGGCCTTTTGAATATAATAAAAAACGTGATGGATGCTCTTTCACATTAGGTACTCCACCTGACTAGGCAATATTCTTTTTCTCCCCTACCATCTCCCAATAACTATTTTGGCTTTATTTCCAGAAGATTTTATGGTAAAATGAAGAGTAATAATATTTATTAAAGAGGTAAAAACATGATTGAAGCAAGCAAATTGAAAGCTGGTATGACATTTGAAACTGCAGACGGAAAATTGATCCGCGTTTTGGAAGCTAGCCACCACAAACCAGGTAAAGGGAACACAATCATGCGTATGAAATTACGTGATGTCCGTACTGGTTCTACTTTTGATACAAGCTACCGTCCAGAAGAAAAATTCGAACAAGCTATTATCGAAACTGTTCCAGCTCAATACTTGTACAAAATGGATGAAACTGCCTACTTCATGAACACTGAAACTTACGACCAATACGAAATCCCAGTCGTAAACGTTGAAAATGAATTGCTTTACATCCTTGAAAACTCTGATGTGAAAATCCAATTCTACGGAACTGAAGTAATCGGTGTAACTGTACCAACTACTGTTGAATTGACAGTTGCTGAAACACAACCATCTATCAAAGGTGCTACTGTTACAGGTTCTGGTAAACCAGCAACTATGGAAACTGGACTTGTTGTCAACGTTCCTGACTTCATCGAAGCTGGACAAAAATTGATTATCAACACTGCAGAAGGAACTTACGTTTCTCGTGCCTAATCTCTAGAAAGAGGTCATTCTATGGGAATTGAAGAACAATTTGGCGAAATCGTTATCGCTCCACGTGTACTTGAAAAAATCATTGCCATCGCAACTGCTAAAGTTGATGGTGTCCACTCATTTTCAAATAAATCCGTATCTGATACCCTATCAAAACTCTCTCTTGGTCGTGGCGTCTATTTAAAAGAAAGCAACGAAGAACTAACTGCTGACATCTATCTCTACCTAGAGTACGGTGTGAAAGTACCAAAAGTTGCTCTTGCTATTCAAAAAGCAGTGAAAGATGCTGTCCGTGATATGGCTGATGTGGAACTTGCTGCTGTCAACATCCATGTTGCAGGAATTGTTCCAGATAAAACACCAAAACCTGAGTTGAAAGATCTATTTAACGAGGACTTCCTCAATGACTAGTCCATTATTAGAATCTAGACGCGAACTTCGTAAATGCGCTTTTCAAGCTCTCATGAGTCTTGAATTCGGCACAGATATGGAAACAGCTTGTCGCTTTGCCTACACGCATGACCGTGAAGATGAAGATGTGCAAATTCCTGCCTTTCTTCTGAACTTGGTTTCTGGTGTTCAAGCTCAAAAAGACGAGTTGGATAAACAAATCAACCAGCACCTCAAGTCAGGCTGGACAGTTGAACGCTTGACCTTGGTCGAAAAAAATTTACTACGCTTGGGTATCTTTGAAATCACATCATTTGATACACCTCAGCTAGTAGCAGTCAATGAAGCCATTGAACTTGCCAAGAATTTTTCAGATCAAAAATCAGCCCGCTTTATCAACGGACTGCTTAGTCAATTCGTAACTGAAGAAAATGAATAATCGAAAAGGTGTTTGGTATTCCCAAGCACCTTTTGTTGTGTCCTCGACACAGAGTAAGAACCACATAAAAACTAGAACTAACTGCCAGTTCTAGTTTTTTGCATATTCTAAAGAATTAGTATTTTCTAAATCGTTGATAACGCTCTTCCAACAACTTTTCTAACGATTTTTGTGAAAGTAGGGCTAGCTCAGCTTGGAGTTCTTTTTTGACACTCTTAATCAGTTCTTTACTAGAAAGTCCTGCTTCATAAATCACCTTATCTACCACGTCCATTTCTAACAGCTCATGAGAAGTGATTTTCATCAACTCTGCTGCTTCCATAGCACGACTGCCATCCTTCCATAGAATGGAAGCAAAGCCTTCTGGGCTGAGAATGGCATAGATAGAATTTTCCAGCATCCAGACACGGTCCGCAACGGCTAGAGCCAAAGCCCCACCTGAACCACCTTCACCGATAATGATGGCGATAATCGGAACTTTTAGATCACTCATTTCCATGAGATTGCGAGCGATAGCTTCCCCTTGACCACGTTCTTCCGCTCCCACACCAGGATAGGCACCTGCAGTATTGATAAAGGTCACAACGGGACGGCCAAACTTTTCAGCCTGTTTCATCAACCGTAGGGCCTTGCGGTAGCCTTCTGGATGCGGTTGTCCAAAATTCCGTTTGAGGTTGTCTTGTAAGCTCTTACCTTTTTGGATACCAACCACTGTTACAGCTTGGTCTCCAAGCCAGCCGATACCACCAACAACTGCACCATCATCACGAAAAGAACGGTCACCGTGTAATTGGATAAATTCATCAAAAATGCCTGTCGCAAAGTCCAAGGTTGTCAAACGACTCTGCTCACGCGCTTCTCTGACTATTTTTGCAATATTCATCTAGGACTCCCTCCGTGCAATCTGACTAGGCTAGCAATGGTATCTGGCAAGTCTCTTCTTTTGACAATAGCATCCACAAAGCCATGTTCCAATAGAAATTCTGCCTTTTGGAAATCCTCAGGTAAGCTTTCACGAACCGTATTTTCAATGACACGACGTCCAGCAAAACCAACCAAGCTCTGTGGTTCAGCTAAAATGATATCCCCTTCCATAGCGAAGGAAGCTGTCACACCACCAGTCGTTGGATCTGTCAAAATAGTCAGGTAAAAGAGGCCAGCATTTGAATGACGTTTAACTGCCGCAGAAATCTTAGCCATCTGCATGAGACTCATGATTCCTTCCTGCATACGGGCTCCACCAGAGGCTGTGAAGAGAACAACTGGCAATTGTTCAACAGTCGCATACTCAAATAATCGAGTGATTTTTTCACCTACAACCGTACCCATAGAAGCCATGATAAAGTTGGAATCCATAATCCCAAGAGCCACAGTCTGACCTTTAATAAGAGCAGTTCCTGTCACAACAGCTTCATCCAGACCTGTTTTTTCACGCATGGTTGCCAGTTTCTTTTGGTAACCAGGGAAATGCAAGGGATCCTTGCTTTCAATCCCCGTAAACAATTCCTTGAAGGTACCCATATCAATCGTCAAAGCCAAGCGTTCTTGGGCAGAAATACGAAAGGTATAGCTACAGTGCGGACAGATACGCTCACTTCCCAGATCCTTCTGGTAGATGGTATGCTTACAGCTCGGACACTGGGAGAATAATTCATCTGGAACCTCTGGCTTGGCTTGAGGTTTTTCCCTAACCGAACGATTGGGATTGATTCGAATATACTTATCTTTTTTACTAAATAGAGCCATTGATTCCCCTTTTCGGTTTAAACTCTTGAAGTCATTTTATTCTTTTTCTTGATATTTGGGTAAGAAGGTTTCCATCAAGAAGGAAGTATCGTAATCCCCAGCAATAACATTGCGATCTGAAATGAGGTCAAGCTGGAAATCTGCATTGGTCTGCACCCCTTCAATCTCTAATTCATAGAGGGCACGTTGCATTTTCATCAAGGCATCAAAACGATTTTCGCCGTGAACGATGATTTTGGCAATCATACTATCATAATAAGGCGGAATGGTATAGCCTGGATAAACTGCTGAATCCACGCGCAAACCAACTCCTCCACTGGGCAGATAGAGATTGGTGATCTTACCTGGACTTGGAGCAAAGTTGAAGGCTGGGTTTTCTGCATTGATACGACATTCAATAGCATGACCTCGTAGAACAATATCTTCTTGCTTCACAGACAAAGGCTGACCCGCTGCAATACGAATCTGTTCCTTAACGATATCCACACCTGACACAAACTCTGTTACTGGATGTTCTACTTGTACACGAGTATTCATCTCCATGAAGTAGAAATTGCCACTGGCTTCATCAAGAAGAAACTCAATGGTCCCTGCATTCTCATAGCCAACAGACTCTGCCGCTCGAACAGCAGCAGCACCGATTTCATGGCGTAGCGTTTTTCCGATTGCAATTGAAGGACTTTCTTCTAAAACCTTTTGGTTATTCCGTTGAAGAGAGCAATCCCGTTCCCCTAAGTGGATTACATTTCCGTGTTCGTCTCCTAGGATTTGAACCTCGATGTGACGAGCTGGATAGATAACCCGTTCTATGTACATGGCACCATTTCCATAATTGGCCTTGGCTTCACTAGAGGCAGTTTCAAAGGCTGAAACGAGGTCTTCTGGTCTTTCAACCTTACGAATTCCTTTACCACCTCCACCTGCTGAGGCCTTAAGCATAACTGGATAGCCAATTTTTTCAGCAACAATCAAGGCTTCCTCAGAGTTATACACTTCTCCATCTGAACCTGGAATGACAGGCACACCTGCTTTGATCATCTGAGCACGCGCATTGATCTTATCCCCCATCATATCCATGACATGACCAGATGGTCCGATAAACTTGATGCCCACTTCTTCACACATAGTTGCAAATTTGGAGTTTTCACTGAGAAATCCAAAACCGGGGTGAATAGCTTCTGCCTCAGTCAAGACTGCAGCTGATAGAACCGCGTTAATATTGAGATAAGACTCTGTTGCCTTGCCAGGACCGATACAAACCGCTTCATCTGCCAAAAGAGTATGAAGGGCTTCCTTATCAGCAGTTGAATAAACCGCTACCGTCGCAATCCCCAATTCACGCGCCGCACGGATAATACGAACCGCAATTTCACCACGATTGGCAATTAAAATTTTTCGAAACATGGAGAACCTCCTTAGTTCCCAATTGCAAAGGTAAGAGTACCACTAGCTGCAAGCTTGCCATCCACTTCAGCTTTGGCTTCAACCACGGCAATGGTGCCACGACGTTTTACAAAAGTCGCTGTCATAACCAATTGGTCTCCTGGTACAACCTGCTTCTTGAACTTCACCTTGTCCATACCAGCGTAAAAAACTAGTTTCCCTTTATTTTCAGGCTTAGACAACTCCAAAACACCCGCTGTTTGCGCCAAAGCTTCCATGATCAGAACACCTGGCATGACTGGATATTGAGGAAAATGACCGTTAAAGAAGGGCTCATTGATGGTCACATTTTTGATGGCAACAATAGTATCCTCGCTCACTTCCAAGACACGGTCCACTAGGAGCATAGGATAACGGTGGGGAAGAGCTTCTTTGATTCCTTGAATATCGATCATTTGATACGTACCAATCCTTTACCAAACTCAACCATTTCTTCGTTAGAAACGAGAATTTCCGTTACCACACCATCCTTAGGTGCTGGAATTTCATTCATGACTTTCATGGCTTCGATAATCACCAATGTTTGGCCTTTTTTGACAGTATCACCAACTGAAACAAAGGCAGGTTTATCTGGACCAGCAGCCAAGTAAGCCACCCCAACAAGTGGGCTCTCTACAAGATCTCCCTCAGCAGCCACACTTGTTTCAGCTGACGCTGGAACTTCTTCTGTTACAGGCTCTGCTGAAGCAGATGTAGGAGTCGCTGGACTTGGTGTTGCTAGAACGGGCGCTGGTGCGACTGGAGCTGCAACTTCAGGTACAAGTCTAGCTTCATTTTTGCTAAACTGTAACTCATCCGTCCCGTTTTTATAAGAAAATTCTCTCAAACTTGACTGGTCAAATTGAGCCATCAAGTCTTTAATATCGTTTAAATTCATACTTATTTATTCTCCCAACGTTTGAAAGCAAGAACGGCATTGTGGCCACCAAAACCAAAGGTATTTGAAATAGCGTATGGAATTTCTTGCTCCAAGCCTTGTCCATAAACGACATTGGCTTCGATATAATCTGATACTTCACTTGTTCCAGCTGTCATTGGTACAAAGTTATGACGCATAGCTTCGATTGTAACGATAGCTTCTACTGCACCTGCAGCACCCAGCAAATGGCCCGTGAATGATTTGGTTGATGACACAGGTACTTCCTTACCAAGAACAGCTACGATCGCACCACTTTCTCCTTTTTCATTAGCAGGAGTTGACGTTCCGTGAGCATTGACATAAGCTACTTGCTCTGGAGAAATCTCAGCTTCTTCCAAGGCTAGTTTGATGGCCTTAATAGCTCCCTGACCTTCTGGATGTGGAGAAGTCATATGGTAGGCATCACAGGTATTTCCGTAACCAACCACTTCAGCAAGGATAGTAGCCCCACGTTTTTCAGCGTGTTCAAGACTTTCAAGAACCAACATCCCTGAACCTTCTCCCATGACAAAACCATTGCGGTCCTTATCAAATGGAATGGAAGCACGACTTGGGTCCTCTGTAGTTGATAAAGCAGTTAGGGCTTGGAAACCAGCGATAGCAAAAGGGGTAATAGAGGCTTCTGAACCACCTACCAACATAACATCTTGGAAACCAAACTTAATCGAGCGGAAGGCATCCCCAATCGCATCATTTGATGAAGCGCAGGCAGTATTGATGGATTTACAAACACCGTTTGCTCCAAAACGCATAGCAACATTTCCTGAAGCCATATTTGGCAAGGCCTTTGGAAGGGTCAAGGGTTTCACTCGTTTTGGTCCTTTTTCATGGAGGCGAAGCACTTGATCTTCAATTTCCTTGATTCCACCAATACCAGAGGCAACGATAACACCAAAACGATCCTTATCAATAGCCTCTACATCTAGCTTAGCGTGGTTGACAGCCTCTTGGGCCGCATACAAGGCATACAAAGAATAGTTGTCAAAACGGTTGGTATCTTTCTTAACAAAGTATTTATCAAAAGGAAAATCTTGGATTTCTGCCGCATTATGCACATCAAAGTCACTATGATCAAATTTTGTAATTGGACCAATTCCGATTTTTCCACTTGTCAAACTATTCCAAAATTCTTCTGGTGTATTTCCGATTGGAGATGTAACTCCATAACCTGTTACTACTACACGATTTAGTTTCATCTTTTTTACCTCTAGCTTCTGCTACATACTGAGGCCACCATCAATGGCAACCACTTGACCAGTTAGATAATCTTGGCCCGCTAAAAATACTGTTAAATCTGCAACCTGCTCTGCCTGTCCAAATTCTTTCATAGGAATTTGCGCCAGCATGGCATCTTTTACCTTGTCTGATAGGACAGCAGTCATATCGGACTCAATCATTCCAGGTGCAATAGCATTAACCCTGATATTGCGATTGGCCACTTCACGCGCCACAGACTTGGTAAAACCAATCAAACCAGCCTTAGAAGCAGCATAGTTAGCTTGACCGATATTTCCCATCAAACCAACAACACTAGACATATTAATGATAGCACCTTCTCTGGCTTTCATCATCGGTTTCAAGACTGATTGTGTCATGTTAAAGGCGCCAGTCAGGTTAACCTTGAGAACTTTTTCAAAATCTGCTTCTGTCATCTTGAGCATCAGGGTGTCTTGAGTAATTCCAGCATTGTTGACCAAAACATCTACCGAACCCAGCTCTGTAATAGCTTGCTCAACCATACACTTAGCATCTGCAAAATCAGACACATCCCCTGAAATGGGAACCACCTTGACACCATAGTTTGAAAATTCAGCGAGTAATTCTTCTGAAATGGCCCCACGACTATTTAGTACGATATTAGCTCCTGCTTGAGCAAACTTGTGGGCAATGGCAAGACCAATTCCACGACTCGAACCTGTAATAAAGATATTTTTATTTTTTAGTTGCATTCTTTTCTCCTGTGTCCTCTTGCATTTATGGAAGAAGGGATTACTTGTTTTCTAACAAGGTTTCCAAGCTAGCCTGATCTTCAACATTGGCTAGTTTAGCCGTCTTATCAATTTTTTTGACAAAGCCTGACAAGACTTTCCCCGGTCCAATCTCGATAAAGTTGATTACGCCTGCTTCTTGCATAACCGCAATACTCTCATAGAAACGAACTGGTTCCTTGACCTGACGCTTCAAAAGTTGAGCGATGTCTTCTTTTTTCATAACAGCTGCTTCTGTATTGCCGACTAGAGGACAAGTAAAATCTGAAAAACTTACTTGAGCGAGAGTTTCAGCTAGTTTCCGGCTAGCAGGCTCAAGGAGAGCGGTATGAAAGGGCCCTGAAACCTTGAGAGGAATCAAGCGTTTAGCACCTGCTTCCTGCAAGAGTTCGACAGCTCGGTCAACTGCATCCACTTCTCCACCAATCACGATTTGTGCAGGTGTATTATAGTTGGCTGGGGTAACCACTCCAAGTTCAGAAGCTTTTCGACATGCTTCCTCAATGACCTCTACTGGCGTATTGAGAACAGCCACCATCTTGCCAGATCCAGCAGGTGCTGCTTCTTCCATATAGGCCCCACGCTTAGCTACTAAGGCTACTGCATCTTCAAAATCCAAGGCCCCACTGGCCACCAAGGCAGAGTATTCTCCAAGAGACAAACCAGCAACCATATCAGGCTGATAACCCTTTTCTTGCAATAGACGGTAAATAGCAACCGAAGTCGCTAGAATGGCTGGTTGGGTATAGCGAGTCTGATTGAGTTTTTCTTCTTCTGTATCAATGAGATGACGCAAATCATAACCCAGAACCTGACTCGCATGATCAATCGTTTCTTTGACAATCGGATACTGATCATAAAGATCCCGTCCCATCCCTAGATACTGGGCACCTTGACCAGCAAATAAAAAGGCTGTTTTAGTCATTTCTTACAACTCCTGCCCAACGAGAGGCCTCTTCTTGAATTTTCTTAGCTGCTCCGTAGTATAAATCTTTTAGGATTTCTTCAGCTGTCTCTTCTTTGGAAATAAGCCCCGCAATTTGACCTGCCATAACAGATCCACCATCCACATCTCCGTGGACAACTGCTTTGGCTAGAGCACCTGCTCCCATTTGTTCAAAGATTTCCAAATCAGGATTTTCCTGTTTAAAGGCATCTTTCTCAGCCTTTTCAAAATCACGAGTCAATTGATTTTTAATAGCACGAACAGCATGTCCAAAGTGTTGGGCTGAAATCGTAGTATCAATATCTCTCGCTTTTAAAATCTTGGCCTTGTAATTTGGATGGGCATTAGACTCTTTTGCAACGACAAAACGCGTTCCAACCTGAACAGCCTCTGCACCTAGCATAAAGCCAGCGGCAGCACCTTCACCATCCGCAATCCCTCCTGCAGCAATAACAGGAATAGAGACAGCAGCAACTACCTGACGCACCAAGGTCATAGTTGTTAATTTACCGATATGCCCCCCAGCTTCCATTCCTTCTGCAATGACAGCATCCGCACCGATTTTTTCCATGCGTTTAGCTAAAGCAACACTTGGCACAACAGGAATCACTGTAATGCCAGCTTCGTGGAAGCGTTCCATGTATTTACCAGGATTTCCTGCCCCTGTTGTCACCACCTTAACACCTTCCTCGATAACAAGATCTACAATATCTTCCACAAAGGGAGACAAGAGCATAATGTTGACACCAAAGGGCTTATCCGTCAATGATTTGATCTTATCAATATTTGCCTTGACAACTTCTTTAGGGGCATTTCCCCCACCGATAATCCCTAGCCCTCCAGCCTTGGAAACAGCTCCTGCCAAATCACCATCAGCAACCCAGGCCATTCCTCCTTGAAAGATAGGATAATCAATGTTCAATAATTCTGTAATACGCGTTTTCATAGTGCCTCCATCATTTCTTGCTTACGTAATAGTTCGATACTGTCATAATTTGAAAATCAAACTATTGCCTAAACAAGAGGGAGCGGGTTTCCCTACTCCTTCTATTTGTATTCTGCTTATTTTGTTTGCTCTTCAACGTAGGCAACCAAGTCACCAACTGTTTTCAAGTCATCTTCTGCTTCGATTTGGATATCAAAAGCATCTTCGATTTCTGAGATTACTTGGAACAAGTCCAATGAATCTGCGTCCAAATCATCAAAAGTTGATTCAAGTGTTACTTCTGATGCGTCTTTTCCAAGTTCTTCAACGATAATTTCTTGTACTTTTTCAAATACTGCCATGATAGGACTCCTTTAAAATAAATAGTTTTTTATAACAATGTGTTCACCACATGATTACCTAAATTGTAAGAATGAGCGTGCCCCAGGTCAAGCCTCCACCGAAGCCTGATAGAAGAACAGTCTGGCTACCATCTAAATGGATGAGGCCTTGTTCAACACACTCTGAAAGTAAAATCGGGATACTTGCTGCACTGGTATTGCCATACTCCATCATATTAGCTGGAAGTTTAGCTCGGTCGACACCGATTTTTCTAGCCATCTTATCCAAGATACGGTCATTGGCCTGATGAAGTAGCAGATAATCTAAGTCTGTCGCCTCTATAGGGGATTCGTCAATAGTCTGCTTGATAGACTTGGCTACATCTCGAATGGCAAAATCAAAGACCGCGCGCCCATCCATCTTCAAAAATGAATCTGCACTCTCTTGATCTGAAAATGGAGATTGCAAGCCTGAATGTCCATAGGTCAGACACTCACTACGACTCCCATCGCTATTGAGACTCTCAGCCAAGAAATGCTCTTGCTCGCTAGCTTCTAGCAAGACTCCACCAGCACCATCTCCAAACAAGACAGCTGTTGATCGATCCGACCAATCGACTGCCTTAGAGAGGGTTTCACTACCAATCACCAAACCTTTTTGAAATCGACCAGAAGCTATAAACTTTTCAGCAGTTGAAAGAGCAAATACAAATCCACTGCAGGCAGCTGTTAAGTCAAAAGCAAAGGCCTTATTAGCACCAATATTAGCTTGGACACGAGCAGCTGTAGAGGGCATCATCGAATCTGGAGTAATGGTAGCTAGGATGATAAAATCCAGCTCCTCCCCTGTGATTCCAGCTTTTGCCATCAGTTTCTTCGCAACTTCTGTAGCCAAATCACTAGTAGATTCTGTTCTTGAAATATGCCTTTGTCGTATTCCCGTCCGACTTGAAATCCACTCATCATTGGTATCCATAATCTGAGCCAAATCATGATTTGTAACCACTTGCTCTGGCACATAATGAGCAACCTGGCTTATTTTTGCAAAAGCCATTATTTCAAATCCTCCAAAAATTGATAAAGTTTAGTCAAACCTTTGCTCATAACTTCAGTTTCTTCCTTGCTCATACCTTCGATAATATTTTCGACCATGGCCTTATGGAAGCGTTTATGAAGTCTATGAACCAAGCGACCTTTCTTTGTCAAATGCAGATGTACCACACGACGATCCTGCTCTGAGCGAATGCGTTCAATGTAACCCTTGCGTTCAAGATTATTCAAACTCGTCGTAACCGTCCCAAGAGTCACCATCAACTCTTTCGACACTTGACTTGGCGTCACGTCTGGGAATTTTCCAATTACATCGATTGTATGGACTTCTTTGATGGAGATATCCTTGAAACGACTACCCCTCAAGCTAACTTCCTCGATGACGAGGACATTGTTAAATATAGATGTTAAATATTCATTAATTCGTTGGTAGTCCAATCTCTTTTCCCTCCTTTTCAAAAAACTTTCACAATCAAAACATTTGACAAAAGAATTATATCAAACTTCAAAGAATGGTGCAAGTATTTTCTTATTTTCCAGTAAATTTCGGTCTTCTTCTCTCCGAATAAGCCCGCACTCCCTCTTTGAAATCCTCTGTTTGGGCCAAGGATTCCTGTAGGTTCAATTCTAAAGCAGCATAATCTTGCCAATCTTTAAATTGGCTCTCCCATACCAACTTCTTGATGGCTACATAAGAATTAGCCGATCCGCGTCTCAATTTTTTAAGAAGCTGTTCTCTCGTTTTTTCAAGTTTATCATCTTCACAGACGCGGTAAACCAGCCCCCACTCCAGAGCTTTTTCTGCTGTTAGAGCCTCACCTGTCATGGCTAATTGAGTAGCACGCGTCACACCGATACTACGACTCAAAAGATGAATCCCACCTGCATCTGGAGCCAAACCAACGCCAACAAAGGCTTGGATAAACTTAGCTTTATCCGTTGCAAGACAGAAATCTGCAGCAACAGCCATATTTGCAGCGGCACCTGCAACAGCCCCATCAACCTCCATCAAAACAGGTTTAGCAATTTGCTTGATTTTATAAGAAATAGTATTGACCAATTCTGCGATTTTCGTCAATGATGGAATATCGTCCTCATCCACTGCCCGCTTCATCTCTACTAAATCTCCCCCAACTGAGAAGACTTTGCCATTCGCATTGATCAAGATAAAATGCACAGCCGGATCCTCTTCTGCTAAAGCCAGAGCTTCTAAAATCTCCTCACACATGGGAATATGAAAACCATTCGCAACCTCAGGACGGTTTAAGGTAAGGATTGCCAAATCTTCTTCAAGCTGATAAATAATGTGTTCCATCTGGACTCCTTTTTTATTTTCATAACCAAGTTAAATCATTTTATTGTCAAAGTATATCTTTTTTAAAACTTGAAAGCAAGGAAAAATCGGCTAAAAGTGTCTCGGCCGATAAGAAAGACTCGCTTTGTCCTAGAAAGCATCTCATTTTCTTCATTGAAAAAAGGCTTTCTTTCTGCTATAATCGTATAAAATACTTACTTTAGGAGTTCTTATGAAAGTTGTTAAATTTGGAGGTAGCTCTCTTGCCTCTGCTGGTCAATTAGAAAAAGTTTTAAACATCGTCAAAAGCGATTCAGAGCGTCATTTTGTCGTCGTTTCTGCGCCTGGTAAACGCAATGCTGAAGATACTAAGGTTACAGATGCCTTGATTAAATACTACCGCGACTATGTTGCTGGTAACGATATTAGCAAGAGCCAAAACTGGATTATCGACCGCTATGCTGCTATGGTTAGTGAACTAGGTCTTAAACCAGCTGTGCTAGAAAAAATTTCTAAAAGCATTCGTGCCTTAGCCACTCTTCCTATTGATGAAAATGAATTTCTCTACGACACTTTCCTAGCAGCTGGTGAAAATAACAATGCTAAATTGATTGCTGCCTACTTTAATCAAAACGGGATCGATGCACGCTATGTGCACCCTAGAGAAGCTGGTATTGTGGTCACAAGTGAACCTGGTCACGCTCGCATCATTCCATCAAGTTATGACAAGATTGAAGAATTGACAAATACAAATGAAGTTCTTGTCATTCCTGGTTTCTTTGGAGTTACCAAGGAAAATCAAATCTGTACCTTCTCACGTGGAGGATCAGACATTACAGGTTCTATCATTGCTGCCGGTGTTAAGGCAGACCTCTATGAAAACTTTACGGATGTTGATGGTATCTTTGCAGCCCATCCTGGTATTATCCACCAACCACACTCAATCCCTGAGTTGACATACCGTGAAATGCGTGAGTTGGCTTATGCAGGATTCTCAGTCCTTCATGACGAAGCCCTTCTACCTGCCTACCGTGGAAAAATTCCTCTGGTTATCAAGAATACCAACAATCCTGATCATCCAGGTACTCGTATCGTTCTAAAACATAGTAGTGATGAATTCCCAGTAGTAGGAATTGCTGGTGACTCAGGTTTTGTCAGCATCAACATGTCTAAATACCTCATGAACCGTGAGGTTGGATTTGGTCGCAAGGTTCTGCAAATCCTTGAAGACCTTAACATCGGTTGGGAACATATGCCAACAGGTATCGACGATCTTTCAATCATCCTCCGTTCTCGTGAACTAACTCCTATCAAGGAAGAAGAAATCCTTCGTCAGTTGGTTCAAAAGGCTGAAGTAGACCATGCAGAAATCGAACACGATCTTTCTATCATTATGATTGTTGGAGAAAAAATGAAGAGCCATATCGGAGTAACTGCTACTGCGACACGTGCTCTATCTGAAAATAAGATCAATATCCAGATGATGTCTCAAGGTTCTAGTGAAGTGTCTATCATGTTTGTTGTCCATAAGGACCAAGAGAAAGCAGCTATTAAAGCCCTCTACAATGCCTTTTTCGGTGAAAGTAAGGAAAACTAAACATGGCCCAATCTCTTAACAAAACAGTGCTTCTCAATACGACAGGCACTTCCTACCTCTCGATAGCTGGGAAAGTTGGGAAATTCCTAGTCGGAGATCAGGCTCTAGAATTTTACCCAGATGTCAATGTTGAACAATTTATCCAGATTCCTTGGAGCCATATCAACCAAATTGGAGCCAATGTCACTGGCCGCAAAATCAGTCGCCACTTCGAAGTCTTTACAGACAGAGGAAAATTCCTCTTTGCTTCAAAAGACTCAGGTGCCATTCTTAAAATTGCTCGCGAAAAACTGGGCAATGACAAGGTCGTCAAGCTACCGACCCTGATTCAGACCATTGGTCAAAAATTTAAAAATCTATTTGCAAAAAAGTAGAAACTTTAGTATAATCATAGCAACGGATAAGTAGGTTATCTTCTTCTTTCAGAAAGTCTGCGGGTGCTGCGAGCAGATAGGAGGGATAGGTGAAATTCTACCGTTAGTAACAATTACATACACAATCAAGTGCACACCTGTGAAGTTGGATGGAACCGTGGCCCTGCCACTCCAACGCTTTGTCAGGTGTGCTTTTTTCATAAAGGAGTTCTTATGTTAGATATCAAACGTATTCGTACAGATTTTGATGCTGTCGCAGAAAAATTGGCTACACGTGGTGTAGATGCTGCTATCTTGAATGAGATGAAAGAAATCGATGCTAAACGTCGTGACATCTTGGTCAAGGTTGAAACTCTCAAAGCAGAACGTAACACAGTTTCTGCTGAGATTGCCCAAGCTAAGCGTAACAAGGAAAATGCAGATGACAAGATTGCTGCCATGCAAACTCTATCTGCTGAGGTCAAAGCCTTGGATGCTGAATTGGCAGAAATCGATGCTAAATTAACAGAATTTACAACGACTCTTCCAAACATTCCAGCTGACAGTGTTCCTGTTGGGGCTGATGAAGATGACAATGTGGAAGTTCGCCGTTGGGGCACTCCGCGCGAATTTGACTTCGAACCTAAAGCTCACTGGGATCTTGGTGAAGACCTTGGTATCCTTGATTGGGAACGCGGTGGTAAGGTAACAGGCGCTCGTTTCCTCTTCTATAAAGGTCTCGGTGCTCGTTTGGAACGTGCTATCTACAACTTTATGTTGGATGAGCATGGTAAAGAAGGCTATACTGAAGTCATCACACCTTACATGGTTAACCACGATTCTATGTTTGGTACTGGTCAATATCCAAAATTCAAGGAAGACACTTTTGAACTCAGCGACAGCAATTATGTCCTTATCCCTACAGCTGAAGTTCCTCTAACAAACTACTACCGTGATGAAATCCTGGACGGTAAAGACCTGCCAATCTACTTCACTGCTATGAGTCCTTCATTCCGTTCTGAGGCTGGTTCAGCTGGTCGTGATACTCGTGGCTTGATTCGTTTGCACCAATTCCACAAGGTTGAAATGGTTAAATTTGCCAAACCAGAAGAATCTTACGAAGAATTGGAAAAAATGACAGCCAACGCTGAAAACATTCTTCAAAAACTAAACCTTCCATACCGTGTCGTTGCGCTCTCTACAGGAGATATGGGCTTCTCAGCTGCTAAAACTTACGACTTGGAAGTTTGGATTCCAGCGCAAAATACCTACCGTGAAATCTCAAGCTGTTCAAATACAGAAGATTTCCAAGCCCGTCGTGCCCAAATCCGTTACCGTGATGAAGCCGATGGCAAGGTTAAATTGCTCCACACCTTGAACGGTTCTGGACTTGCAGTTGGACGTACCGTGGCTGCTATTCTTGAAAACTACCAAAATGAAGATGGTTCTGTGACCATCCCAGAAGCACTTCGTCCATACATGGGTGGAGCTGAAGTTATCAAACCATAAAAAATAAGGTTTAGCTATTTCTAGCTAGACCTTTTTTCGTAACCAAATCAAATAAGCACCTAATACAAAGATCAAAATGATTAGGCAAATAACAGTTTCAGCCACTACCAAATAATCCAAAAATGGAAGTTTCAAGATTCTCTGAGCCATCTTAAGCGAAGTAGCTGTGATAATGGTTGGGAAGGTGAGGGCTGAAAAGGATGGTTGAAAGCCTTGTTTTAAAATATTAGGCAGACGAGTCAAAACAAAGAAAAAGAAGAATTGGGAAGCCAAGATCATGACAATCAAGAGCCAAGTTGGTAGACTATCTCCTCCAACTCGAACCAGGGAAGCCAAGAGTAGAGAGAAAGGAGCACAGTAGATTCCTTCTTGCCCAAGCAAGGCTAGTGGGAGCGGATGTTTCTTTAAATCACTATAAATAAGGGGATAGAGATAGAAGGTAAGAAGAAAACCAAAACTCAAGGTTGCATAGGCAATTTCGATGATGCCTACCAGAGGATAAGTCAATGCTGCTACTGCTATCCCTACATAGAGAACCGTCCAGCTAGGAGTCGCATGAACCCTTCGACCTGGACAGGCAAACTTGATGGTGAAACCAGCAATCAAGGCCAAATCCAAGAGAAATGAAAACCACCAGAGACCCTGCGCTACTAAAGGAAGATGAGGGAAGACTCTAAAGACATAGGTAGATAAAATCATCCCAGCCATAGGAAAAGTGGCCATTCCTGACAAAAGAGGAGGCTTGGTCAATTCTTGCTTGGTTTCCTTCCAATTAAACAGATGCAAAATCAGAAAGTAAATCCATAAAACTAAACCTGATAAACTCAGTATATGTGACAGAACTGGCAACGTATCTAAAATAAGATTTCCAGCTCCTGCCAAACCTAGCAAACAACCAGAAAATACTAAGGGGAGTTTTTTCATACTAACCTCCAATAATCATGTTAGTTTCAGTATAGCATAAAAGCGCTTAAATGAGGGGATAAAAAACGAAGTCCGATTATTTCAGACTTCATTTTACTCAGATATGAATTAAGCATAAGGTTGCAATTCTGGGTTAATTGGTGTATTGGCTAGATTGTTGGCATAGTTACAGAGACTTGCTAGGCTGACACCAAGAACCACATCCAAGGCATTTTGTTGGGTATAGCCAACTTCTAGAAACTCAGACAAGGCTTCATCTCCTACACGACCCTTGGTATTGATAACTGCCAAGGTAAACTTAGCTAGGGTGTCTAATTTAGGATCTGTTTCAATTGGAGTACGATTGCGAAGGGCTTGAAGAAGGTCATCGTTCATCTGGATTTGTTTAATTGAAAAGGCTGTGTGACCTGCGACGCAGAAGGCGCAACCATTTGTCACAGCTGCCGTGATTTGCACTACTTCGCGCTCAACAGGTGTCAGGCTGTTGCGACGGTTGATAGCTCCGACAGTACGGTAAGCCTCTAAAGCAGTCGGTGCATTAGCCAAGAGACCGATTAGATTAGGAATATAGCCATTGTTATCTTTTTCTACTGTTTCAAGAACTTCTTTCACTTCTGCTGGCGCTGATTCTACTGTATGGATTGTAAATGTTGTCATCATAAAACCTCTTTTCATGTTGTTGAAACCTAGTCTATCACAGATTCTATACCGTGTATAATATATATTTTAAATTGCATCGATAGAAATTTTTTATGAAAGCAAAAAATCACACGCGATGTGTGATTCTATTATTTATTAAAATACTTTTTAGTCTCAGCAATAACAACTGGTGATAAGACTAAGAGGGCAATCAAGTTTGGCAGAGCCATTAAAGCGTTAACAATATCTGCGATAATCCAAACCATATCCAACTCGATAAATCCTCCCAACAAGACCATGAGTACAAATACCACACGGTAGAGCCAGATAAAGCGAACCCCAAAGAGAAACTCAAAACAACGTTCCCCGTAATAGTTCCAACCTAGAATTGTCGTGAAGGCAAAGAGTACAAGGAAGATGGTCAAAAGGGCAGGTCCAAAGTGTGAAAAGACTGTTGAGAAGGCTGACTGAGTCAAGGCAACCCCATTTAAGTCGCCACTCCAAACACCAGTCACCAAGATGGTCAAACCAGTCAGAGTACAGATAATAAGGGTATCAATAAAGGTTCCTGTCATAGAAATCAAGCCTTGCTCTACCGGTTCATTTGTCTTAGCCGCAGCCGCTGCAATGGGAGCAGAACCCAGACCAGATTCATTTGAGAACACACCACGCGCCACACCATTTTGAATAGCCATCCGAATGCTAGCACCTGCAAATCCACCTACCGCAGCAACAGGACTAAATGCTGATGTCAAAATTAAAGCGATTGTGGCAGGGAGTTTCCCAATATTAAAGAAAATAACTGTAAGAGTTCCCAAAATATAAATGATAGCCATAAAAGGAACAACAGTAGTTGAAACCTTAGAAATGGACTTGAGGCCACCAAAGACTGCAATCGCTACAAAGACAGACAACACAAGAGCTGTGATGGCTGGCGAAATAGTCGTTGTATTCTGGATAGATTCTGTAATCGAGTTCACTTGGGTGAAGGTTCCGATTCCTAGCAAAGCTACTAGCACACCTGCCAGGGCAAAGAAGATGGCAAGTGGTCGCCACTTTTCTCCCATCCCTAAAAGGATATAGTGCATGGGACCTCCCGCTACTGCACCATGGTCATCCTTGGTGCGGTATTTGATTGCCAAGAGTCCTTCCGCATACTTGGTAGCCATTCCAAAGAAAGCAGCCATCCACATCCAAAAGAGAGCCCCTGGGCCACCTACCTTGATAGCTGTCGCCACCCCGATAATATTTCCCGTACCAACTGTCGCTGCGAGAGCTGTACACAAGGCCGCAAAGCTGGATACATCACCATGCCCCTTATCCTTGGTAAAAATAAGCTGGAAGGCCTTGGGCAGACGCAGAACCTGCAAGAGTCCTAGACGGACAGTGAGATAAATCCCTGTCCCGACCAATAAAATCAAGAGGGGGGGACCCCAAGCAAAAGCATCAATTGATTTAAGCAATTCTAACATTTCCTTCTCCTATCTTTTCAACCCCAAAAGAAAGAGCACATGCAAGATACATGTACTCTGGAATGCTTAGATAAATGCTAAAAAGCGGTCTATCCTAGCTCTGTCCTTTTACCTGAGAGTTTGAGCAGTTGCCTGCCTTGCCCCTTCGGTGCCTTTACGGTCTCTCCAGAGTTCCGTCCATTTACAGTCATGGAAAATCAAACGATTCGCCACTTCTATTAAACTTCATTCGGTGTTGGTATTTAATTGATTCTTATTTTACAAAAAATGTTGGCTTTTGTCAATGTGTTTATTAGTAAAAATTAGTTCAACAGTTTTTACTTTATAAAGCCCAGAATACTGCTATCCTTTAAAAGTGACAATAGTCGCACCACTGCCTCCAGCATTTTGTGGGGCATATCCGAAACTCTTGACATGTTTGTTTCTTTGTAGGTATTTGGTGACACCTTCACGGATGACACCTGTACCGATACCGTGAATGATATCAACTTGGGCCATATTGTTAAGCAAGGCTTGGTCGATAAAGGCATCTAGCTCATTCATTGCTTCTTCGTAACGTTTGCCTCGAAGGTCCAGTCTGGCTTGTGGACCACGACCAGAAGTTCGTTTCACAACATTGACCTGTTTCTTCTTGACTTGCTTTTCTTGCTGGGCTTGAACAAGGTCAAACTCTTTTTCTTCCAAGGTCATCTTAATCAAGCCAACTTGGGCTTCCCAGCGGCCGTCCTTGAGTTGACTGGTCAAGGTACCACGTTGGCCATAGCTGAGAACTACGATATCATCACCCACCTTGGGAGCTCGTTTTTTCTTGGCCTTTTGAAGGACCTTGTTTTTAGACAAGTCCACTTTTTCAGGAGCCAATTTTTTCAACTTGGCCTTGGCTTCAATAATTTCGTGGGGCTTGAGTTGAGATTTACTATGGAGATTCTTGAGAATCTGGTCACTTTCACTTAGGGCCATATCCACAATCTCAGCAGCCTGTTCACGCGCTTTATTGAGCTCCGTTTCCTTTTCACGATTGAGCTCGTTGTATAGTTTTTTAAGCGCACGGTTCATCTTGAGATTTTCTTGCTCCACCTCACGGATATTGTCCAAGCGTTTACGGCTTTCCAGCGTCTGCTCTTCCAGCTGCTCAATAATACGATTGACATCATTGTCCTGATCGACCTGCTGACTAGCATCCCCTACGATAACTTCAGATAGGCCTAGACGTTTGGCAATCTCAAAGGCATTGCTTCGACCAGGAACACCCTGCATAAAGCGATATGTCGGGCGAAGAGTTGCAGTATCAAACTCCATACTGGCATTTTGGACAAAGGCTGTCTCAATACCGTAGGCCTTGAGTTCTGGATAGTGAGTTGTAGCCATGGTCTTGACTTGACGCAGGCGAAGGTCCTCCAGAATAGCCATGGCAAGGGCGGCCCCTTCTTGAGGGTCTGTACCAGCTCCCAACTCATCCAAAAGCAAGAGGGAATGTTGGTTGACCTTGCCAAGAATATCCACGATATTGGTCATGTGGCTAGAGAAGGTAGACAAACTCTGCTCAATAGATTGCTCATCGCCAATATCAGCAAAGATTTCTTCAAAAATACCAACACGGCTTCCCTTATCTGCTAAAATCGGCAAACCTGACTGGGCCATAACCTGTGTCAAGCCCAGAGTTTTGAGCATGATGGTCTTACCACCAGTATTAGGACCTGTGATAACAATGGCTGTTAAATCTTGACCAAAATGGACATCATTTGCGACGGCATTTTTGACTAAAGGATGGCAGACATGGAGCAGTTGAATCTCTTGATTTTCTGATAGCTGGGGAACGACTGCTTGTCTTTCTTGGATGAAGCAGACCTTAGCACGAATCAAATCTAGATGACCGATAATCCAAGCGTCGTTGGCAATCTCAGCCGCATGAGGGCGGACACGTTCAGAAATTTCTTGGAGAATGCGAAGCATTTCATAACGCTCATCTGCTCGCAAACTGGCAATTTCTTCGCTCAGTTTGACCACCTCACGGGGTTCGATATAGACGGTGTTCCCGCTGGCAGAAATATCATGAACAACACCTGCAATCTTATTGCGGTAGGTGTTTTTGACTGGTAAAACCTGACGACCATTTCTGCTAGCAACAATCCCTTCCGTCAACATCTGTGCTTTTTGCTTGAGCAGGTCCTGTAAAACATCACGTACCTGACTCTCGCTATCATGGATTTTTCGACGGATTCGCGCCAATTCTTCACTGGCAAAATTTTCAATGAAACCTGCATCATTAAAGGCCTGAAGATTTCCTTGTAATTGCGGAAAATCGTGTAATTTCTCAAACCAAAGGGCTAATTCTTCCAAGCTAACATTTTCCAGATTGGCATAAAAACTTTGCAGTTCTCGGCTGGCAAGAAGCACGCGCTTCAAGAGCAGGAACTCTTCGATATTGAGGTCCGCTCCCATCTCCAAGCGCTTGCAGACTCCTGCGATTTCCTTGGTTGCAAGAATGGTAAAATGCGGTTGCTCGACAAAGAGAGCCTGCATTTCCTTCATCTCAGCAAAAGCCTGTTTGATTTTATCTGCTTTGGCAGTCGGAGCTAGCTGTCTCAATTGCTCCAAGCCCTGCTCGGTCAACAAATGGGGTTCAAACAAAGCCTTGACCTTATTGAACTCTAATGTTTCTAATATTTTCTTGTTCATCTTTATTTCCTTGTCTTTGAATATCTAGGTGTATTAGCTTTTTATATTCTAATAGATTCGAGTCAAATCTGTAAACAAAGGGCTAGGAAAACTCCTGCCCTTTTTATCCGATTAAATTTGTCACCCAGATTTGTTTGAGCCAACTAGTCGTTACTGGTATGCTCTGGATGATGTGTTTTGCGACGATACTCTTTTCAAGAGGATTTTGTATAGCTGCCATGGGAATCGTTGCTAGTATAGTTAAGGCCATTTGCAAGACAAATAAGGTCACCAACATCGACAAGATACCTGCTGAAACTTGGAACAACTTGCCACCCAGCTTTTTACTAGGAAGTAAGTGTAATAAGAGACCAAGTAAACGACCGATGCTATAGACAATCCCAAATACCAACAAGTAGCCGATACCTGCGTAAAAGACCTTATCCAACTGAAAGAGTTGATCCGATGGGAAAAAGAATGTCCCCTGACCTTCCTGCGGATTTGCATAAGGGAGCAATAAATGGAATTGCTCTCCCAGCCCCTTGTAAAACTGGCCAGCCATAAAAGCCGATGCCATGGCTGAAATCAGGTAATAAACCTGTAAGAGCAGACCTCTCCGATAGCCGATATAAAATCCCCAAGCCAAGATCAATAGAAGAAGGATTGAAATCATAAGGAATCCTCAATCTTGCTCTGCTCTTGCTTACAAGTCACAAGTTTGTGACGGAGTTCTTCTAATTCTTGCTCCTTATCGTCAAATTCAATCTCACGGCTGAGCTGAGTTGACAAACAGTTGACTGCCAACAAAAGAGCAATTGTTTCATCGTCTGCACTAGGCATTTGTTCTTTAATTGCTTGGTATTTTTCTGTCGCAACCTTAGCGATTTCCTCCATAAAAAGGTTATCATGCTCGGTTGTCAAGGTTAATGATTTTTTTCCGAATGTAAATTTGAATCGATTTAGATTTGCCATAAAATTCACCTCACGATATTATACCAAAATTCGCTAACTTTGTCAGTTTTTACAAATTTGCCTGCTTTTGTGGTACAATAGAAACTATGGCAAGTATAACACTCACACCAAGCGAAAAGGAGATCCAGGCTTTCCTTGAATACTATCAAACCAGTCTGGCTCCTAGTAAGAATCCCTATATCCGCTACTTTTTGAGACTGCCTCAGGCAACGGTTTCTATCTATACTTCTGGAAAGGTCTTGCTTCAGGGTGAAGGGGCTGAGAAATACGCCAGTTTCTTTGGCTATCAGCTTGCAGAGGAAATCAGCGGACAAAATCTCCCTTTGATTGGGACAGATGAGGTGGGAAATGGTTCCTACTTTGGTGGGCTTGCAGTTGTGGCTTCCTTTGTCACACCTGACCAGCATGATTTCTTACGAAAACTCGGTGTGGGGGATTCCAAGACTCTGACAGACCAAAAAATCCGTCAGATTGCTCCTATCCTCAAGGAAAAAATCCAGCACCAGGCACTGCTTCTCTCACCAAGCAAGTACAACGAGGTCATCGGAGACCGCTACAACGCTGTTTCGGTTAAGGTTGCCCTCCATAATCAGGCTATTTATCTCCTCCTTCAAAAAGGTCTTCAACCTGAGAAAATTGTGATTGATGCCTTTACCAGTGCTAAAAATTATGACAAGTACTTGGCACAAGAGGCCAATCGTTTCAGTAATCCTATCAGCTTAGAAGAAAAGGCTGAGGGTAAATACTTGGCTGTAGCAGTTTCTTCTATCATCGCGCGTGATCTCTTTCTGGAAAATCTTGAAAATCTGGGACGAGAATTGGGCTATCAACTTCCAAGTGGAGCTGGAACGGCTTCTGACAAGGTGGCTAGCCAGATTTTGCAGGCCTATGGTATGCAGGGACTCAACTTCTGCGCCAAACTGCACTTTAAAAATACTGAAAAAGCGAAAAAACGCTTAGAAAGGTAAATTATGAATTCATTTAAAAATTTCCTAAAAGAGTGGGGATTGTTCCTCCTGATTCTGTCATTACTAGCTTTAAGCCGTATCTTTTTTTGGAGTAATGTCCGTGTAGAAGGGCATTCCATGGATCCAACCCTAGCGGATGGTGAAATCCTCTTTGTTGTCAAGCACCTCCCTATTGACCGTTTTGATATCGTAGTCGCCCATGAGGAAGATGGCAATAAGGACATCGTCAAGCGCGTGATTGGAATGCCTGGCGACACCATCCGTTACGAAAACGATAAACTTTATATCAATGATAAAGAGACGGACGAGCCTTACCTAGCAGACTACATCAAACGTTTCAAGGATGATAAACTCCAAAGCACCTACTCAGGCAAGGGATTTGAAGGAAATAAAGGAACTTTCTTTAGAAGTATCGCTCAAAAAGCTCAAGCCTTCACAGTTGATGTCAACTACAATACCAACTTCAGCTTTACTGTTCCAGAAGGAGAATACCTTCTCCTCGGAGATGACCGCTTGGTTTCGAGCGACAGCCGCCACGTAGGTACTTTTAAAGCAAAAGATATCACAGGGGAAGCTAAATTCCGCTTCTGGCCAATCACCCGTATCGGAACATTTTAAGAAATCGAAGAGGCCGAGAATCAGCAATCTCAGCCTCTTCTTCTATCGTGAGAAGATGATTATTCTCTATCCAGTTTGATTAAGATAGAAACAAAGTTATACTCAATGAAAATCAAAGAGCAAACTAGGAAGCTAGCCGCAGGCTGTACTTGAGTACGGCAAGGCGAAGCTGACGTGGTTTGAAGAGATTTTCGAAGAGTATTAAATCTCACCTATTTATGCAAAGGAATCTTATGGAAGTTTATTTTTCAGGAACCATTGAACGGATTATTTTTGAAAATCCCAGCAATTTTTATCGCATCCTCCTCCTAGAAATCGAAGATACGGACGCAGAGGATTTTGATGATTTTGAAATCATTGTCACTGGTACTATGGCTGATGTAATCGAGGGCGAAGACTATACTTTTTGGGGGCAAATTGTCCAGCACTCCAAGTATGGAGAACAACTACAAATCAGCCGGTATGAACGCGCAAAACCAACTAGCAAGGGGCTGGTTAAGTACTTTTCAAGTAGTCATTTCAAGGGAATTGGACTCAAGACAGCTCAGAAAATCGTGGACACCTATGGTGACAATACTATTGACGAAATTCTGCAACACCCAGAAAAGCTAGAAGACATCTCAGGACTCTCTGCCAAAAATCGCGAGGCTTTCGTATCCACTCTTCGTCTCAACTACGGAACAGAGATGGTTTTAGCCAAACTAGCCAACTACGGCATTCCCAATAAACTAGCCTTTCAGATTCAAGACTTTTACAAGGAAGAAACCCTTGATGTGGTTGAAAATTATCCCTACCAGCTGGTTGAGGACATCAAAGGATTGGGATTTACTATTGCTGACCAGCTAGCTGAGGAGCTAGGCATTGAAAGTCAAGCCCCTGAACGCTTCCGTGCCGGTCTAGTTCATAGTCTTTTTCAAGCCTGCATGGAAACAGGAGACACCTATGTTGAAGCACGAGATTTGCTTGAGCAAACCCTAAATCTCCTTGAGTCTTCCCGTCCCGTGGAGCTGGATCCCAGCCAAGTAGCCCAAGAACTCTCCTACTTGATCGAAGAAGACAAGGTTCAGCAGGTTGATACCAAAATTTTTGACAATAGCCTCTTTTTCGCTGAGGAAGGCATCCGCAGTCACTTGGTTCGTATCCTTAAAAAAGGAAAACAGAAGAGTCAAGATTTAGAAACCATTCAAAAACATATCACTACTGTCGAGGAGAAGCTGGGGATTGAGTATGATAGCATTCAAAAACAAGCTATCTGTGATGCTATCCAGAACAAGGTCTTTATTCTGACAGGTGGGCCTGGTACTGGTAAGACAACGGTTATCAATGGTATCATAGCTGTTTATGCCCTTTTAGAAGAACTTGACCTCAGGAAAAAAAGCAATCTACCTATTCTTCTTGCTGCTCCAACTGGTCGAGCAGCTCGACGCATGAATGAATTAACAGGCTTGCCTAGCGCTACCATACACCGCCACTTGGGAATGACAGGGGACGATGATACCAGCCATCTGGAAGATTATCTGGATGCTGACTTTATCATCGTGGATGAATTTTCGATGGTGGATACTTGGCTGGCCAATCAACTCTTCTCCAACATTTCGTCTAACAGTAAAATCCTTATCGTGGGTGACAGTGACCAGCTCCCGTCTGTCAGTCCCGGACAGGTTCTAGCTGACCTCCTTCATATTCCCTTGATTCCTCAGACTCGTTTGGAAAAAATTTACCGACAAAGCGAAGAATCAACCATCGTCACTCTAGCTAGTCAGATTCGACAGGGCATCCTTCCAGCTGATTTCACCCAGAAAAAAGCTGACCGTTCCTACTTTGAAATTGCTAGTGGCCATATTCCTGCTACGATTGAGAAAATCTTAGGCGCTGCCCTCAGAAGTGGTATTCCTGCCCGTGATATTCAAGTTCTGGCTCCCATGTACCGAGGGACTGCAGGAATTGATGCCATCAACCAGCTCATGCAAGACCTGCTCAATCCACCACAAAAAGATCAACTCAGTTTTGAAGCTCCCCAGTGCCACTATCGTAAAGGAGACAAGGTCATTCATTTGGTTAATGATGCTGAAATCAATGTCTTTAATGGAGATTTGGGAGCTATCACAGACCTGATTCCTGGTAAATACACCGAGTCGAAACAAGACGAGATTGTCATTGATTTTGATGGCAATGAGGTCTCTTACCCACGTAACGAATGGTACAAGATTCGCCTGGCCTATGCCATGAGTATCCATAAGTCTCAGGGAAGTGAGTTTCCTGTTGTTATCCTACCTATCACCAGTGCTAGTAGGCGTATGCTGGAGCGCAATCTGATCTATACAGCCATTACACGCGCCAAAAGCAAGCTTATCTTACTAGGCGAATTACAGGCCTTCGACTATGCTACCCAACATATCGGAACTGCCCGAAAAACCTATCTGATCGAACGCTTCAGTGATTTATTGGAGAATGTTGAAGAAAAGCAACCAGCTGTCTCTGAAACAGTCACATCAAGTACCTCTGAACCATCCTACATCCTGACAGAAGACAACTGGGACAGCATCCCAGCCATGATTGGGATTACAGACGCAGACCTCAAAGAGATTTTTGGAAAATAGTGCATCAGAAAACCCACCTAATCAGGTGGGATTTTTGTTTATTAAGATTATTTAACTGTTGCTGTGCTTGTAATCAATTCAACAGCTTTTTTGATTGTGATATCGTGTTTCAACATATCAGCTGAAAGCAAGCTTTGTACTTGTGCAACTTCCATGTTGTAATCTGCAGCCAATTGCTCGATTTCTTTTTGGATTTCTTCTTCTGAAGCGTCAAATCCTTCAGCTTTCGCAACTGCTTCGATAACAAGGTTAGTCTTCGTACGTGACTCAGCTTCTGCCTCGTATTGTTTGTGAAGGTCTTCTTGAGTAGTTCCAGTGATTTGGAAGTACATGTCAGGGTTGATACCTTGACGTTGCAAGTTACCAAGGAATTCGTTTACGGAACGGTGAACTTCTTCGTGGATCATTTCTTCTGGAAGTTCTACAATTTCAGCGTTTTCTACAGCTTTATCGATTGCTGCACCTTCAACGGCATCTTTGTAAGCTTCTTCTTTAGCAGCAGCCAATTCCTTGCGATATTTTTCTTTTAATTCAGCAAGTGTTTCAACTTCTTCGTCGATGTCTTTTGCAAGTTCATCGTCAAGAGCTGGAACTTCTTTTGCTTTTACTTCGTGGATAGTTGTTACGAATTTAGCTTCTTTACCTGCAAGATCTTCTGCTTGGTAGTCTTCTGGGAATGTTACGATAACATCAACAGTTTCACCAGCTGAGTGACCTACCAATTGGTCTTCGAAACCAGGGATGAATTGACCTGAACCAAGTCCAAGTGAGAAGTTTTCACCTTTTCCACCATCAAATTCAACACCATCGATAGAACCAACGAAGTCGATAACAACAGTGTCGCCGTTTTCAGCAGCAGCTTCTTTGATAACCAATTCAGCCAAGTTATTGCGTTCGCGTTCGATACGCTCTTCAACGTCAGCGTCAGTTACTTCTTTTTCTACATCTACTGATACTTCAAGGTTTTTGTAGTCACCCAATTTTACTTCAGGTTTTGTAACGACTTCAGCAGTGATAACCCAGTCTTGACCTTTTTCCATTGAAGTTACGTCAATTTTTGGTTGAGCAACCACTTCAAGACCAGCTTCTTTTACAGCTGCTTCATAAGCGTTTGGCAAAAGAGCGTTCATAACGTCTTGGTAAAGTGACTCTTCACCAAATTTTTTGTCGAAGATAGGACGTGGAAGGTGACCTTTACGGAAACCTGGAACATTAAGAGATTTCTTCACTGAGTTGAATACACGGTCCAATTCTGGTTTGATTTGGTCTTGAGAGATAGTGAAAGTCAAGACACCACGGTTTGTTTCTTTGTTTTCAAATGATACAGACATTCTGTCATTTCTCCTTAAAATTTTTTAAATACAGTCTATTATAACATAAATGGGCGACTTTTTTCAAGTAATGAATGCGCTTTTCAATCATGCTAGAGGTACTCACTTGCTTCTTTGATACTAAGGTCAGCCATTTCTCCAATATTATTTTTGCATATCTGTTAAAAGTCCTCATGCCCCACCAAGTGGTGCTGAAAGGCATAGACTGCTGCTTGGGTACGATCACTGACTTCCAGCTTGGCTAGGATGTTGGACACATGGGTCTTGACCGTCTTGAGAGAGATAAAAAGTTCATCAGCGATGCGCTGATTTTCGTAGCCCTTGGCAATGAGTTGAAGTACATCTCGCTCACGCGCAGTCAGGTCCTCATGTAGTTCTATATGATTGCGGTGGTATTCGACTTTTTTGCTGACCTCTTGCTCAATGGCCAACTCCCCAGCAGCCACCTTACGGACAGCATGGAGAAGTTCGTCTGCACTAGAAGTCTTAAGCATATAGCCACGAGCACCTGCATCTAAGACGGGCATGATTTTTTCATTATCCAAATAAGAGCTCACAATCAAAATCTTGGCTTCAGGCCATTCTTTGAGGATAGCCAAGGTCGCATCAATCCCATTCATCTCAGGCATGACAATATCCATTACAATGACATCTGGACGCAATTCCAATGCCAACTCAATCCCTTGAGACCCGTTGGACGCCTCACCCACAACTTCTACATCGTCTTGGAGGTCAAAGTAGCTTTTCAAGCCCAATCGGACCATTTCGTGGTCATCTACTAGTAAAATTTTCATCTTTACTCCTTTATCATTCCTTATCGAGCAGGGGAATACGGATATCAACCGCCAGCCCTTGTTTGGGAGCTGTCAATAACTGAACCGTCCCTGCCATATCTTCAACTCGTTCCTTGATATTGCGGAGTCCATAACTCAGGTCATCAAAACTCCCCAACTGGAAACCAATCCCATTGTCCACCACCTTCAGCTGCAATTCAAAATCCGTCTGATAGAGGTAAACATCCAAACAAGATGCCTGGGCATGGCGGAGGGTATTGCTGATCAACTCTTGCAGGATACGGAAGATATGCTCCTCGATTTTCTTAGGCAATTGCGTCACATTTTGCTTGAAACCAACCTTGAGATCACTCTTGTCCTCAAGCTCTTTTAAGAGGATTTGAATCCCTTCAACCAGACTCTTCTGCTCTAGTTCAACTGGTCGCAAATGCAAGAGCAAGACCCGCAAATCCTTCTGGGCTGTTTCTAAAATGGCTGTGACACTCTGCAACTGGGTCTGCATCTTTTCTCTATCAAGCTTTAAAGCCTGCTGGCTGACACCTGACAAAATCATGTGAGCCGCAAACAACTCTTGACTAACTGTATCGTGCAAATCCCGAGCAATCCGCTTTCTTTCTTTCTCAATGATTTCCTCTTCCTGAGCAAGGCTGTGATTTTCAGCCTTTTGAAGAGCCTCTGTCAAAAGGTTCAGTTTACCTGACAAGGACTTGAAACTGGCATCCAAATCTGGATCTGCAACCTGAACCACTTCTTGCCCTGCCAATAATCGCTTAAGGTTCGCCTGCACTTTTCTGAGAGAAAACTCTTCAACACCTCGCCAAAACAGGGCTAAGAGGCAGGTCATGGACATGCTAAATACCAACAACAAAAAGACAAATTTTTCTGTTTTTTCGACATCCTGCAAGAAAATAGACAAGTCAAAATCAAGGATTTCCAGCAAGCTGTGGGAGAAAAATAAGACAAACAGGATAGAGGTAAGAGCAATGATTACATAGGCTTGTTTTTTCATCCTCTAATCACCTCAACATCCCCAATCATAGTGGTCAAGAAAATCTTGACACTCTTGTTACTCTTAAGATAATCTCTTGTTTCTTGATGATAGTGCTCATTGCGGAGGGCACGCTTGGGCTGATTGAAAAAAGTCAAATCCCCATAGAGACAGTTAACACTGAGACTGACTTCTACATCAACAGGTACAATGATCTTGGTCGTTCCTATCATCTTTCTAAGGATAATAACATTGTCATGATTGGTTAGAATCACCCTCTCCAAATGAATGGTGTCCTTACCCATGAGACGAAAAAGATTGATATCATCAAACTGGCAAGTCTGATAACTTGAAAAATGATGGAGATTTCCAAACCAACGATTTTTTTCCTTCTTAACCGTCACTACCTCTTCAAACACCAAATTGGTCTGCTCTTTTTCCTGGTTCATCATCGGATAAAGAAGAAAGAGGCTATATATAACTGCAACAAAAATAGCTAGAATCACAAAAGGATTGAGCATGACGATGAAAAAGAAGAGAATGGTTGCTACCACCAAAAGAAGGTTATTGCCCTCTTTACCAGTGTAATAGCGAATCAAAAGCAAAAAGAGGAATAGAATCAGTAGAAAACGCGAAAAATGCTCTGAAACCATCAAAATCAGAGCTCCCGTCAAAAGACAGGCTTCGATAAATAAAAAGATTTTAAATTTTCTCATACATGCATCCTCTCCTTTCTATTTTATCACAATTCAAAAAAGTCACCTCGGTCTGAAGATGGAAAAAAGGCGGTGGTTACGCCTTTTTCATCTGATCATTTGCTTCTTTTAGTTTGCCGTAAAGAATGTAATCTACGCTTTGCAAATCTGCTATGGTGGCACAATTAAGGGCACACATAATCAAACGCAGATCGTCTTTCCAACCTTGAACAATGCCAATCACTTCTTCAACTGTGTAGCTTTCAACCAATTCCAGAACTGTTCGAGACAGTCCTACAGCCTTGGCGCCAAAAACTAAACACTTAATCATATCCAGCGGATTACGTACACCTCCACTGACCAAGAGTTGAACCTTGTCTTTCCAGTCTTGGGCATTGAGAAGGGCCTGCATGGTGGACTGGCCCCATTGATTGAGGTAATCATGCTGACCACTGCGACGGTTTTCGATATAGGCAAAGCTGGTCCCACCACGACCTGATAGGTCCACTGTACGAACGCCCAGTTCATAGGCTCTTTCGATGGTCTTCACATCCATTCCAAAGCCAACTTCCTTTAAGACAATGGGAACAGGAATTTGCTTGCTATAGTCTGCCAGATGCGATTGCCAGCTTCTGAACTTCCTTTCTCCTTCGGGCATGAGTAATTCCTGCATGACATTAACATGCACTTGCAGGAGGAGAGGATTCATCTCTTCTACAGTCTGCAGTCCCAACTCAACAGGCTTGTCCAATCCAATATTGGTTCCAAGAAGGAGATTTGGATGACTAGACTTGACAGAAAATGAATCATCTGTAGGATTCTTGAGGGCTGCGCTATAAGAACCCGTCACAAACAAAATCCCACAGGCTTCCGCTACTTGAGCCAGCTTTTGATTGATTTCTCTTCCCTTATCACTTCCACCCGTCATGGCATTGATATAAAAAGGAAAGTCCCACTTGCGACCTGCAAATTCTGTAGACAAATCAATCTCATCTAGGTCATAAAGGGGTAGGGATGAATGAATCAACTCCACCTCATCAAAGCTATTATAGGAGCTTTTTTGCTCAAGGGCATAGCGGATGTGCTCGTCCTTACGATTTGTCGTCATGTCCTATCCTTTCTTGGTATAAGAGCTCAATCCCCAGATCGGCCCAGCGATTTTTTAAGGTTTCGGTTGATTGCACATCAAAACTCAAGGCAATGCCACAGTCACCACCACCAGCTCCGCTACTCTTGGCAACAGCCAGCAAATCTTGACTGGCTTCTTTCAACTGTCTAAGCGAAGGCGTGTAAATATCTGTACTCAATTCTTCTAAAAGCTGGCTGGCTGTTTCCACCTTCTCGATAATTTTTTCTGCTTCCCCCTGCTCCAAGGCTTCTACTAAAGAAGCCACCGTTTCTTTTGAGGAATTTAAAAAATTCTGATTGATGTTTTGCTTGATTTGCTGGACCATGTTACTAGACACAGCCACTTCCTTGGTCCATCCCACTAGGAAATCACATTCTAAAGTTGGTTTCACTTTTGAAATTGAAAAACTCCAATCACGCTCTAAAACTGTCGCCAAATTTTCTTCTTCCAACCAAGCAGCCACCTTCTGGCGATTAAATGACTGGTAAAGAACCAATTCCTCTGCCACAATACAGGCAAGGTCTCCCATAGAACCATTGTCGCCTCGCTTGAGCAAGACCGCGCTAGCCAGCTTGAACAAGAGATCCTGATCAACCGAAAGATTATACAGAGCTAGCAAAGCCTTGACAACCAAAACAACGACACTACCGCTAGAACCCAGACCAAACTTTTTCCCTTCTCGTTCCATTTTTCCTCGAATTTCCAAAGAAAAAGGTCGCAAGGTCTGCCCACGATAAACGAGGAAATCTTCTACTAAAGCAATCGTTTCTTGAATCAAGCTATAGTCAGGATTTGGTGTCAAGTCTACTGCAAAATCAAACATATCTGAATAGAGGCGGTAGCTATCAGAAAACGCAATCTCAGCCCTCATATAGATGGGAATATTCTTTATCAAGGCCAACTGCCCTGGCTCTAAAATAGCATACTCACCTGCCCAATAGAGTTTTCCGCAAGTTTTAACAGCAATCATCTTGGCTCAAATCCTTTGTTTTTGACACAATCAAGCGGTAACGCTGACTGAAGATTTCAGATAAATGCTCCAAGTCTTTCTGCTGACAAAGAACTTTGACATTGGGACCAGCATCCATAGTAAAGTAGCAGGCTTCCCCTTGCTCACGAAGCTGGCGGACAAAGTCCATAGCTTCATAAGATGCATCGGTCAGATAAGAAAAGGCTGGTGACGCTGTCTTCGTCGTAGCGTGCATAGCAAGGGCATTTTTCTCCGTCAATTCCCCAACCTTGGCAAAATCATTTTCTTTGAGGTAAACCAGCATATCCTGATAATCCTTCTCAGACTGACGCACCCAGTCATCAAAGGTCGTCGAGGTTTCCACACAAAGTTTCATCCCATCACGGCTAGAGATTGGTTTTTTCTTGTCCTCTAGCACCAACATAATCATAGCTAGTTTCAAGTCTGTCTCTACAGGGGAAATTTCTCCACTATCCTTGTCCCAGGCACCGAGTGGTCCATAAAAACTCCTAGAGGAAGAGCCTGAGGCAAACTTAGCCTCCTGCGCCAACTGACTCCGATTCAAACCAAGCTTGAAATAAGCATTACAAGCCTTGACCAAGGCGGATAAACCGCTAGAACTTGAGGACAATCCCGCTGCTGTAGGCATATTGTTTTGAGTATCGATACGGACAAAGCCTTCTCCAACTGGACGGTAGTGGTCAATAATCTTACTCATCTTAGCATGCTCCGCCTCATTTTGTAGCTGACCATTGATATAAAAGGCATCAGCTGTCGCATCCGTCGGTAGAGATGACAAAGTCGTCTCCGTGTACATATTTTCCAAAGTCAGAGAGATACTGCTAGTAGCAGGAATCATCTCTTTTTCTTTTTTCTTTCCCCAGTATTTGATAATAGCAATATTTGCGTAGGAACGTACTGTTACAGGCTCTCTATCCATGTCTGAACAGCTCCTTTCTCTTCTAATATTTCTGCTAGTTCTTGTGCATGAGTCAAATTGGTTGCCAAGGCTATGATACAGCCTCCTAGCCCACCACCGCTCATCTTGGAACCCAGAGCACCATGGCTAAGAGCCGTTTCAACCAAAGAATCTGACTCAGGACTACTAACACCAATTTCTTTTAAATGTAAATGCGCTTGACTGAGGATTTGTCCCAGTTTTTCAGCATCTTTTTGTCTAATCTCATCTTCCGCTTGCTGGGTCAATTCTCCCAAGGCATGCAAAAACGGCAGAGCATCCTTACCCTTATTTTGAACCACTTGGATGGCTTCACGGGTATGACCATAAACACCGGTATCGGCAATCACCAAATAGGCGGATAAATCCATCTCAAGTTCTGTAAATCCTACGTTCTTAATAAAGCGAATAGGCTGGGCACTGAGACAGGTCTTGGCATCCAAACCACTTGGATTCATATGGGCAATCATCTCCGCACGATTGACCAAGATTTCTAATACATCATGAGGCAGTTCTGCCTGATAGTAGTCAAATACCGCACGAATGGCCGCTATGCTGATAGCTGCTGACGAACCCATCCCACGTTTTTCAGGGATAGCCGAGTCAATCTCACAGCGAATGCAGGATTCTTTGATATCCAAATACTCCAGTGAGGCATACACCGCCATGGACAAGGTATCCTCCTCATAGAGACGCCAAGGACTCGCTGCAGGAACTACCTTACAAGTCACCTCCACCTCCAAAAGAGGCAGGGAGATAGCAGGATAACCGTAAACGACCGCATGCTCCCCTATTAAAATAATCTTACTATGTGCCTGACCGACACCCACTTTTTTTGTCATGTTTTCCTTTTGCTAGACGAAAAGACCGTCTCATTTTTCATACAAGTATTGATTCTTTCCTATCTATTTTATTATATTTTCACAAAAAAAGCGATTGTTTCCATTCACAATCGCCTCTTTCATTATTGGACCCATTCGCCATTATAGTTGACAGAATAGCCATCTACAGTCGTATTCACTGCCAAGGCGCCTGAACTATAAGCATAGTACCATTTACTACCGACCTGGAACCAACCAGTGACCATAGATCCTGATGAACGGAGATAGTACCACTTGTTGCCAAGGTATTGCCAGCCTGTTTTCATATCTCCATTTGACTGGTCTAAATAATACCAAGTTGAGCCGTCCTGATACCAACCAGTTGCCATAGCTCCTGATGAACGGAGGTAGTACCACTTATTGCCAAGTTGTTTCCAACCAGTTTGCATTGCAGCACTTGTTGTATCGAGATAGTACCAAGTTGAGTTGTCATTGGTCCAACCACGCACTAGCTCCCCAACCGTCAAACTGTCGATACGAGCATCGAAGCCACTATCCTTCTGTAAATAATACCAGTGTCCCTCATCATGAACCCAACCAGTTTTTAAGGTGTGATAACTACGCTGATCTTCAAAATAATAGACTCGTTTCTCTGCTGGACTATCATATTGTTCCCCATGATGTTTGTTGGTATTTGTAGCAGTTTTTGCCTCTAAAACTTGCTTGCCAACAAATTCTTGTAAGACACCATCTTGTCCAAAGTAGTACCATTCTGGCATTGGCATAGATTCTAATCTCAAACCATTTGGATAAGGACCAATTGTACTACCTTTAGATGGAAACGGGATATATTGCCAGCCGACAACCATTTCTCCTGATACATAATCAAAATAATAGGTCTTGCCATCAATCACTCGCCAGGCCTTTTCTTTGATGTCACCCTTCTTGTAGTAAGTTCTACCATTTTCTTGGACAAATTTCCAACCTTCTGAATCAGCATCATCCGCCAATACTGCACTTGTTGCCAGTAAGCTAAAGAAAAAGAATGCTAATGCGATTTGCATCAATTTTTTTATTACTTTCATTAGACGTATCCTCCATAACTGATTATAGCAAAGACCAAACTGCATGTCAATATATATAACACCCCTCAAAAAAAGCAGTTACAAAACTGCAACTGCTTTTCTATTCTTGCATGGTGTAACCGACACCACGAACGGTTTTAATGTAGCTTTTCTGACCTTTTACATCAAGCTTGCTACGTAGATAACGGATATAGACATCCACGATATTGGTTTCAGTCGCACTTTCATACTTCCAGACACTTTCCAACAACTGCTCACGAGTTAACACTTTCTTGCTTCCCATAAGAGTAGCCAAAAGGTCATACTCACGACGGGTCAGAGCAATCATCTCCTCGCCACGATAAACGGTATGATGTTCTACATCCATACGCAAATTGCGGTAAGATGTTGGAACCTTCATCTGACTACAGTGTTGGTCGATGAAGTCCCGACCTCGGAAAATCGCTGAAATACGAGCTACCAGATTATCAATGATTACTGGCTTATAGATGTAAGAAACGGCAAAGCGTTGGATTGTCTCAAGCTGGTCTTGCAATTCTTCACGATGGTCCAAGACCATGATGATTGAAGCTGGCTTAGTCCGACTCAGCCTATCTGCAAAATCCTGGGCTGTCATATCCCCCAGATGAGCATTCAATAAAATCAAGTCATAGTCTGTCTGAAGAGCCACGGAGAGGGCTTTTTGCCCCTCCTCAACCTGATCAACTCGGTATTGCTCTTTTTGGAGTTCCAAACTTAAAAAATGAGCTAGATTTCGTTCTTTCTCAAGTAATAAAATCCGTTTCCCCATGGCAGACCTACTTATTTTTCGTCATACCAAGAGTAGTGGAATGTTCCTTCTTTGTCTTTACGTTGGTAAGTGTGAGCACCAAAGTAGTCACGCTGCGCTTGGATCAAATTAGCTGGAAGGTCAGCTGAACGGTAGCTATCAAAGTAAGTGATAGCTGCTGAGAAAGTTGGTACTGGTACACCAGCTTGAACAGCAAGCGCTACGATATCGCGCACTGCTTGTTGGTACTTAGCAGTAACATCCAAGAAGTACTCATCCAAAAGAAGGTTAGCAAGATCTGCATCACGGTTGTAAGCATCTGTAATCTTTTGCAAGAAACGAGAACGGATGATACAGCCATCACGCCAGATAGACGCAATGTCTGCAAATGGCAAGTTCCAGTTGTTTTCTTTAGAAGCTACACGCAATTGAGCAAAACCTTGTGCGTATGAAATGATTTTTGAGAAGTAAAGGGCTTGACGGATTTTTTCAATCAACTCAGCCTTGTCTCCTTCAAATTTGAAGGCAGCTGGTTTTGGAAGGACCTTGCTAGCATGCACACGTTCTTCTTTGTAAGTTGAAATGTAACGTGCAAATACTGACTCAGTGATGAGTGACAATGGCACACCAAGGTCAAGTGATGATTGGCTAGTCCATTTACCAGTTCCCTTGTTACCTGCAGCATCAAGGATGTAGTCTACGATTGGTCCGTCTTGACCTTCATCGTCTTTACGGCTCAAGATATCAGCTGTGATTTCGATCAAGTAGCTGTCCAATTCACCCTTGTTCCACTCAGTAAAGATTTCAGCCATGTCTTCTGCAGAAAGGCCTAGCAAGTGTTGCATCAAGTCATAGCTTTCTGCGATCAATTGCATATCACCATACTCGATACCGTTGTGAACCATTTTCACATAGTGACCAGCTCCATCAGGACCGATGTAAGTCACACATGGTTTGCCATCTTCTGGTGCTTTAGCTGAGATTTCTTCAAGAACATCAGCAACCAATTCGTAGGCCTCTTTTTGTCCACCAGGCATGATAGAAGGACCTTCAAGGGCACCTTTTTCACCACCAGAAACCCCGGTACCGATAAAGTTGATACCTGAGTTTGCCAATTCTTCATTACGACGGATTGTATCTTTGTAGAAAGTGTTTCCTCCGTCAATCAAGATATCACCTTTGTCAAGGTGTGGAAGAAGGGCTTGGATAGTAGCATCTGTACCAGGTCCAGCTTGAACCATGAGCATGATACGACGAGGTTTTTCGATTGAGTTTACAAAACTTTCAACGTCATAGCTTGGTACAAAGTTCTTTTCAGGATGGCAAGCAATTACATCTTCAGTTTTTTCTTTACTACGGTTGTAAATAGCAACTGTGTAACCACGAGATTCAATATTAAGGGCAAGGTTACGACCCATTACGGCCATACCAACGACACCAAAGTTAGCTTTTGTCATTTGACACTCCTCTTGTTTAATTTGTTTTATTTTATCATTTTTACTTTTGAAAAGAAAGAATTTTGTAACGACTGCTTAGTAGTCCAAATCATCCGCATGTCCAGAACCATTTCCAACAAAGTATCCTGTCTTACAGTTAAGGGTAAAGAGATAGGTTCCATCTGGCTTATAGAGGTTGTAATAACCATTGCCATTAACGATATTGACACGTTCGAGGATGTACTGATTTCCAGTGATGTAGCCACGTGAACGTGAAGTCGCTAGAATTTGTTCCAAAACGCCATCCGCGAAATCCCAAGCAGAGTTGTTACTATCATCAATAGCAGACTGATTGTAGGCAACACGACTAGCACTTCTTTGAACAGAAACACCCGCACTTGACAAGCCCATATTGACTTCACTGCGAGCACTTCTAGTCTCATTTGAGGCAGTATTTGAACTACTTGGTTTTGTCTCACTAGTTGTATTTGAGCTTGCTTGACTAGAGCTTGAACTGCTAGTTTGACTTGAACTTGAGCTAGAAGCACTTGTTTGCTGGCTCTTACCAAGGCTAATGGCCTTATCTAGCACTTTGTCAATCTCAGTATTCCCTGTTTTAATATCTGTAAATTTAGCATCAGATTTAGCTTTGGCATTGGTATCCAAGACACCATCCAAAATAGCTGGTTTTTCAAATTGTGCATTGACATCTTGAATGGCCTTGATTTGCATTGCTAGACTATCATACTTAGATTTGGCAAGCGTATGTTCACGGCTACCTTCTAGCTTATCAAGTAAGGTCTTGAGTTGGCTCAACTTATCAAACTGGCTATTCTTCAAAGCTGTTTTATTGCTATCTGTGTAGAAGGCATCATAAAGTGTATTAAAATCATCCACATCTGATTGATTGGCTGTAGTTGATTGAGCAGTTTGAATTTCCTTGGTCGAACGATTCACTTGACGATAGACATAATAAGCACTGACACAGATAATCACTGATACAAGCGCCAAAGCGGTCAAAACAAAGCCTTTTTTACTTTTCTTTTCTGAGTCCTCTTGATCCAGACGAGAAAAATTGTTCTCCTCTTCCACTTCCTCAGTCATTTCTGCTAAATTTTCATCCTCTAGCACTATAGGATCCCAGTCTTTATCCTCATCGTCCAAAGACAGTGGAGGTAAGATAGCTTCAGAAGATGGAACTTCCTCTGAAGGGGTTTCCGACTCCTCTACAGCTTCACGTACTTCTTGGATTAAATCATCCAGACTCTGAGTTTCGACTAACTCCTCTTTTTTGTATTGGCGGGTCGCAAACTTATCTGCTTCGATTTCATCTTTGTGTTGCTTCACATACTTGTCCAAAATGGAATCTTCAGGCAAGACTCCTGCTTCCACTTCTTCATTTTTACGAATCGCTTGACCAACTGTTAACTCTTTTGCTTCATCAAAATCAAATCGTGGTTCTTGGTTTTCTTTTTTATGACGATTCCGTCTTTTCTTACTCATGAGTATCCCTTTCTATTTTAACTCTTGACGTTTGACACGCTGACCAAAATATTGATACAGATCCACTTTCAAGGTTCCGTTGTATAACTTACGCTTCTTATCTGCTTGGCTCCCATACTTGCTTTCAAAGGTTTCATCACTAGTTAGGATAAATTTGCTCCAAGTTTTGAGCGGTGCAAATACTTGCCCCATCTCAGCATAGAGCTTGGTAACTCCTGCATCATCTGATAAACGCTCCCCGTAAGGCGGATTGGAAATAATCACACCATTTATTTTATCGGAACGCAAATCCTGCACGCGCATCTGCTTAAAAGTAATGTCTCCTGCAACACCTGCTGCCTGAGCATTGGCCTTAGCAATTTCCACCATGCGAGCATCAATATCACAGCCCATGATATCCAGCGCAAGCTCACGGTCTACTTTTTTAGCCGCTTCTGTGCGCAGTTCCTGAACCAAGCGGTCGCTGACCCAGTTCCATTCCTCAAATGCAAAAGAGCGACGAAGACCTGGAGCCATCTTTCGAGCAATCATGACCGCCTCGATACAGAAAGTTCCTGAACCACAGGTCGGATCAATCAAAGGCTTGTCTGGGTACCAGTTAGAAAGTTGTAAAATAGCTGCCGCCATGTTTTCCTTGATAGGAGCCCCACCTTTTTCAGTACGATATCCTCGTTTAAAGAGACTAGACCCGGTCGTATCAATCATGACAGTTGCCATATCTTTGAGAATAGAGACCTCAATCTTGAACTCCGGACCAGTTTCCATCAAAGGAACACCTTCTGGACGGGCGTAGTGTTTCTGCAATTTCTTGACAACAGCTTTCTTAGAAATAGCCTGCACACTTGGCTCATTGTGTAGTTTAGACTTAACACACTTGGCTTTTGAAATCGGGAATCGAGCTCCAAGTGGTAAATAATTTTCCCAATCTAGAGCGAAAACTCCCTGAAACAGCTCTTCAAAAGTCTTAGCTGGGAAAGTTCCTACGATAATTTTGATACGATCTGCTGCCCGAAGCCAGAGGTTGGTTTCGATAATCGCTCTCACGTCTCCTTGAAAACGGACACGACCATTTTCAACCTGACAATCGTAACCCAACTCTCGCACTTCTCGTCCCACGACAGCCTCAAGACCCGCTGCCACAGTTGCAATTAAATTAAATTCTTTTTTCATGTTACAGTCTTGCAAGACCTTTCTATATGTCCACTTTAAAAAATGAGGTTGAGAAAATTTCTCAGCCCCAACCTATATGCAATTTTCTATAAGCCATGTTTTGTTCCAGAAGTGACTAGGACCACTTCCTTCGATAATCATCTGTCTACCACTAACAGCTCTAGCTGATAGCAGTCAGAATACTACGTTCGTTTCCGCGTACTCCATGCCCCGACCAAAATTTGGGTTGCTAGCTTGAGGGGTTTACCGCGTTCCACTCTCTCCGTTTCCAGAAAGACTCCGTCACTGTGGCACTTTCAAGCCTACTCTGGCCTATCCAAGGACTTAGCCATTTCAACTGCCGTAACGATTTCTCGTCCCTAGGCTTATGGTTTCGCCTAGCACAAACACTACAGGCATCACAGCCTGTGCTAGCATGGACTTTCCTCATGAGAAGAAATTCTCCTCACGCGATTATCCAAAAATTGCACATCTCAAATAACTACTTAGAAATCTGAGTTATCTAAAATTTGTTTACCAAACACTTCTTTTTCAAGACGATTCAAGCGTTTCAAAATATCAAAATTCGTCATAGAACTTGTAGTTGCCGCTTCAATAGGCTCTGCTTGAACTGGTGAAGGTTTCGGTTTACGAGCTAATTCTTCCTTCAAATCCGCAATTTCCTGACGAAGTGACTTGACCAAGGCAGCATAGGTTTCATAGTCCTTAATGACATCGTCTAAAAACTCATCAACTTCTACCTTGCTATACCCACGGACTTCACGTCCAAACTCTTGTTCAAAAATATCTTTCGCTGAAAAAATAATACTTGCCATGTCTCTCTCCATTCTCGCTTGCTAGTATTATTATATAAAAAAAGGCAAACAAAAATCAAGGTCAAAGCTTCAATTTTCGGAAAAATTTTCAGCAAGTTCATTTAGCTGATCAAATGTTAATCTCTTTATAAAATAGTCCTCTTGATTTTTCATCTTTTGGTAAAAATAAGCTAGTTTCGTTTCATTTTCTTCATCATAAAAAAGATAGGAACTGTTCGTGTTTTCCAGTAAAAACTGCTGGTAATCTCTTAACTGCCCCTTGTGTTCATAGCGAGGATAGGCATATTTGACAAAGTCTACCTGCTTAAAGCGACTCAGTTTCATCTGATTACCTTCATTCCAATTTTCCCCATGGGTTTCAAAAGCAAAAATGGTGGCCAACTGGAAATCGTACTCTGTCTTCATCTCCTGAGCAACCTCTAAAACCCAATATTCAAAGCCCAAAGTCCCTGTAAATACAAGCCAAGTCACCCCATCTTCTGCCATAGCTTCTAAATCCCTACGTATCGCTTTTTTAATCAATTTAAGACGAGGATCCTTGTCAGAAAACAAACCCAAATCAAAAGCAGAATAGCCTAAAACCAAAGCTGTAGTCATTTTTAACCCTTTCTGTGCAAATTTATGATATAATAGAGTGATGTTATTGTACCAATAAGGAGAATTATGGTCAACTATCCTCATAAAATTTCATCACAAAAAAGACAAACATCTCTTTCTCAACCAAAAAATTTCGCAAATCGAGGAATGTCTTTTGAAAAGATGATCAATGCTACCAACGACTACTATTTGTCTCAGGGCTTGGCTGTTATACACAAGAAACCTACCCCTATTCAAATCGTACGAGTGGACTATCCACAACGAAGTCGTGCCAAGATTGTTGAAGCCTATTTTCGACAAGCTTCAACGACAGACTATTCTGGCGTTTATAAGGGATATTACATCGACTTTGAAGCCAAGGAAACAAAACAAAAACGTGCGATTCCGATGAAAAATTTCCATCCACATCAGATTCAGCATATGGAACAAGTCCTTGCCCAACAAGGAATCTGCTTTGTCCTTCTTCACTTTTCTTCTCAGCAAGAAACCTACTTATTACCGGCATATGATTTGATTCGCTTCTATCATCAAGATAAGGGACAAAAATCAATGCCACTTGGATATATTCGAGAATATGGATATGAAATCAAGGCTGGTGCCTTCCCTCAAATTCCCTATCTCAATGTTATCAAAGAACATTTATTAGGTGGTAAAACAAGATGAACAAACAAACTATCCTGCGAATAGCTAAGTATGTGAGTATCTGCTTCTTAACTTTATTTATCACAGCAGTTATGCTGGGAGGAGGCATTTTTCTCTATTACGTCAGCAAAGCCCCAGCTCTATCTGAGAGCAAATTAGTCGCAACCACGTCTAGTAAGATTTTCGATAGTAAAAACGAACTGATTGCCGATCTGGGCTCTGAACGCCGAGTAAACGCTCAGGCTAACGAAATTCCTACTGATTTGGTCAAGGCTATCGTATCGATTGAAGACCATCGTTTTTTCGATCATCGCGGTGTCGATACCATCCGAATTATAGGAGCTTTTTTACGTAACTTACAAAACAACTCCCTCCAGGGAGGATCAACCCTTACCCAACAATTAATTAAGTTGACCTATTTCTCAACTTCCACTTCTGATCAGACTATTTCACGTAAAGCTCAGGAAGCTTGGTTGGCTGTTCAATTAGAGCAAAAAACCACAAAACAAGAAATTCTGACCTACTACGTGAATAAAGTTTACATGTCTAACGGAAACTATGGAATGCAGACGGCTGCCCAGAACTATTACGGCAAAGATTTGCGAGAACTATCACTACCTCAACTTGCCCTACTAGCAGGAATGCCACAGGCTCCGAATCAATACGATCCCTATTCTCATCCAGAAGCTGCCCTTGACCGTCGTAACTTGGTACTTTCAGAGATGAAAGGTCAAGGCTACATTTCTGCCGAACAGTATGAGAAGGCTATTAATACCCCTATTACTGATGGACTCCAAAGTTTGAAATCAGTCAATAGCTATCCAGCATATATGGACAATTATCTCAAAGAGGTTATCGACCAAGTAGAACAAGAAACTGGCTATAACCTTCTAACTACTGGGATGGATGTTTACACAAATGTAGACCAAGAAGCTCAAAAACATCTGTGGGATATCTACAACTCCGATCAATACGTCTCTTACCCTGACGATGATTTGCAAGTCGCATCCACGGTCGTAGATGTTTCAAATGGTAAAGTCATCGCCCAACTTGGAGCTCGTCACCAAGCAAGTAACGTTTCATTTGGTACCAACCAAGCTGTGGAAACCAATCGTGACTGGGGTTCAACAATGAAACCAATCACCGATTATGCACCTGCCATAGAATACGGTGTTTATGATTCCACTGCAACTATGGTTAATGATATTCCTTATAACTATCCAGGAACAAGCACACCTGTCTATAACTGGGATCGAGCATATTTCGGTAATATTACTCTGCAATATGCCCTTCAACAATCTCGTAACGTACCTGCCGTTGAGACACTAAACAAGGTTGGTTTAGATAAAGCCAAAAGTTTCCTAAACGGTTTGGGAATCGACTATCCAAGTATTCACTACTCAAATGCTATTTCAAGTAATACTACCGAATCTAGTAAACAGTACGGGGCAAGTAGTGAAAAAATGGCCACTGCCTATGCCGCATTCGCGAACGGCGGTATTTACCACAAACCAATGTACATCAATAAGGTTGTCTTTAGCGATGGTAGCGAAAAAGAATTTTCTGACCCTGGCACAAGAGCCATGAAAGAAACGACTGCTTATATGATGACAGAGATGATGAAAACAGTCTTGACTTACGGAACTGGTCGCGGTGCCTACCTACCTTGGCTTCCTCAAGCTGGTAAAACTGGTACCTCGAACTATACAGATGAAGAAATCGAAAACCATATCAAGACGACTCAGTTTGTAGCACCTGATGAAATGTTTGTAGGTTATACACGTAAATATTCAATGGCTGTATGGACAGGCTACACCAATCGTCTCACACCAATTGTAGGGGATGGTCTCACAGTTGCTGCCAAAGTCTATCGTGCTATGATGACTTCCCTCTCTCAAAATGACCATCCTGGAGATTGGACAATGCCTGAGGGAGTATACAGAAGTGGTGAGTTCGTCTTTTTGAACGGTGCCAAGAATGCTTGGACTACACCTTCTACCCAACAAACACAGTCAGTAGAGAATCCCTCTACAACAGCTGAAAGTTCAACTATACAGGCAAACACCACAGTAGGACAACAACCCAACAGTGCTCCAGTAACTGATCCAAATCAAGGACAGCCTGTACAACAAGCACCACAAACTCCTCAATTTCAACAACAACCACAACAGTAAAAAAAATCCTGAGAGTTAGAAATTCTCAGGATTTTTTACTACAAGATAGCTAATACTCAATGAAAACCAAAGAACCAACTAAGAAGCTAGCCGCAGGTTACTCAAAACAGTGTTTTGAGGTTGCAGATGGACGCTGACGTGGTTTGAATAGATTTTCGAAGAATATAAAGGAGTCGGCTACAAACCAACTCCCTTACCTTTATTTGACATGTTTTGCAAGGTCTTCTTGCGCTTTTTTATTGGATTCTTCTTTTTCTTTCATCCATTTATCTTGAGCTTTTTGATATTCATCTGCAGTAACTGCCTTGTCTTGAAGTTCCAAGTATTTGTATCGGAGCGGTTCGCTTGTCCCCTTGTTTCCTGCCAGTGCAAACGGTATCGTAAATGGTACCATCTTAGACAAGATTGGACGCCCTGTACGAGATGTCGTTGGAATGACTAGGGCACTATCTGTCAACCAAGCTTGAGCTTCGGCATACTTGTTATAACGTTTCGTAACATCTGTAGTTTCTGCCCCTGCTTCATTGACCATTTTATCATAATCATTGAGACCAACCTTCTTAGCTGCTGCATTGTCTTTTCCTGAATCAAATCCTAGGTAAGTTCTTGTATTTTCTCCTACAGAAGGTTTGATGATATCAAGATAAGTTGATGGATCTGAGAAGTCTGGTCCCCATCCAACGTTATCAGAAAGATCCCAATCCTCACCAGCAGCAGTTTGTGCAAACAACGTTACATTAAGCACTTCATCTTTTTGCAATTGTTGAATATCAATAATGACATTATCAGTTCCTAAAGTTGCTTCCAAGGATTGTTTCATAGATTGGACGCGCTGAACTTTTGTAGTTGCTGTTTGGTCAACAGGCATATCTAGGTGAATTGGGAATTGTACTCCCTCAGCTTGTAGGGCTGATTTGGCTTTAGCAAATTCAGCTTTGGCTTTCTCTGGATTGTAAAGACCATCTTGTGCATCAGCAAGATTGACATCCTTCCATTCATCCCCGTAAGTCACCAATTTTTCTTTGACCATGTCGCCAAAGTTTTTACCATCTGCTTGAACAAATGTTGGTGGCACAAAGATATTACGTAAAATTTTGCTTGCTCCAGTTTGTCCATTCAGCTGAGAGGCATAGGCTGTACGGTCAAATCCAAAGGCAATAGCCTGACGGAAATCCTTGTTTAAGAGAGCTTTTTTAGTAGATGTCTTTTGTTCTTCACTAGTCTTAGAGGTATATTTATAGGACTGACGGTCGATATTTGTCCCCACTACATAAGTTGTAGAGTCTTGTTGAGTATAGACAATATTGTCCTTCATCTCTTTCTCAAGCTCTGCGAAACTTGCACTTGTTGGATAGAGACGAGCTGCTGAAAGGCTACCGTCTTTAAAGTTTTCTGCAGGTTTACTAGTATCTTGACCATCCCAGAATGACAATTTAACTTTGTCAATATGGACATTGTCCTTATCCCAGTAGTTAGGATTTTTCGCAAATTCAACAGCAGATTTGGTTACAATAGATTTCAACAAATAAGGACCATTGTACAAGATACTGCTTGGATCCGTAGCTTTGGCAAAATCATCCCCTTTTGAATTCAAAAACTCTTCATTGACTGGCGCAAGTACACCCATAGTTGTTTTAGAATTCCAAAAACTTTCAGGTTTGTTCAAAGTGTATTGGACTGTTTGATTGTCAAGGGCTTTAATCCCGACTTGAGAGAAATCTTTATTTTCCCCTTTAGCATATGCGTCCAAACCTTTAATTGAATCTTGTACCAAGTAAAGGGCTTCTGATTTCTTATCTGTTGCATATTTAAGACCTGTCACAAAGTCCTGAGCCTTAACAGGAGCATACTCTTCTCCCTCAGATGTGTACCACTTGGCATCCTGACGAATCTTATAAGTGTAGGTCAATCCATCCTTAGAAACTGACCAGTCCTCTGCCATTGAGGGAATAAGGTTCCCGTATTTATCATTTTCAAGCAATCCATCAATCACATTACTAGTAATGTCAGCAGTTGCTGCCTTACCAGTTGTTAAGTAGTTGAGGTTATCTGGGTCGGTCTCGTAGGTAAAGGCGAAGGTCTGCTCACCTTTAGCACCAGAACCACCAGAACAAGCTGCTAAGACACCTGCAGCCAATAAAGTCACTCCCGCAAGAGCCAATACTTTTCTTGTTTTCATAGTCTTCTCCTTCGTTTTTTTATTCATTATAGACTCTTTTTCAAGTCCTGTCAATACAATTTTCAGAATTTTTGAAAATTATTTTTTAAACAATAAGGTTGTAAAAATATGAATAATAGTAACTATTTCTTAACTAATTTACATAACAAAGGGCTTGTTGACAATATCTCTAAATATCAATTAGTGGCCTGTTTTATACTCATTTAAAATCAAAAAGAGTATAAATTTCCCTTTTTTGAGAATATAGTTTTTACCAAAAACTCTAGCATTGATTCCCTAGAATACAGAAATACTTATAAAAACTGTTCAATTTCAAAGTACATACATGGGTTATGATATTTCTTGATCAAACTGCCAAGAAAGAGAGACTCTTTGATTCTACATAAGTATGAATTGGCCATCTACACAAAACAAAAAGCCAACATAGATTCTCTTCTGATCGACAGAAAACAATCTTGTTCGCTTTACTTCTAAAAATCTCAAATAGCAAAAATTCTAAAATGACAGAATCCCTGCGTTAACGTCCCAACTCTTCCTCTACAACATTCAAGGCACGTTCAATAACCACATGCATGTCGTAGTATTTATAATCAGCCAAACGTCCACAGAAAATCACCTTATCATTCTGGGCTGCTTCTTCTTGATATTTAGCAAACAGGGCATTGTTTCTCTCATCATTGATTGGATAATAAGGCTCATCTCCAGGTTCCCAATCAGCTGGGTATTCACGAGTAATAACCGTTTTATCTTGAGTACCGTACTCAAAATGTTTATGCTCAATAATGCGAGTATAAGGAATTTCACGTTCTGTGTAGTTAACAACAGCATTTCCTTGATAGTTTTCCTCTTCTAGAACTTCATGCTCAAAACGAAGACTACGGTATTCTAACTCACCATGTTTATAATCGAAGTATTGGTCAATCATCCCTGTAAAGACAACCTTTTCAGCTGAAGCTTCTAGTTCTTGTCGATTGGCAAAAAAGTCAAGGCCAAGTTCTACTTCGACATCCTTGAGCATATTTTCGATAATAACGTTATACCCCCCAATTGGAATCCCTTGATAACGGTCATTGAAGTAGTTATTATCAAAGGTTAAACGAACTGGCAAGCGTTTGATGATAAATGGTGGAAGATCAGTCGCAGAGCGTCCCCATTGTTTGTCAGTATATCCCTTAATCAATTTTTCATAAATATCTGGACCGATCAACTTAATAGCCTGTTCTTCCAAGTTTTTAGGTTCAACGTCCTGCATATGTGCTGTTTGCTCAGCAATCTTATCTTTGACTTCTTGAGGAGTTTTTGTACCCCACATAGCATAAAAAGTATTCATATTGAAAGGGAGATTATAAAGACTGCCCTTGTAATTAGCTAAAGGCGAATTGATGTAGTTGTTAAATTCAGCAAATTGATTCACATAATCCCAAACTTTCTTGTTAGAAGTATGGAAGATATGGGCGCCATATTTATGAACATTGACTCCTTCTACATTCTCACAGTAGATATTCCCACCAATGTGGTCACGTTTATCAATAACTTTTACTTTTTTTCCACGCTTAGTTGCCTCATAAGCAAAAATTGCTCCCGACAAACCAGCACCAACGATTAGATAGTCGTACATAGTCTCTTCCTTATCACTTATCTTTACATCTCCTTAACTATAGCAAAAGAGAGAATCTTATACTCTTCGAAAATCTCTTCAAACCACGTCAGCGTTCATCTGCAACCTCAAAACACTATTTTGAGCTGACTTCGTCAGTTCTATCTACCACCTCATCAAAGCTGTACTTTGAGCTAGCTTCCCAGTTACTCTTTGATTTTCATTTAGTATTCGTTTCAATCTATTTTAGCACAAAACAAGTCATTTCTCAGTTTTCAATAGCCGAGTGATTTAAAAAGACAAGCACCAAACCTGATGCTTGTCTTTATGATTTTCCTTAAAAAAGCTATTTTTCATTATTTAACATGATGTTCTGCTTCTTTTTGAGCTTTTTCGACCGCTTTTTTGCTTTCTTGCTCCCATTTGGTCTTGGCTTCTTCAAACTGTTTGGTTGTCACAGTATCTTTTTGCAGTTTCATGTACTTATAGTTATTGCCATCACCCTTGATGCCGACCAATGAATACCCTCTTGTGAATGGCGTCACTTTGGTGACAGATGCTGTTCCACCACTTGACATAGCTGACATGATCAGAGAGTTATCAACCATCCAAGCCTGTGCTTCAGCATATTTTTCATAGCGTTTTGCTACATCTTTATTTTCGCTATCTGCATCTTTAAGCATCTTGGTGTAGGTATCAAGCCCTAAGCTAGCAATTTTAGCTTTATCTTCCTGAGCATCTAGTCCAAAAATCTTGAGGTAGAATCCATCCTCTGCATTGAAAGGATTGAGATAAGTTGATGGATCTTGGTAGTCACCTACCCAACCATCAAAGTTCAAATCGTAGTCTCGATCAGCTGGTGTTGGTGCTAAGAAGGCTACATTATTAAAATCATCTGTTGACAGTTGCTGAACATCAATGACAATGTTATCAGCACCTAAAACTGACTCAAGGGTCTGCTTAACAGAGTTCATACCTGTCACAGCATTTTTACTTGTTTGATCAACAGCCACATCCAAGTGAATAGGGAAAGTCACACCTTGACTTGCCAATTCTTTTTTAGCTTCCGCAAATTTTGCTTGGGCTTTTTCTTTGTTAAAATAGGCATCCTGAGCATCTGCCAAGTTAATATCTGACCATTCTGTTCCGTAGTTAACCAATTTAGAAGCGACTACTTCTCCAAAAGTCTTGTCTCCCACTTGGACAAATGTCGGAGGCACCAGGGTGTTACGAAGGGTCTTGCTAGCTGCTTCTTCTCCATTTGACTGGGCAGAATAGGCTGTGCGATCCAAGGCAAAGTTCACCGCTTGGCGAAAGTTCTTGTTCAAGACAGCTGTCTCAGTTGATTTCTTCTGCTCATCTGTCGTTTTAGCAGTGTGATTGTAAGCCTTACGGTTGACGTTGAAATTGAAGTACCAAGAAGTCTTGTCCTGCAAGCTATAGACGATATTATCCTTATATTTCTCCTTAGTCTTAGCAAAGTTAGAACTATTTGGATAAACCCCAGCGATTGAATAAGCTCCACTTTCAAAGTTACGGATGGTCAATTCTTGGTCTGAACCATCAAAATAAGCCAATTTCACATGTTCAATTGATACTTTATCATGATCGTAGTAATGAGGATTTTTCACATACTCGATCGATGATTTTGATGTGAAATCTTTTAACAAATAAGGTCCACTGTAAAGAATGCTATCTGGAGATAGAGTCCCAAAATCTTTCCCTTTTGAATTTAAAAACTCTTCATTTACCGGGAAAAGAATACTATTGGTTGTTTTTGAATTCCAGTAAGGCTCTGGGCGTGCCAAAGTATACTCAACAGTCTGGTCGTCAATGGCCTTCACCCCAACCTTAGAAAAGTCAGAATCCGCTCCTGTAATATAATCATTCAAGCCCTTGATCGAGTTTTGAATCAAGTCAATGGCCTGTGATTTATTGTCTACTGCGTACTTGATCCCTGTCACAAAATCCTGTGCCTTGACTGGAGCGTACTCTTCACCATCAGCTGTGAACCATTTGGCATCTTTTCTCAATTTATAGGTATAAGTCAGACCGTCGCTCGAAACAGACCAGTCTTCCGCCAAAGATGGAACTAGGTTTCCGTGGTTGTCGTTTTCAAGCAAACCATCAACTAGGTTGGTAATGACGGCTGTATTATCAGCGTAGTAGTCTAATAGATAGTTAAATGTAGTTGGATTTCCACTAAAGGTTGATGAGTAAGTTTTTGTATCTGAACCTGATTGTCCGCAAGCAGCTAAAAGCAAAGCAGCCGCAAAGGTCAGGCCTGTGCTAAGAACACGCTTTTTTGTATTCATCTTCTTTCTCCTCTATGTCAGTTTTTATAACATAAATTTATTTTACCAAAATAGAGGAAATTTGTAAAGTTAATTGAATTTCGAGAATGAAAGTTTATAAACTTTCGTCATAAAAAAACAAAGGATTTCTGTCTTTAATACAGCCCTCCCTTGTTTTTATACGATTTCATTTTTAAATTTTTCTGTAAAAAATATTTATAGTAATTCAACACAGAAAGCATCCCATGGAGCCAAGATTTGTTTCTCAACTGCTTCTTGCGCCACAGTGTTTTCAATCAAGACTGATTTAACATTTCCTTCGACTACTAGGTTTTGCTCTTCATTGGACAAGTTGCCCACAACTAGGAAGCGTCGGTCTCCATCTTTACGGATATAAGCAAAGACCTTATCAGCAGTTTCAAGCAATTCAAATTCAGCTCGAATCAGCCAGCTATTCTCTTTGCGGATTTGAACCAGTTTCTGATAAGTATAGAAAATAGAATCTGGATTTGCCAGAGCTTCTTGAACGTTGATGTCTTGATAGTTTGGATTGACTGCCAGCCAAGGTTGACCTGACGAGAAACCAGCATTTTTGCTCTCATCCCATTGCATTGGAGTACGAGCATTGTCACGTCCAATGACACGGATACTGTCCATGATTTCTTCCATCGGAACGCCTTTTTCAAGAGCTTCACGCGCATAATTGAGAGATTCAATATCTTCCACTTGGTCCAGTGTTTCAAACGGATAATTGGTCATCCCAATCTCCTCACCTTGGTAGATATAAGGTGTCCCTCTCATCAGATGAAGCAAAATCGCAAAGGCTTTGGCAGATTTTTCACGGTATTCTTGGTCATTTCCCCAGATAGAGACGATACGAGGGAGGTCATGATTGTTCCAGAAGAGGGAATTCCAACCATCCTCAACTCCTAATTCTGTCTGCCATTTGTTGAAAATCTCTTTTAACTTAGCGATGTTCAGCTCTTTTTGATAATGCCATTTAGGTTGCCCTTCCTGATACTGAAGACAGATGTGTTCAAACTGGAAGACCATAGACAATTCTTGTCCCTTTGGATCAGAGTATAGTTTGGCAATTTCTGGCGTTGCTCCCCAGGTCTCTCCTACTGTCAAGAGATTCTTATCTCCAAAGGTTGCCTGATTCATCTCCTTGAGATAAGGGTGGAGCATAGGGCCGTTATTGACTACTTTCTCATCAGGAATTTTGCCAATCATGTCAATAACATCCATGCGGAAACCGCCAATGCCTTTATCAATCCAGAAGTTCATCATCTCATAAATTTTCTGGCGAAGTTTTTCATTTTCCCAGTTGAGATCAGGCTGTTTCTTACTGAAAAAGTGGAGATAGTATTGACCTGACTTTTCATCATATTCCCAGGCAGACCCACTAAAGATAGAATCCAGATCATTTGGCTCATCACGCCAGATATAGTAGTCTCGCTCGGGACTATCAGGATTCTCACAAGCCTCGACAAACCAAGCATGTTCATCTGAGGTATGATTGACCACCAAGTCCATGATGATACGAATATCACGCTTCTTAGCTTCCGCAATCAGTTGGTCCATATCCTCCATGGTCCCAAAAATAGCTGCAATCGCTTGATAATCAGCAATATCGTAGCCATTATCATCCATAGGACTGTCATAAACAGGAGAAAGCCAAATTGCTGTAATTCCTAACTTAGCTAGATAGTCTAACTTACTGGTAATACCTGGCAAATCACCAATTCCATCTCCGTTGCTATCCATAAAACTCTTGGGATAGACTTGATAGACTACGGCATTGTGCCACCATTTTTCTTGCATCTTCTTACCTCATTATTTTCATAATTTATAGTCTATGATAGCGTTTTTCGGAATTTTGTGCAAGCGTTTGCCTAATCTTTTTGATTCCTTTTTTAACTCCATAGTTTCCTAACTTCCATTTTTTTATTATAATAGAGGTCAGAGGTAAAAAAATGAAAAAACAAGCTTTTAGTTCTGAACAATATTTGAATCTACAACGCGACCACATTTTGGAGCGCATTAATCAATTTGACGGCAAGCTCTACTTGGAGTTTGGTGGTAAAATGTTAGAAGATTTCCACGCTGCTCGTGTCCTTCCTGGTTATGAGCCTGACAACAAAATCAAGCTCTTGCAAGAATTGAAAGAACAGGTTGAGGTTGTGATTGCCATTAATGCTAGCAACATCGAGCACTCTAAAGCACGTGGCGACTTGGGCATTTCTTATGACCAAGAAGTTCTTCGTTTGATTGACAAATTCAATGAATTAGGCATTTTTGTTGGTTCCGTTGTCATCACACAGTACGCTGGCCAGCCAGCTGCAGATGCCTTCCGCAACCAGTTAGATAAAAACGGAATTGATTCTTATCTTCATTATCCAATCAAAGGATATCCGACGGATATGGACCATATCATTTCTCCAGAAGGTATGGGAAAAAATGACTACATCAAAACAAGTCGCAACTTGATTGTCGTAACCGCTCCTGGACCTGGTTCTGGAAAATTGGCAACTTGTTTGTCAAACATGTATCACGACCAAATCAATGGTATCAAGTCTGGCTACGCTAAATTTGAAACCTTCCCTGTTTGGAATCTTCCCCTCCATCACCCAGTCAATTTGGCCTACGAGGCTGCAACCGCAGACCTTGATGATGTCAACATGATTGACCCCTTCCATCTCCAAACCTACGGAGAAACCACTGTCAACTACAACCGTGATATCGAAATCTTCCCAGTGCTCAAGCGCATGTTGGAACGTATTCTCGGAGAATCACCATACGCTTCTCCGACAGACATGGGTGTCAACATGGTTGGTTTTGCTATTACTGATAACGACGCTGCCATCGAAGCTTCTAAGCAAGAAATCATCCGTCGCTACTATCAGACCGTTCTTGATTTTAAAGCCGAAAAAGTTGGCGAAGCTGCTGTCAAGAAAATTGAGTTGCTCATGAATGACCTCGGCATCACTCCTGCAGACCGTCAGGTTGCTGTTGTTGCCCGTCAAAAAGCTGAAGAAACTGGTGGCCCTGCCCTAGCACTTGAATTGCCAACTGGTGAAATCGTGACTGGTAAGAACTCAGAACTCTTTGGCCCTACAGCCGCTGCTTTGATCAATGCTATCAAGAAATCAGCTGATATTGCTAAAGAAGTAAAACTAATCGAACCTGAACTTGTCAAGCCAATCCAAGGTCTTAAAATCGATCATCTAGGTAGCCGCAACCCACGCCTGCATTCAAATGAAATCCTGATTGCTCTTGCCATCACAGCTACAGAAAATCCTGATGCTGCCCGCGCTATGGAAGAGCTTGGCAACCTCAAAGGAAGCGAAGCCCACTCAACCATCATCTTGACTGACGAAGACAAGAATGTCCTTCGCAAATTGGGTATCAACGTTACCTTTGACCCTTACTACCAATACGATCGCTTGTATCGTAAGTAAAGATTTGAGCCTCTCCACCCTCGGAGAGGTTTTCTCTCTGTCTCAATAGCATCCTTTATGTTATAATAAAAAGAGAAAACTGAAAGGATTTACCATGTCAAAAGAAGTTATTGTTGAAAGTTTTGAACTTGACCACACCATTGTTAAAGCACCTTATGTTCGCTTGATTGGGGAAGAAACAGGGCCAAAAGGAGACATCATCTCCAATTATGATATTCGCTTGGTGCAACCAAACGAAGACTCAATCCCTACTGCCGGCCTTCACACTATCGAGCACCTCTTGGCAAAACTCATCCGTACCCGCATTGACGGTATGATTGACTGTTCGCCATTTGGCTGCCGTACAGGTTTCCACATGATTATGTGGGGACGCCATACTAGCGCCGAGATTGCAGCTGTTATCAAGGATTCGCTCAAGGAAATCGCTGAAACTACTACTTGGGAAGATGTCCCTGGAACAACCATCGAATCTTGCGGAAACTACAAGGACCACAGTCTCTTTTCTGCCAAAGAATGGGCGAAACTCATCTTGGAACAAGGAATTTCAGATGATGCCTTTGAGCGTCATGTAATTTAAACGTAAAAAAGGAACCAGTTTTTTCAGCTGGTTCCTTCTTTTTTATTTTCAAAATTTTGTCTTATACTCAATGAAAATCAAAGAGCAAACTAGGAAACTAGCTGCAGGCTGTACCTGAGTACGGCAAGGCGACGTTGACGTGGTTTGAATTTGATTTTCGAAGAGTATAGGCTTTTTCACGAATAACTAAACCACCATCTTCCATATCGGCTTCCAAATGTTGGACATCTAGATGATCCAAGTGGAAGTCTGTTACCTTATCACGAATTTCTTGTTCAACCACGCGACGGAGAGGGCGAACACCCATAACTTCGTCATAGCCTTCTTCTGTGATATAGTCTTTAGCCGCTTGACTGACCACCAAGTCAATGTCTTTCTTAGCCAAGGTTTGGTTGACTTCAGCCAACATCAAGTCCACAATCTTAGAAAGGTCTTTCTTGGTCAAGTGTGAGAACTCGATAACTGCGTTAAAGCGGTTAAGGAACTCTGGACGGAAGAATGGCTTCAAACGTTCCATCAATTCTGGTTTATCCGCATCTTCTGTCAAGTTGGCTTCATAGCCAAATCCAGCATTTGAGGTCGCGATAATGACAGTATTCTTGAAATTCACCGTATTTCCTTGACCATCTGTCAAACGACCGTCATCCAAGACCTGAAGGAGTAGGGTGATTACTTGAGGATCAGCCTTTTCAATTTCATCCAAGAGAATGATAGAGTAAGGATTGCGACGAACACGTTCCGTTAAGGTATTGCTATTGTCATCATAACCCACATAGCCTGCTGTTGTACCAATTAGCTTAGAAACGGCTGTGCGATCACTGTATTCAGACATATCCAAACGGATAATCGCGTCCTTGGTTCCAAACATATCGAGAGCCAATTGTTTAGCAAGTTCTGTCTTACCAACCCCAGTTGGTCCTACAAAGAGGAAGCTACCGATTGGGCGATTGCCTTCATCAAAACCAGCACGGTTTCGACGGATAGCACGAGCCACTGCTTCAACTGCCTTGTCTTGACCGATAACCTTGTCTTGCAAGCGATGAGCCATATCTTTCAAACGTTCGATGTCTGACGCTCCCATTTGTGACACTGGAATACCCGTCATTCGTTCTACAGATTCAGCCACATCGTTGACACTTGCAGTCACTTTCATATCTTCTGTGTGGTTTTCGATTTTCTTTTCCAATTCTGCAATGCGTGTTTTATAGTTTAGGGCTGCTTCAAAATCTTCTGCTTCAACTGCTTTTTCTTGCTTGTCTTTTTCTGCCTCGATTTCCCGTTCAACAGCATGTACATCTGTTACAGGATGTTGAGCTGCCAAGTGAGCTGCCGTTACATCGACAAGGTCAATAGCCTTATCGGGCAAACTACGTTGAGGAATATACTGAACAGAATAATCCACTGCTGCTTTCAAAACCTCGTCTGGCAAGATGACATTGTGGTGTTGTTGATAAAGGTCACGAATTCCTTGAAGGATTTTAAAGGTATCCTCTGCTGAAGGAGCATTGACCTTGACTTCGTTGAAACGACGAGCAAGAGCTGCATTCTTCAAGATGGTGTTACGGTATTCGTCTTGAGTTGTCGCTCCAATAACGGTCAATTCACCACGAGAGAGGGCCGGCTTGAGAATGTCCGCAAGTCCTTTAGAACCACTGTCACCTCCAGTAGATCCAGCACCGAGGATTTGGTGAATTTCATCAAAGAAGAGGATGATATTCCCTGCTTCTTTCACTTCATTTACTAGGTTTTGAACGTTTTCTTCAAAGCTACCACGGTATTGAGTACCAGCCTCAAGACCTGAGATGTCAATGGAAATAATTTCCTTATTCTTGATAGCAGCAGGAACATCGCCATTCACAATAGCTTGTGCTAGGCCTTCGACAACGGCTGTCTTACCAACACCTGCATCTCCGACAAGTACAGGATTGTTCTTGGTACGGCGTGAAAGGATTTCAGATGCTTCTTGAATTTCCTTGTTTCGTCCGATAACAGGATCCAACTTGCCCTCACGCGCTTCTGCTGTCAAATTTCGACCTAGTTTAGCAAGGACACCGTCTTGTTTCATACCTGACGTATGTTGTGGCATTTGTCCATCAGTTTCTGCATTTCCTGGCAATTGACCAGTTGCACGATAATGAGCAAATTCCTCAGGTGTCACTTCACGTCCATTAATCAAGTAGCGACGGTTTTCAGAACTGTATCCTCGCATACCACCCATCAATTGGTTAAATAAATCGTCCATGTTGTTAAAATTATTAAAGTTGTTGTTCATATTTTTTACCTCTTTTTGTTTACTTAGTTATAATTACTGATATTGACTATCTTTGACCTTTGTTTTAAAAAATTTAGACTAGCTAAATCGCTACTCTAGGTACTATTTCTGGTTTTTCTTTTTCAAGCAGGAGTAGACTATCTTTACTTCTGAAGATTTCTAGATTAAACATAGACCCCACCTCTTTCTATTTTACTTTAAATAAGTGTTCACGTAAGGCTTTCATTTACCTTACGTTCATAATATACTACATTAGTCAGAAAAGGTCAAGAGATTTGACTTTAATTGACCAATATTTTTTAGAATGCAAAAACACCCTGAAACGTCAGGGTGCCATTCTTACATCAAATATAAAATTGCTAGGGTCAGGAGACTTGCTAGAAGTCCCACTCCCCAAAAGAAGAAGTCAACCTTCCACTCGCTCCAAGGATTTCCTTTACCAGACAATCCTCCAAGCTCAAAATGGTGATGCACAGGCGTCATACGGAAAATACGTTTGCCACCAGTCATTTTGAAGTAACTGACTTGCATCATGACTGAAGTTGTTTCAAAGACATAAACAATTCCGATAATCAAGAGAGTCCATTCTTGGTGGAGGGCCATTGAGATAGCTGCCAGCATTCCACCTAGAGCCAAACTTCCCACATCTCCCATAAAGACCTTGGCAGGCTTGTGGTTAAAGACAAAGAAAGCAAGTAAACCACCAATCATGGCAAGAATCACTAGAAGGACATCCATCTGACCTTGCACATAGGCAATAACTCCATAAGCAGACAAGCTGATGACTACAGAAATACTAGCTAGACCGTCAATGCCGTCTGTCAAGTTGACTGCGTTTGAAAAACCCACTAGCCAGAAAAGGGCGAAGACAATATAGAAAATCCCTAGATGCACTTGGTAACCAAAGACTGAAAGCATATCGCCACCGCGCTCATAGAAAAGGTAGAAAACGACCCCACCTAGAAGCTGAAGAGCCAATTTTTGCTTAGGATTCAGCCCCTCATTGATTTTACGAAAGACCTTGAGAAAGTCATCTAAAAATCCGACAAGTCCATAAAGGACCAAGATGAACAAAATCATTCCCACATTATTGGTCAATTGTTTTGAAAAAAGAGCAACGAGGAAACTCACTACAACTGCAGCAATGAGGAAAACAAGTCCCCCCATAGTTGGCGTCCCAGCTTTTGCCTGATGCTGTTTGACATCTTCATGCATCTGCTGGCCTGTAATTTGCGCCTTTCTATAAAATTGGATAAAGGCCGGAATTCCTACTAAAGTTAGTAAAAATGTCACAATTCCAGCACTGATGGAAATAAACATATTAGTCTCCTAAAGTTAATGTAATTTTTTTAATGCCCTTGATAGCTGTATTAGCACGAACATCTTGCTTCTGCACAATAGAGCCTGAACCTTCAAATTCAAGTTCTATATTTAACCACTTAGAAAAAGTTTCTGCGGTTGCTTTTGTCCAACCATACATATCTGGAACTTCCTCTGCTTTATCAGATAAGAGGAGAACTTGCTGGTTAGGTGCAAGATTGGTCCCTTCTTCTACAGATGATTCTTTAATCTTTGTTCCTGTTCCTACAACGATTGGTTGCACAATATTGCGACGTAAGGCTTCCGCCAAATCACCAGGTGAAATATCCTTGATGCTAGGCATGGCATAAGCGCTTTGATTGGTTACCTGTTCTAACGTTTTAGCGGTAGATTGGAGGTTAAGGGAATCTTTCATAGCCACTGCTCTTTCCAAGATAGGATTGGCAAATTCCCCCAACTGAATACCTGAATAATGCTCAGGCTGTTGAACCGTCACATAGAGGATAAAATCAGGATTTTCAGCAGGGTTCATCGATACTGCTGAAAAAATGTAATTGGTCGTACCAACCAAGTAACCTCCATTTTTCTCATCGGCAATCTGGGCTGTACCAGACTTGAGAGCTACATTTTGACCAGGAACAGTTACAGTTGGCTTGCCTGTGCTGTGGTTATGCATGGTTCCATAAACTGGATCCGTTCCTACCAAAACCATGTTGGTTCGAGTTAGACTGGCTGCATCTTTGGAAACAGGATTTCCTACAATCTCTTTTTGAGATTTCCGAACAGATTGGTCATTTGGGTCATATAAGGCACTGATAAATTTAGGCTCTAGCATGACTCCATCATTGGCAATAGCCGTAAAGGCACGAATCATTTGCGTCTGTGTCACTGAAATACCTTGACCGAAGGAACTCATGGCAATATTAACGATATTGTCCTCAGGTAATTGCCCAGCATACTCATCACTCATACCAAAACGAGTCGGCACTCCAAATTTGAAACGATTGAGGTAATCTAGCCAAGTAGTGTCCCCCATCTTTTGCTCAAGAAGCGTCATCCCAACGTTACTTGAGTGAGCAAAACCTTGCAAGAAGGTCATCATACCACCGCCAGTCAAACCTTCATTAACGTCCCAATCTCGAATCGTCACATCTGCTATTTTTAATTCACTACTATTGAAGACTTCTCCTCCTGGGAAAGTATTATTGTCAATAGCAGCAGCGAGCGTCATGACCTTCATGGTTGACCCTGGCTCATAGTTACTTTGATAAAGGATATCACGCCAAACAAAGTCCTTGGTAAGTCCTTCCTTAGTATCGGCATCAAAGGTTGGTCTCTGCGTCGTTGCAAGAATTTCCCCCGTTTTAGCACTAACCAAGGTAGCCGTCATATACTTGCCTTTTACTTTTTCTTGAAAAACATTCATCTGTGTTTCCATGAAGGACTGAAGGGTGCTAGAAATAGTCGTATAAACATCCTTGCCATCTACCGTTTGCTGGGACACTTGTTCAGTTCCAGGGACAATATTACCCAGACGATCTTTTTCATAGGTAATAATACCGTCTTTCCCTGCGAGAATAGTATTCAAGGAACTCTCCATACCAGAAGTTCCCAGCAAACTCTTGCTTCCATCTTCATTTTCATGGAGTTGAGCTAAACCAATAAAACTAGAAGCAAATTGTCCATTTGGATAGCTTCTGTTAGGACTAGTTGTAAAGTCAATCCCTTCAACACTAGCGTCTTTTAGATCCTTTTTAATAGCCATCATATTGGCATAGGTAATCCCATTTCCTTTGGCACCAAAAGAAACTTGAGTCAGATTCGGTTGAGACAATTGTTCTTTAACATAAGCCTCATCCATATCCAAATACTTATGGAAGACCTCTGCTACCTTATTAAACTGGGCATCTTCTACATAAAGAATTTTACCCGTTGCTGATTTGTATTTTTTATCAATAACAGCATAAACATTATAGGAGGTTGCGTCCTCAGCAATCGGGACTCCATTTCGGTCATAAATAGTCCCACGTTTGGCAGGGACTGTACGGGTTATTTGGTGAACTTTCTTAGCCTCTTTGACTAGATCCGTTCCAAATTTACTACCACTCCCGATAATTACAGCAAAATTGACCAAAAAGACAGCGAAAAGTACGACAGCTAACAAGCTGATGTACTTCCCCACTATTTTACGGTTTTCTGCTGGAGATTTACGGTTTCTAATCGCAAATCGGGTTATTCTTTTTGTCCACTTCATATCTTACTCCGCTGATCGAATATTCTCGTTATTCAATTTTAAGTCCTTAGAATTTGCGATTTCTTTCAAGCGTTCTGCCCTCAACAATTCATTTACCTCTTGTTTGGCATCATCCAACTCTGTCTTTTTCTCCTCTATCTGCGCATTGATTCTTGTCAGATCATTTTGTACTTGTAGGAGTCGAGTCTGCATAAAGATAATACTAAGCGCCAAAACGAGAGCTGTAAACGCAATGGAAAGATAAAAAGCCTTCTCCACACGGGAGAATTTTTTTATACGACTCTGCAAGAATTGACTGGTTGTTTCTTTCTTATCTACCATTTTTTCCTCTTACTTGTGAATTTTTCTGGCCACGCGCAACTTAGCTGAGTGCGAGCGGTTATTGGCTTCTAATTCTTCTGCACTTGGCAAGATTGGCTTACGGGACACCAATTCCATCTTGGGCTTGAGATCATCTGGGATGAAAGGCAAGCCTTTGGGAACTTCCACCGTTGAAGCTTCCTTGAACAATTGCTTGGTCAAGCGGTCTTCTAATGAATGAAAAGTAATCACTGAGATTCTACCATCTAGAGCCAACATCTCCATAGCCTGCTGGATAGATTCATCTGCCGCCCCCAGTTCATCATTGACTTCAATCCGAATAGCCTGGAAGATCTGTTTGGCAGGATGGCCCTTCTTCTTGAGCTCCTTGGCAGGTTTAGCAGACTTGATAATCTCAGCCAACTCAGTCGTTGTCTCAATTGGCTTCACTTCACGTGCTTGTTCAATCTTACGCGCAATCTGTTTAGAGAATTTGTCCTCGCCATACTTGAAGAAAATACGAACCAAGTCATGATAGTCATAGTGGTTCACCACTTCATAGGCTGTCAGACTCGCATCTTGATTCATCCGCATGTCCAGTGGTGCATCCTTTTTATAAGAAAAACCGCGCTCACGCTGATCCAGCTGAGGACTAGACACTCCCAAGTCATAACAAATTCCATCAATTTCTTGAACGCCAGCTTCGCGCAAACGTACCTGTAAATGACGGAAGTTATCCTTGATAAAAGTCACCATTCCCTTTTCAATGTAAGGTGCCAAGCGTTTTTGCGCATTGTCAATGGCATTCTGGTCTTGGTCAAAGGCATAGAGATGGCCTTTTTCACTTAATTTACTTAATAAATATTCGCTGTGGCCTGCTCCACCCAAAGTCGCATCAACGTAGATACCGTTAGGCTTTACGTCGAGCATATCAATCGTTTCGTGGAGTAAGACCGTTACATGATGAAATTCTTTTGTCATATCTTATCTATTTTACCACAAATCCGACCAGCTTGCACTAGTCAGACAAATAGACCAAAAACAAGTAAGATTTCTTTAAGAAATATGTCAAATATGCTTGACATTCGCTCTATAGAAGAATATAATATAGTCAAATATATACGACACAAATCAGAAAGGAGAACAGATGAATCGTGTGAAAGAATTTCGCAAGGAACTGGGTATTTCCCAGCTCGAACTCGCCAAGGATATCGGTGTCTCGAGACAAACCATCAATATGATTGAAAACGACAAGTACAACCCAACTCTGGAACTCTGTCTCAATCTCGCCCGCAGCCTCCAAACTGACCTCAACAGTCTCTTTTGGGAGGATGATTTTTAAAAAGGAGCCAACTTATGAAAAAAGAAACCTTCACGGAAAAACTGATCAAGCGCACATACGGTATTTCTGATCCACTTGACGAATACAAGCGACGCGAGGCAGACCGTATAGGTAACCAAGTCTTTATCATCCTCTTTTATCTGATGATTTTCGGAAATCTTATTCCACTCCTTCTGGCCTATAAATATCCTCAAGAAGTGGCTCTAATCTATCCTCCTCTGATTTTAGTGATTGCCCTCATCGCTGCTGGCTATGTCACCTACCAAATGAAAAAAACAGGGATTACAACTATTGAACCAGATATGCTGAGTGAGAAAGAAAGTAAGCAACTTCGCTACCCAGGTCTGAAAGCAGGTTTGTTCTTTGGTCTATGGATATTTTTTATAACTCCTCTTCTCGATATACTCATAGGTGAAGGTCAGGACTATTTTCAGTCTCTTCTCACTATAAGAAATGGTGTATCAAGCATTCTCGGTTCTATCTTCTTCGGGGCAAGCATACAGTTCCTCATCTCCCGTCGCATTGCAAAAGCCAAGAAAGATCAGGATAATGATTAGGAGGAAACTCATGAAAAAAGAAAAGAAACAGTTACCTTATTCTGGTCTGAAAGCAGGTTTGTTCTTTGGTCTATGGATGTTTTTTATAATTCCACCCATTGATACCCTAACAAGTGAAAATCCAAATTTTATCAGTTCTCTTCTAAATACAAAACATATTTTTAAAACTATACTGGGAGCTTTCTTTTTCGGAGTGATGATACATATTGTCGACTCACTTCGTATTGCAAGAGCTAAAAAAGACCAGGATTAGGAGGTACCTATGAAATCATTACTAACTTTACTTACCTATCATATTTTGTTCAGTTCTCTGCTCATCTTCATCATCATTTCAGGGAACTTGCCAATCAGCGAGATATTCCTCGGGCTAGTCTTTATTCCAGCCCTTAACAAAGGACTGACTTATCTAAAGATTGACTCCCAAAAAACGCGCATACTCAACTTAGCACTATACTTTATGATTCTATCTTTTCCACAACTGATGCTCATCTCAAGCGATTGGAAATATTATTTACTGCTGACTATCGCTAGCCTTTCTTCTATCACTTATCTTTATTATCTCTATCAATTCGTAAAAGAAAGTCAGTAAAACCGCTCATTTAGGAGGTTACCAGCATGAAAAAAGAAGACTTAACCACTCGCCTACTTCGAAATCTCTTTCACATCCAAGGCCCTTTTGATGAATGTCGGCAAGAGATTATCTACAAGGCTTGTGCCCGTTCCATGGTCCAAATCGTTTATTCTTCCTTCTTCCTCTTCTTGTTTTATCTGTTATTTGGACGCTTCATAGAAGCCGTTCGCTATGCCATGCCCTACGTTTTCTTTGGTCTGATTTATTTCATTACTTTAAAAACTCAAAGAGCCGTCAAAGAACTCCATCTGGAAAAAGATGACAAGTCAGAAATCATCCTCAAAACCTACAGCAAGAGCCAAATCAAATTCCGAAGCTGGGTGGTGTTTATTGGCCTTCAGATCGGCCTCTTTACCCTACTCATCTTTCATAAAGTCTTCGTTCAGCAGATGTCCCTTCCAGATTTTGTGAAGTTGCTCATGCAATTCGATAAAAGTGTTCCTTTACTGATGTATGGCCTGATTATCGGCAGCATTTTTGGAACCCTGACCTACGGATTTCTATCCCTACAGGAGGAAAAAACTCCTAAAAATACCAAGCAGAAAGAGAAAAGCAAACAATGACCTCAATCTACGATTTTTTAGTCTTAAACCAAGATAATCAAGAAACCCCATTAGATGCCTATCGTGGTCAGGTTCTCTTGATCGTCAACACTGCTACCGGATGTGGTTTAACGCCCCAGTACCAAGGACTCCAAGAACTCTATGACCGCTATCAAGATCAGGGATTTGAGATTTTAGACTTCCCTTGCAATCAGTTTATGGGACAAGCACCCGGCAGCGCAGAGGAAATCAACAACTTCTGTAGCCTAAACTATCAAACCACTTTCCCACGCTTTGCCAAGATCAAGGTCAACGGTAAGGAAGCAGACCCTCTCTTCGTTTGGTTGAAAGACCAGAAATCTGGCCCACTAGGAAAACGAATCGAATGGAATTTCGCTAAGTTTCTCATCGGTCGAGATGGACAGGTATTTGAACGTTTCTCTTCCAAAACAGACCCAAAACAAATTGAAGAGGCTATACAAAACCTACTATAATTTCACAATCTCACTATGATTAGGTCTCCTTTAGCCTAATGAATAGTGAGATTTTTTGATTAGCTTTGATTTAAATAGAAAAACACCCCATGATATGAAACATGAAGTGTTATAAAAATGATACATTTACAGCAAACAACCCTCTACTGACTACTATTTTTAACCCCAGTATATGCATAGGTTCTATTTCTGGGGCACTCTTTTTCCGTTACTACCCTAAAATAAAAGCGATGCTCCCTCCCATCCTTAGCATTCTCCTTGTTTAGGACAAAGTAATTTTTCTGATTCAGCGCCATGGTGCGTAGGATGTCATCAATCAAGAAAGTCAGAGGTACATTCATGGCAGAGTATTTTTGAAAATCCTCTTCAAAACGAATATAGTCATCTGAAAAATAATCCATCTGCAGTTTGTTTTCATACAACTCTTTTCTAGTCATACACTTCGTCCTCCCACAGTCTAATTTCTAGGATATCTGCAAGCTCTATCAGGCTATATCCCTCGCTTGTTCTGATAGATAAAGATTTGGAGGATAACTCTCTCACCTCACCGATGATAGTGGCTTTCTGCTTCTTTTCCTTGACCACAAAACTTCCCTTCAGTTGGCCAACATAAAGCTGAGAAAGTAAGTGTAACTTCTCATCTAGAGTCAAATCCGTCGAAAAATCAACCCGATTTTTTTCTTCACTGAGCGAACTGGTGTGTTCTGAAAGGTAAAATCCCATCCACTTCTGCATACCTGGATCTTGATAATCTCGCGCGGATTGAAAGGGTAAATAAGAACGATCGATCATTTTAATCCATCTAATCCTCCAGCAGAATGGCCCCCAATCAGCTTGCTTCTAGCAAGACTCCGAGAGGCTTCTTCCAGTGCATTGGCTTTTAAGAGAGAAGTAAAACCAAATTCTTCCCGAATGGAGTCAATAGCCGTCTGGAGCCTTTCTTCTTTTTCTAACTTGTCAACATCATCAAAGAGGGAAATCAAACCAAAGGACTCATCCACAAATCCTGAATAGTTGACTCCGACACTTCTGACCGCTCCAGAAGTGTATTTATTATGAAACAGCTTCAAAACATAGTCCGTTAAGACAGCTGTATTATTGGTCGGTTCGACCTTCATTTGTGTGTGTATAGACGGTCTGACTTCCTGTTTAGAGAAACCAAGATAGATAGAAACAAGGGTTGTTTTCTTTCCCGCCCTTCTCAGTCTAATAGCCACCTGCTCCGCCATTTCTCGAAGAATAATTTCGATATCCCGTAGCTTCACGTAGTCTCTAGGTAAGATTTGAGAATTTCCCAAACCTTGGGACTTGGCTTTATAGGGCTTATGAACATTGCTCTCATCAATCCCATTAGCATGAAACCACAAACGCAGACCAGCCTGACCGAGAACTTTCTGTAGCTGGTCTGGATTGCTGGTAGCCAATTCTTTGATGGAAAAAATCCCCAAGGCATTCAAGCGTTTCTCCATCCGCCTGCCAATCCCCCAAAAGTCCGTCATCTTGGGAATGGCCCAAACTTTCTCTTCCACATCTTGGTAAGACCAATTAGCCCTCATGGTCGGGGTGTGTTTGGCCTCATTGTCCAGAGCCAACTTGGCCAGTAAGGGATTGGCATTGGACATGCCCACTGTAGAGTAAACACCTGTCTGCCTCCAAATATCCCTCTGAATGCGGGCAGAAAGCAGATCCAGCTTGTCTTTGCGAGAGAGACTCTTGTCCGGGATGAAGTAGTTGAGCGAACTAGTCAGGTCAATAAAGCCCTCATCGATAGAGTAGGGATAAATATCATCTAGGCTACCATAGTTTTGAAAGATTCGCTGGATTTCCATATTGACCGCTATGTACTCATCCATCCGAGGAGGCACAATCAAGGTCACTTGAGCCCAATCTTCGATGAAGCGAACATAGTCCGAGTCGGTAGGTAACCCTTGTTTTCGAGCATTGTAATAGGAGAATCTGCGCGTTTTGATATCAAAAGGCAAATCATAGGCCCGACCAACATTGGACTTGCCAAAAATCTTCTTAAACATGGGAGAGGAAGCTAGAATCAGACCAGTAGAATTATCTGCTCGACTCATGACACAAAGCGAAGTCTTCAGCGGATGCAAGCCCCTTTTCACACACTCAACGCTGGCATAAAAGGATTTCATATCGACAAAGGCAATGTCACTTTTGGGCTCTCTGGAATAATCAAAGTAGCCCATAGGCTAACCCTCCATCGGCACAAAATTCCCAACGATAATCCCTACAATACGAGGATCTTCCTCATAGGAAATGAAAATGTCCTTGTATTTAGGATTGATAGAGACCAGACGCAAGCCATCTTCCTCCCGATAAACCCGTTTGATATAGGTTTGGCTGTTACAAACCACTGCATAAACCGCCCCATCATAGTCAAATCCTGTCTCTCTAATCAGAGCTACTGATCCATTTTGATATTTAGGTTCCATGGAGTCCCCAGCCACCCAGGACGCAAAATCATGGGCCAACTCCTTATTAAAGTAAACAGTATCAAAATTCTGATCATCGTAGACCGAAGCTCCAATACCTGCTGACATGCGTTCGTAGACACGGTACTCGTAGAGGCGCTCTGGCATGGTCGTCACCTTCTGTCCTTGTTCTTCTTGAGCCAGATTGCGAGCATAGAGAACAACCTTTTCCTTCCCTTGCTTGGAGAGGCTATTGTAGAGACGGACAATCTCAATTTGGGTGAAATAGCCTTTTGCTACTTTTAAAATGTTCTCTAGTTGAGCAACCTTCTCCTGGGACGGTTCCTTGATTCCACGTTCCCAAGCTGAATAAGCCTGAAAGCTAATCCCAAGCTTCTCTGCAATTTCTTTCTGTGTCAATTTCAACTCTTTCCTGCGAGCCTTGAGTTTTTCTGGTTGATACATACTTCACCTCCTATTGTATGCTTTAATGGAGAATATCTCCCTTAGAAAGACTAATCGATAGTTGAACTTATATTTTTAAAACTCAACCACTTTGGTTTAGTTTTATTATATAAAAAAAGTTGACAAATGTCTACTAGGAATATCAGAAACATCGTGAGTTTTATACTCAATGAAAATCAAAGAGCAAACTAGGAAACTAGCCGCAGGCTGTACTTGAGTACGGCAAGGCGACGTTGACGCGGTTTGAATTTGATTTTCGAAGAGTATTAATCAAACTAAAAGGACCTAGCCCTATACAATACAGAACTAAATCCTTTGAATAACTAATTGATCTAACTTTTAGAATCCGTATGGCAATTCCAGTTTTTCTCTATTTGATACCAGACATTAGTTTTTCAATACGTGGAACGTAGAAGAGTAAGATAATACTGAATACAATCGTAATTCCTCCAACAATTCCATAGTAAGCGACTTCAGTTTCGCTTGTATAAAATTTTACAATTTGAGCATTGATAGCTTGAGCAGCAGCATTACTCAAGAACCAAATAGACATCATTTGTGCTTGGAAGGATTTTGGTGCTAGCTTAGTAGTGACTGATAGACCAATAGGCGAAATCAACATTTCCCCCACAATCACAATAGCCCAACTCATAATCAACCAGAAAGGACTGACCTTAACATCTACCCCAAAGAGCATCCCTGGTAACATCATCCACAAGAAGGATAGACCTGCCGCAAATAAACCGTAAGCAAATTTCTTAGAAGAGGACGGTTGCTTGTTACCCATTTTCCCCCACAACCAAGCAAAAATTGGCACATAAATCATAATGAAAAGTGGATTGATACTTTGGAAAAAGCTAGATGGGAAATGAATCTGATTCCCAAATACATTAAAGTAGAGTCGAGTTTGATCATCCGCAAATAGAGCGAGAACAACAGAACCCTGCTCCTCAATAGACCAGAATAGTACTCCAGCGATAAATAGAGGAATATAGGCAAATACTCGGGATCTCTCAGTGGCAGTTATTTTCTGACTAGATAAAATTTTGAAGAAATAGTAGATTGGAATGATTACCGCAATCACTGTAAAGATATTAACAATCATATCCACATTAAATTGGTGAGTAAAGACTAAACCTATAACCACCAGAATAACCATGACAAGTGTAATCAGCAAGCGTTTAATCAAGGTCTGCTGCTCCTTCTGTGAAAGTGGATCAGTAGGGTAAAGACTTGATTCAGGCAGGTATTTCTTCCCATCTAAAACATATTTCACAAGACCAAAGAACATCCCAATGGCAGCTAATGAGAAACCTAGGTGGAAATTGACTTCCTGACCTAGATAACCCACTAGATAAGGGGCAACGAAGGCACCTAAGTTAATACCAAAGACAAAGATACTAAATCCTGCATCCCGTCTATCATCCTCTTTCTCATAAATTCCCCCAACCATATCTGAGATATTAGGTTTTAAAAATCCAGTACCAAAGATAATCAAGGCAATAGAAAGATAGAGAGCCACTTGTCCAAAAGGTGTTGCCAAAGCAATATGCCCTAGCATAATCAGAATCCCACCGTAAAAGACGGTCTTACGGCTTCCTAAAATACGGTCACTGACAAACCCACCGACAACCGAGGACAAAAATACCAGCGAGCCATAAATCGCCATAACCGAGGCAGCGGTGGTCTTATCCATTCCCAACCCACCATCTTGCACACTATAGTACATATAGTAAAGTAGGATAGCTCGCATCCCATAGTAAGAAAAGCGTTCCCACATCTCTGTAAAGAAGAGGGTGGACAAGCCAATAGGATGTCCAAAAAATGTTTTCTGTTTTTCCATATATATTCTCCTTAAACGATATAATAATTCATTTTACAGAATTTTCAAACAAATGTCAAACGAATTCTGTTTCTTTTAGAAAATTTTCTGAAAAGATCAAACATCTCATACTTATACTCAATGAAAATCAAAAAGCAAACTAGGAAGCTAGCCACAAGCTGTACTTGAGTATGGTAAGGCGACGCTGACGTGGTTTGAAGAGATTTTCGAAGAGTATTAATTCCACCATAAAAATCCCTTTCCGACTAACTTCCACTTCGGTCAGACAAGTGGAAGTTACTTTGAGAAATTACCTTTAAAAATTTGCTCTTGTTTAGTTTAAAAAAGAGGCTGGACAAAAAGTCTTTAAAATCATAAAAACATCCCTATGCCAAACTTGTAATTACTAAAAGACAAGTCAATAAGCATAGAGATGTAAAACTATTACACATTAAAAAATAAATAATTAGCACTTAAAGAATAGAAATTGTGTACGAAATGGCTCAATTAGTTTTGGCTAGTAAATATTATTTCCAATAAACGGCCTCTCAATTCCTTATCCTGATGATGCAAGATATTCATTAAGTCATGAGAATTTTTAGCATTGATGAATTGATTTAACAATCGATCTTTTAATTCATATGGAAGAGAAGCCGTCTTTAGTAGTCTAAAAACTTCGTCATTTAGAGATGTTGTTTTATTATCTTTACATTCAAATCTAGCTATGGTATTCTTATTTGGCAATTCAATGATAGACACATTCGTTCCTTTAAAATGAATTCTATGCCTTCTATTGCTTGGAAGGATACTAGAATCTCCTTGTAATGCTAACTCTACCACGCCCATTTCCCAATCAATCGATAATCTTGTTTTATATCTTTGACCATTTTGATCTTCAATCATCTCAAAAGAATGTTGTTTTCCTGGGAATACATACCAATCTACAACTTCAGGTAAATCAACACCCATATCTATCTCAGAACCAACCAAGGGAATGATTGCACCACTTTTGGCAAACACAGGAATAGTCGAGATGTCTCTATAAACACTTAAGTTCACACCACCTGTGTATTTTTTCTCTGAAAAAAAGTCATACCATTCACCTTCAGGGAACCATACATCCACTTTTGCAGATTGGAATGCCAAATCCATCTTTTCTACAACGGGAGCCACCATCAATTCTGTTCCAAAAAAGTATTGGTTTGGAACATTATAGCTCTCATCATTCTCTGGGTAGAAATAGTACATTGGGCTGATTAATGGGGCACCTTCCTCGTGTGTCTTTACATTCATGGTATATAGATATGGAATCATCTGATGTCTCAAACGAAGGTATTTCTTCATAATCTTAGATGTTGTTTCTGAAAAAAACCAAGGTTCTTTACTATTGAAGGGACTTCTAGAACTATGTAATCGAGTAATCGGACTAAAAACGCCAAACTGTAGCCATCTAGTTTGTAGCTCTTCGTCATAATCCCCCAGCATGTGCCCACCGATATCATGACTCCACCAACTATAACCGATATTAGATGCTGTCGCTGTAAAATAAGGTTGAAATCTTAAGGAATTCCAACTAATAATAGTATCCCCTGAAAAACCAACAGGGTAGCGGTGACTACCAGGACCTGCATATCTTGATAAAATCAAGCCACCTTCTGAATTTTTACAACTATCCTGATAGTGATAATGGTTTAAAAGCCATAGTGGATCCAACATGCCTTGTGTCCCTTGTTGCCAGTCAATCCACCAAAAATCTACTCCCTGCTTTTCTAACTTATAATGAACATCTTTAAAGTAGGATTCTCTAAAAGATGGATTAAAAAAATCAAAAATAGCAGGTTCTTCAAGTTCTACATTTAACCCCAATCGTTTTGCTACTTGAGGATAAGCTTCTTCATAAGCCCGTATACCATCAGCAGGATGGACATTTAAGGAGAGTTTTAACTTTCTATCATGAAGTTGTTGCAATAACTGTTCTGGATTAGGTATTAAGTTTCTATTCCAACTATATCCTGTCCAGCCACTTCCAAAACGGGATGGAATTTCAGTTATATGCCAATCCATATCTAACACACCGATAGACAATGGAATTTTCTCTGTTTTAAATCTGTCTATTAAATTCAAGTATTCATCCGACGTATAAGGCCAATACCTACTCCACCAATTACCTAAAGCATATCTTGGCAACAAGGGTGTTGAGCCAGTCAAATGGTAAAAGTCTCTGATTGCTCCTCTATAATCATGCCCATAGGCAAAGAAATAGAGGTCAATTTGATTTTCTCTCTCAATATAACCAGACTGTCCATCCCAAATAAATCCTTGAGAATCATCCAGTAAGGCAATACCATTTCGACTAATAATCCCATCTTCTAACGGGATTGCGCCATCTGCCTTATCCAGAGTCCGAGCTGTTCCTTTTAACGTTTCAATAGATTCACCAAAATACCAGCGACTACCATATACGGCAAAATTTCCTTTTAATTCTATAAATAAATTTTCGGCGTTAAATTCTCCTTTATGAAAGTGCAAATGAAAATAGTCCGTCATAATATCTAGTACGTTTGATGTCTCGATATAATCTAACGAAACTTGGCCAAAATCTCTATTATAGATAAGTTGTGTCGTTCTATCCTCAAAATTTCCAGTTTGAGAATATTCTAACCTTACTAACTTGTCTGTTAATACAGAGATTCGATAAAATTCTCCCTTAAAAATTTTCAATTTGTTTCCCTCCTTTTATTAAATCTCTTTACTTTATCAAACATTTTATTCGTTACCATTACATTCATCAATCCACAAAAAGCAAATCCTCCAAATGTAAATACGTAAATAGCTGTTAAAACTCGTTCTGGACTACTAAAACTCATATACAGTACAGAAATATTAAATAAAACCAAAATGATAGCTTGCATTGGATTTAAAATACAAATTAATACGCTATTTATAATACTATTTTTTAGATTATCTTTAAATAGACCAATATAAGGAAAAACAACACTCATAAAAAGTATTATAACAAATAAAAAGGGCAACACTAACAATAAACTATACTCTGAAAATAAACTTGAATAGCCCCAAAGACAATAGTTCACATATAAAAGTAATTCTATTAGGAGGATAAACAACCAAATAAAAGTTGATTGTTTAAAATTTTGTCTAAAGATCCGAAAATAATGATAAGTAATATCGGTATCTTTACCTTTTAAAATACGATACCACATTGTCGTAAGAGAAGTTAGTGATGCCCCAATTGTAACTATTGGAATACAACTAACAATAAATAGAGTATTTAAAATAATTAAATCTGTCAAAAAAGTTAAAATTCTAACCACTTTTCCATCTAATGAAAATAATTTTTGCATAATATATTCTCCATAAAATCAATCGTCTTAACTCTATATTTTAGAATGTCAGTTGCACAAAAATATTACCTAAATTATTTAAAAAACATTTCCAAATTTCTTTAAAAATTAGAATAAAGGAAGCGAGATAATTTGATGTTATCAGTCTCGCTTCCTGTAATTAGCTAGTCCCTTGTTTATACAACCAAGAGTTCATATAAAGTATTACTCTTTTACTTCTTTTTGGTAACGATTATATGCTTCCTGTTGAATCTTCATAAATTCGTCCAATCCCATATTCTTAAGAGTTTCTTTGTATGAGTCCCATTCTTTTTCTATGCCACCTTCAACTACCCATTTAGATGCTTGTTGTTTGACATAAGATTCAATACTCACATAGATTGATGATAATTTGTTAAGCTCTTCTTGTGAATAAATCACATTAGGGTAAGCCGGCAACGCAAACTGTTTCAAATCTTGGTCCATCTTCAATTTCAATCCATCACCTTGTGTTTGATCGATTTCTACGCGACTATTGATATCATCGCTTACATATTTAGGTCCAAAATCTCGAAGTGAATTGATCCATGCATACTCATCGGCTGACTTACCATCTTTAGGAGGTAATACTTTAAACTTATCACCATTCTTTTCAGTAGCTATTCCAAATGATCCATAGAAATTCTGAATACTTGCTTCATCTGTATATAGTTTATCCAACCATTTCAATAATTTAGCAGGGTTTTTGCTCTTATTTGTAATCAAAATTTCATTGCGGCCATAGTTATAATGATCTGGGTCAGAAAAGACATATTGTTTTCCATCCATACCTTTTAAAGCAGGTAGAGCAATATATTCACTTGAATGTAAGCCAAACGTTGCATCTGCTGTCCAACCACTAGAAACACCTACTCTAGATACTCCCTTATCCATACGTTTCGCTACACTCATAGAGGTATCTTCTGTAAAGATTTCCGGATCAATCAAACCTTTTTTATAAGATTCGTGCATTGCTGCAATCCCTTGTTTGTAACTTTCTTCTGTACGAAGGTAGACTGGTTTTCCATCTTTTACAGACATTTCATACGTATTATCTGCACCTAAACGATTATTGAACGGAAGAATATATGAGAATGTTGGATCAAAGTTTCCTGCTCCGAATGGAATTTCATCAGAAGCGTCTCCATTTCCGTTCGCATCTTTATCCTTAAATTCTTGTAGTACTTTTACTAAATCATCATAAGTTTCTGGAACCTTTAATCCTAAATTATCTAGCCACTTTTTATTAATAAATAGCTGATTAGCTACTGTGGGACGCATCGGTAATTTTTTAGGTAGGCTGTAGATATGACCATCTGGTGAAGTAATCATAGCTTTAATCTTAGGTTCTTTCTCCATAGCCTTAGTTAAATTAGGCATGTTTTCCTTGATTAAATCTTCCAATGGAATAAACAAAGATTGGTTCTGAGCAATTTCTGAATCTGTAAAAGCATTTGAACCTAAAAATGCATCTGGTAAATCTCCACTAGCAACCAAAACAGATTTCTTATCTGACCAATCTGCTGCCACAAGTGTATCCCATTTAACATCAATACCTGCTTCCTTGGCCGAATCTGTTAGAAAACCTTTATGATAATCTTCTCCCCAGTCAGACCAACGAACAGTCGTAATTTTATAAGAATCTTCTCCAGATTTATCATCCGTATTCGCATTATTGGAATTTGCACAGGCTGTTAAGCCAGCAAGTGTAACTGTTCCTAAGAACAAATATGTAAATGATTTATTTTTCATGTTTTTCTCCTATTCTTTCAAAGCGCCAATCATTACGCCTTGATTAAAATATTTTTGAACAAAGGGATACAACAACATAATCGGAGCGGTTGAAATAACAATTGCTGCATATTTCATCATATCGGCTTTGATACGAAGATCTGATGCCACTTCTCCTGTTGCTTGCGATTGTAACATTTGATTACTAATTAGTAAACGTCGTAAAATTAATTGCAATGGTTGCAAATTTTCATTCGTTAAATAAATTAAAGCATTAAACCACGAATTCCAAATACCAACTGCAGTCCAAAGTCCAATAACTGCTATAATAGCTTTTGATAAAGGAACAACTATCTTAATAAAATAACGAATTGTACCACATCCATCAATTTGCGCAGCCTCCCACATCCCGTCTGGAATACTATTATTAAAGAAAGTTCTAGCAACAATAATATTGTATGATGAAACTGCAAAAGGTATTACCATTACCCAAAATGTATCAATCAAGCCTACATTCTTTACTGTTAAGTAGGTAGGAATCAAGCCACCTGATACGAACATAGGAATAATGTATAGAATACTCATCCACCTTCTACCAACTAATTCTTTTCTAGATAAAGCATAACCAGCTGGAATATTGACTACTAAAGCAACCAAGGTACCAACAACAGTATATAAAATGGTATTTAGATAGCTACGTAAAAATAAAGGTTGTTGAATAAGACGTAAATATCCATCTAATTTCCATTCTCTTGGAATAAACCATACCTTCCCGTTTGCAACATCTGAAGGATTACTAAAAGATGCAATCACTACAAACCATAACGGATAAACAATTAACAAGATAAGGAAAATTGCTAAACCATAGGTAACTATATCAAATAATAATTCAGAGTTTGTTTTTCTTGATTTATGAAACCATCTCACTTTAAGCACTCCTTCCTTTAAAAAAGACCCGTTCTAGTATATCTTTTTGAGAACCAGTTAACAGATAACAAAATTATTAGATTGACTACGGTGTTAAATAACCCTATAGCTGTCGAATAACTATACTGAAAGTTCACCATACCAACTTTATAAACATAGGTCGAAATTATCTCACTTCCTGCTAAATTAAGAGGATTCTGTAATAGTAACACTTTCTCAAACCCTACACTTAATAAACTACCTGCTCTTAATATTAGTAAAATCATAGCAGTCGGCAAAAGTAATGGTAATTCTATATGCCGAATTTTTTGTAATCTAGAGGCACCATCCATAGTTGCAGCCTCATAATATGTAGGATCAATTGCAGAAAGCGCTGCTAGATAAATAATACTATCCCAACCAATATGTTGCCATACATCACTCCAAACATAAACACCTGCAAAATTAGTAGGTTTTGATAAAAAATCTGGAATAGTAATTCCAATAGACTTAAATACATTCGCTAACAAACCACTAGTAGGAGATAAAAATAAGATAATCATCCCACACATAACCATTGTAGAGATAAAATGGGGTAAGTAAGTTGTTACTTGAAATATTTTTCTAAATTTCCCAACTCTTAACTGATTACTAATGATAGCTAGTATAATAGGCAAGGGGAATCCTACTACAATACTATAAAGTGAAATTTTTAATGTATTGAACATAGTTGTCCCGAATTGGAATGATGAGAAAAATTGAGTAAAGTACTTAAATCCTACCCACTGACTAGCAAAGATACCATTGGCTGGTGAGTAGTCTTTAAATGCGATAATTAATCCCAACATGGGAATATAGGAAAATAAAATTAATAGCAATATTGAAGGAAAAAGTAATATGTATAACGGAATACTATGCTTTAATTTTATTTTATGAAGTTGAGATGCTACTTTCATTTTTTTCCTCCTATCTGATTTTCTACGATTATTTTACACCATATAGAATTCCCTTAATATAACTTTTTGGACTAGGTTTATCAATTTTTCAGTTTTTTAATTTTAAGAACTATTACTTTTCCGACATCTTAATAAAACATATCTGTTTTGTTACATGATATCATATTTTCAAAGTGCTATAATTTTAATAGGAGACTAGTATATGAAATTAAATCACGACTTATCAAAAAAACATTCCATTCATTTTTTCTTTAAACTTCTGCTTGTACTACTATTGATAAATATTTTAATCAATATTGCTATGAGTAATATAACCAGAAATTTTATTAAAAACCAAAATATAGTACACTTACGTAGTTCAATTGAAATTTATGCTGACTCTGTTAATGAGAAATTGCATTCTGTAGAACGCTTTATGTACTCAACAATAACTCATAATGAATCTTTAGAGAAATTAAATCATGTACAAACGTTTCTTGACTATCAAGAAGATCTCAAAAAAGTTCAAACTAGCTTTGCAGAGTTTGAATATCAAAATGAAACTCATATGACATTCTTATTAGAAACCGATAGTACTGATTATTTTATAAATGTCTCCAATCTTTATATTCCATATGAAGATTATCTACTGTTAAAATCAAATCTAAAATCATTGCGTAGTGATATAAGTGACCGTAAATGGAAAAATGTAACTACTAAAAACAGCGAATACTTAGTTAAATCTGTTCATTACGAAGGAAAAATCATTTATGCCGTCATATCTTCAGAAGATATCCTAAAACCTCTCAGAAAACTCAATATTGGAAATAATGGTAAACTTTCCCTAAAAGAGCCTAACAATATACCCTCCGAAAACTATCTAATTCATGCTCAAAATGAAAAAACGCATTTACCTTTCGATATTTATGTTTTAGTCGATTATGCCGAAGTCTTTAGAAATATCACACTCTTAGAAGTATTTTTGTCAGCCGTTCCTATTATTATCACCATTTTATCAATCATCATTATCCTGTATATTCGTCAGTGGATGATTAAACCGATAACAAGACTCACTGAACGACTCTCTCAACTTGGGGACTCCATCCCCCCTTCTGAATTTTTTATATCTGAAGGTATACTAGAAATTGATAAGGCAAATGATAAACTTAATAAAGTAATATTTGACATGCAAGAATTAAAAATACGGGAATACCATTCACAACTAGAACTTAAGAAGATCGAACTTAATTATCTTAAGAACCAAATCCGTCCACATTTCTACTTAAACATGTTATCAATGATTCATAGTATGCTCCAAACAAAAAACTATAAGGAAATTGAAGAGTTAACTATCTTAACTTCAAATTATCTACGTCATTTATTTATGGCTAATCAAGATTTTTCAGAACTTAAAGATGAAGTTCAGCATATTAAAGATTATTTAGAAATACAACGAATTCGATATGGAAATAGCATCTACTTTTCACTAAACTACAATGATGGCCTACAAAATACTCTTGTCCCATCATTACTTTTACAAACATTTATTGAAAACACAATCAAACACGGTTTTTCATTTCAGGATTTATTCACAATTTTGCTATCGATAAAAAAAGTAAAAACTGAGAACTCAGATTATATTCGGATTTGTATCGAAGATAATGGTCCAGGTTTCTCTGAAGAAATTTTATCAAAACTAAATCAGAAACAGTCTCTAATAACAGAAGATGGACATCATATTGGGATCACGAACACCATCGAACGTTTAAATCTTCTCTATCCCAACGACTATACTATTACATTTGAAAATAATGAAGAAGGTGGGGCTAAAATTCTTTTACTTATTCCATACAAGATTATAGACGGAGGTTATAATGAACATCTTATTAGTTGATGACGATCGTTTTATCATTGAAGCTTTACGAGAGAAAATAAATTGGGCTAAACTACACATTGACATTGTTTATGTTGCCTATAGCCTCACTCAAGCTCAAAATATTATTAGAGAGCATCCTATTGATCTCATGATAAGTGATATAGAAATGCCTCAAGGTAGCGGTCTCGAACTCTTATCGTGGATTAGAAATGAAAAATATGATATAAAAACAATTTTTTTAACCAATTACGCCGACTTCAACTATGCTCAAAAAGCAATTGAATTGCAAAGTTTCGAATACTATCTAAAACCTATTAATTTTGAAAAATTAGAATTTATTATTCAAAAAGCCATTAGTAAAATTGAGAATCATAACTCAAACGGGAAAAATGATGCACTTTTACAAATAGAAGATAATTTCTGGTATGATTACCTTAGAAAACCTCAAATTTCTCGCATTGATGAGCTAGAAAACATAGCAAGTAAACAAGCTTTTATTCTTCAAAAACACCAGTATTTTTTCCTTGCAGTTTTAACAATCAATCTTAATGAAGAAGATTATTCTGCAGAAACTCCATCATGGACTTCTCAACTAAAAAGAGAACTTCAAAGAATTTCACAACCTTCTTATAAGCTGATAAGTCTGTTCAAGATGGAAAGTCAGGTTGATCAATATGTTTGTCTCTTTAAAGTAGACTCATCCAAACGTAGTGACAAATTGGCATATGAAATTCATTCTCAAATTTCTAATAACTTTAGCAAATACTCAAACATTATATATAAGAGTTGCCATAAAATATCCGATATTTTATTTCATACCAAAGAACTCTACACTTATAATGAACAGTATGTTTCTTATTGGAATACTATTACATGTGTTCCACATAGTTTCCCAACTTCTTTCAAAACAGAAACTCTTTCAATTACGTTTTTAGATAGCTTAAGCGAATATGAATTAAGAGAAAAAATTAATTCACTCGTCTATAATTCTCAAATCCCTACTTTCACGCTACAACAAATTTTACTAGATTGGACTCAACAAATAGGAATATATCTAGATCAAAATGGAATTTCGGCACATAAATTGTTCCAAAATAGCACTCATGATTTCCTATTCCAACGACGCTTTCATTCAATTGAATCATTTCAGGATTACTTTGATTATTACTGGTCACATGCTAAGAAATTTGCAACAAACATTGAAAACCAAAAAAATAGTATTCAACGCATCGTCGAATACATAGATCATCACTACTATGAAGATATAAATCGTTCTATATTAGCAGATATGGTTTATCTCAGCGCAGATCATTTAGCTAGAATTTTTAAAAAAGAAACTGGAGAAACTCTTGTTAAATATATAACGGATAAGCGCATTAATGCTGCTAAATCTCTCCTATCCCAAACAAATATCTCAATATCACAAGTATCTTGTCAAGTAGGGTATGATAATTATTCTTACTTTACTAAAATTTTTAAACAAAGGACTGGACTTTCTCCTGGAGATTACCGTAAAACTTATCAAAATAAAATGTAAGCAATCTAAATTATTGAAATGCTAAGGACTGTGTAAGCTTTGACAGTCTACAGTTTTTCCAAAAATAGCTCCATAAACTTATTTGAAATTGCTGATAAAGTAACTTTTAAAAAGTCAGTTTGAGAAGAACATCTAGTAAATATTTCTAGGATAAAACGCATACTATCAGGCTTTTTTGAATTGCACCCCAAAAGTTAGACAGAAAAAATCTAACTTTTGGGGTATTTTTATTATAGAAACATTTCCTTCATTTTCTCCTAAATTGAGTTTTGCTAAACTATTTTATCTATTTCTAATGACTTACTTCAGCTCCTTACTTCTTGGAAAGAACAACAAAAATATGAACTAGCAAAGTTTGGCATCATCAGTAATCCAGAACAATTTGTTTTTACATATATCGATACAAAAGGAAACATCAATAAGCCTTTACATGCTGACTATCTAAACAATAAAATGAAAAGCATTAGAAAGAGACATAAAGAGCTGGCACATGCCACACCTCATAAACTGCGACATACAGGAGCGACACTTGCTAAACAAGCAGGAATGAGCTTAGAAGCTATTTCCGAAGCATTAACACACAGCGATACAGGTACAACTCAAATTTATGTCAATACTTCTAATGTAGTTCCTATGGCTGTTGGAGAGATTGCTTATCGCAATCTTAAAAAGTAATGGTGGAAGCTATACACTTTGATATCAAAAAAGACACCCACGAGATTTCTCTTGGATGCCAAGAATTATTAATCTAATAATATTTACGAAACTTTTATTTGTAGTTTTTTGAATCCAGAATAGTACAACACAACTTCTAAAGCATTGTTAGAAATTTCTTTAAATTCCCTAATCAATTTGTTCACATTCTATTTCAACACGTTTTGATATTCAATATAAACACTTAAAATTTTATTGTGATTCATAGTAGGAAGTACAATAGATGATGATTCCGTATATATCTCTTTAGTTTCTTCTTTTAAATTTACAATTTCTATAATTTTGGGGATTTTTTTAAAGTTTAACTTTAAATTATTTTCTATCTTATAATCACCATTATAGAATCTTAATATATAACCATTACTTTCCTCTGCTTTTTTTACAAGACTTAAAATGCCATCTCCTTCCAACTCAAAAATACAATATTTTTCGGGTAAATTTCTTTCAACAGCAAACTGAGTAAATCTAAGACGAGTATTAAGATAATCAGAATACTGATAAACTTGAATCTCTTTTAAATAATCACTAACTACTTGGGAAAGTCCGTAATCATTCATATTTCCTTTATAATAAATTACAGAAAATTCAAATTCCATATTTTTATGACACTGAGCATCTGGAGTTGCTATAACCGTCTCTCCTGATGCTCTTCCTGGACGATACAGAAGATTTTCTTTTCCCATGAATCCATAAGTTCTAAATAAAGTTAATCTAATAGAGTTAAATCCGTCTCCAATAATTTCGTATTCACGTACTCCTTTGGGTATAACTGCAACACCACGCTCAACATTATCCAACGTAACAAATGATTGACAAGTTTCAATTGAAATTGGTACCTCATTCCATTTTTCTGGTTCTGCTTCCCAAAGGCTCATCTCTTTACGAACAACAGGACGTTGAATTGATCCGAACTGATGATCTGCTTTGGAAAATTTAGAAGCGATATCACTGTCAATCACAACGCACATTCTATGACTGTCAACAAAACGATTATCAACATTAAATTTAAATTCAATTATTGGAGAGGATTTTTTTAGAGTTATAGATAAAGATACTGGTAGTTGACTATTTCTCAATCCAATTAATCTATCGTCAAGATTACCTGGAACTATAAAATCATATTGCAACTCCATTCTCTTAATCAATTCCGATTCTTCCACGATAATTTTGGGTTTAAATTCTGAAGAACGTACTACTAAATCCTGTCGTGGTGGAGAATAATTAAATGAATCACCGTCATCTCCATTTTCCTCAATAATAGCTTGATTTTTATATATTTTTCCTGTTACCTTATCTAAAATATCAAGTGTATTATCTTTGTTAACATTAATTTTATAGAATTCATTTTCTATTTGAGTTTTATAACTTTCAACTGAACGTTTATGGGTATTCCCTTCTAAATCAAGATAAAAATTTTTATAACCAAATGCTGGAAGATTTTCGAAGTGAATGGCAATGTGTACTTTATAAACCTTTTCCGGCTTATATGTATCCTTTGCAGAGTCTAGCACATTACCTTGTCCCAAAATGTAATCAGTTTGATCTTCAAATTTCGTAATAGTGTACTCATATTCATTGCCACTACTATCTTTAATTGAGAAATCTAATTGAGGCACATAAAAATCTGTCTCAACAATTCCACTTTTAGAACGACCAGACAGATTAAATGCTGTTGCAGTTATGTCGCTATCACAATTAATACGCATAACTATTTCTCGCATTTTTAACTCTGCTAAATTTTCTGCTAGGTCTCGTGCTTGTTTATAACGTAGATAAACATCTTCATTTGTAGTATCTGATACACACGAACCTATCGAATCATGAGCTGCGTTCTCAAACATCAGTTTCCAGATTTCTTTAACTACCTCTACCGGATAATCAAATCCCATTGTATTTGATAGTGTGAGTAACGGTTCCAATATATTTACCAAATAATTTTGTACTTCTGTATTCAATTTCTTCAAATCTGAACGGGACGATGAGATAGACTTATGGATCCTCATTAATTTTCCATTCAATAATTCTCCAGCAATTTCCTCTAGAATCGGCTGTTTTTCTTTAATAGATTTAATATATTTTTCATAATTAGAAATTTTAAAATTGAACTCATTTTTATATAGTTCACTCATTTGATTCAATAGTTCAACTAAGTTTTCTCTAGCAGGAGCCTGATCAAACCCATTCGGAAAAACAACTTGATCCGTGCTACTTCTCTCCCAATTTTTTTTAAACGGGTCCTTATGTAGATATTCTTTTAATTCCTCTATGTCCTCTGGAATATCTCCACCAATATAATAGCCTGATTGTATTTGATAAGCATTAACTATACTTCCATCTTCACCTTTCCATTTGAACTCTGATTGTTTTACATCATCATCACTTACACCACGCCAAAATAATGTATCATCTATTCCAAATTCTTTATATATCTGTGGCATTGCTGCTGATTGACCAAACGAATCTGGAACATATCCAACATTCATATATGGTCCAAATTTTTTACAAATGTTCATACCATACAACAAATTACGTACAATACTTTCACCAGAAATAACCATTTGATCCGTTTGTGTATACCATGGTCCAATTATAAGTTTTCCTTCATGAACTAAATCTGATATTAAATCTTTATCTTCTGGACACCAAGACAAATAATCATCCAATAAGGATGCTTGACCATCCAATGTATAGCTATCATATCCATTATTCTCTTTTAAAAGTCTAAGAACATTTTTAAAATTATTCATCAAATAGATTTTTGAACGACTGGTCGTAAAATACCATTCTCTATCCCAATGAGAGTGTGGAACAACGTGAACTGTTTTTTTCATATTATACCTTCTTTACAAAAGGCACATATCTAGTGATACATGCCAATAATAGTTTCCTATTCAAAACTAATTTCAATATCATCAACACTAATTTCTTCAGTGGAAGAAGTATCATTGAAGTTTACGAGCATTGGCGCAATTCCACCAATGAAAGCTGCACCAGCAAATAAACCAACTAAGTATGCCCAACCATTGCCGACTGTGAAGAAACCATATACTCCACCAACTGGAGGCATCTTAGCGTACATTCCTAGTGCAATTCCAATTGCTGAAGCTAGTGCACCACCAATCATGTTGATTGGAACAAGTTTTAGTGGATTAACCATTGTAAATGGAATCGCACCTTCAGTAATTCCAATGAAGCCCATAATGTAATTATTTCGACTGGCATCAAGCAATTCTTCGCTCATTTTATCTTTGTGGAATAGGGAAGCTAAAGCATAACCCATAGGTACTGCACAAATAGCAACGTTAACAATAATCGCTGGTAAATAAATTCCTTCAGCTAATAATACATTACCAGCCATCCATGATGCTTTATTGATAGGTCCTCCTAAATCAGAACCAATCATAGCTCCCATGATTAAAGCTAGTACGACTTTATTTACATCATTAGCAATCATGTCTTTTATCCAACTTACTAAACCAGTATTAATTGCACCTAAAGGTCCTGCAAGGAGTACCCCCATAACAAGCGCTACAGACATAGTAGCAAATAATGGAAATACAATCAAAGGTAAAATTCCGTTATATTTTTCTGGAACTTTTACATGTTTTTTACACCAAACAACAACATAACCTGCGATAAATCCAGCAATCATAGCACCTAAAAATCCCGCATTAGTTTTAGAAGCAACTGCACCTCCGATAAGTCCTGCACCTAGAGCTGCTTTATCAGCGATTGAGTAAGCAATAAAACCGGCAAGAATAGTATTAATCAACCCGATACCAGTCCAACCAACTTGTTCAATTTGATATAAGTAATGTTCAAATCCTGCAGTTTCCGCAAATGAATCCAAACTTGTGATTCCCATAGCTAGTGCAATCATTTTAGGAATTGCTACTACTAAAGAAGCTCCAATAATCATAGGTAGAGCATAGCTAATCCCAGTCATTAAGTGACCCTTGGCTGTATTTAAAAATTTATTCATTTTGATTCTCCTTTATTTAAAATTGCATCCGCACATTTTCTAAGAACAGCTTCTGGAGCTTTAATACATGTCGCTATATTTACACGAATTTGTTTTTTTCCATCAAACCGTTTTTGATCAACAATCTTTTGATCTGTCGCTAACAATACAAAATCCGCTTCTGAAATTTCTGTCTGTGTTAACTTATTTACTTGACCTAATGATCCTTGTTGCTCAATACGAACATCATATCCTAGTTTTACTCCAGCTTTCTCAAGTGCTTTAGCTGCCATTGGTGTATGGGCTAATCCTGCTGGACAAGACGTTACTCCAACAATTTTCATATCAAATCGCTCCTTCCATCGCTTTTGAAATAATATTTTTTAGTTCATCCACATTGGATGATTTTTTTACCAAATTAATAAAATCATCTTCCAATAACGAAGTTGCTATCCTGCTAATCATTTCCAAATGTAAAGTCCCTTCAAACCTACTCGGTACTAATAACGCAAATACATTAGAAACCGGTTGATAATCAAAAGTTTCCCATTCGATTGGAGATTTTAATTTTAGAAAAAGTACTGTTGGTTGTGAAATTGTCTCTGATTTAGCATGTGGTATTGCAAATGATTCTTGTAATCCAGTTGATACCTCCAATTCCCTATCTAAGAACGCTTGTACTAATTTCTCTTTATTTTCAATAATTTGTTTTTTAAATGCATATTTTGCTATGTATTCAAATAATTCATTTTTATTTTTTACATCTACATTTAGAAGGATATTGTCCTTTTTGAACTCCATTATTGGACCTCCTTGATTTCTATAAATCAATATTACCACTGTTTTTTAACGTTGTCACTAACTCATTTTTCCAGTTTATTAATGAAAAATGTGCATCAAATATTTTAAAAATTTCAATTATATTTTGGAAAAAACTAAAAATACTAAAATATTTAATTGTGATACAATATTATATAGTAGAAGCAATAATAGGAGGGATAGGATGACAATTTTAGATTATCAGAGATTGGATAATATTTTAAATCTCTTAATTGAAAGAGATGACGCAATTTCAATCAATGAAATTAGTTCTTTCTGTCATGTTTCTGACCGCACTATTAGATCTGATATCAATACAATAAATGATTACATAACAGAAAATGGTGCCAAGATTATACTACTTAGGAAAAAGGGATACACCTTGGATTACCATGATAGAGAACTCTTTGAAAAATTTTGGTCTGATAAGGACTCTGGAACATTTCTGTTCACTTCATCAGAATCTAGACTAGCATATTTAGTCAGATTATTTTTAACAACTGATCATTACATTAGTCAAGATTATCTTCAATCAATCTTATTTATTAGTGTTAACACTCTATATAATGACTTTAGGGCATTAAGAACAAAATTCTCTCCATTCAATCTAAAGTTACAAAATAAAAGTAATCTAGGATACATTGTTGAAGGCAAAGAACAAGATATTCGTAATGCGATTATCAATTTAATTTTTAAGGAAAATTTAGATGATTATCTCATGCAAAATAAACAACTAGAAAAAGATATGTCCATTAATGTAAATTATGAGTTGTTTTCACAGCTATTTAATAAACATATTACAAACTATATAGAATTTGATTCAGATTATTTTAGAAGAAATATATTCTCTACTCTATTATTGACCATTAGCCGTATAAAATATAAAAAAACTATTACTGACTTTGATCAAGTATTTCAGTTGAATCCTGGCTCGCTCAATATCATTAATAATTTTATAAATGATATTAAATCATCGTTTGAAATTGAAATTTCAGAAAACGAACTTAGATATATTTATTTATGTATTGCAGAAAATCAACCTAGTGTCATTGATGACCATTCATTAAATGAAAATGATAATATTGCTCAAAGCATTGTGAACTCTATCAAACATACCCTATCAAATTCAACAGACTCAGATTGGCTATATGATAAAATTCTTGAAAAAAATCTTTTAGAACATATTAAATTATTTTTAAAAATACAAACTATAGACGCCAATCGAAATAATCCCATTATAGAAACAATTAAAAAAAATTTTCCATATGCTTTTGACCTAGCAATACAATGTAGTCAAAATATAGTAACTGAATTCGATATTCATTTTTCTGAGGATGAAATTTCTTATATAGCACTTCATTTAGCTAATTCTATAGAACGTAATACTGATACTAGTACAAAACAATACACTTTAGCAATAATCTGTGGTAGTGGAAAAACTTTCAGTTCTATTATCGAAACAAAAATAAAAAGAAGATTTCCAAATAGATTTTCTTCTATAACAAAATTATCGCTATCTAGTTTAGAAAAGCAAACTAATATAAAGTATTTTGACTTAAAAATAACTACAGTTCCAATTAAAGATTCCAAAAAATCAGATTATATCTTTATAAATATTGATAATCTTGATTCATCTATGCAATTAATCGATTTAGCCTTACATAATTTAGATAACTCATTGGTGGATAGCAATCTAATTTCAGAGGAATATTTCTTAACGATTAATACTAAATTATCAAAAATTGAATTACTAAATATTGTACATAATAAACTTCTATCCAATGGAAAAGTTAGAAATAATTTTTTAGATGATATTTTAGCTAGAGAAAATATTTCCTCAACTCTAATTTCTGACACAATTGCAATTCCTCACCCAATTGGCAATAGTGTTAAACAGAATGTTATTTTCCCAATCATTGCTCCTAAAGGAATTGACTGGGATGGAAAGAAAGCTAAATTTATTTTTGTGTTCGCTATCAAAAATAATGATAACAAGCAAATGGAATATATTTATGATCAGTTATTAGATTTTATCAGCTCTGATCATTCACAAACGAAACTTTTAAGAGAACCAACTTACAATAATTTCAACAGTATATTTAGAACATTTGATAACACATAACTTTTATCAAGCTAAAAACGACAAAAAGCATTTCGTAAATATCTCTATTCGAAATGCTTTTTTATAAAACAAAATCAATATAACAATACACCAAAAAGTAAAGAACTTTTCAATACATATACTACCTAATTATTAGATTTCTATACCAGCGATATACTATCAATTTATTCTATTTATAATTCATTGAAAAATTAAGTAATGGTGGAAATTATCTATTTTTACATCAAAAAAGACATTCAAGAGAAAAATCTTGAATGTAGGTAAACGTTGATATAATCGTATTGATTAACGTTTTGAGGCAACTGGCCTTGTCAGGTTGCAGCCACATTTGTAAGCGACTAAAGTCGCAACAACTGTGTCAATTGCACCAATTTAGTAAGAAAGTATAAAAAAGAACACCCCGAAAGGTGCTCTGTACAAGTATAGTAATTCTTTCGAATTAACGTTTACTAAATTGTGATGCTTTACGAGCTTTCTTAAGACCTGGTTTCTTACGTTCAACTTTACGTGAGTCACGTGTAAGAAGTCCTGCGCGTTTCAATGAATCGCGGAAGTCTGGGTCTACTTGAAGAAGGGCACGAGCGATACCGTGACGGATAGCTCCTGATTGACCAGCGTATCCACCACCTACAACGTTAACGAAAACGTCGTATGAACCTGCAGTTGAAGTAACTGCGAATGGTTGGTTGATTACAAGACGAAGGTCAGCGTGTGGGATGTACTCTTCAACATCTTTTTTGTTAACAGTGATTTTACCAGTTCCTGGAACAAGGCGAACGCGTGCAACAGCGTTTTTACGACGTCCAGTACCTGCATATTGTGCTTGTGACATACTTTATTGTTCCTTTCCTTAGATAAGTCCTGAAATGTCAAGAACTTCTGGTTGTTGTGCAGCGTGAGTGTGCTCAGCTCCAACAAATACTTTCAACTTCATACCTTGAGCGCGTCCAAGAGTATTGTGTGGAAGCATACCTTTAACTGATTTCTCGATCAAACGTACTGCATTTTTAGAACGAAGTTCACCTGCAGAGATTTGTTTCAATCCACCTGGGTGGTTTGAGTGAGTGTAGTAGATTTTATCAGTTGCTTTTTTACCAGTCAATTTAACTTTTTCAGCATTGATAACAATCACAAAGTCACCTGTATCAGTGTGTGGTGTAAATGTTGGTTTGTTTTTTCCGCGAAGTACGCTAGCAACTACTGCAGAAAGACGTCCAAGTGGCACATCAGTTGCGTCAACTACGTACCATTTACGTTCAACTTGGCCTGGTTTAGCCATAAATGTTGTTTTGTTCATGATTTCTCCTATATATAGTTCGATTTTTGTTTACGGTGATGGGTGTTCCTTCCCATCGAAAAGTATTTGGAAGGTTCCGGGGCCTTTCAAATGGGGTAAACAATACCGCCTACTATAATACCAAATTTCACCCCTAAAAGTCAATAGATATGAAAAATATTTTTCTGAATTCCACTCTTTTTATCTCTAAAAACCTCGCTTTCGCGAGGCTCTTCTATTTATAAGCTAAGGCACGTTTAAAGGTTTTCCAGATTCCTAAATCATCCGTTTGCAGAACGAGACTAGCATACATGCGTCCGATAAATCCTGTTGCTACCACCGCAAAAATCACTGTAATAGCAAGTGAAATCCATGCTTCTACTCCCCCTGCATAGCCATTAATGGTTCTAAATGGCATAAAGAAGGTCGAAATAAAGGGAATATAAGAACCAATCTTCAAGATGAGATTGTCACCAGCTGCACCTAGAGCTGTCACTCCAAAAAAACCACCCATAATCAAAATCATCAAAGGCGACAAGGCTTTTCCTGAATCCTCAGGACGAGAAACCATAGAACCTAGAAAGGCTGCCAAGACGACATACATAAAGAGACTGACCAAAATAAAGAGCAATGTATTCAATGAGAATGCATCTCCCAAGTGATTCAAAATACCAGACTGAGCCAAGAAAGGCAAATCTTTAAAGAGCAGAATAGCTGCCAGACCACCTACAACATAAATCCCGATATGCGTTAAAATCACCAGAAACAGAGCCATCATCCGTGCATAGAAATAGTGACTAGCCCTTATGCTAGAAAAGACGACTTCCATAATTTTGGTGCCTTTTTCACTGGCAACTTCCTGAGCCGTTACACCCGCATAGGTAATCAGGATCATATAAAGAAAGAATCCTAAGGCTCCTGCTGCCATTGTTTGAATAAACTTTTTATTTTCCTTGGCTTCATCAATCTTTTCTGTGAATTGAATTGTCTGCGCTAAGCGTTTTTCCTGCTCTTGAGACAAGGAGGCAGTTGAACGATTAAGCTGATTTTGCAGTTCATTGAGTGTACCTGTAACTGCAAATTTAATTCCATTTTCAAGCGACGTTTCGCCATGATAAACGGCCTTCAAGACACTATCCTCTTGGTCAATAGTCAGATAGCCTTTTAATTTTTCATCTTTAATCGCTTCTTTGGCACTTGCTTCGTCTTTATAGTCAAAGTTAACACCATTTACATTCTTCAATCCTTCTGCTACAGATGGCACTGTTGTCACTACTGCCACTTTATCATTTTTAGCCATTGAAGAGCCTTGGAGATAGGCAATTCCTCCAGAGATTCCTAAAAAGAGGAACGGTGAAATCACCATAAAGAAGAAACTCCACGATTTGACATGTCGAAGATAGGTTTCCTTGATTACGACCCACATATTTCTCATACTTCCACCCCTGATTCTAGTTTAAAGATTTCATCGATTGTTGGCGCTTGTTGGTCAAAGGTTGCGATATATTGCCCCTGAGTCAAGATTGGGAAGAGTTCCCTTCCAGCGCTCTCATCCTCCAAGATCAATTTCCAACTGCCTTGTTTGGTCAAGCTCACCTGTTTGACATGAGGAAGATTTTCCAATTCTTCCTTGCTTCGTTCACTTGAAACAAAGAGACGTGTTTTCCCGTATTGATTGCGGACATCCTGAACCGGCCCATGCAAGACCACACGGCCATCTCGAATCATCAGAATATCGTCACAAAGTTCCTCAACATTGGTCATGACATGGTCAGAAAAGATAATGGTTGCTCCACGCTCTTTTTCCTGAAAAATGACTTGTTTGAGCAACTCTGTATTGACTGGGTCCAATCCACTGAAAGGCTCATCCAAGATAATCAAATCTGGCTCATGAATCAGAGTAATAATGAGCTGAATCTTCTGCTGATTGCCTTTTGACAGGCTCTTTATTTTATCTGTCAGCTTTCCTTTCACTTCCAACCTCTTCATCCATTGAGGGAGTTTTTCCTTGACTTCCTTGGCATCCATACCTTTTAGAGTCGCCAAGTAGCGAACTTGCTCAAGAACTGTCAACTTAGGCATGAGACTGCGTTCTTCAGGTAGATAACCAATCCGAGCATAGGTCTCCTGACGAATATCCTGCCCATCCAGATTAATCTCTCCTTGGTATTCTAAAAACTTCAAAATACTGTGGAAAATTGTTGTTTTCCCAGCACCATTTTTCCCGACTAGTCCCAAAATACGACCTGGTCGCGCTTGAAAGTCAATACCAAACAAAACTTGCTTGGGGCCAAAACTTTTCTCTAGACTTCTTACTTCTAGCATCTTTCACCTCCGAAATGTCTTGCACTCATTATACTCCTTTTTGATAGCCTTTACAATGATTTCTGTCCATTTTTTGTCATCCTCATTTTAGTAAAAAATCTTGGGGTACTTTGAGTTATGAGTACATTATACACTGCTAAACTCCAATTTATCTTCTCTGTTCCTCAACTGTCTATTTTTGCTCCTGAATTGTTACTACTAATCTTCATCATTCTGCCTAGCTTATCGCGCTATTTTATGATATATTTTTGATAGACTATAGATTATCATAGGCAAGGAATCTGATATGAAAAAAAGACTTAAACTCGAACCAAACAACAATAACTTAATCATTTGGGAAGCTGAACAGCCAAAAGCCATTCTTCAGCTTGTACATGGAATGCTAGAATACGTAGAACGATATGAAGAATTTGCTCTATCCATGAATAAAGAAGGTTTTACGGTTATGGGCCATGATCATCTCGGCCATGGCTATACTGCTCAAAATCCAAGTCAACTCGGAGTCTTTCCTGAATCTCCCGAGGAACTCATTGATGATATTGAAAGAGTGACCTCTTTTATTCAAGAAAGCTATCCAGGACTTCCTATCATCCTTCTAGGTCATTCTATGGGTTCTCTTATGTGTCGCTATTATGTAGCTAAAAGAAAACTACCTATCAATGCCTTGATCATCATGGGAACTGGCCAACAAGCACCTGTTCTGACTAGATTTGCTCTCATCCTAACAGAATGCATCCGACTTATAAAAGGGGATAAACACCGTAGTAAACTCCTCACCTATCTATCAACTGATAGTTTTAATCGAAGTATTAAGAATCCGAAAACATCTGTAGATTGGCTCTCAAAAAATGAAGAATCCAACCAAGCTTATCTGAAGGATCCATTCTGTCAATTCATTCCTACTATTTCTATGTACAGATCCATTTTTTACTTCTCTAATCAAGTAGCTAGTAAGCAAGTAATCGATGAGACCCCAGCCCAACTTCCTATTCTCGTTATTTCAGGACAAGAAGACCCTCTGGGCGAAAATGGTAAAGGTATAGAAAGATTTGTAAAACTCCTAAAGGCTTCACATTCGAAAGTAAGTCTCCGATTAGTTGAAGAGGCTCGTCACGAAATTCTAAACGAGAATAATCGAAACGATACCTATCACTTCATAGCTGATTGGATGACAAAAAACATGGATGGCTAACCTAGATATAGCAGTATTACATAGAACTTATTCCCCAAGTTGATTCAATCATCAGGCTAAAGCTTGATGATTTTTTCTACTAAAAAATCCACCCCGAAGGATGGATTGATGCTTTAACGCACTTCTGCATTGACTTTTTCTTCAAGTGATGCTTGGATTTTTTCCATATAGCGTGCTACTTCTTCGTCCGTTAAGCTGTCTTCTGGATTTTGGAAGGTCAAGCTATAAGCCATTGACTTCATACCAAGTCCCAATTTTTCGCCTGAGAAGACGTCGAAGAGTTTGATATCTGTCAAACGTTTCACGCCTGCAGCTTGGATAGCATCCACAACTTCTTGGTGAGTCACTTCTGCTTTGAGAAGGAGGGCAACATCACGGCTAACTGCTGGGAATTTAGTAATTTCCACAAATGGAGCCGCTGGCTGAAGGGCAGCTTCGATGGCTGAAAGGTTAAGTTCCGCTACATACGTTTCTGGAATATCGTAAGCCTTAGCAGTGACTGGATGCACTTGTCCAAGGAAACCAAGAACTTGGTCACCGAGGGAAATCATAGCTGTACGACCTGGGTGGAGACTTGCAATTTCAGCTGTTGCTGTATAGGTCACTTCTAGTCCCAAGCGAGTAAATAATGCTTCTAGGATTCCCTTAGCATAGAAGAAATCAACTGGCACTGCTGCTGTTTGGAAATCTTTTTCAGCAACCAAGCCTGTCAAGGCAAAAGCAAAGCTGTTGATTTCATTTGGAAGTTCTTCTTTTGGATTACCTGTTTGTTCAAAGACTTTTCCAATCTCGTAAAGGGCCAAGTTTTTATTCTTACGAGCCACATTGTAGGCAACTGTATCTAGGATACCAGAAATCATATTTTGACGGAGAACTGAACGATCCACGGTCATTGGCCACATGAGTTCCGTAAGGTTACTTGGTTGAGCTGTAAACTCAACTGCTTTTTCAGGCGTTGTTAGAGCGTAGGTAATGATTTCAGTCAAACCTGCTCCTTCAGCAATCGTACGAACTTGACGACGAAGTTTTTGTGTCGCAGTCAATTCACCAGCTGTACCATCGTCTTTTGGAAGACTGGTTGGCAAGCGATCATATCCGTAGATACGAGCGATTTCTTCAAAGAGGTCTGCCTCAATGGTGATATCCCAACGACGACGTGGGACGCTGACAGTAAAGCTATCTTCATTTCCAGAAAGACCAAATCCAAGACGACGGAAGACATCTTCTACATCAGCATATGAAAGCTCCGTACCAAGGACACGGTTGACATCTGCAAGGGTCGAAGAAACTTCCACATCAGAGGTATCAAGTTCACCCGCTGAAACGATACCTTTACGCACCGTCGCACCTGCAAGTTCTGCAATCATGCTAGCTGCCGCATCAAGAGCTTCGTTAACAGTGGCCACATTAATCCCTTTTTCAAAGCGAGAAGATGACTCAGAACGAAGATTCAAGCGACCGCTAGTCTTACGAATTGATTTACCATTAAAAACAGCTGCTTCAAGGACGACACGACTAGATTTTTCCGAAATTTCTGTTGCTTGACCGCCCATGACACCTGCAAGAGCTACTGGCTTGTCTGCGACAGTGATAACTAAGTCATTCACGTCCAAGTCACGTTCTTCACCATCTAAAGTCACCAATTTTTCACCAGCACGTGCTTCACGCACACGGATGTCATTTCCCTCAAAGGTATCCAAGTCAAAGGCATGCATTGGTTGACCAAAGTAGAGCAGGATGTAGTTGGTCACGTCCACTACGTTATTGATTGGACGGATGCCTTCGTTCATGAGGAGATTTTGCAACCATTGCGGACTTGGTTCAATGGTCACATTGTCCAAGATACGAGCTGCATAGTAAGGCGCCTTGTCTGTCTCAATACCTACAGAAAGGGCATCTGCTGCACTTTCATTTGTTTCTGTTAGAGTAAATTCTTTAAAGTTGACTGTCTTGTCATAGATGGCTGCTACTTCATGAGCCACCCCACGCATAGAAAGAGCGTCCGCACGGTTTGGTGTGATAGAAAGTTCAATGATTTCATCATCCAAGTCTAGGTATGAGAAGACTTCGTCTCCAGGAACGGCATTTTCTGGCAAAATTTGGATACCATCTGCGAATTCCTTAGGCACAACCGAGTCAGAAATTCCCAATTCACCAAGTGAACAAATCATCCCAAGTGACTCTAAGCCACGGATTTTCCCTTTTTTGATTTTGTAGTTGTCAGCGATGCGAGCTCCTGGAAGTGCCACCATGACCTTGATACCAGCACGCACATTCGGTGCACCACAAACGATTTGACGGGCTTCTTCTTCGCCAACGTTAACCTGACAAACATGGAGGTGAGTTTCTGGCACATCTTCGCAGGACAAGACCTCACCGACGACAATTTTTGAGAGACCAGCAGCAGGTGATTCGACACCTTCGACCTCGATCCCTGTAGTTGACATTTTTTCAGCCAACTCTTGTGATGGCACATCAATGTCCACCAATTCTTTTAACCATTTATAAGATACAAGCATAATTCTGATTGTAAGATCCCACCAAGTGGAACCTTTTCAATTCCTTTCTTTTTCTTCGAGTCAGTCCTTGCCATTCTCTATCGAGAGAAAATGACTAGGACTGTATAGGACTGTGTTTCAGGTTTCAATCTTATTTAAACTGTTCTGAGAAGCGGACATCTCCTTGGTAGAATCCACGGATATCGTTGATTCCGTAACGGAGCATGGCTACGCGCTCTTGACCAAGACCAAAGGCAAAGCCAGAGTAAACAGTCGCATCGATGCCACTCATTTCAAGGACACGTGGGTGAACCATACCGGCACCCATAATTTCGATCCAACCTGTTTTCTTACATACGTTACAGCCTTCTCCACCACACTTGAAGCAAGAAACATCCACCTCAACAGATGGCTCTGTGAATGGGAAATAAGATGGACGCAAACGAATTTGGCGCTCTTCACCGAACATTTTTTGGACAATCAACTGAAGGGTTCCTTGAAGATCAGCCATAGAGATATTTTTCCCAACAACCAAACCTTCGATTTGGTGGAATTGGTGACTGTGGGTTGCATCGTCTGTATCACGACGGAAGACACGCCCTGGTGAGATCATTTTCAAAGGACCTTTAGAGAAATCATGTGCATCCATAGCACGCGCCTGAACTGGAGACGTGTGAGTACGAAGCAAGATCTCTTCTGTGATGTAGAAAGTGTCCTGCATATCACGGGCTGGGTGGTCTTTAGGAAGGTTCATACGCTCAAAGTTGTAGTAGTCTTGCTCCACTTCAAAACCATCCACAACTTGGTAACCCATCCCAATGAAAATATCTTCGATTTCTTCACTGGTTTGTGTCAAAACATGACGGTGACCAGTCGCAACTGGACGACCTGGAAGTGTCACATCGATGCTCTCGCTAGCAAGTTGATCTGCGATTTTCTTTTCTTCCAAGAGTTTAGCTGTTTCTTCAAAGGCTGCTGTCAAAACATCACGAGCTTCATTGACGTGTTTCCCGATAATTGGACGCATCTCAGCAGAGACATCTTTCATCCCTTTGAGGATTTCAGTAAGCGAACCCTTTTTACCAAGGACAGAGACACGTAATTCTTGCATCTCTTTTTCATTTTCAGCAGTAATCTGCTTCAAGCTAGCCAGCGTTTCTTCGCGAAGCGCTTTTAATTGTTCTTCAATAGTTGACATAATTCCTCCATCAGTCGCTCGTAGATAAAAAGAAAACCACATGCCAAAAACTCCACTCGGAGCGTTGACACGCGGTACCATCCGTTTTCATCTGACAAGTCAGACCTTCATTTCTAAATCCATGCACAAGTGAATTCACCCAGCTTTCATATAGAGAGCTTGCAGTCACGGCTCTCCTCCCTGATATACTTCCCTTGAGTTACTAGTCTTGCAGATTTCTATTCAATTACTACTTAGTTTATCAGATTTTTAGTTAAAAAACAAGTTCGATTAGACTAATTTCAATATAAAACTCGTTCCTTTTTCCGTTGCTCCATCTTCCACAAATCCAAGCGACTTGAAACACCTCCTAGAAGTATGATTGTAGGTGTAGATTTCCTTGACTCTCAATTCTTTCCATCCTTTTACTCGAGCCAATTCAATCAAAGTACTTAGAACCTTTTTCCCAAGTCCTCGATGTTGGTAAGCGGGATTCCCAATCACAATGGGGAGATTATCCTGAGATAGAGTAACATCCCCAATTGGAAACCATTCTCCCTTCTCCTTGACTTCAATCCAAAAAAGCTCACCATGCTGATCCAAATAGGAATACATAGCTTCCAAGGTCGCTGGACTGTAAGGTCTCTTCACACCATCTACGAGGTAAACCAAGTTCACATCCTGATACCAAGCCAAAGCTTCCTCACAATGATTGACCTTATAATAAGGAACAAGACGCAGTGCATTATCTATTTGTAGGGTCTGTTTCATCTGCTTTCCTTTTCAATAAGAGAGTTGCTGCTTGATTAAAACCCTCACACCAGTTATACCATTTTGCTTCATACTCATCTTGAGGTAAGATATGATTTTTTAAATCCAGAACAGAGTAAATCTTTCTTTCCTCACAAGCTTGCGCATAGAGATGATATAGTTCATTACCGCCGTCTCTATCAAACTCAGCAGAAATCGTATCTTGACCTGCCAATAAAGCCTGATAAGCCCTGTGATGCCCATCTGTAATCAACAAGCAATCTCCGAACGCAAGAATACTGATTGGATCAACATTGATTATTTCTGCCGACTGATAAAGTGTCTGGATACCTTCTAGTTTCTTTTCTGATAAGTATAGTTGAGTTGGATGAAGATCTTTTATGTTGACTTTCATTTCTTTCTCCTCAAGAGATTTTGATACTCACTTCTGCTTACCTTTAAATCGCCATTGGAAGCGGAGCTTATCATAAAAGGGAAATTCGATAAACAGGACTCCCAAGCCCACACAGAGACTGGCAAGAACATCTGATGGATAGTGAACTCCCAGATAGACCCTTGATACTAGCACACTGACTAAGTAGAGACCAAGGACGATTTGCACGATTTTTCTCCAAATCAGATCTTTAATCCGTTGACTAAGAATCACAATCAAAGTTCCTACCATCAGCGTCACTGCTAGAGAATGCCCACTTGGGAAGGAAAATCCCTTCTCCTCTACCAGATGTAAGATAGCTGGCCGTGGGCGCTGGTAGATGTTTTTAAAAGTCACGATTAAAAGACCTGCCAAAGCCAAATTCCCCAGCATAAATAGGCTTTCAATCTTCCACCGCTTACGATAAAAAACAAAAGCTACCAGCATAACCCAAGTGATAATCACTGGGATATCAATCAAGCGTGTGATGGCTCGAAAAAGAATAGTCAAGTAATCTGGTAAGTCTCCTCGAACGGCAGTCTGAATCGGTTGGTCAAAACCGACCAGCGTTTCAGGGTAAAATTTGACCATATAGCCAAGAATAACGAAAAGTAAAAGGGCAAAACTGCCCTTCATTAAAAATGTTTGTTTATCTTTCATAATGTTTTAAGGTTGGTTTCAAGAGAACATACAACAACCAGAATGAAACGGCAAAGATAATACCCTCAATCAAGTTAAAAGGCAATACCATGGTCATTAGGTAGTTGGAAAGTCCCAAAATTTTTCCAATATCAAAGTTAGCAAACTTAGCGTACAAAGGAACAGCGTAAACATAGTTGAGAACCAACATAGCTACGGTCAAACCAATAGTTCCAGCTAGAGAACCTAGTAGGAAACGAAGGGTTGTCCGTTCCTTTTTCCAAATCAAAGCAAATACGATGACAAAAACTCCCAAAGCTACGATATTCATCGGCAAACCAATGTAAGTATTCACTCCTTGGCTATTAAGAAGTAATTTCAAGAGTGAGCGGAGCAAGAGAATTCCTAGAGCAGCAGGCAAATCCATGACCACCAAACCCACAAGGACTGGCAAGATACTAAATTCGATCTTGAGGAAGGATGCCGCTGGCAAGAGCGGAAAGTCAAAGTACATCAGCACAAATGAGATGGCTGATAGAATTGCAATGGTCGAAAGTCGACGTGTGTTTGTCATAACAGGTTCCTCCAATTTTCTATAAAATCAGAAGAAGTTAGAAAGGATTCCTCTATCTATTCTCACTTTTTATATCCCAAATCTTCCCTCTCACTCTATCAAAACAAAGCAAGCGGTTACAATCTAGCTATAAATCTATCAGAACAGACAAAGCCATTCTTTCGTCTTCTCCCATCCAGACTATACTGTCGGTTGTGGAATCTCACCACATCAGCTTGCGCTCGCGGACTTCTTTAACTAAGATATTTTAGATTTATCTAGGCGTCGCAGTCGAAGATAATACTTAAAGTATATCGAGACAAGACAACGACGAGAAAGCTAAAATAGCTAGTTAAAGTCACCGCCGGTCGGGAATCTCACCCAGCCCTGAAGACTCTTTTATCATAACAAAAAACGCTTGCAAGCGCAAGCATTTTGTTCATTTTCATTTTTTATTTCAATTTATCCACTTCATAGGTATGAACAAGCTCAAGACCTTCAAAATTCTGCTGGCGAAGAGCCTCGTAGACAATCATGCAGACGGTATTCGACACATTGAGGCTGCGGACGTGTTCATCATTCATAGGAATACGGAGAGCCTTCTCAGGATGTTCTCGCATAAATTCTTCAGGTAAGCCCTTGTCTTCACGTCCAAAGAGAAAATAATGGTCTTCGTCAGTCGATAAATCCACCTCAGAATAGACTTTTTCCGCGAATTTTGAAATCAGATAGAGTTTTCCCTTCATCTGGGACATGAAATCTTCTAAACTGTCGTAAAAATAAATCTCTAGCTTATCCCAATAATCCAACCCCGCCCGCTTCATCTTGCGGTCATCGATAGGAAAGCCCATTGGTTTTATGATGTGGAGGGGAGAATTGGTCGCAGCGCAAGTACGCGCGATATTACCTGTATTTTGTGGAATTTGAGGTTCAAATAATACAATGTGATTTGTCATGACTTGCTTCCTTTCACCATTGCAAAAAAATAGCCACACTGCCCGGAGTCAAGCTCAGCAAACAGCGTGGTTAAGGCATCGTTAACTTACCTCACAACAGGTTTGAAGTAAATCAGCGAAACTACTTTCTTAGTATAACACTTTCAGAATCATTGTCAATAGAAACGACTTGATTTTTTCAATTTTTTCAAGCTATTTCCAAGGGTTGTAAAATCGTCCCTGATTCTGCAAGATAAGTAGTAAACTAGCTACTAAAAACACAGCTGCCAAAAGCAAGGTAAGATAATCTCCTTTTTTCAAGGCCTGATAACTATACCAAGTGCGTTTTTTCTCTTTTCCAAAACGTCGAAGCTCCATGGCTGTCGCAATGGTATCAATGCGTTCTAACGAACTAAAAATCAAGGGCGTAATAATGCGCAGATTGCCTTTGATTCGTTGCATAAGAGAAGCTTTCTTGGATAATTCCATCCCACGCGCTTCCTGAGACATCTTGATAGTAAAGAATTCTTCCTGCAAATCTGGAATATAGCGCAAAGTCAGACTGACAGAATAGGCAATCTTATAAGGCACACCGATTTGATTTAAACTAGAAGCAAACTGACTAGGATGAGTTGTCATCAAAAAGATAATAGCTAGGGGAATGGTGCAAAGATACTTAATGGCCAGATTTAGCAGATAAAAGAGCTCTTGACTGGTCAGAGTGTAGGCACCGATTCCCTGCCAAATCACACTTCTCTCTCCGTAAAGTCCAACCCCATACTCGGGAGAAAAGAGATAGACCATCAAGACGTTTAAAACGGCAAATACCGTCGCAAAAACGACAACAAAGGAAACATCTTTAAAACGGATTTCTGACAAATAGAGGAGAAAGACCGAAAAGACAGCAATCAGCACAAGCAGTCTGGTATCATAGCTAATCATGGCAGCCAATGACACGAGAATGAAAAAGAGAAGTTTACCAGCTCCTGACAAGCGATGAATCACAGTATCTCTATGCTGGTAACCGATTAATTTAGCTTGCATCCTTCTCTCCTTTCTTTGTAAAATGCCGTTAAAGCAAGTGGATCCACGTCGAGTTTCTTAGCTAAGTTGAAGATGGAGGTTTCTTTTAGATTGGCTTTTACTAACAGCTCAGGATTGCTCAACAGACTAGCCGGATCAGCATCAGCAATCAATTCTCCATCCACCATGACAAGAGCTCGGTCTGAATAATCCAACATCAATTGCATATCATGTGTAATCATGACAATGGTATGACCTTTTCGATGCAGTTCTTCGAGAAATTCCATAATCTCAGTATAGTTCTTTTGGTCTTGACCTGCAGTCGGTTCATCTAGGAGGATAATTTCAGCTCCTAAAACCAAAATCGAAGCAATGGTCACACGCTTTTTCTGCCCAAATGACAGGGCAGAAATGGGCCAATTACGGAATTCATAAAGTCCACAGATTTTCAAGGTTTCATAGACTCTCGTTTCAATTTCCTGCTCGTCCACACCTCGCAAACGAAGCCCTAGAGCCACCTCATCAAAAATCATATTGGTTGAAATCATTTGATTGGGATTTTGTAGCACATAACCTACTCGTTCCGCCCGCTCTGCAACAGAATCTCCTTTGATATCCTGTCCTTTCCAAAGATAGCGGCCTTCCGTCTGAATAAAGCTACTTAAGGCCTTAGCTAGAGTTGATTTCCCAGCCCCATTTTTTCCGACAATGGCAATCTTTTCACCCTTTTTAATATCCAGATGAATGGATTTCAAAATCGGTCTATCATCATAAGAAAAAGACACGTCCTCTAGTCTAAAGAGTGACTGCAAATCTGGAGTTTCTTTTGCCAACTCCGTCCGCAACTGAACCTGACCTTTTGAGATAGATAAGTTATCTAAATTTGCTAACTGTTCTTCCTTGGCTAAATCCACACCCAATTGACGGAGAGTGGCTAGATAAAGGGGTTCTCGAATTCCATTTTGGGTCAACAGATCAGTCGCCAATAACTGGTCAGGACTCCCATTAAAAAGGATACAACCATCATTGATCAGAACAATCCGATCCACAGGGCGATGTAGAACATCCTCCAAACGATGCTCAATAATAAGTGTCGTCGTCCCCTCTTCCTTATGAATCTGGTCAATCAATTCGATAATATCCTGACCTGACTTGGGATCCAGATTGGCGAGTGGCTCATCAAACAAGAGAATGGGACTCTCATCAATCAAAACACCAGCCAAACTGACCCGCTGCTTTTGACCCCCAGACAAATCCTGAGGACGCTGAGACAGTAAAGAGAGGAGATCCAGCTTTTCAGCCCATTTATGAACACGACTTTTCATCTCATCTAGAGCTGCCACGTCATTTTCCAGAGCAAAGGCCAGGTCTTCAGCCACAGACAGGCCGATAAACTGCCCATCTGTATCCTGCAAAACCGTGCTGATCAGATGAGATTTGTCATAGATGCTCATATCAAAGGCTGCTTGCCCCTTGATCAAAAATTCTCCAGACGTCTGACCCTTGTAAATATTGGGAATAATTCCATTCAAACACTGACCCAAGGTAGACTTGCCTGACCCAGATGGCCCAACAATTAAGACTTTCTCTCCTTTGTAAATGGTTAAGTCCACCCCTTGCAAGGTCGGTTCTTGTTGTGTTTCATACCGGAAAGAGAAATCCTTCCACTCAATTATAGCTTCTTTCATCTTACTCTCTTCATTCGCTTCTTAGACTTCTATTTTATCATAAATCTACCCCTTCTTGCAGACTCTTCTCTTAAAAACTTAGCACCAAGAAGATTCCTATCCTAGCTTACTTGCCTGACTAGTCTATAAACATCGAAAAAGACTGGTTGCCCAGCCTTCCCCATCATTTTATACTCAATGAAAATCAAAGAACAAACTAGGAAGCTAGCCGTAGGTTGCTCAAAACACTGTTTTGAGGTTGCAGATAGAGCTGACGTAGTTTGAAGAGATTTTCGAAGAGTATTAGTCCTTTTTCAAACTTCCTGCACGAGTTTGGGTTCCTGCATAGGCAAGCAAGAGAAGAGTTCCTGCAATAGCTACAGTTACAGCATTACCAATACCTGCAACAATCCCTTGGGCAAATACTTTTTCTGCCGCTTCATGATAAATCGCAACATCTCCAAGTGGTGCCAAAACACCCCAAACAAGGGCATTTGCAAGTAGTTGAATGAGGTTAAAAATAAGAATATCTTTCCAGTCAAAAACACCCTGTGTTACTCGAATGTATTTTCTAAAGAGTCCTACAGCTAGACCAAAGAGACCGCTAGCGATAATCCAAGTCCACCAAAGACCTCCTGAAACAGCATCTTTCACTGCATGTCCAATTAATCCTACAAATAGACCAACTACTGGCCCAAAAATGATAGACAAGAGGCTCTGTAATGCATACTGAAGCTGAATGTTTGTATTTGGAACGGGTGTCGGGATACTGATCATCCCGATGACAACAAAGAGCGCAGCTCCAACACCGATAGCAACAACTTGTTTAATTGATTGATTTTTCATCTATATTCTCCTATTTTATGATTCTATTTTCTTTATTTCAATGGTCCAAGATGAACCGACACCTACATTATAAGCCTTGGCAAAAGAACCTTGGTTGATAGCCAGACCTAAACGATAGAGAGAGTTGATGTAAAGGATGGGTTGCCCAATTCTCACATCTGCAAATGATTTGCCATAGACAACCTGATTTTGATAGACCAGCATATCTGCATGATAGATAGTCACTTCAAAACGGTCACCAAATTCTGGTTCCAGTTTGTAAAATTCTTCTCGCGTGATAGAGGTCCAAAGCGAACCAAAACGCACATCTAGAATATCAATGGCTCCCTTTACCAGATAATCTTCAATGATAGTCTCTACGACTGGAAGCTCTACAATCTGGTCCACACTGAGCTCTGGCCCCACTTCCTCAAAAGTAATGTGACCACTGGCCAGTTTAGCTCCAGTATAGGCATAGACATCACGACCGTGGAAGGTATAAGAATGCTCTGTATTTTGACGTCTATTGGCCACTTCAGAAATCTCACGAATAGCTACAATGCCAACGTGTTTCTTGATAAAAGAAAGCGTCCCATTATCTGGCGTGACAATGTATTGATTTTTGGCAGTCTTGGCAACCACACTCTTACGTTTCGAGCCGACACCTGGATCAACAACCGATACAAAAGTCGTTCCCTCAGGCCAGTAATCCACCGTCTGAAAGAGTCGGTAGCTCCCTTCAAAAATATTATAAGGCGTGATGTCGTGCGTCAAGTGATGGATTTTTAAGGTTGGAGACTCTTCTAAAGCCACTCCAATCATAGCCGATACCGCACCATCTACCAGACCAAAGTCTGATTGTAATACCAGTAAATTATTATTCATTTTGTCTCCTCGTATACCCTTTATCTTACCACATTTCAGAGGAAGTCGCCAATAGCTATTTCAATTGGTTAGGTTATAGTTTTACCTTATAACAAAATTCCATTAAAAGTTCTTGTTATTAGCTAAGTAGGTGCATTTTTTCTTGAAAAAAGGTATGATAGTTACATCATGAAAAAGTAGGTTTTAATATGAAAATTATCCTTGTCGGAGGGGGAAAAGTTGGTTTTGCCCTCTGTCGCTCCTTGGTTGCAGAAAAGCATGATGTTTTGCTGATTGAGCAAGACGAAGCTGTTCTCAATCATATTGTTAATCGCTTTGATATCATGGGTATTCTCGGTAACGGTGCCGATTTCACTATCCTTGAGCAAGCCAGTGTCCAGGATTGTGATATCTTTATCGCCCTGACTGAGTACGATGAAGTGAACATGATTGCAGCCGTTCTAGCCAAAAAAATGGGAGCTAAAGAAACCATCGTTCGGGTGCGGAACCCTGAATATTCTAACTCTTATTTCAAGGAAAAGAATATTCTCGGTTTTTCTCTTATCGTTAATCCTGAGCTCTTGGCTGCCCGTGCTATTGCCAATATCATTGACTTTCCCAACGCCCTCTCTGTCGAACGTTTCTTTGGTGGACGGGTCAGCTTGATGGAATTCACTGTTAAATCTTCCAGCGGTCTTTGCCAAATGCCCATTTCTGATTTTCGTAAAAAATTTGGCAATGTTATTGTCTGTGCTATAGAGAGGGATCATCAAATTATCATTCCAAGTGGTGATATGACGATACAGGATAAAGATAGAATCTTTGTCACTGGTAACCGTGTTGATATGATGCTCTTCCATAATTATTTCAAATCACGTGCCGTAAAGAGCCTTCTCATCGTCGGTGCAGGTAGAATTGCCTATTATCTACTAGGAATTCTCAAAGACAGTCGTATCGATACTAAGGTCATTGAAATCAATCCCGAAATCGCCAGCTTCTTTAGCGAGAAATTCCCAAATCTCTACATCGTTCAAGGAGATGGGACTGCAAAAGATATCCTGCTGGAAGAAAGTGCTCAAAACTATGATGCCGTTGCGACTCTAACAGGGGTTGATGAGGAAAATCTGATTACCTCTATGTTCCTTGACAGCGTAGGTGTACAAAAAAATATCACCAAGGTCAATCGTACCAGTCTCCTCGAGATTATCAATGCGCCTGATTTTTCAAGTATCATCACACCTAAAAGCATTGCTGTAGACACGATTATGCACTTTATCCGTGGTCGGGTTAATGCCCAGTATTCAGACCTTCAAGCCATGCACCATCTAGCCAATGGCCAAATCGAAACTCTGCAATTCCATATCAAGGAAGCCAATAAAATGACTGCCAAACCTCTTTCTCAACTGAAACTGAAAAAAGGGGTTCTTATTGCAGCCATCATTCGAAAGGGCAAGACTATTTTCCCTACTGGGGAGGATATGTTGGAAGTTGGAGACAAGCTCCTAGTAACAACTTTGTTGCCAAACATCACTAAGATTTATGACTTGATTGCGAGGTAAGAAATGAATAAAAGTATGATTCGTTACCTCCTTTCAAAGTTACTTTTGATTGAAGCTGTTCTTCTCTTGGTTCCTGTAGCTGTCGCTCTCTATTACCGTGAATCGAGCCAAGTCTTTACAGCCCTCTTTTCAACCATAGGGATTCTCATATTACTAGGCGGTTCAGGGAGTTTGCAGAAACCAAAAAATCAACGGATTTATGCCAAGGAGGGAATCTTGATCGTTGCCCTCTGTTGGATCCTCTGGTCTTTCTTTGGTGGTCTCCCCTTTGTTTTTGCTGGGCAAATTCCCAGCGTTATTGATGCCTTTTTTGAAATTAGTTCTGGCTTTACAACTACCGGAGCCACTATTCTGAACGACGTTTCGGTCCTCAGCCGCTCCCTCCTCTTCTGGCGAAGTTTTACCCACTTGATTGGAGGGATGGGGGTGCTCGTTTTCGCACTTGCTATTATGGAGAATGCCAAAAACAGCCACCTAGAAGTGATGAAAGCTGAGGTCCCTGGTCCCGTCTTCGGTAAGGTTGTATCCAAACTCAAAAACACTGCCCAAATTCTCTATCTCCTTTATCTAGCTCTCTTTTCCCTCTTTGTCATCATCTATTATCTGGCTGGCATGCCCCTATTTGATAGTTTTGTCATTGCCATGGGGACAGCGGGTACCGGAGGTTTCACTGTCTATAACGACGGAATTGCCCACTATGGCAGCTCACTGATTACCTATCTAGTTAGTATCGGGGTTTTGGTTTTTGGGGTAAATTTCAACCTCTACTACTACCTCATGCTCCGTCGCGTCAAGGCCTTCTTTGGTGACGAAGAACTTCGGGCTTACTTGGTCATCGTACTGGTTTCTACAGGCTTGATTAGCCTTAATACTCTCTATCTCTATCCAGGATTTTCCAAGAGTTTTGAAATGGCCTTCTTCCAGGTTTCCAATATCATTACGACGACTGGTTTTGGCTATGGAGACATTACCAACTGGCCCCTCTTCTCCCAGTTTATCCTTCTCTTCCTTATGGGAATCGGTGGCTCTGCTGGATCAACCGCAGGTGGACTCAAGGTTATTCGAGGCCTCATTCTTTCAAAAATTGCTAAAAACCAGATTTTGTCAATCCTATCGCCCCACCGTGTTTTAACTCTTCATGTTAATAAAACGGTGATTGACAAAGATACTCAGCATAAGATTCTCAAGTACTTTGTCATCTATTCTATGATTCTGTTAGCACTTATCTTTATTGTCAGCCTAGATAGCAATGATTTTCTAGTCGTTACCAGCGCTGTCTTTAGCTGTTTCAATAACATCGGACCTATTCTAGGAACCACTTCTAGTTTCTCAATCTTTAGCCCTATCTCAAAAATTCTCCTCTCCTTTGCGATGATTGCAGGACGATTGGAGATTTACCCAATCCTCCTTCTGTTTATGAAGAGAACTTGGTCTAAGAGATAAAATGCAACCACACCTTGTTTCATACAAAGTGTGGTGTTTTTATTTCAGACTACTTCCTCAACCAACTCTTTTTAAACAAAGGCAGACACTTCAGAGAATGACTTAAAATATTGAATACTCAATGAAAATCAAAGAGCAAACTAGGAAACTAGTCGCAGGTTGCTCAAAGCACCGCTTTGAGGTTGCAAATAAAGCTGACGTGGTTTGAAGAGATTTTCGAAGAGTATAAGAACCCAAAAACCCTCAGTCGTTTGACCGAGGGTTCCTTTTCATTATTCAAGAACTTGATTAGCTCAATGCATCCAAGGCATCATCCATTGAAAGAACTTCGTGGAAGACACGTTGTGTCAATTCAGTTTTTTGTTCTGGAGTGAGGTATTTAGTGTTTACACAGTATCCAGAGATACGTACGATAACGTCTTCACCTGACATGATCTTTTCGTAAACATCGTTCAAGTCCATAACGTTCAAGTTAACGTGTTGTCCACCGTTTTCAAAGTAACCATCAAGGATTGTTACCAAGTTATCAACTTGTTCGTCACGAGTCTTACCAAGAGCGCGAGGTGATACTTGTGTAGTCAATGAGATACCGTCAGCTGCGTAACTAAAGTCAAGGCTAGAAAGTGAGTTCAAGTTTTGCAACCATCCACCTTTAGCTTTGTTAGATGGGTTAGCACCTGGTGAGAAGAATTCAAGTTTAGACAAGTTTACAGAACCATCTTCGTTGAGATATACACCTTTGTGGACTGGTGAGTTACCAGTTTGTTTAGAGTAAGCAACGTTAGATGTGATTGTCAAAAGTGAAACTGTAGCTTCTGCGTCTTTGTAAAGTTTGTGGCTACGTAGACGAGTAGTGTAAGCTTCAATCAACCATTCTGCCAATTCGTTTGAACGTGGGTCATCTTCACCCCAACGTGGGTATTCACCGATTGTTTCATAATCGTAGATGTAGCCATTTTCGTCACGGATTGGTTTAACTGTAGCGTATTTGATAGCTGACAATGTATCAACAGTGTTAGCAAATCCACAGATACCGAATCCCATGTTTGCACGTTGTTTAGTTGGCAAGAAGGCCATTTGAACAGCTTCGTAGTTGTACTTATCAGTCATGTAGTGGATGATGTTCAAAGCATCTACGTAAGTGTCAGTCAACCAGTCAAGAGATTTTTCAAAGTTAGCTTTAACTGATTCGAATTCAAGAACTTCGTCACGGATTGGTTCGATGTCAAATACTTTGTAGTCTTTGTGAACATCGTCGTAACCACCGTTCAAACCAGTAAGAAGGGCTTTCAATACGTTTACACGAGCACCGAAGTACTGGATGTTGTGGCGTTGTTCTTCATTTTCTGGGTCAAGTGGAGACACACAGCATGAGATACAGCTCATTTCACCATATCCATCTTTAGCCATTGTTGTTACACCTTCGTATTGGATAGAAGAGTGTTTATGGCTCATGTGCATACAGTAGCGACGGAAGTTGTATGGCAATTTGTCAGTCCAAAGAACTGTCAAGTTTGGTTCTGGAGAGTTACCGATATTATCAAGAGTGTTCAAGAAACGGTAGTCCATCTTAGTAACACGGTGACGACCGTCGTTACCCATACCAGCCATAGAAGTTGTGATGAAGGTTGGGTCACCTGAGTACAATTGGTCATAAGCTTTTGTACGAGCAAATTTAACTGTACGAAGTTTCATAACGAAATCATCAACGAATTCTTGGATTTCTGATTCAGTAAATGTACCACGAGCAAGGTCACGTTCTGCAAAGATATCCAATACGATTGGTACACGTCCTAGAGATGTAGCAGCACCGTTGATAACACGGCAGACAGACATGAAGGCGATGTTAACCCATTGGATTGCTTCTTTAACGTTCATCGCTGGTTTGCGAACGTCAACTCCGTAAAGGTCACCCAAGCGAACAACTTGTTGCAATGCTTGGTATTGAAGGTTGATTTCTTCACGAAGACGGATTGTTTCTTCATCGATTTCTTCGATTGCATTCCAATCGTTTACTTTTTCTTGCATCAAGTAGTCTGCACCGTAAAGAGCAAGACGTGCGTAAACACCGATGATACGTCCGCGTGAGTATGCATCTGGAAGACCAGTTACAGTGTGTGCGTGACGAGCGCGACGAATGTTTGAAGTGTAAGCGCGGAAGATACCGTCGTTAACTGTTGTTACGTATTTAGTGAAGATTTCGTGAACAGCTGGGTCTGGTTCGTATCCATTTTCTTTCAAAGTAGTTTCAGCCATACGGATACCACCTTTTGGCATGAAGTTCAATTTGAAGAGTTCGTCATTTTGGATACCAAAGATAACTTCGTTTTCTTTATCGATAAATCCAGCAGGGATATCAGCGATAGAAGTTGGACGAGTGTCCATTGGGAAACGAGTTTCTTCGTAGTGAGCCTTAGTTTCTTCTACAATTTTTTTGATGTGAAGTGAACGTTCTGTTGGTCCTGCAAGGAAGCTTTCGTCTCCATCGTAAGGTGTGTAGTTAGCTTGTACGAAGCGTGATACACTTGCTTTTTCTTTCCAATCTACGCCTTTGAAGCCTTCCCAAGCTTTGTCAAAAATATCTTGTGCTTCAACAACTGTCTTAACAACCATGTTAATGTCCTCTTTTTTCTTTCTAGTAACATCCATCTGTTACATTCATGAGACAAGTATACCATACAGTAACCGATTTCAACAAGTGATAAATCCCTATTTTTACACTTTCTTTTCTAAAACAGTCTATATTTCATCCCAAACTGTATTATATTTTTGAAAAAAAATAAAGCCTTTTTTCTTTTTTTCAGAAAAAAGGGTATAATAAAAGAAAATAAGCGGTAAAAAGGTGAGTAGACATGTTGATTTTTCCTTTATTAAATGATTTGTCAAGAAAAATCATCCATATTGACATGGATGCCTTTTTTGCTGCGGTCGAAATCAGAGATAATCCTAAACTCAGAGGAAAACCTGTCATTATCGGCAGCGACCCCCGGCAAACAGGTGGGCGGGGAGTTGTTTCTACTTGTAGCTATGAGGCGCGAGCTTTTGGTGTCCATTCAGCCATGAGCTCTAAAGAAGCCTATGAGCGTTGTCCCCAGGCCGTCTTTATCTCAGGGAATTATGAAAAATACAAGACTGTGGGCCTCCAGATTCGAGCTATCTTTAAGCGTTATACAGATTTGATTGAACCCATGAGCATTGACGAAGCCTATTTGGATGTGACAGAAAATAAACTCGGTATCAAGTCAGCGGTCAAAATTGCTCGCCTCATTCAAAAAGATATCTGGCAAGAACTCCATCTAACTGCTTCCGCTGGCGTTTCTTACAACAAATTCTTAGCTAAAATGGCCAGCGATTATCAAAAGCCACATGGTCTGACAGTGATTCTACCTGACCAGGCTGAGGACTTTCTCAAACAAATGGATATTTCCAAGTTCCATGGAGTAGGAAAAAAGACGGTGGAACGTCTTCATCAAATGGGTGTTTTTACCGGCGCTGATTTGCTTGAAGTCCCTGAAGTGACCCTAATAGACCGCTTTGGCAGACTGGGCTATGACCTGTATCGAAAGGCTCGTGGTATCTACAATTCCCCCGTCAAGTCCAATCGCATCCGTAAATCAATCGGGAAAGAGAAAACCTATGGAAAAATTCTCCGTGCCGAGGAAGACATCAAAAAAGAGCTGACTCTCCTATCAGAAAGAGTCGCTCTCAATCTCAGTCAACAAGAAAAAGCTGGAAAAATTGTCATTCTGAAAATCCGCTACGAAGACTTTTCAACTCTGACTAAACGAAAAAGTCTGCCTCAAAAAACACAGGATGCCAGTCAGATAAGCCAAATAGCCCTGCAACTCTATGAAGAGTTAAGCGAGAAAGAAAGAGGTGTCCGCCTGCTGGGGATTACCATGACTGGATTTTGAAACTCAATGAAGAGCAAACTAGGAAGCTAGCCGCAGGCTGCTCAAAACACTGTTTTGAGGTTGCAGATAGAGCTGACGCAGTTTGAAGAGATTTTCATTGAGTATAAAACCTTGAAGAGCCTGGACCCTTCAAGGTTTTTCTTATACAAATAAACGGACAAAGCTATAAAGTAGCAAGACACCACCAAGCACGATACGGTATTTACCAAAAAGGGTAAAGTCGTGTTTTTTCACATAGCTGGTCAAGAAGCGAATAGCGACCATGCTAACTGCAAAGGCGACTCCCATCGCAACCAAGAGTAAGAACAATTGCCCAAAACTCAAGAGCTGTCCTGCTTTCACAAATTTGAAAATCTTTAAGGCACTGGCTCCAAACATAACAGGAATTCCAAGATAGAAGGTAAATTCTGTCACAACAGAACGACTAGTTCCATTTAACAAACCACCGACGATTGTCGCACCTGAACGGCTAGTCCCTGGTAAAAGGGCAAGAACTTGGAAGAGTCCGATATAGAAAGCAGTCGTATAAGGAAGCTTATCCAACTCTGTTACACTTGGCTCGATAGCACGCGCTTTATTGCGCTTTTCCAAGTAGATAAAGGCAATCCCATAGATAATCAACATGAGAGCAACAGAAACCATATTATGGAAGTGGGTGTCAAACCAATCATCAAATTTAAAGACGGCAAGTAAAGGCAAAGTGGCAACCAAAACCTTCAACCACAGTCTCCAAGTCTTACGAACTTCCTGCTTGTCCTTAGTCGGTTTAAAAGGATTGAGCTTATTAAAGTAAATTACCATAACTGCTAAAATAGCACCAAGCTGAATCACGACATTAAACATGGACATAAAGGCTTCATTTTGATTTTGGTATTGGATAAATTCCTCTGCTAAAATCAAGTGACCTGTACTGGAAATGGGCAACCATTCCGTAATTCCTTCAACAATCCCGAAGAAGATAGATTTTAAAATTTCAATAAGATACATAGATTACTCCTTTTTCTATCTTCCATTATAGCATACTTTTTCAGTCTATGGCAGTTCTCTTTAAAAGGCACCGATACTTCCACCGCCTCCACCTCCGGAGAATCCACCGCCAGAACTTCCACTTCCAGAAGATACGGAATAGGTGCTTGCTGTGTTTGCGATGCTGGCATAATGGCTCATTTGCGCGCTTGAATGATAAAACATACCGTGCCAGCCATACGCTACATAGAGGTTAATGTCTGGATTTTCCACTTGAATATGATGAACCTTCATCAAATGACTGACCTTGTCCGCATAGCCAAATAAGGTCGCATAGACCAAAAGGCGATTCCATACTACAATACTTTCCAATTCAGCCTGATCCAATCGTGCAATCTCACGCAACATATTTTCAAAACTGGTCCAGAGATAGTAGACCTCTGCTCCTGCTTCATTTAGAACACCATCACGATTATCTAGCCGAAGCTTCCAATAATAGAAAACAGCCAAAACCAAACCTAGAAAACCAAGTATTGGCAAGGGGAGGTAAAGATAAGCATGAACATCCAAACTGTACAAGAACAAACCAAATCCGATAAATAGGGGCAGGACAGTAGAGAACCCCATCCCCACCTGCAATGCCTTTTCCCCGACAGTCAAGGGACGATAATAATCCGGAAGCCCCCAGAAGGTAACTCGTTTTCTCACTCCTTCTTGCATCTGGTTCAATACTTCTTCAAAAGAAGATTTGAGCTGACGCCCCTTTGCTTGAATCCGTTTTTCATCAGAGGTTTTGCTCTACGATAAAGACTATCAGATACCTTGTAATCCGCAAACAAATTGGAAAGAGTTTCTTCTTTTTTGCCTGAAAAGGCCAGATTTAGACAGTCTTTCTCAAAGCTTGACAAACCATCTTCTCTTACCAGCCTCAAGCCAACTGCATCTCCTTCTGAAATAATAGAAACATTCCCACGGTCTATCACATCTAACAAAGTAGCTTGAATGAGTTGATCAAAGGTGAATTTGCCAGCCCCCTTGACCAAGGGACTCACTTCCTCCAAGGAGGTCGAGTAAACAGCCTCCGATAAAACCATTGGTTCTAATTCCATTGGTGGCTCATAGAGACGATGATTTTTGGCATATTTGACTGAAGGAGTGGTCTTTCTTCTATAAATAAAATAAAAGCAAATACTCAATAACAAGGAGATGGAAAGTATGGAAGGAAACACCCAAGTAACGAGTTGTTTACTCTGATCTTTTTCTCTAACAATCGAGTCTTCTATCTTATTAAACTCCTCTAAACGATTCCCTTTCAATCCCTGATCCCTAGCATTATCAAAATCGGTCCGAGGCCAATAGGCATGCAATTCAACTCCACGCTTAGCCGGAAGATTGTACAAACGAATAGTATAATCAAGGTTACTCTTTTCAACCGTTCCCTCTCTAAAAAGTTTTCCTGTATGGAAAAAGAGTTTTTCAGCCCCCTTGTCTCCCCTTACATTAAATTCAAACTTTCCAATAGTCCCTGAACTATCTGTTAAAGGTTGCCAATTTAATTCAGCGATATCATCATAAAGAAAAAGCAAGTTCTTTAAGTTCCAGACAAGGTCAACTTCAACTGTGTCACCTTCCTGACCTGGATTATAAACTTTAACAGTATAACCATCTGCGCCTTCTATCACTTCGCTAGTAACGTCTGTCAGTTCAGCACCATTTTTCGAGGCCTGAACCTTTGGATGAGAATCAATGGCAAATCCACTAGGCATCTTGCCAGCACGTCCAAGTCCCACGATTTGGCCTTTAAAGTCCTCCTCAAACTGATAAACTATCTTCTGTCTAAATTCTGCCGTATTGTCTGCATGAATATACAAATCCCCTTGATAAGAGTTTATCTTAAAATCAATGGCAAAAACAGAGAGTGGCAGAAGGCAAAACAAGCCTAACACTAGTAAGAAAAAAGTTTTTTTCATCAAACAAGCCCCCTTTTTATCTTTGCTATCATTATATCATTTTTTCTCAAGTAAGGGCTTACCTATATTGAAAAATAAAGTTTTTTTCGATAAAATAGGAGACAGTTATTTTTTAATAGATTAGAAATAGGAGAAATCATGAGAAAAATATACTTATCTATTTTCACAAGTCTCTTGCTGATGCTGGGACTTGTCAATGTTGCTCAAGCTGATGAATATTTACGCATCGGAATGGAAGCAGCATATGCTCCCTTTAACTGGACTCAGGATGATGATAGCAACGGAGCTGTCAAAATCGATGGAACCAACCAGTACGCCAATGGATACGATGTCCAGATTGCCAAGAAAATCGCTAAGGGCTTAGGTAAAGAACCTTTGGTTGTTAAAACCAAGTGGGAAGGTCTAGTTCCTGCCCTTACTTCTGGTAAGATTGATATGATTATCGCAGGTATGAGTCCTACCGCTGAACGCAAACAAGAAATTGCCTTTTCAAGCAGTTACTACACTAGCGAGCCTGTCCTACTTGTCAAAAAAGGTTCTGCCTATGCAAATGCCAAATCTTTGGATGACTTTAACGGTGCGAAAGTCACTTCTCAACAAGGTGTCTACCTCTACGACTTGATTGCACAAATCTCAGGCGCTAAAAAAGAAACTGCCATGGGAGACTTCGCTCAAATGCGTCAAGCTCTTGAGGCTGGCGTCATCGATGCTTATGTTTCTGAACGTCCAGAAGCTCTGACTGCCGAAGCAGCTAACTCTAAGTTTAAGATGATTCAAGTAGAACCAGGTTTCAAAACCGGGGAAGAAGATACAGCTATCGCCATTGGACTTCGTAAAGATGACACTCGTATTAGCCAAATCAATGCCAGCATTGAAACCATTTCTAAAGATGAACAAGTTGCCCTAATGGATCGTATGATCAAGGAGCAACCTGTCGAAGCAACAACAACTGAAGAGACTAGCAGTAGTTTCTTTAGCCAAGTCGCTAAAATTCTTTCTGAAAACTGGCAACAACTCCTGCGTGGTGCGGGTATCACTCTTTTAATCTCTATCGTCGGAACCATCATAGGTCTCATTATCGGTCTTGCCATTGGTGTTTTCCGTACTGCTCCTCTCTCTGAAAACAAAGCCATTTATGGCCTGCAAAAACTAGTCGGATGGGTTCTCAATGTCTACATTGAAATCTTCCGTGGTACACCAATGATTGTTCAATCGATGGTTATCTACTATGGAACTGCCCAAGCTTTCGGGATTAACCTTGACCGTACACTAGCTGCTATCTTCATCGTTTCAATCAACACCGGTGCCTACATGACCGAAATCGTCCGTGGTGGTATCCTAGCAGTTGACAAGGGACAATTTGAAGCTGCGACTGCTCTTGGTATGACTCATAACCAAACTATGCGTAAGATTGTCCTACCTCAGGTAGTCCGTAACATCCTACCAGCAACTGGTAACGAATTTGTCATCAATATCAAAGATACATCTGTATTGAACGTTATCTCTGTTGTTGAACTTTATTTCTCAGGAAATACCGTGGCAACTCAAACCTATCAATACTTCCAGACATTTACAATCATCGCCGTGATTTACTTTGTCCTCACCTTCACCGTAACACGTATCCTACGCTTCATCGAACGCCGAATGGACATGGATACCTATACTACAGGTGCTAACCAAATGCAAACGGAGGATTTGAAATAATGACACAAGCAATCCTTGAAATTAAACACCTCAAAAAATCCTATGGCCAAAACGAAGTGCTAAAAGACATTTCTCTCACTGTCCACAAGGGAGAGGTTATCTCTATCATCGGAAGCTCTGGAAGCGGGAAATCGACCTTCCTACGCTCCATTAACCTTCTTGAAACGCCAACTGATGGACAAATCCTTTATCATGGACAAAACGTCCTCGAAAAAGGCTACGACCTCACGCAATACCGTGAAAAGTTGGGGATGGTGTTCCAATCCTTTAACCTCTTTGAAAATCTTAACGTTCTTGAAAATACAATCGTCGCTCAGACGACTGTCCTTAAACGCGAACGTGCAGAAGCTGAAAAAATTGCCAAAGAAAACCTAGAAAAAGTCGGCATGGGAGAACGCTACTGGCAAGCGAAACCAAAACAACTCTCAGGTGGTCAAAAACAACGTGTAGCCATCGCTCGTGCCCTCTCAATGAATCCTGACGCTATTCTCTTTGATGAACCAACATCAGCTCTCGATCCAGAAATGGTTGGAGAAGTCCTCAAAATCATGCAGGATCTAGCTCAGGAAGGCTTGACCATGATTGTTGTAACCCACGAAATGGAATTCGCTCGTGATGTCTCTCACCGTGTGATCTTTATGGATAAGGGCGTGATTGCTGAAGAAGGTAAACCCGAAGACCTCTTCACCAATCCTAAAGAAGACCGTACAAAAGAGTTCCTTCAACGCTATCTTAAATAAAAAGAAAAGGCTGCATCAACCGTGCAGTCTTTTTGCTGTCCTCATACTCTTCGAAAATCTCTTCAAACCACGTCAGCGTCGCCTTGCCGTAGGTATATGTTACTGACTCTGTCAGTCTTATTTACAACCTCAAAGCAGTGCTTTGAGCAGCCCGCGGCTAGCTTCCTAGTTTGCTCTTTGATTTTCATTGAGTATCAAAATGAAAAGGCAGACCCCATTCAAGAATCCGCCATTATCCAAAGATTAATCTTCAAATTTTTCATGATTTTTTTCATAGAAATCAATTAAACCTAGAGCTGTTTCAAATGAAATATTTTTTACTTTTGCACGACCCTGCGCTAGAGCAATGATAGACATTTCACGCGCATTCGTTTCTTTAGAGATACGGTAGCCTGTGATTTTCTTATCACGAACCCAGCCAACAACTGATTCTACTTTTTCAAAGTTTGACTTAGCCATGTTCTTCTCCTATTTTCTTCTTTACGTTATATTATTCTATACGTTTTTATGTCTTTTGTCAATAAAAAAACATATATTCAATAAAATAAATGATTCGGAATCTTCTTACTTCCTTTTTAAAGCCGATAATATATAGGTTTTTGCTTACTATAACCCATTAGTATGCTCCTAAAAAACAATTGTATTATTAAACTTTAAACTTGTAAAAATATTCATGTATACTGAATGCCAGTTTCTCAATAGGATAGACAGGATTTACTATTTCATTCTATATATTCCTTTTAAATCAACAAGTCCACTAAAGATAGTCTTTCACTCCACACTATCTCTAAACAATTCCGTTTTCTTTCTCCTTCTTTGGTTCCTTTCCTGTCCTTATCTATATCTTATTCGTTTCACAACCGGTACTACTTACATTGTCCAATCTTGCACCTTCTGATTACATACCCGCTTTCCAGCTAGTCATTAAAAAACAGTATCACTAGCTGTTTCATGTCTATCACTATTGTTTATCTCACGAGTTTTTTCAGCTGACTCACCTAGTAACCATCTCACAAACATTGATTATTTTTTCTGATTCCTATTATATTTAGTGAAAATTCAAATTAGGGATCTATACAATTAGGGATTTCAAAAAATTTCCTTATATATAGTAAGTAATTCTGTCGCCTTAATATAAACAGAATCAAAAATAATAGGTGCTATAGTGAGTTGTAGTAGAAATAGCACGATAGATTTCCTAAGTCCATAGGAATCGCCCCCTTTCTTCATCCTCATTATAGCACCTATACATCAGTTGTGCAAATAATATGATATTTTTTTATTAGTCCTCAGACGAGCATATTATAGAGCGTTTCATTACCATTTAAGTTAATATAAGATGGATCAAAACCTTCCATTCGACGAATCAAGCCTGCATAATCATGCTTATCTGCCAAGGCAATCCCAATCAGTACAGGTCCTGTACCCTTGCTAGCTCGCTTGATATACTCAAAACGTGTAATATCATCATTTGGTCCCAAGATATCATTCACAAACTCACGCAAAGCCCCCGGACGCTGTGGGAAGTTGACCACAAAATAATGCTTGATCCCATCATAAATCAAGGCACGCTCTTCCATTTCTGGCATACGGTTAATATCATTATTTCCTCCAGAAATGATACAACAAATGGTTTTCCCCTTGATATATTCAGCTAAAACTTCTAAAGAGGCAATACTAGCTGCTCCAGCAGGTTCTGCAACAATCCCTTGCTTAGAGTAGAGGTCAATCAAGGTTTCAGAAATCAATCCCTCATCGACACCTACTAAAGTCTGAACATGTTGGCGAGTTGCTTCATAGGTCAACTGACCTACTTTTTGCACGGCAATCCCATCCGCAAATTTGTCAATTTCCTTGAGTTTGACTGGACCACCAGCTTCAAAGGCAGCCTTCATGGAACGCGCTCCATTAGCCTCTACCCCAATGACTTCAATTTCTGGACTTGTTTCCTTGATATAGGTAGAAACCCCAGCAATGAGACCGCCACCACCAACAGGAACCAAGACAGCATCAAAATCAATCGATTCTTTTCGAGCTTCTTCTAAAATCTCATAAGCAACTGTTCCTTGACCTGCCTGAACATGGGCATCATCAAAAGGATCAATAAAGGTACGATTTTCAGAAACTGTAAATTCTTGAGCTGCTTTAGCTGAGGCATCAAAGGTATCTCCAACTAGTTTAATGGTCACGAAGTCACCACCAAAAAAGCGAACCTGGCCAATTTTTTGTTGCGGAGTAGTAATGGGCATAAAGATAGTAGCAGGAATTTTCATCTCATTACAAGTATAGGCAACTCCCTGCGCATGATTTCCCGCAGAAGCACAGACTACCCCACGCTCACGCTCTTCCTTGCTGAGCTGAGAAATAGCATAATAGGCACCACGAATTTTAAAGGAACGAACACGTTGTGCATTTTCTTTTTTCAAATAAATCTTAGCACCATACTTCTCCGATAAATAATGGTCATAATCCAGTGGGGTATTCACAACCACACCGTTCAAGACCTTGTGAGCCTTGATGATATCTTTTGAACTTAACATCTTTTTCTCCTAGACTATTCATACTATCACAATCCATCCTCTAAAACAGAGATGAATTGATTATAAAAGCGAGTTAGGTCCCCCCAACTCGCCTTCACCTTAATTTCTATCAATTAGTTATAGATTTTGAATGCATCATCGTCATTTTTACCAACGAATGGCATTGCTTTACGCAATTCTGCACCAACTTTTTCAATTTCAAGGTTAGCTGCTTGTTCACGGTAAGCAGTCAATTTTGGACGTCCAGCTTTATAGTCATTTACAAAGTCATTTGCAAATTTACCATTTTGGATGTCCGCCAAGACAGCTTTCATGTTTTCTTTAACTTGCTCAGTGATTACACGTGGACCTGATACATAGTCACCGTACTCAGCAGTGTTTGAAATTGATTGACGCATTTTCTTGAATCCACCTTCGTAGATCAAGTCAACGATCAATTTCATTTCGTGAAGAACTTCAAAGTAAGCCAATTCTGGAGCGTAACCTGCTTCTGTCAAGACTTCGAAACCTGCTTCGATAAGGGCAGTCAAACCACCACAAAGTACAGCTTGTTCACCAAACAAATCTTCTTCAGTTTCTTCTTTATAAGTTGTTTCAAGAAGACCTACACGAGCTGCTCCAACACCTTTACACCAGTCCATAGCAATGTTTTTAGCATTTCCTGTTGCATCTTGATAAACTGCGTAAAGAGCTGGCACACCAAATCCTTCTTCGTAAGTACGACGTACCAAGTGTCCTGGTCCTTTAGGAGCACACATGAAGACATCTACATCTGCAGGAACTTTGATAAATTCAAAGTGGATGTTGAAACCATGAGCAAATCCAACTGCGTTTCCAGCTTCCAAGTTTGGAGCGATTTCTGCTTCGTACAATTCTTGTTGGATTTCGTCTGGTGCCAAAATCATGATAACATCAGCCAATTTAGTAGCTTCTGCTACTGTGTAAGTGTCAAATCCATCTTCTTTTGCTTTGTCAAAAGATTTACCTGGACGTACACCGATGATGACATCGCGACCTGAATCACGCAAGTTTTGAGCATGCGCATGTCCTTGTGAACCATAACCGATAACGGCGATTTTTTTACCGTCAAGTGCTGCTACTTTAACATCTTTTTCGTATTCCATTTGAACTGCCATAGTTTTTCTCTCTTTTCTATTATTTATTGCCTTTTAGGCTGGTTTAACAAATTTAAGTTTTTTTATACTCAATGAAAATCAAAGAGCAAACTAGAAAGCTAGCCACAGGTTGCTCAAAACACTGTTTTGAGATTGCAGATAGAGCTGACGTGGTTTGAAGAGATTTTCGAAGAGTATTAGTCGCGGGTAAATCCAGTTGCACCCGTACGAGCAATATTGCGAATACCGTATGGTCGAATAACTCGCAATAGAGCCTCACTCTTTTCAGCATTTCCTGTCATTTGAATGGTAATCGAGCTTGGCGCTACGTCTACCACTGTTGCACGGAAAGGTTGAATAATGGCTAGAATCTCAGCTCGCTTCTCAGCTGGCGCTGACATCTTAACCAAAATTACCTCGCGCTCCAAATGAGGCTTGTCTGTAATATCTCGAATGCGAATCACATCAATCTGACGATTGAGTTGCTTAATGATTTGCTCCACTTCATCATGTGAAGCTACATCAATAATAATGGTGATACGCGATACATTAGGATCTTCTGTTGCTCCAACAGAGATGCTTTCGATATTAACCTGACGGCGAGACAGGACACCGGTAAAGCGGTTGAGGACTCCTGAACGATTTTGTAGTTTTGCTGTTAACATTCTACGCATGGAACTTCACCCCCAACATCTCATGATTACTCTTACCAGCTGGTACCATTGGTAGCACTTGTTCCTTACGAGAAATATCTACCTCGATTAGCATAGGAACATTCTCAGTGATCACTTCAAGGTCTTGAGCCAAGGTCTCAGGATTGTCAAACTTATAGTTTTTAATGCCATAAGCCTGTGCCATCAATTGGAAATCAGGAAGGGTATCAAAGACTGACTCAGATGTTCTACCTTCATAGAAGGATTCCTGCCACTGGCGAACCATTCCAAGTGAGTGGTTGTTCAGCATGACCACCTTGATTGGCACCTTGTAAATGTTCAAAATAGCCAATTCCTGGTTGGTCATTTGGAAACCACCATCCCCAACGAACAAGACTACTTCTTTATCTGGGTTGGCAATTTTAGCACCGATTGCTGCTGGAATTCCGAATCCCATGGTTCCCAAACCACCTGAAGTCACTAACTGACGTTCATTTTTGTATGGATAATACTGAGCTGTCCACATTTGGTGTTGACCAACGTCTGTTACCACAATGGCATCTCCATTCGTCAATTCACCAATTCGTTCAATAACGGCTTGCGGTTGAACCACACGCTCTTTCTTGTCATAAGAACGAACACGGTTCTTGTCTTTAGTAACTTTCTCAATCCATTTCTCAGTATTGTTATGAACGGTTGGTTCCGCTAACAACATTTGCAAGGCTTTCTTAGCATCTCCAACTACAGGAATATCTGCACTGATAATCTTGCCAATCTCAGCTGGGTCAATATCAATGTGAGCAACCTTAGCATTCTTAGCAAAGGTCTTAGGATTCCCCGTCAAGCGATCATCGAAACGGCAACCGATACTAATCATAAAGTCTGCTTCCGTCATGGCAATATTAGCTGCGAAAGACCCATGCATACCTCCCATTCCAAGGAAGAGTGGATGAGTCGTTGCAATCGTACCTTGTCCCAAAAGACTGGTTACCACTGGAATTTGATAGCGTTCTGCAAATTCATTTAATTCTGCTGCAGCTTCAGCATAACTAATTCCACCACCAGCTAACAAGACTGGCTTTTTAGCCTTGGATAATTGCTTCAAGATTTTCTTGATTTGCATATCATTCGGCTCAAGAGTCGGCTGATAGCTTGGTAGGTTCACTTCTGGTGAATAAATGAAGTCTGTTTCTAAAGCAGATACGTCTTTAGGTAGGTCAATGACGACCGGCCCTGGACGTCCTGTAGTTGCGATATGGACAGCTTCCGTAATGATACGAGGGATATCAGCTGTCTCACGAACTTGGTAATTGTACTTAGTGATTGGCATGGTAATTCCCACGATGTCTGCTTCCTGAAAGGCATCTTTCCCAATCCCTGCTCGCGCCACCTGACCTGTAAAGACCAAAAGGGGAACGCTATCGCTCATGGCATCTGCAATCCCTGTAATGGCATTTGTTGCTCCTGGTCCACTAGTGACGACGGCAACACCCAACTTTCCAGTTGATTTGGCATAACCTTCAGCTTCATGCAAACAACCTTGCTCATGGCGTCCTAGAATGTGGCGAATGCCTTTAAAATTATATATCGCATCATAAAAAGGCAAGACAGCACCACCAGGATAACCAAAGATGGTATCAATTCCTAAATCACGAAGTGTTTCCAAAACTAGGTCCGACCCCGTCTTAGGAGATTCTAAACTGATTTTCTCCATTGTTCCCCTTTCTCTTCTCTTAAAAATAACTTGTTACTATCATACCATTTTTTCAAAATTTTTCAAGACAAAAGAAGAAATTTTCTGAATTTTCTATTTTAACGTTTATTTATGAATGTTATTTTTGTTTTTATTAAAAAGATACCGATTTCATTTACTTAAAAAGAAAAAAGAACTGATTTCTCAGTCCTTCATTAATCTTATTCCACACTAAATAGGTATGGGTAAACTGGTTGTTGTCCTCGGTGGATTTCGACTTCAACGTCTTCGAATTCTTCTGCGATTTCTTGAGCAATTTCATTAGCAAGTTCTTCGCTTCCGTCTTCACCGACATAGAAGGTTACGATTTCACTATCTTCATCCAACATATGTTTCAAGGTTTCTGTCAAGGTTTGGTGCATATCAGGGTTTGACACGAGAATTTTCCCATCGACCATACCAAGATTATCGTTTTCATGGATTTCTAAGCCATCAATCGTTGTATCACGGACAGCTGTTGTGACGCTTCCGCTAACGACATCGCTAAGGGCTGCAGTCATACGCTCTTGGTTTTCTTCGATTGACTTACTTGGATCAAAGGCAAGAAGACTAGTCAACCCTTGAGGAAGAGTACGAGCTTCCACCACTACTGCTGGTTGTTCCAAAACTTCTGCTGCAGATTGAGCTGCCATGAAGATATTTTTATTGTTTGGCAAGAAGATAATATTACGAGCGTTAACCTGTTCAACAGCCTTGATAAAGTCTTCTGTTGAAGGATTCATGGTTTGACCGCCTTCGATAACATAATCCACACCTTGAGAACGGAAGATGTCTGCTAAACCTTTACCAGCCACCACAGCAACCAAAGCATACTCTTTTTCTTCAGCTGGTTTGCTAACTTGGGCAGCTTCTTTCTCAACCTGTGCTTCATGTTGGTTACGCATGTTGTCAACTTTTACCTTGACTAAACTACCATATTTGAGACCTTCTTGCATAACAAGTCCTGGATCTTCTGTATGGACATGGACTTTGACAATTTCATCATCGTTGACAACAAGGAGAGAATCTCCAAGTTCATTCAAGTAGTTACGGAATTCGTCGTAGTCAAAATCTTTGGCATAGGTTGGACCTTGCTTAAGAGCTACCATGATTTCAGTACAGTAACCAAACGTGATGTCCTCAGTCGCTACGTGACCAGCTACAGACTTATGATGCTCCGCATTGATCATTTCACTCATGTTAGCAGGAGTGGCTACAAAGTCCTCAGATGCAATATATTCGCCAGTAAGGGCTGAAAGGAAACCTTCGTAGATGAAGACCAGGCCTTGACCACCTGAGTCCACAACGCCAACTTCCTTCAAAACTGGAAGCATGTCTGGCGTTTTAGCAAGAGCTGTTTTAGCACCTTCTAAAGCTGCACGCATTACTTCAACAGCGTCATCTGTTTGCTCAGCTTTTTTCTTAGCACCGATAGCAGCACCACGAGAAACTGTCAAAATCGTTCCTTCAACTGGCTTCATAACGGCCTTATAGGCAACTTCCACACCTGATTGGAAGGCAAGAGCCAAATCTTGACCTGTTAACTCGTCTTTATCCTTGATGGCTTGTGAAAATCCGCGGAAAAGCTGAGACGTAATGACACCTGAGTTTCCACGCGCACCCATCAAAAGCCCTTTAGCAAGAATGCTCGCTACTTCTCCAACTGTAGAAGCTGGCTTATCTGCAACTTCTTTAGCACCATTTTCAATGGTCATTCCCATATTTGTCCCAGTATCTCCATCTGGAACCGGAAAAACGTTTAATGAATTGACATATTCAGCTTGCTTATTCAAGCGAGTTGATGCAGCCTGCACCATTTCTTGAAATAAGCTAGTAGTAATTTTTGACACGGTTATTCTCCTACAACTTTGATATTTTGAATGTAGACATTTACAGTCTGAGCAGTAATTCCAAGTTGGTTTTCCAAACTAAAACGAACACGCTCTTGAATGTTTTTTGACACTTCGCTAATCTTTGTTCCGTAGCTCAACACGGTATATACATCAACTGCAATACTGCCATCTTCGGCCGCCTTTACGACGACACCTTTAGAATAATTTTCCTTACCTAGAAGGGCTTGGAAGTTATCTTTGAGGGCATTTTTACTAGCCATACCGACCACACCAAAAATCTCAGTTGCTGCTCCACCTACGACGGTTGCAATCACTTCATCTGTTAGTTCGATTTGACCATCTTTTGTATTAATTTTTACAGTCATCCTTTTTACCTCAACTAGTTGATACTCTATTTTATCATATTTCAGCCCAAGTGTAAAAGCAGAATACTGTATCAGCGGATATTTACTCTATTTTTCAAATGATTTTATACCTACAGTAAAAGAAAAAAGACCCTAAGGTCTCCTTACTTTTATTATTAAACGCGTTCAACTTTACCTGATTTCAAAGCACGAGCTGAAGCCCAAACTTTTTTAGGTTTACCATCGATAAGAACAGTAACTTTTTGAAGGTTTGGTTTTACGGCACGTTTTGTTTGGTTCATCGCGTGTGAACGGTTGTTTCCTGATACAGTCTTACGACCTGTAAAGTAACATACTTTAGCCATTGTGTTTTCCTCCTATTAGATCTAATATAGCGGATGTGCTAGCACCACATACCGTACTATGTTATCACACTTTCTTCATTTTTGCAAGGGAATTGGAATATTTTTTTATTTAACGTAGACAATCCCCAACTTTCCAAAAGCCACATCTCCACGGATAATCAAAGTTTTACTGGTTGGAGCTAGAGAAGTATCTGCCTTGGCTACACCACAGAAAGTTTCTACCTTCAAATCCACTCGCCAATGTTGGGGAACATAGATAATTGCATTGCCAAAACCAACTTCTACTTTCAGGGTTGCAGTATCTCCTAAAATCTCTGCATTGTCATAATATATCTTAGCATTGCCAAAACCAACTTCTACTTGGTCTTCTACCAATTCTTGGTTTTGCTTGTAGAAAGTCCCAGTCCCAAAAGCGACTTCCTTATCTGTAAGAATGGTCTTTTCACCATCATACCACCATTTTTTCCCATTCCAAGTTCTGTTAGAATGAGTAAGTGCGTTGACACCCAGTACGATTAAAATACTAGCCCAGAATAGTGACTGATTTGGAATCGGTAAAATATCATAAAAGTGGTTAGCAATCATTAAGGCTACTAAAGCTGTAAAAGAGGCTGAAGTTAAGTGGTGACGCAACAAAGCTTTAATTGAGTGGTAGGCAAAAAAAGCAATACCAATCAAGGGCCAAATTTGCCCCCCCAGAGAAGGGATTCCAAAATTTCCTTGCAACAAAATCCAGGCCGCTAAAACCAATAAAACAATACCAAATGCTTTCTTTTTCATGTTCTTACCTCATGTTTCTTAGATTTTCTTTTAGGAGGGATTGGTAATGCCGTGACACATGAACCTCCTTGTGAGTCTGATAAAAGGAAATGGTGCCCGTTCCTGAAAAGGACTTGTCCACCGAATAGATTTGCCGAATATTAGCAATAGTTGACTTGGATACCCGACTGAAATAGCGAGGAAGGATAGCCTCTAACTCATAGAGTTTAAGCCGAACCTCGTAGGCATCTTTCTGGGTATGGGCGTAAATCTTGTTCCCTTCTGTCTCAAAGAAGAGAATTTCCGACAAGTCCAGATAATATTCACCCGTCCCTTTGTAAAAAATCAACCTAGGAGACTTGGACTCTTGCAAGAGTCGCTGTAAATCCGCAATTTCATCTGTCAAAGCCGCTGCCTTGATGACAATTTCAGTTTCCTCTAAATTGCTATCAATTTCGATTCGTAACTTCATTCCATCTCCTTTCTGACTCTACTATATCAAAGCCAAAATAAGAAAACAAGAGCAAAAAAGCAAGTGGTTACTTTAGGCACGTAAGTGGTTGTAAGGCTACCTTAACTTACAGGTCAAAACAGAAAGAAAATCACACCCCACACAAGTCCGCAAGCATAACCAACCAAGACATCCTTGGGATAATGGACGCCACCTAGGACTCTTACTAGACCGAGGAGGACTGACAAGACCAACAAGATAACCCCTACGGATAGACTCGCATGTAAGCATGCCATGGAGATAATGGTTGCTGAAAAGACATGGCGACTAGGCATGGACTGACCAGGACTATCTCTGTCTAGTAGCGGGACAATTTCCCAAACTTCATAAGGCCTTGGAGCATTGAGTTTCTTACGGAGAAGGGACAAAATTACAAAACCTGACGCAGGAACAAACACATACATCCAGACCTGTTTCCCAAGGCCTTCTTGGAGATAAGTAGTGGCTAACAAGGTCAGATAAACTATAGGCATAACTACTGTCATGAAGCGATTGAAAGCTCTCAGCAATCTCAGAAAGAGAGGATTATTTTTAATCTTACCAGCGATGTGGTCATACCATTCTTGATAATTTTTCATATATTTTCTCATCACTTACTCAAATTTTGCTTACAGGGAAGCACTTTTCTTCTAGTATAGTGCAGAAAAAGAAGGCCGTCAAGCCTTCTTTGGGTTTATTCTTCTACTTCGTCTTCTGTAAATTGACTGTTATAGAGGTCAGCATAGAAGCCAGCTTGTGCCATTAGCTCATCATGATTGCCTTGCTCGATGATATTGCCATCTTTCATGACAAGAATCAAGTCAGCATTTCGGATAGTAGACAAGCGGTGAGCGATGACAAAGGAAGTTCTTCCCTCCATCAATCGGTCCATGGCTTTCTGGATCAATTCCTCTGTACGGGTATCAACCGAAGAGGTCGCCTCATCTAGGATTAGGAGTGGCGCATCTTTCAGCAAAGCACGAGCAATAGTTAAAAGTTGTTTTTGTCCGACAGACAAGGTCACTGTATCGTCCAAGACAGTATCGTAACCATCTGGCAGCGTCATGATAAAGTGGTGAATCCCTACAGCCTTGCTGGCTTCAATCACGCGCTCATCACTAATACCTGTTTGGTTATAGATAAGATTGTCGCGAATGGTTCCTTCAAAGAGCCAGGTGTCCTGCAAGACCATTGAAAAGGCATCGTGTACTTCCGAACGCTTCATTTCCTTGGTATCCACACCATCAATGCGGATACTTCCCTTATCAATCTCATAGAACTTCATCAAAAGATTGACAATAGTTGTCTTCCCAGCTCCAGTAGGACCGACAATGGCAACCTTTTGACCTGCATGAGCGGTCGCAGAAAAGTCATGGATGATGGTTCGCTCTGGTGTGTAGCCAAAGGAAACTCGATCAAAGACTACTTGACCTTTCATAGCGCTCAATTGTCTTTCTTTATGGGATTCATCTTCCATTTCCTCTTCACTTAAGAATTCGAAGACACGACCCATGGCTGCGCTAGCCTGCTGCAAACTAGTAATCCCTTGAGCAATTTGCGAAAGGGGCTGAGAAAAGATACGAACGTAGGCCATAAAGGCAACGATAATCCCGATACTAATCTGCCCATTCAAGGCCAAGGCTGCACCGACGATAATCACTAAGGCATAGCTAAAGTTCCCAATGAACATCATAATCGGCATCATAATCCCTGAAATAAATTGAGATTTCCAGATACTATCATACAGACGATGGTTTAATGTCGCAAATTCTTCTTTGGTGCTCTCAATAGCATTGTAACTGGTCACCACATTATGACCAGAGTACATTTCCTCCACATAGCCATTGACAGCTGCCAAATCCTGTTGCTGACTCTTAAAGAATCCCTGCGATTTGCCCATAAAGACGGATACAAAGGCAAAACCGATAAGAGTTGAAACAACCGTCACCAAGGCTAAAATCCAGTTCATTCCAAACATGGTTACCAAGACTGCCACGACCAATAAAGTGGATGAAAGAACTGTTCCCAGACTTTGATTGAGGGATTGAGCTGCAGTGTCAACGTCATTGGTCACACGAGACAAGGTATCCCCCTGAGCATGTCCATCAAAATATCCTAATGGAAGACGATTAATTTTCTCTGCAATCGCTCTTCTCAAACGCTCTGAAAAACGTTGAATGGCTGTTGTAAACAGAAAGGCCTGCAAATAATTTGATAGAAGCCCAATTACATAGATGACAGCCAAAAAACTACCAATAGCTGCAACCGCAGCGACATCCACACTTGTTTCTAGGCCACTTGCAATAATATTGGTCATTTCCTTGATACGAGTCGGCCCATAAACAGTAATGATATTGGATAGGATTGTTGCTAAAAAGGCGATTAGAAGGGCAAACTGGAGACCTGCAAGATAGGGTTTACTCTGTTCCCAGAGCGACAGTTTTTTATTTTCCATGTTCCAATTCCTCCTTCGATAATTGTGAATAGGCAATTTCTTGATAAACTTCGTTGGTAGCTAGAAGTTCCTTGTGGGTGCCTTGTCCCACGACTTTTCCTTGATCCAAGACCAAAATCAAATCTGCATCCATAATGGTTGAAATACGTTGTGCGACGATGAGCTTGGTCATAGACTTGGTTTTCTCTGCTAGCTCTTGGCGTAGGACACGGTCTGTCTTATAGTCCAAGGCCGAGAAGGAGTCATCAAAGATGAGGATTTCTGGCTTCCGAGCCAAGGCACGAGCAATGGCCAGACGCTGTCTTTGTCCACCTGAGAAGTTGGTTCCTCCTTGGGCTACTTCTGACTCTAAGCCCGCTTCCTTGTCTTCGATAAAGTTCTTAGACTGGGCCAATTCCAAGGCTTGCCACATAGCCTCCTCACTAAGTGGTGTTTCTTGACTCTGTCCAAAGTCTAGATTGCCCTTGACATCACCTGAAAAGAGAACAGCTTTCTGAGGAATATAACCAACCTTGTTGCGCAAATCTTCCAAACCGTAATCTTGAACATTAACTCCGTCCACTAGAATTTCTCCTGCTGATACGTCATAGAAACGTGGAATCAGATTGACTAGAGTAGATTTACCAGAACCCGTTGAGCCGATAAAGGCAACTGTTTGGCCCGCTTCTGCTCTAAAGCTAACATGCTCGATAACTGGCTCCGAATTTGCCGCATAGCGGAAGGTCACATCCTTAAACTCGACCTGACCTTTGAGGTTTTCATCAGCCAACTGCACTTGAGCAGGATTTTGAATAGAAGAATGCAAATCTAGAACCTGATTAATCCGCTTGGCAGAGACCATGGTTCGAGGAAGAACGATGAAGAGCGCCCCCATGAGAAGGAAGCCTATGACAACCTGCATGGCATAAGACATGAAAACAATCATGTCACTAAAGAGAGGCAGACGCGCTGTCGGAGCAGCATCGTTAATCACATAGGCACCAATCCAGTAAATCGCCACACTCAAACCACTTGAAATCCCCATCATGATGGGATTCAAAATGGCCATGAGACGGTTGACAAACAAATTCAAGCGTGTCAGTTCATCATTTGCAGCTGCAAATTTTTCATCTTGGTACTTTTCAGCATTGTAGGCACGAACGACGCGAATACCTGTTAAACTTTCACGAGTGATGCTATTCAGTTTATCAGTCAAACTTTGAATCAAGGACTGTTTTGGAAAGGCTAGCGTCATCAAAACTGTTGTCATCAAAACATTGACAATCACTGCCACAAGAACAGCCCAGAGCCAGTATTCCGAATGGCCTAAAATCTTCCCGATAGCCCAAATAGCCATAATCGGACCACGCGTCACCACTTGCAAGCCCATGGTGATCAGCATCTGAACTTGGGTAATATCATTAGTGGTACGAGTTAGGAGGCTTGGAATAGAGAATTTCTTAATCTCTGTCTGCGAGTAATCCAAAACTCGGTTAAAAATATCACTTCTCAGCCTACTAGTATAGGAAGCAGCCACTCTGGATGCAAAAAATCCAACTGCGACTGCGGACAAGAAGGCAAAAAAGGACATTCCGACCATCATACCTGCTGGTTCCCATAACTCATCCAAGTTGGTTCCTTGACTTCCCAGCAAATCCGTAATTTTCGAGATATAGGTCGGAACTTCCAACTCTAGATAGACCGAAAAGCAGGTAAAGAGAATGGCTAGTAAAATCATCCCCCATTCTTTTCTACTAATTCGCTTAGCTAATTTCTTCATTATCTCCTCCTATTCTCTTGATATTTTCCTGTAGTTGATTGAGGACTTTCTCAAAAATCAGTAATTCATCTTCATCAATGTCTGCCATCAACTGGTTGTCAATGCGTTCAAAGAAGGCTTTAACCTGCTTCATTTGAGAACGCGATTTGTCCGTCAGACGAACAAACTTGGCCCGCCTATCACTTGGACTCGCCTCCAATTCCACTAAATTATTTTGCACCATGCGCTTGACCAAGTTACTCGCCACAGACTTGGTAATATTGAGTTCCTGCTCGATATCTTTAATCAAGACCAAGTTTTGGTTTTCCTCACGGCTATCCAAAAAACGTACAACCTGGCCTTGAGGTCCACCCATAAATTCAATGCCGCAACGCTTGGCTTCCTTTTGCACCATCAGATGAATCTGATGACCAAAACGCTTAAAGACCAACATCGGTTTATCCATACTAATTCCTTTCAAATCATTATATTTAGTTCTCCTAGGAACTAAATAAGTTTTCATGAGAACTATTTTACCACTTTGAAAAAAGATGTCAAGAAAAAAGTTTCTTAGAGAACTATTTTCTTGATCAAAAAAATCCCAAGTGATTTTCTCACTTAGGATCATGTTCTCTAGGTTAAATTAGAATCCATCTACGTTTGTGTAGATTTTTTGAACGTCTTCGTCGTCTTCAAGAACGCTGTAAAGTTTTTCAAAGGTTTCAAGGTCATCTCCTGACAATTCCACTTCTGACTGAGGAATCATTTCCAATTCAGTCACTTGGAATTCTTCGATACCTGACTCACGAAGGGCAACGATAGCCTTGTGAAGGTCTGTTGGAGCTGTATAAACAGTGATTGTTCCTTCTTCTGCCTCTACATCGTCCACATCCACATCTGCTTCTAGCAATTGCTCAAAGACTGCATCAGCATCTTCTCCAGCAAATACGATAACACCCTTGTTGTCAAAGAGGTAAGAAACAGAACCTGAAGCGCCCATGTTCCCGCCGTTTTTACCAAAAGCTGCACGGACATTAGCCGCTGTACGGTTAACGTTAGAAGTCAAAGTATCAACAATCAACATAGAACCGTTTGGTCCAAATCCTTCGTAACGTCCTTCTGTAAAGGTTTCGTCTGTGTTTCCTTTTGCTTTATCAATCGCTTTATCGATAACGTGTTTTGGCACTTGGGCTTGTTTAGCACGGTCGATAACGAATTTCAAAGCAGTGTTTGATTCTGGGTCTGGATCACCTTTTTTAGCTGCTACATAGATTTCTACACCAAATTTTGCATATACTTTAGAGTTAGCTCCATCTTTAGCCGTTTTCTTGGCTACGATATTGGCCCATTTACGTCCCATTAGGAATCTCCTTTTTTCACATTTTAATCTTTCTTATTATAACACAAGTTTTTTCGATTTTCACTAGAGGAAATAGATTTTATTCAGCAAATCCAACTAGAATTATGCTTTAGTTGCCAAGATGGCCTTGCCTTCTTTTATCAAGGGATGACGGAACAGTGAAAAGTACAGTTGAATGGTCATGGCAACCCAGATAAGGGGTTCGCAGAGGATAGCTCCCCTATAGCCTGCCCAAGGGATAATCAAGACCACAAAAGCGATTTTTCCGATTAATTCAATAAAGCTGGAAACCAGAGGAAGGACCTTTTGTCCCAAGCCCTGCAAGCAATTACGATAAATCAACAAGAGACTCAAAATAGGATAAAAGGCTGAGCTGATTTGCAGATAGAGACTACCATTTTCTACCAAGTAACCATCCGTTGAACTGGCCAAGAAGGAAACTAAGGCAGGACTGGCAAAAAAGAGGAAGACACAAACAAAAACTGCCCAGGACATACTTAGACGACTGCCGATTCGAAGTCCTTGAACAATGCGGTCTGTTCTCTTAGCACCAAGATTCTGCGAAGCAAAGGTCGTCATCGACGCAGAAATAGCGGTCATAGGAAGAAGGGCGAAGGCCATAATGCGTCGAGCTGCCGTCTGGGCACTGATAATTACAGCCCCAAAGGTATTAACAGAAGACTGTAAAATCACACTACCGATGGACACAATGGAACTCATCAAGCCCATAGCCAAACCTTGCTCCAAGAGATCAGCATACAAGGCCTTATCCCATTTAAAATGTTTCAGCTGAGGTAGAAGTTCTGGCACACTCTTACGAATATAGTAAAAGCAGAGAATTGCTGATAAACCTTGCGAAATAATGGTAGCAAGCCCTGCGGATTGAACTCCCAGATGCAGTTGCGTAATGAAATAGAGATCCAGAACCACATTAACCAAAGCAGAGAAAATCAGAAAGCCAAGGGCTGCTAGACTGTCCCCAATGGACCTCAACAAGCCTGCAAAAAGATTATATGCAAAGCTGACACCGACACAGGTCACAATCATAGATATATATTGATAGGACTGAGGAAGGATTTCTGCAGGGGTATCTAGGTATTGCAAGAGAGGATACAAACCAAGAAAGCCCAGCAACATCACTACAATACTCAAAAGAGCGCCTAAAATCCAAGTGGCTGCTACTGTTTCCTTGATTTTAGTGAAATTTCGAGCCCCATAATAGCGAGCAATGACAATCCCCATTCCATTGCCAACACCAAGTGTAAAGCCTATAATCAAGTCAAAAATGGCAGTTGTCGCCCCTACTGCAGCCAAGGAATCTTGACCAAGAAATCGTCCAACAATCAAGACATCAGCAGTATTATAGAGCTGTTGGAAAATATTGGACAGCAAGATTGGAAAGGCAAAACTCAAAAGCGAGGGAAGAATAGGACCATGAATCAGGTCCACTGTTCGTTTTTTATTCATAAGGCTATTATATCAGCTTTCTAGAGGAGCGACAAGAAACAGCAAACTAGGCGTGATCAGAAAACCAGAACAAGGCAACGAAAAAGCAGTGGATTGCTCCACTACTTTAATAGCTTATTCTTCAATTTCGATTTCAAGTTCATCGCCTAGGTCAAGTGTCACTTCTTCATTCACAGAATCTGCTTGAACTACGTCATCTTTTTTAGTTTCAACACCTTCGACAGAAGCCTCTTCTCCATCAATCAAACCAAATTGAACACGGACTTGATGGTCAATTTCATCAAAGATTTCTGGATTATCTGCCAAGTATTTCTTAGCATTTTCAGAACCTTGCCCGATTTTCTCATCCTTGTAAGAGTACCAAGCTCCTGCTTTTTTGATGATATCCAAATCGCTTGCAATCTTCAAAAGCTCACCTGTCTTAGAAATTCCTTCTCCGTACATGATTTCAACGAAGGCTTCCTTAAATGGTGGAGCCACCTTGTTTTTCACGACCTTAATCTTAGTTTCTTTACCAACATTGGTATCTTTTTGGTCACCAGTTCCCTTGATTTGCGTGCTTCCACGAACATCCAAACGCACTGAAGCGTAGAATTTCAGAGCACGTCCACCAGGAGTTGTTTCTGGATTTCCAAACATGACCCCAACTTTTTCACGCAATTGGTTGATAAAGATGGCAATTGTTTTGGTTTTATTGATAGAAGCACCAAGTTTACGCATGGCTTGACTCATCATACGAGCCTGCAAACCAACGTGGCTATCTCCGATATCTCCATCAATTTCCGCACGAGGAACAAGGGCCGCAACTGAATCGACCACGACAAGATCTACAGCACCTGAGTCAATCAATTTTCCTGCAATCTCAAGACCTTGCTCTCCTGAGTCTGGTTGTGACAAGAGCAATTCGTCAATATTGACCCCAAGAGCCGCAGCATAAGCTGGATCAAGTGCATGCTCCGCATCGATAAAGGCTGCAATCCCACCTTCTTTTTGCGCTTGCGCAACTGCATGAAGGGCAACTGTTGTCTTACCAGATGACTCTGGTCCATAGATTTCGATGATACGTCCCTTAGGATAACCACCTGAACCAAGGGCAATGTCAAGAGCCAAGGAACCTGAGCTCATCACTTGCACCTTTTGCTCAGCACGTTCACCCAAACGCATGATTGAACCCTTACCAAAGTCTTTCTCAATCAATTTAAGAGCATCATTCAAGGCTTTTTCACGTTCTGCGCCGAATTTTTTTGAAATTTCATCTAATTTTTTTGGTTTTTTCGCCATTCTATTCTCCTACATTCTAATGGTCCTCAGACCTATCTACTATTATATCAAAAGTTAGTCACTTAATAAAGCCTTGCGAACTAGGTTAAAGGCATGCATAACCGCAATGTGGCGTACATCTACTCGACTTCTGCCTCCAATATTCACCTTGATGACCTCAGTTCCTTGCTCCTGTGCCAAGCCTATGTAAACTGTCCCAGCTGGATGACCTTCTAGACTATCTGGCCCTGCTACTCCAGTCAAGCTAATACCACAATCAGACTGGGTCTTGCTTCGTGCCTGCTCAGCCATCTTCTGAGCTGTAAATTCAGACACAACACCATATTCTTCCAAATCCTTGACAGGAATATCCAACATCTTTGATTTTTCCTCCAGGCTATAGGTCACAAAGCCACCCTTAAATATACTTGAAGCTCCTGAAAAATCCGCCACAGTAGCTTGGAAAAGTCCTGCCGTCAAACTCTCTGCTGCCGTGATGGTTTTCCCTTGCTTTTTCAGTTCTTCTACCACAATACTGGCCAAGCTGGATTCTTCCCCATAACCATAGCAAAGTTCTCGTAAGGAAAGGCCTTCGAAAGTCTGGTGGCCCAAGATTTGATTTTCTAAGATATCCAGCGCTTGATTCGCCTCTTCTTGACTACTAGCCTTTGTTGACAGACGCAGAGTGACTTCTCCTGTCTTGGCATAAGGGGCCAAGGTTGGATCTGTTTGATTGTCAATCAAATCAGCCAAAATGGTCACCAACTGACTTTCGCCAATTCCAAAGAAACGAAGAACTCGGGAATACAGCTTGCTCCCTGTCATCAACTTGGGTAAAAGTTGGTTTAAGACCATGGGTTTCAATTCACTTGGCGGACCAGGAAGGACGACATAGGTCACTCCTTCGACTTCTAATACTCCTCCCACAGCCAGTCCTGTTTCGTTTGGCAGCGGAGTCGCTCCTTCTACAATTTGAGCTTGTCTTTCGTTATTCGGTGTTCGGGCATAGTCTGGTCTCCGGGCAAAAAAGACATCCAATTTCTCCTGCGCCTGAGGATCAAAAACTAATTCTTTCCCTAAGAATTTAGCCAGGGTTTGTTTGGTCAAATCGTCCTCAGTTGGCCCTAAACCACCTGTCAAAATCACCAGACTGCTACGTTGACTAGCAATCTCAAGCAAAGACAAGAGACGAGCTTCATTGTCTCCTACAGCCGTCTGAAAATAAACATCTACCCCAATCTCTGCTAGTTTTTCCGATAAAAACTGGGCATTAGTATTAACAATCTGTCCTGTCAAAATCTCTGTTCCAACAGCAATGATTTCTGCTTTCATGTTTCCTCCTACCTATCTATTCGTATTTTTTTGAAAAAATCGCAGGAAATTTCCCACGATTGATTTTTTATTTGTATCAAGAAAGTTAATTATCTTCGTCACTAACAGGCACCCGTCCAAACAAATCTTCAAATAAGACAACATTTGTTTCAAGCTGAGTGACTTCTTCTTGTCCCAAAGAACGTCGCAATATATTCTGCATTTCCAACATATGCTCTCTCGAAACAATCTGGTAAGAGATACCTTGCAACATCTCTCCTTCGCCCTTCAATTGTTGAGATTCAATGGTTTTAAATGAATCTTTGTAGCCCAACAAGCTTGGAATACTTTTCGCAGATAGATCAATATTAGTCTGCATATTAGTACTTAGGGCTTTTAAAATAGATTGGTAGTGACTGACACTATTCAAGCTAAGTACCTTTTCAACAACTTTTTGAATGACTTCACGCTGACGCTTTTGACGACCATAGTCTCCTTCTGGGTCTTGATAACGCATGCGTGAATAAACAAGCGCTTCTTCTCCATTTATTGTCTGCTCTCCAACACCGATAGAAATGGTGTTAAATTCTTCTTGATCACTGATAGAAATCGGGAAACCTAGTGTATTATTGACCGTAATACCTCCCACTGCATCGACCAATTGTTGCAATCCTTGCATATTAACCATAATGTAGCGATCGATATGGATATTCATCATCTTTTGAATTGTTTCTATAGCAAGTTCTGCTCCACCACCAGCATAGGCAGCGTTTAGCTTCGCTTCTTCAATACTACCATCTTTATGTTGAATTTTAGTCAGGATATCACGTTCCAAACTCAACATCATGGTCTTCTTAGTATGTGGATTGACAGTCAAGAGAATCATGGAATCACTATTTCCAGCCCACTGATCTGTACGCTCTACATTCCCAGTATCAACCCCCATCAACAGAATGGTCAAAGGTTCTGTTGCTTCAATAACCTTGGTTTCTTCTCCGATTTTTTTATAGGTCTTTGACAAGGTTTGTGTGCCTTGCTGATAAATAGTATAAGCAAAAACACCGACACCTAAAACTGTCACAGCTAGAAAAGCTAATACCATTCCAATAATTTTTTTAACCATATTTCTACTAATCTATCAGTTTACCCATCAAGTAAACATCGATAAATTTCCCTTCTTCTATATATGCTCCACGCTCTTGGCGACCTTCAATTATAAAGCCATGCTTTTGATAAAGATGGACTGCAGCTTGATTACGAGTTTGGACAGTCAGTTGGAGACGACGCAGAACGCCACTTGCTTGTGCCCATTCTATCGCTTCCTCTAGCAAAAAACTTCCCAATCCATTATTCCAATATCTTTTTCCAATCACAATGAAGAGATCTCCAATATGACGGACTCTCTTGCGCTGGTCAGCTGTAATATTTACAATACCAGCAATTTTATCATTTAAGAATGCAAGTAAGGTTATCTGATTGTCCGAACTAGCTTGCTTGTTGAGGAATATTTCCATCTCCTCACTGGTCAAGAGAATACCATCTCCGTCTAGGCTGGTAAAATCTGTCTCCAAACTTACACGATTTAAAAAGGCCACTAATTCAGCTGCATCTTTAGGCTCTGCTTCCCTAATGAGCAATTCATACTCCATGTTGAAGTTCCTCTAAAAGCTTTTCTGCACGCAAACCCTTTGCTTGGAAATTTAATCTGCGACCGTCTTCTTCTTTTAGAATTTCCAACTCTAAATAAGTATCTGGCAAGGCATCTCCTAAGAGATTGCCCCACTCAATAACAGTCACTCCGCCACCAAAGAGAAACTCATCCAAATCAATAGAATCAGCATCCCCCTCAATACGATAAACATCTAGGTGGTAAAGAGGAAGACGACCTTCATACTCTCTCACGATAGTATAGGTTGGACTTTTAATCATTGGAGAAATCTGTAAACCTTTAGCAAGTCCCTTAGTAAAGGTCGTTTTACCTGCACCCAGTTCTCCAGTTAAGATTAAAACATCATTCTTTTCTAATAGATGACCCAAACGCTCCCCTAAGGCTTGTAGCTCTTCTTCATTTTTTGTGTACATACTCTTATTATACCAAAAACTTTTCTTTTGTGTCTATTTTCCTGCTAAACTTATACTCAATGAAAATCAAAGAGCAAACTAGGAAGCTAGCCGCAGGCTGTACTTGAGTACGGCAAGGCGACGCTGACGTAGTTTGAATTTGATTTTCGAAGAGTATTACCATCATAACATCCATAAAAATAAGCTTGCTCTAAAAGAAAATGAGCGTAGCAATGACCAATACAAGATCTCGGAAAATATGACCATAAAAGGAAACTTCCTTTTTAACAGAATTTGGGACAAGATAGGCTGCAAAAAACAAACCCAGTCCAATATAAATCAGAAGTGAGACAATGGTCATTGGATTTCTTAAGAAGAGAAGTGTTGCTAAAATAGTCACCAAAACTGTCTTTTTTCTATCTAGCATAGCAAGCAAATCGCGCATGTATTTTTTCAAGGGTAAAAAAATCAGCAAATCTAGCCCAAACAGGAAAAAGAAGGATGGCAATAAAAAGTCAACTAATTCTTGCTGCAGCGTATTTTTGATGAACAAGTTATCTGACAAGACAAGAACAGCTCCTAACAAATTAATTAAGAGCAGGATACTGTAAAAAAGCTTCACTGACTGCTTACTGGCTAGGACACTATGAACTTCTTGCTTACGAGTATAAAGATAATTTACTCCAGCACAGATTCCTGAAACGAAGACCATACTTCCGATGAAAAAAGCTGTACTTTGTTTAAAGGACAAGATGCATTCCTTCCATAGGAAACAGCTACTCAAACTGATTTGCATTAAAGCTAACAAAAATAAGATTCTCATTGATTTCATCTTTTCTCTCCCTTCCTACCAATCATTATACTAGGAGAAAAGAGGGAACTGTTTCCAATCTTCTCAAATGTCTCTTTAAGACGCTAAACAAACACCAGAGACTAATACTCAATGAAAACCAAAGAGCAAACTAGGAAGCTAGCCACAGGTTGCTCAAAACACTGTTTTGAGGTTACAGATAGAGCTGACGTGGTTTGAAGAGATTTTCGAAGAATATAAATTTGAAACCAAAAAACGCACCATATCAAAAACTAAAAAGTTTGATATCATGCGTCATGTCTTAAACTAATTGACTATACTTTCTATTCAAATGAGTTTTTAACCAATTGATTGAGCAGATCCACTCTTAAAACCAAAGAGCAATTTCTCGCTTAGCTGACTCTTCTGAATCTGACCCATGTACAACATTTTGGATAACCTCATTTTCTCCAGCAGCTTTTGCAAAATCACCTCGAATAGTTCCTGGTAAAGCTTCTTCTGGACGAGTTGCACCCATCATGGTCCGCCAAGTTTCGATTACTTTGGGACCAGAAATGATACCCACAAGAACCGGTCCTGAAGTCATAAATTCACGAATCGGTGGGTAAAAGCTCTGACCAACCAAGTCCTGATAGTGCTGGTCAATCAACTCTTCTGAAACCTGTGAACGCAACTCTAATTTTTCGATTGTAAAGCCACGTTGTTCGATGCGTTTCAACACTTCACCTACTAATCCTCTTTTTACACCATCTGGTTTAATGATAAAAAATGTTTGTTCCATACTTGTCTCCTTTGTCAGCTTCTTTCTTTTATACTCTTCGAAAATCAAATTCAAACCGCGTCAACGTCGCCTTGCCGTACTCAAGTACAGCCTGCGGCTAGTTTCCTAGTTTGCTCTTTGATTTTCATTGAGTATTATTTTACCACATTTTATGGAAAAATGGAGAAAGTTTTCAGAAAAGAGAAAGAGAACCCGAAGGCTCTCTCATTCTCTCTTATTCTACTGTTTCTTCCACAGTTTCAACGGCAGTATCCACAACTACTTCTGTTGTTTCTTCGTTTCCTTCTTCCTCTACTGGAGGGTTAAGGTATTCTTCTTCGTTGATAGCATGTGGTTCAAGGTTACGGTAACGGGCCATACCAGTACCTGCTGGGATGATTTTACCGATGATAACATTTTCTTTAAGTCCAAGGAGATGGTCTTTCTTACCACGGATGGCTGCATCTGTAAGGACACGAGTTGTTTCCTGGAAGGAAGCCGCTGACAAGAAACTATTTGTTTCAAGTGAGGCTTTGGTAATTCCCATAAGGACTGGGCGACCTGTTGCTGGAACTCCACCTGCGATAAGGACATCTTTATTAGCATCTGTAAAGTCATTGATATCCATGAGAGTACCCATGAGAAGATCTGTGTCACCTGGATCCATGACACGGACTTTACGGATCATTTGACGAACCATTACCTCGATGTGTTTGTCACCAATTTCCACCCCTTGGCTACGGTAAACTTTTTGTACTTCACCAAGAAGATAAGTTTCAACTGACAAGACATCACGAACTGCAAGGAGACGTTTTGGTTGGATAGAACCTTCTGTAAGAGCAGCACCACGCGCTACTTGGTCACCAACTTCAACACGCATACGAGCGGTAAATGGAACGACATATTCCCCTTCGCCAGTTTCACCCTTAACAAAGACTTTCTTAGTACGAGTTGATGCATCTTCTTCGATAGCCGTAACTTGTCCTTTAACCTCTGTGATAACCGCTTCCCCTTTAGGATTGCGGGCTTCAAAGATTTCTTGGACACGAGGAAGACCCTGAGTGATATCGGTATTTGAGGCAACCCCACCCGTGTGGAAGGTACGCATTGTAAGCTGTGTACCAGGTTCCCCGATAGATTGGGCAGCGATTGTACCAACTGCTTCACCAACTTCAACCGCATCACCAGTCGCCAAGTTGATACCGTAACAGTGACGGCAGACACCATGACGAGTGTTACATGTAAATACTGAACGGATGGTTACTTCTTCCACACCAGCATTCACAATTTCACGCGCCTTGTCTTCTGTAATCAACTCATTTGGACCAATGATTACTGCACCAGTTTCTGGATGTTTAACAGTTTTCTTAGTGTAACGACCATTGAGACGCTCTTCAAGAGACTCGATCATCTCTTTTCCTTCTGCGATAGAGCGGATCAAGAGACCACGGTCAGTTCCACAGTCGTCCTCACGGATGATAACGTCTTGGGCAACGTCAACCAAACGACGAGTCAAGTAACCTGAGTCGGCTGTCTTAAGGGCCGTATCGGTCATACCTTTACGGGCACCGTGAGTTGAGAAGAACATTTCGAGTACTGACAAACCTTCGCGGAAGTTCGAAAGGATTGGCAATTCCATGATACGTCCGTTCGGAGCAGCCATCAGACCACGCATACCGGCAAGCTGTGAGAAGTTTGAGATATTACCACGGGCTCCTGAGTCCATCATCATAACGATTGGGTTCTTAGGATCTTGGTTGGCAATCAAGCGTTTCTCCAATTTTTCACGGGCAGCACGCCATTCAGCTGTAACAGCATTGTAACGCTCGTCGTCTGTGATCATACCACGACGAAATTGTTTTGTGATTTGTTCTACACGTTTGTGTGATTCTTCAATGATTTCAGCCTTGTCATCAACGACTGGGATATCGGCAATACCCACTGTCAATCCTGCAAGAGTTGAGTGGTGGTAACCGAGGTTCTTCATACGGTCAAGTAGGGCAGAAGTTTCTGTCGTACGGAAACGTTTGAAGATTTCAGCGATGATATTTCCAAGATTTTTCTTCTTGAATGGAGGGTTGAGTTCAAGTTTGCTGATAGCTTCCTTGATATCTCCACCAAGTGGCAAGAAGTATTTAGCTGGAACGCCTTCTGTCAAGTTGGCATTGTTTGGTTCTTGCAAGTATGGTAGACCCTCTGGCATGATGTCGTTGAAGAGAATTTTACCAACTGTTGTAAGCAAGACCTTGTGTTTTTGCTCTTCTGTCCACGGTTTGTTGAGGCTGTCTGTCGCGATACCAACACGTGAGTGGAGGTGAACATAACCATTACGGTAAGCCATTACAGCTTCATCACGGTCTTTGAAGACCATTCCTTCACCTTCACGTCCAGCTTCTTCCATAGTCAAGTAGTAGTTACCCAAAACCATATCCTGAGATGGAGTAACAACTGGTTTACCATCTTTCGGGTTCAAAATGTGCTCAGCAGCGAGCATGAGGATACGAGCTTCTGCTTGGGCTTCTTCTGAAAGTGGTACGTGGATAGCCATTTGGTCCCCGTCAAAGTCGGCATTGTAGGCTTCACAGACAAGCGGGTGCAAGCGAAGGGCCTTACCATCAATCAAGACTGGCTCAAAGGCTTGGATACCCAAACGGTGAAGGGTCGGTGCGCGGTTAAGAAGTACTGGGTGTTCTTTGATTACTTCTTCAAGGATATCCCAGATACGCTCATCTCCACGTTCCACCAAGCGTTTAGCTGCTTTGACGTTTTGCACGATATCACGGGCAACGATTTCACGCATGACGAATGGTTTAAAGAGCTCAATCGCCATTTCACGTGGCACACCACATTGGTACATCTTAAGAGTTGGACCAACGGCGATAACGGAACGCCCAGAGAAGTCAACACGTTTACCAAGCAAGTTTTGACGGAAGCGTCCTTGTTTACCTTTAAGCATATGGCTCAATGATTTCAGTGGACGGCTACCTGGTCCTGTAATCGGACGACCACGACGACCATTGTCAATCAAAGCGTCAACCGCTTCTTGAAGCATACGTTTCTCATTTTGAACGATGATACCTGGTGCATTCAACTCAAGCAAACGAGCCAAACGGTTGTTACGGTTGATAACACGACGGTAGAGGTCGTTCAAGTCAGATGAGGCAAAACGGCCACCATCCAACTGCAACATTGGACGAAGATCTGGTGGAATAACTGGAAGGATGTTGAGAATCATCCATTCAGGTTTGTTTCCAGACTTGTAAAAGGCATCCAAAACATCCAAACGACGGATGGCTTTAACACGTTTTTGTCCAGTAGCTGTTTTCAACTCTTCTTTGAGTTCAGCAATTTCTTTTTCAAGATCTACTTGTTTTAAAAGGTCTTGGATGGCTTCGGCACCCATCTTGGCAACGAATGAACCATAACCATACTCACGCAAGCGCTCACGATATTCGCGCTCTGTCATGATAGACTTGTGCTCAAGTGGTGTATCCTTCGGATCAATCACCACATAAGCCGCAAAGTAGATAACTTCCTCGAGGGCACGAGGGCTCATATCAAGGGTCAAGCCCATACGGCTTGGAATCCCCTTAAAGTACCAGATGTGAGATACAGGAGCTTTCAACTCGATGTGCCCCATACGCTCACGACGAACTTTTGTACGCGTTACTTCAACTCCACAACGGTCACAAACAATCCCTCTGTAACGAATACGTTTGTACTTACCACAAGCACATTCCCAGTCTTTTGTAGGACCAAAGATGACTTCATCAAAGAGCCCTTCACGTTCTGGTTTCAACGTACGGTAATTGATTGTTTCAGGTTTTTTGACTTCTCCATAAGACCATGAACGGACTTTGCTTGGAGAAGCTAGTGTGATTTGCATACTTTTAAAACGATTTACATCAACCACTATTTCTTCCCTTTCTATTATAAGTGAACTGCTTATTCTTGTTCAGCAGCTTCTTCTGTTGCTTCCGCTTTTGTTGCTTTCTCATTTTCTTCAGCTTCAAAGGCTGCTTTAGCCTCTTGAGCTGCTCTTTCGCGGGCTTTTTCAAGGTCATCTACGTGGATGACATCTTCGTCCATTCCTTCATCAAGGTCACGAAGTTCCACTTCTTGATCATCTTCGTCAAGGACACGCATGTCAAGACCAAGAGATTGCAATTCTTTCACAAGAACTCGGAATGATTCTGGAACACCTGGTTTTGGAATTGGTTTTCCTTTAGTAATAGCTTCATAAGCTTTCAAACGTCCATTGATGTCGTCAGACTTGTAAGTCAAGATTTCTTGAAGGACATTTGATGCACCATAGGCTTCAAGCGCCCAAACCTCCATCTCACCGAAACGTTGTCCACCAAACTGAGCTTTACCTCCGAGTGGTTGTTGTGTAACGGTTGAGTATGGTCCGACTGAACGAGCGTGCAATTTATCATCAACCATGTGGTGGAGTTTGATCATGTACATGACACCAACTGACACACGGTTATCAAATGGTTCACCAGTACGTCCATCGTAAAGGATTGTCTTGGCGTCGTTATCCATACCTGCTTCTTTGACAGTTTCCCAAAGGTCTTCAGAACTTGCTCCGTCAAAGACTGGTGTTGCGATGTGGATGCCAAGAGTACGAGCTGCCATACCAAGGTGGAGCTCCATAACCTGACCGATATTCATACGTGATGGCACCCCAAGTGGGTTCAACATGATATCGACTGGAGTTCCATCTGGAAGATAAGGCATGTCTTCTACAGGAACGATACGAGAGACAACCCCTTTGTTTCCGTGACGTCCGGCCATCTTATCTCCGACCTTGATCTTACGTTTTTGTGCTATGTATACGCGAACCAGCATATTAACGCCAGATTGCAATTCATCACCATTTGCACGTGTAAAGATTTTAACGTCACGAACGACACCATCGGCACCGTGTGGTACACGAAGAGAAGTGTCACGAACTTCACGAGATTTGTCACCGAAGATAGCGTGCAAGAGACGTTCTTCAGCAGAAAGGTCTTTTTCACCTTTAGGTGTTACTTTACCTACAAGGATATCTCCTTCTTTAACCTCAGCACCGATACGGATGATCCCCATTTCGTCAAGGTCTTTAAGGGCATCTTCTCCAACGTTTGGAATTTCACGAGTAATTTCTTCAGGCCCAAGCTTTGTATCGCGCGTTTCTGATTCGTATTCTTCGAGGTGAACAGATGTGTAAACATCGTCTTTGACCAAGCGTTCGCTCATGATAACGGCATCCTCGAAGTTGTAACCTTCCCATGTCATGTAGGCAACGATTGGGTTTTGTCCAAGCGCCATTTCACCTTTTTCCATAGAAGGTCCATCAGCAATGAAGTCACCTTTTTCGATGACATCGCCAACTCGAACAAGGGTACGTTGGTTATAAGCAGTACCTGAGTTTGAACGACGGAATTTTTGGATGTGGTAAACATCAAGAGAACCATCTTCACGACGAACTTCTACCTTGTCCGCATCCGCATAGGTAACCTTACCACCATGTTGTGCAATAACCGCAGCTCCTGAGTCATGGGCTGCTTGGTATTCCATACCAGTACCAACGAAAGGCGCTTTAGGATCGATCAAAGGAACAGCCTGACGTTGCATGTTGGCACCCATAAGGGCACGGTTGGAGTCGTCGTTTTCCAAGAAAGGAATACATGCTGTCGCAACGGCAACTACCTGTTTCGGAGAAACATCCATATAGTCAACGCTTGATGCTGGATATTCTTGGTTAACCCCTTGGTGACGTCCCATGACAACTTTTTCAGCAAAAGTGCCGTCTGCGTTCAATTTAGAATTAGCCTGTGCTACTGTATATTCATCTTCTTCATCGGCAGTCAACCAAACGATTTCGTTGGTTACTTTACCAGTTGCACGGTCAACTTTACGGTATGGTGTTTGAATGAAACCATACTTGTTGAGATGTCCGTATGAAGACAAGTTGTTGATCAAACCGATGTTTGGCCCTTCAGGTGTTTCGATTGGACACATACGTCCATAGTGAGTATAGTGCACGTCACGCACTTCATATCCAGCGCGGTCACGTGTCAAACCACCAGGTCCTAAGGCTGACAAACGACGTTTGTGAGACAACTCAGAAAGTGGGTTGTGTTGGTCCATGAACTGTGACAATTGTGAAGAACCAAAGAATTCTTTGATTGCCGCAGTCACTGGACGGATGTTAATGATTTGTTGAGGTGTTAATACTTCGTTATCTTGAACAGACATACGTTCACGAACGTTACGTTCCATACGTGAAAGTCCAAGACGTACTTGGTTGGCAAGCAATTCACCAACAGCACGGATACGACGATTTCCAAGGTGATCAATATCATCGATGCGACCGATGCCTTCAGCCAAGTTGAGGAAGTAGCTCATTTCAGCAAGGATATCTGCAGGAGTGATTGTGCGAACTTTATCATCTGGATTTGCATTTCCGATGATTGTTACAACACGGTCTGGATCAGTTGGTGCCACAACCTTGAATTTTTGAAGAACAACTGGTTCTGTCAAAACAGCTGAGTCATTTGGAGTGTAGACAATCTTGTTCAAATCGCCATCCAAGTGACTTTCGATGCTTTCGATGACATCGCGAGTCATGACAGTACCTTTTTCAACCAAGATTTCACCAGTTTCTGGGTCTACCAATGGTTCAGCAATTGTTTGGTTGAGCAAACGAGTTTTAATATTTAATTTCTTGTTAATCTTGTAGCGTCCAACAGCTGCCAAGTCATAACGACGTGGGTCGAAGAAACGAGCCACAAGCAAGGTACGTGAACTCTCAGCAGTTTTTGGTTCACCTGGACGAAGACGCTCATAAATTTCTTTCAAAGCTTCGTCTGTACGAGAGTCCATTGGGTTTTTATGGATATCTTTTTCAACAGTGTTGCGAACCAACTCGCTGTCACCAAAGATATCAAAGATTTCGTCATCGCCTGAGAAACCAAGTGCACGAACCAAGGTCGTAAATGGAATTTTACGAGTACGGTCGATACGAGTGTAGGCGATGTCTTTTGAGTCGCTTTCAAGTTCCAACCAAGCTCCACGGTTAGG
>CAJNBW010000002.1 GCA_905221105.1 bacterium
AAAGATCTTCACGTTGAGATTGAAGGAAAAGAAATTTTAAAAGGGGTTAACCTGACCCTTAAAACAGGAGAAATTGCCGCTATCATGGGACCGAATGGTACTGGTAAATCAACTCTTTCTGCCGCTATCATGGGAAATCCAAACTATGAAGTAACCAAAGGTGAAGTCTTGTTTGACGGTGTAAATATCCTTGAGTTGGAAGTGGACGAGCGTGCGCGTATGGGACTTTTCCTTGCTATGCAATACCCGTCTGAAATTCCTGGAATTACCAATGCTGAGTTTCTTCGTGCAGCCATGAATGCTGGTAAAGAAGATGATGAGAAGATTTCAGTTCGTGAATTTATCACTAAATTGGACGAGAAAATGGAATTGCTCAACATGAAAGAAGAAATGGCAGAGCGTTACCTAAACGAAGGTTTCTCTGGTGGTGAGAAAAAACGTAATGAAATTCTTCAACTCTTGATGTTGGAACCAACTTTTGCCCTTCTTGATGAGATTGACTCAGGTCTTGATATCGATGCTCTTAAAGTCGTGTCAAAAGGTGTTAATGCTATGCGTGGTGAAGGCTTTGGTGCTATGATTATTACTCACTACCAACGTCTTTTGAACTACATCACACCTGATGTGGTACACGTGATGATGGAAGGTCGTGTTGTCCTTTCTGGTGGTCCAGAATTGGCTGCGCGTTTGGAACGTGAAGGATACGCAAAATTAGCTGAAGAACTTGGCTACGACTACAAGGAAGAATTGTAATTTCCTCGTATCTTTTAGGAGAAGTAAATGACTAAAGAAACTATTAAACTTTTTTCAGAAATGCACGTCGAACCAAACTGGTTAGCTGACCTCCGTCAAAAAGCTTTTGATAAGATTGAGAGCCTAGAATTACCAGTCATTGAGCGTGTCAAATTTCACCGTTGGAATCTTGGTGATGGAACGATTACAGAAAGTGAGCCATCAGCAAATGTTCCAGATTTCACAGCTTTAGATAACCACTTGAAGTTGGTGCAAGTAGGAACCCAAACTGTTTTTGAGCAAACCCCAGTTGAATTAGCTGAACAGGGTGTTGTCTTTACAGACTTCCACTCAGCTTTAGAAGAAATTCCAGAGCTGATCGAAGAATTCTTCATGTCATCTGTTAAGTATGACGATGACAAGTTAGCAGCCTACCATACAGCTTATTTCAATAGTGGTGCTGTTCTCTACATTCCTGATAATGTTGAGATTAAAGAACCAATCGAAGGTATTTTCTACCAAGACAGCGATAGTGATGTGCCATTTAACAAGCATATCCTTATCATTGCTGGTAAAAACTCTAAGATTAGCTATCTTGAACGTTTAGAGTCACGCGGTGAAGGAAGTGCCAAAGCAACTGCCAATATCACAGTCGAAGTGATTGCACGTTCTGGTGCGCAAGTGAAGTTTGCGGCTATCGACCGTCTAGGTGAAAATGTTACTGCCTACATTAGCCGTCGTGGGAAACTAGGTAACGATGCAAGTATTGACTGGGCAATTGGTGTCATGAACGAAGGAAATGTCGTTGCGGACTTTGATAGCGACTTGATTGGAAATGGTAGCCATGCCGACCTTAAAGTCGTAGCTCTTTCAAGTGGCCGTCAAGTGCAAGGAATTGATACACGTGTAACCAACTATGGTTGTAACTCAATCGGAAATATCCTCCAACATGGGGTTATTCTTGAGAAAGCAACTTTAACTTTCAACGGTATTGGTCACATTATCAAGGGTGCTAAGGGAGCAGATGCGCAACAAGAGAGTCGTGTTCTTATGCTTTCAGACCAAGCACGTTCAGATGCCAATCCAATTCTTTTGATTGATGAAAATGACGTCACTGCAGGACACGCGGCTTCTATCGGTCAGGTAGATCCAGAAGACATGTACTATCTCATGAGCCGTGGCTTGGATAAGGCAACTGCAGAGCGTTTGGTTGTCCGCGGTTTCCTTGGATCTGTTATCGTTGAGATTCCAGTCAAAGAAGTTCGCGATGAAATGATTGCGACTATCGAAGAAAAATTGTCAAAACGCTAAGGGGTAGCCTATGTTAGATGTAGAAGCGATTCGCAAGGATTTTCCAATTTTAGACCAGATTGTTAATGATGAACCGTTGGTCTATCTGGACAATGCTGCGACGACACAAAAACCACTAGCAGTTCTGGAAACAATCAACCGCTACTATGAGCAGGATAATGCCAATGTTCACCGTGGTGTTCATACCTTGGCAGAGCGTGCGACAGCCTCCTATGAAGCTGCTCGTGAAAGCATTCGTAAGTTTATCAATGCAGGTTCGACAAAGGAAGTTCTCTTTACTAGAGGAACGACAACCAGCCTTAACTGGGTGGCACGCTTTGCTGAGAAAGTTCTGACATCAGGGGATCAGGTCTTGATTTCCGTCATGGAGCACCATTCCAATATTATTCCTTGGCAGGAAACCTGTCGCAAGACTGGGGCAGAGCTTGTCTATGTTTATCTCAAGGATGGAGCTTTGGATATGGATGACTTGCGAGCTAAATTGACGGACAAGGTCAAGTTTGTTTCGCTAGCTCATGCCTCTAATGTTCTTGGAGTGGTCAATCCGATCAAGGAAATCACTCAAATGGCCCACCAAGTTGGAGCTATCATGGTGGTAGATGGTGCTCAATCTACACCCCATATGAAGATTGATGTCCAGGCCTTGGATGTGGATTTCTTTGCCTTTTCGGGTCACAAGATGGCTGGTCCGACTGGTATCGGTGTCCTTTACGGCAAAGAGAAGTATCTGGAACAAATGTCACCAGTAGAATTTGGCGGCGAGATGATTGATTTCGTCTATGAGCAATCTGCTAGTTGGAAGGAATTGCCTTGGAAATTTGAGGCTGGAACTCCTAATATGGCAGGCGCTATTGGACTTGCTGCTGCAGTTGATTATCTGGAAAAGATTGGTATGGATGCCATTGAAGCTCATGAACAGGAATTGATTGCATACGTCTATCCCAAACTGCAGGCCATTGAAGGATTGACCATTTATGGTTCACAGGACTTGGCTCAACGTTCAGGTGTCATTGCCTTTAACCTAGGCGATCTTCATTCCCATGACCTAGCTACAGCATTTGATTATGAAGGAGTGGCTGTTCGTGCAGGTCATCATTGCGCTCAACCTTTGCTCCAATATTTGGAAGTTCCAGCAACAGCTCGCGCAAGTTTTTATATCTACAACACCAAGGCAGATTGCGACAAATTAGTCGATGCCTTACAAAAGACAAAGGAGTTTTTCAGTGGCACTTTCTAAACTAGATAGCCTTTATATGGCAGTGGTAGCGGACCATTCGAAAAATCCACATCATCAAGGGAAGTTGGAAGATGCTGAGCAAATTAGTCTCAATAATCCAACATGTGGGGATGTCATCAATCTCTCTGTTAAGTTTAATGCAGAAGACCGTTTGGAAGATATCGCTTTTCTAAACTCAGGCTGTACCATCTCAACTGCCTCTGCGAGCATGATGACAGATGCAGTTTTAGGCAAGACCAAGCAAGAAGTTTTAGAACTTGCGACTATTTTTTCAGAAATGGTTCAAGGGCAAAAAGATGAACGCCAAGATCAACTAGGTGATGCAGCCTTCTTGTCAGGTGTTGCAAAATTCCCTCAACGGATCAAGTGTGCAACCTTGGCTTGGAATGCCCTCAAGAAAACAATTGAAAATCAAGAAAAAAAGTAAGACAAGTTTCTTTTGTCTTATGAACTATTAGAAATGAAGAATGAAAGAAAGGATATTATGGCTGAAGAAAGAGTAGAACCAAAACCAATTGATCTTGGTGAATATAAATTTGGTTTCCATGACGATGTAGAGCCTGTCCTATCGACAGGAAAAGGATTGAACGAAGATGTCATTCGTGAATTATCAGCTGCTAAGGGAGAACCTGAGTGGATGCTAGAATTCCGTTTGAAGTCTTATGAAACCTTCAAAAAAATGCCCATGCAAACTTGGGGAGCGGACTTGTCAGAGATTGACTTTGATGACTTGATTTACTATCAAAAACCATCTGATAAACCTGCCCGTTCTTGGGATGAAGTTCCTGAAAAAATCAAAGAAACCTTTGAACGTATCGGGATTCCAGAAGCTGAACGTGCTTATCTAGCAGGTGCCTCTGCCCAGTACGAGTCAGAAGTGGTTTACCACAACATGAAGGAAGAGTTCCAAAAATTGGGGATTATCTTTACAGATACGGATTCTGCCCTCAAGGAATACCCAGACTTGTTTAAACAATACTTTGCCAAATTGGTACCGCCGACTGATAACAAGTTGGCAGCCCTCAACTCAGCAGTATGGTCTGGTGGAACCTTTATCTACGTACCAAAAGGTGTGAAAGTGGATATTCCACTTCAAACTTACTTCCGTATCAACAACGAAAATACTGGTCAGTTTGAACGTACCTTGATTATCGTTGATGAGGGAGCAAGTGTCCACTATGTAGAAGGATGTACAGCACCAACATATTCAAGCAACAGCTTGCACGCTGCCATCGTAGAAATTTTTGCCTTGGACGGAGCTTACATGCGTTATACGACTATTCAAAACTGGTCTGACAACGTTTATAACTTGGTAACGAAACGTGCCAAAGCATTGAAAGATGCGACTGTTGAGTGGATTGATGGTAACTTGGGTGCCAAAACAACCATGAAATACCCATCTGTTTACCTAGATGGAGAAGGTGCGCGTGGAACCATGCTTTCGATCGCCTTTGCCAATGCAGGGCAACACCAAGATACGGGTGCTAAGATGATCCACAACGCTCCACATACTAGCTCATCTATCGTGTCTAAATCCATCGCTAAAGGCGGCGGAAAGGTTGACTACCGTGGACAAGTAACCTTTAACAAAAACTCTAAGAAATCTGTCTCACACATCGAGTGTGACACCATTATTATGGATGACTTGTCAGCGTCAGATACTATTCCATTTAATGAAATTCATAATTCGCAAGTCGCTTTGGAACACGAAGCTAAGGTTTCTAAGATTTCAGAGGAACAACTCTATTACCTTATGAGCCGTGGGTTGTCAGAATCTGAGGCAACGGAGATGATTGTCATGGGATTTGTAGAGCCATTCACAAAAGAACTTCCAATGGAATATGCTGTTGAGCTGAACCGCTTGATTAGCTATGAAATGGAAGGGTCAGTCGGATAAAATTTGATTTTAGATTTACTAAAAACCAAGGACTTTGAAGATGAACTTGTAACAAAAAAATCGCGGTTTAAATCGCGATTTTTTTATAATTTTTCGTTGATAAATCGGATAAACTGATTCCACCAAACTTTTAAGAAGAAAGCTTTTTCAATTTTCTTTTCCGCTACCATTTCGAAACTAGAACGCTCTGTGGTAATGTAACCTTGACCAATCAAATCCTTGTCTTCATAAGTCAAATGGCCAACTACTGTTCCAGCTTCAAGTGGTGCTGGGATTGCTTTGGAATCAGGTGTGAATTGAACAGATTGGGAAGATTGATTCCCAACACGTTCAATTAGATAGATATCCTCTGGGGCCACTGCAGTGACCGCATCTTCTTTTCCATCTTGTACAGGGGCTTTGCTATCTTGATAGGCATCGCCTTTTTGAACGATTTTACGAAGCGTGAATGTAGAAGAGATATAATCCATTAGTGAGGATGTAGCTGTGAAGCGAGCGTAAGGATTATTGTCCTGATGGTCTGCATTCAAAACAACTGTGATAACCCTCATGCCTTTTTCGACAGTAGTACCAACAAAAGATTCACCAGCTTTGTCTGTTGTTCCTGTCTTAAGTCCATCAAAACCACCGCGATGAGCAGGCATACCTTCTAACATGTAGTTGGTCGAAGTGATTGTCATCCCAGCAAAAGTAGAAGAAGGTTTTTTCGTTATTTCCAAAACTTGTGGGTATTTTTTGATGAGGTTACGAGCAACGATAGCAACATCATAAGCACTGAGCTTATTTTCATCATCTTTATTAGACCCTGGGTAAATGTTATCTCCTAGGGTCTCGTTATTAAGACCAGTTGTATTGACAAGGGTGGCATCTTTGATTCCCCATTCCAAGAGTTTGGCACGCATCATATCGACGAAGTCTTTCTCTGAGCCAGCAATTTTCTCAGCTAGGGCAATAGCGGCACTGTTGGCACTAGATACCAGGGTTGCTTCAAGCAACTCTTCGACGGTATAATTACGGGCTTCCATAGGAACATTACTGGCTTCGGAATTTGTCGTTAATTGATAAGGATAATCAGAAATATCCACTGGGGTGGATAGTGTGATACTTCCATTTTCTAGAGCCTCATAGACAAGATAAACTGTAAGTAGTTTTGTAATAGAAGCAATTTCGACAGGTTGTGTTGCATCTTTCTCATAGAGAATTTTACCAGTATTTGCTTCAACAGCAATCGCATGTTTTGCAGCGATATTAAAATCTTGAGCAGCAACAGTAGAAGCTGACCCAATGAGGGATAGGCTTAGTAGAGTTAAAATGATTTTTTTCATAGTAAGTTTATTCTAACATAAAGAAAAAAATATTCCCAGTTTCATGATAGAAGAAAGAAGCTTTTTTGAAAGTATGGTAAAATAGATGAATGGAGGTAGCTCATGTTTCGTAAGAATAAATTATTTTTTTGGACCAGTGAGATTTTATTATTAACAATCATTTTTTATTTATGGAGAGAGATGGGGGCGATTATCACGCCTTTTGTAAGCGTAGCGAACACCATCATGATTCCATTTTTATTGGGTGGCTTTTTATATTATTTGACTAATCCTATTGTAATCTTTTTACAAAAGTATTTCAAAATTAATCGTATCATTGGTATTCTACTAACCTTGTGTGCCTTGGTTTGGGGGCTTGTCATTGGGGTAGTCTATCTGTTACCGATTTTGGTCAATCAGTTGACTAGCTTGATTGCGACTAGCCAGACTATCTATAGTCGTTTACAAGATTTGATTGTGGATTTATCTACTTATCCAGCCTTTCAAAATTTGGATATTCAAGCGACTATTCAGCAGTTAAATCTATCCTATGTAGATATTTTACAAAATATCCTAAATAGCGTTACCAATAGCGTCGGAAGTGTCCTATCCGCTCTCTTTAGTACCGTTTTGATTATTATTATGACCCCCGTGTTTTTGGTTTATTTTTTGTTAGATGGTAACAAATTTTTACCGATGCTTGAGCGCACTGTTTTAAAGAGAGATAAGTTGCATATTGCAGGACTCTTAAAAAATTTGAATGCGACAATTGCTCGCTATATTAGTGGAGTCGCAATTGATGCGATTATTATCGGTTGTTTGGCATTTATCGGATATAGCGTGATTGGTTTGAAATACGCTTTGGTCTTTGCCATCTTTTCAGGATTGGCCAATCTCATTCCTTATGTGGGACCAAGTATTGGCTTGATTCCGATGATTATTGCCAATGTCTTTACGGATCCTCATAGAATGCTAATTGCAGTTATTTACATGCTAATCATTCAACAAGTGGATGGAAATATCCTTTACCCTCGAATCGTTGGTGGCGTGATGAAGGTCCATCCAATTACGATTTTAGTATTACTTTTGTTATCAAGTAATATCTATGGTGTCATTGGTATGATTGTCGCTGTTCCAACCTATTCTATCTTGAAAGAAATTTCTAAGTTCTTATCACGTTTGTATGAAAATCACAAAATAATGAAAGAACGCGAAAGAGAATTTGCCAAGTAAAAGTCAGGGAATTCCTGATTTTTCTTTTTATTTAGGCAAGTGATAGGAGTGGAAGTGCTGTTTAGATTAGTAGATTAAGAATAATTCACAAAAACTTTGTAAAACACTTGCAATTTAGCTGAAATTTGATAAAATAGTAAGGAAAGTTAGACTGTATTGCCTACTGTCTATCTATAAAATATATTTTATTGGAGGCTTTTACTCAAATGGCAAAAGAAAAATACGATCGTAGTAAACCACACGTTAACATTGGTACTATCGGACACGTTGACCACGGTAAAACTACCCTAACTGCAGCTATCACAACTGTTTTGGCACGTCGCTTGCCTTCATCAGTTAACCAACCTAAAGACTATGCGTCTATCGATGCTGCTCCAGAAGAACGCGAACGCGGTATCACAATCAACACTGCGCACGTTGAGTACGAAACTGAAAAACGTCACTACGCTCACATCGACGCTCCAGGACACGCGGACTACGTTAAAAACATGATCACTGGTGCCGCTCAAATGGACGGAGCTATCCTTGTAGTAGCTTCAACTGACGGACCAATGCCACAAACTCGTGAGCACATCCTTCTTTCACGTCAGGTTGGTGTTAAACACCTTATCGTCTTCATGAACAAAGTTGACTTGGTTGACGACGAAGAATTGCTTGAATTGGTTGAAATGGAAATCCGTGACCTATTGTCAGAATACGACTTCCCAGGTGACGATCTTCCAGTTATCCAAGGTTCAGCTCTTAAAGCCCTTGAAGGTGACACTAAATACGAAGACATCGTTATGGAATTGATGAACACAGTTGATGAGTACATCCCAGAACCAGAACGTGACACTGACAAACCATTGCTTCTTCCAGTCGAAGACGTATTCTCAATCACTGGACGTGGTACAGTTGCTTCAGGACGTATCGACCGTGGTATCGTTAAAGTCAACGACGAAATCGAAATCGTTGGTATCAAAGAAGAAACTCAAAAAGCAGTTGTTACTGGTGTTGAAATGTTCCGTAAACAACTTGACGAAGGTCTTGCCGGAGATAACGTAGGTGTCCTTCTTCGTGGTGTTCAACGTGATGAAATCGAACGTGGACAAGTTATCGCTAAACCAGGTTCAATCAACCCACACACTAAATTCAAAGGTGAAGTTTACATCCTTACTAAAGAAGAAGGTGGACGTCACACTCCATTCTTCAACAACTACCGTCCACAATTCTACTTCCGTACTACTGACGTTACAGGTTCAATCGAACTTCCAGCAGGTACTGAAATGGTAATGCCTGGTGATAACGTGACAATCGACGTTGAGTTGATCCACCCAATCGCCGTAGAACAAGGTACTACATTCTCTATCCGTGAGGGTGGACGTACTGTTGGTTCAGGTATGGTTACAGAAATCGAAGCTTAATTCGATTTAGTTCCCAGAAGAACAATTATTTAAGTCAGACACTGAAAGAATCTTGCTTTGCAAGGTTCTTTTTTTCAAATATTGAACTAATACTCAATGACAATCAAAGAGCAAACTAGGAAGCTAGCCGCAGGTTGCTCAAAGGACTGCCTTGAGGTTGTAGATAGAATTGACGAAGTCAGCTCAAAACATGTTTTTGAGGTTGTAGATAAGACTGACGAAGTCAGTAACCATACATACGGCAAGGCGAATCTGACGCGGTTTGAAGAGATTTTCGAAGAGAATAAAATTGAATTGCTTATAAAAAAGCTCCATACACTAGATGTGCATAGAGCAATTGGGCTTTATTTGATATAGAGTTCTTGATTTTTTAGGACAATTTCTCGTACACTTGTAAACTTTTTGAGTTTTTTGATTTCTTCTGGATGAGTGACGAGAGTGATAACATAACCTTCCTTGCCCATACGACCTGTACGGCCAGCACGGTGAGTGTAGGTTTCAATATCTCTAGGAACATCAAAGTTTACGACGCATTCTAGGCTATCGATATCAATTCCACGAGCCAAAAGGTCAGTTGCAAGAAGCAGGGTTAGTTGCTTATCTTTAAACTTTTCTAAGATGACTTTTCTAAATTTAACATTGACATCGCTAGCGAGGGAAACAGCCAAGATATCACGATATTGTAATTTTTCTTCAGCACTGCCAAGGTCTGATAGGCTGTTAAAGAAGACTAGTCCGCGGAAATCTTCAACATGAGCTAATTTTCGTAGCATATCCACTCGGTGACGTTGGTCTACCTGCATGTAGAAATGCTGGATATTGTCCAGTTTTTGGTCAGAGAGGTCAATGGTACGTGTATTAGGTACAATCTTTTCTTGGTCAAACTTGGTCGTCGCACTCATGTAGATGAGTTGGTGGTCACGAGGTGCGTAGTGGGTGATTTTCTCGACAAAGTGAATTTGAGACTCATCTAGCAATTGGTCAAATTCGTCCAAGATGATGTTTTCTACATTCATCATCTTGATTTTTTTCAATTTAATCAATTCAAAGATACGGCCAGGGGTTCCAATAAGAATTTCTGGTCCTTTTTTGAGTCGTTCAATCTGGCGTTTCTGACTTGAACCTGATAGGAAGAGTTGGGCTGTCAAACCGATAGCCTCTGCCCACGTTTTACATACATCAAAAATCTGTCCAGCAAGTTCTGTATTTGGTGCTAGAATCAAGAGTTGTTGCGCTTTTTTCTTTTGTAGTCTGAGAAGACTTGGTAGGAGATAAGCTAGGGTCTTACCAGTTCCAGTTGGGCTCACTCCTAGAAGGTTCTCTCCAGCAAGAATGGGATCAAATAGTTGAGTTTGAATGGGGGTAAATTCTTGAAAACCGAGTTGGTCGCTCAGTTCTTGCCATTCAGTTGGTAGTTTGGTTTTCATTTTTCTGCCTCAAATCTAATGCCAGCGGTCTGGCGCATGGTATATAGTAGCTCATGAACAGAGAATGCATCATCCAGCCAAGTCTGGTAGAGTGTCTGGTCTGGTTGCTGAATCATCTGTGCAAATGCAGCGACTTCCTCAGTCATCGTATGAGGAGCCTGTTGGATAGGAAGATGGACTTGATTTCCTTGGTGGTCGGTAAAAATAGCCGAGCGAACATGCTCAATTGTGTTGAGGGTCAAGGTACCATCTGTCGTATAAATCTCGCAAGGGAGATTGGAAGTGATATTTTTCCCAGCCTTGATGTGAACTTGAAATTCGGGGTAGAAGAGGATACCATCTCCATTTAGGTCAATGCTATTGTCAAGCTGTTGAGCCTGGTAGGTTGCGTCCTGAGCTTTTCCAAAAAGACGAACGGCAGCATAGAGGGGATAAATCCCCAAGTCCATAAGGGCTCCACCAGCAAAACGGTCTGAAAAGACATTAGGTGTTTCCCCAGTCAATAAGTTAGGCATTTTTGAAGAATACTTGGCATAGTTGAAATCTGCCCCTAACACTTGCTTGTCTGCTAAAAAGTTTTTGATAGTAGTGAAAGCTTTTTCATGATAATTACGAGCTGCTTCAAAGATAAAACAATTATTTTTCTCAGCTGTTTGAATCAAATTCAGCCATTCTTGTGGTTGAGTGACAGCTGGCTTTTCAAGAATAACGTGTTTACCAGCAGATAAGGCAGCTTGTGCCTGAGCAAAATGCAAGGAGTTTGGACTAGCAATATAGACTACATCAAAGGAGCTCTTGAAGAAGTCCTCTAATTGATCAAAGAGTTGGATATCCTGATAGCGAGAAGCAAAGGTTGCTGCGGTTTCAAGTTTTCTAGAATAGACTGCGACCAACTGGTATTCTCCACTGGTATGGGCTGCTTCTATGAAGTGATGGCTGATAGCGCCTGTTCCGATGACACCTAATTTAAGCATAGTGACTCCTTTTCCGATTTCAAATCCTTCTTTCATTATAACATAGATAGACTTGACTATCCAACAGGGGGTGAAAAATTTCAAATAAGCTACTAGGACTTTCCCAAAGAAAGTGGTACAATAATGAGATGAGTAAATGAAATGGGAGGAAAAATGAGGTTACTACCTATAAGAAAAATATCACGTCAGTCTAAGAGGCTAGCGCTTTTTTTGACTTTTTGTGCAGGATATGTAGATGCCTATACTTTTATTGTGCGAGGGAATACTCTTGTAGCTGGACAAACGGGGAATGTCGTCTTTCTATCAGTGGGACTCATTCAACACAATGTGTCAGATGCTAGTGCTAAAGTAATGACCTTGCTAGCTTTTATGATGGGAGTCTTTTTACTAACGATTTATAAGGAAAAATTGAAAATTGTGAAAAAGCCTATTCTGTCCTTGATTCCTTTGGCAATCCTATCAATCATTATTGGTTTTGTACCACAGACTGTAGATAATATCTATTTAGTACCGCCCTTGGCCTTTTGTATGGGGTTGGTGACAACCGCTTTTGGAGAAGTATCGGGTATTGCTTATAACAATGCATTTATGACAGGAAATATCAAACGGACCATGCTGGCTTTTGGAGATTATTTCAGAACTAAGCACACTCCTTTTTTACGTGAAGGTTTCATATTTGTTAGCCTGCTTAGCAGTTTTGTCCTTGGCGTTGTCTTTTCAGCCTATTTGACGATTTTTTATCAGGAAAAGACCATTCTTGGTGTTCCTATTATGATGAGCATTTTTTACCTCAGTATGCTTTTTGCTTCATGGCAGAAAAAAGTAAAAGAAAATGCTTCATTTTAGGTGTTATTACTTGTAAGAGAGCAGGAGATATGCTATACTTGAAGAGTTGACTATGCACATTCCTGTGCAACCGCACGAACATCGTTGCTCGTCGTATAACAAATTTAAACTTCGTCATTGTCGCCTTGCCTAACATAAGTTATGTCTTCGGCTCAATTCCTAGTTTATTCTTTGTTATACTTAGAGCTCTTCTTTTAAGTGGTTCGTCCCACGATGCTAGGCGAGTCTTCACAAAAAATTCGGGGAAACCCATAAAAATCATAGGAGGTGCATAATGAGCACATACGCAATTATCAAAACTGGCGGAAAACAAGTTAAAGTTGAAGTTGGTCAAGCAGTTTACGTTGAAAAATTGAACGTTGAAGCTGGTCAAGAAGTTACTTTTAACGAAGTTGTTCTTGTTGGTGGTGAAAACACTGTTGTCGGAACTCCACTTGTTGCTGGAGCTACTGTAGTTGGAACTGTTGAAAAACAAGGAAAACAAAAGAAAGTTGTTACTTACAAGTACAAACCTAAAAAAGGTAGCCATCGTAAACAAGGTCACCGTCAACCATATACAAAAGTTGTCATCAACGCAATCAACGCTTAATTTTAAGGAGAACACATGATACAAGCAGTCTTTGAGAGAGCCGAAGATGGCGAGCTGAGGAGTGCGGAAATTACTGGACACGCCGAGAGTGGCGAATACGGCTTAGATGTCGTGTGTGCATCGGTTTCTACGCTTGCCATTAACTTTATCAATTCTATTGAAAAATTTGCAGGCTATGAACCAATCCTAGAATTAAACGAAGATGAAGGTGGCTATCTGATGGTTGAAATTCCAAAAGATCTTCCTTCACACCAGAGAGAAATGACCCAGTTATTCTTTGAATCATTTTTCTTAGGTATGGCAAACTTATCGGAGAACTCTTCTGAGTTCGTCCAAACCAGAGTTATCACAGAAAACTAACACGGAGGAAAACATTATGTTAAAAATGACTCTTAACAACTTGCAACTTTTCGCCCACAAAAAAGGTGGAGGTTCTACATCAAACGGACGTGATTCACAAGCTAAACGTCTTGGAGCTAAAGCAGCTGATGGACAAACTGTAACAGGTGGATCAATCCTTTACCGTCAACGTGGTACGCACATCTACCCAGGTGTAAACGTTGGACGTGGTGGAGACGATACTTTGTTCGCTAAAGTTGAAGGCGTAGTACGCTTTGAACGTAAAGGACGCGATAAAAAACAAGTTTCTGTTTACCCAATCGCTAAATAAAAAGGTCCAGTGAACCTTTTTATCCCGAGCCTTAAAATATAAAGGCGAGGAAGCTAGAAATAGCATTAAATTAGGCTTTCCGAGTTTTCGGAGAGCCTATTTTTTTATTTTGATACCCACGCTGATACCCATATTTTAAAAACCAATGTAAGAAGCGAACTTAGTTGTAAAATTATAAATGTGAAACTTTAACAGTAATGAATGTTATAAGGGAATAAGATATTGTAAAAATTGCTAAGATTTGATATTATAATTGTGTCTGAGTAGAGAAGCAGGAATATGGAAAGGATGTGGACTAGTATGAAAAAAATTATCACTATAATAGTCTGTTCAATCTCTTTTCTTGTTCTATCTGCTTGTGGCAATAACAAAAAAATCATTCTTCCTGAACCTGAAACGATTTCTGTAATTTCTCTGCAGAAAAAAATCTCAGAAGATGTTAAAATAATAACCAAGAGAGAAGAAATTTCAAAGTTGATTGAGAATATACAGAAACAGTCAAAATCTACAACTTTGAAGAGTGTAAATGATCAACCGACAAATGTTAAAGATTACATCATTATCAGATTCACTCATCAGAATGAAGAAAATGATAGTGTAGCCTATCTATATACTATGAAAGAAAAACAGTATATTGAACAACCTTATGCTGGTATTTGGGAAGTAAATCCAGATATAGCTAATAGGATTGAAGAGGCTTTTTCTAGTTGATTTATAGGTCAAAAGAAAATGTTAGAGGCTTTTCTTGCATCATATTATAAACGGTAAATCAAAAGGATTTGCTGTTTTTATTTGTTTGAAATAAAATTAAGACTAAAAAAAGATATCATTCTAATTCTTGGATTGGGATGTTAGAGTCTTCATTGAAACTTGAAAATTTCCATACTTTTTTCCTTTTTGGAAAACTTCTAAAATATGGTATAATGAAAAGATAAAGAAGTTGGGGGTAGAAGATGAATATTCAACAATTACGCTATGTTGTTGCCATTGCCAATAGCGGTACTTTCCGTGAAGCTGCTGAAAAGATGTATGTAAGCCAGCCGAGTTTGTCTATTTCTGTTCGTGATTTGGAAAAAGAATTGGGCTTTAAGATTTTCCGTCGGACCAGCTCAGGGACTTTCCTGACCCGTCGTGGAATGGAATTTTATGAGAAAGCGCAGGAATTGGTCAAGGGATTTGATATTTTTCAAAATCAGTATGCCAATCCTGAAGAAGAAAAAGATGAATTTTCCATTGCTAGCCAGCACTATGACTTCTTGCCACCAACTATTACGGCTTTCTCAGAGCGTTATCCTGATTATAAGAACTTCCGTATTTTTGAATCAACTACTGTTCAAATCTTAGATGAAGTAGCGCAAGGACATAGTGAGATTGGGATTATCTACCTCAACAATCAAAATAAAAAAGGGATTATGCAACGGGTTGAAAAGCTAGGTCTGGAGGTCATTGAGTTGATTCCCTTCCATACCCATATTTATCTCCGTGAAGGGCATCCTTTGGCTCAGAAAGATGAATTGGTCATGGAGGATTTAGCGGATCTACCGACGGTTCGTTTCACTCAAGAAAAAGACGAGTACCTTTATTATTCAGAGAACTTTGTTGATACTAGCGCTAGCTCGCAGATGTTTAATGTGACAGACCGTGCTACTTTGAATGGTATTTTGGAGCGGACGGATGCCTATGCGACAGGTTCTGGATTTTTAGATAGTGATAGTGTTAATGGCATCACAGTTATTCGTCTCAAGGATAACCTAGATAATCGCATGGTCTATGTCAAACGGGAAGAAGTGGAGCTTAGTCAGGCTGGAACTCTTTTCGTAGAAGTCATGCAAGAATATTTTGATCAGAAGAGGAAATCATGAAAAAAAGAGGACTAGTGGCAGTTATTGTATTGCTTTTGATTGCGCTGGATCAGTTAGTCAAATCCTATATCGTCTGGCAGATTCCACTGGGTGAGGTTCGTTCGTGGATACCCAATTTCGTTAGCTTGACCTACCTGCAAAATCGAGGGGCAGCCTTCTCCATGTTACAAGATCAGCAGTTGCTATTTGCTATCATTACTCTGGTCGTCGTGGTAGGTGCCATTTGGTATCTACATAAACACATGGAGGACTCACTCTGGATGGTCTTGGGTTTGACCTTGATAATCGCAGGTGGTCTTGGAAACTTTATAGACAGGATCAGTCAGGGATTTGTTGTGGATATGTTCCACCTTGACTTTATTAATTTTGCAATTTTCAATGTAGCAGATAGCTATCTGACTGTTGGAGTGATTATTTTATTGATTGCAATGCTAAAAGAGGAAATAAATGGAAATTAAAATTGAAACTAGTGGCCTGCGTTTGGATAAGGCTTTGTCGGATTTGACAGAATTATCACGTAGTCTCGCGAATGAACAAATTAAATCAGGCCAGGTCTTGGTCAATGGGCAGGTCAAGAAAGCTAAGTACACGGTCCAAGAGGGCGATGTGGTCACTTATCATGTGCCAGAACCAGAGGTCTTAGAGTATGTGGCTGAGGATATTCCGCTAGACATTATCTACCAAGATGAGGATGTGGCCGTCGTTAATAAACCTCAGGGGATGGTGGTGCATCCGAGTGCTGGTCATACTAGCGGAACCTTGGTCAATGCCCTTATGTACCATATTAAGGATTTGTCAGGAATCAATGGGGTCCTCCGTCCAGGAATTGTTCACCGTATTGACAAGGACACGTCAGGTCTTCTCATGATTGCTAAAAATGATGAGGCGCATCTAGCACTTGCTCAAGAACTCAAGGATAAAAAGTCTCTCCGCAAATATTGGGCGATTGTTCATGGAAATCTGCCCAATGATCGTGGTGTGATTGAAGCGCCGATTGGACGGAGTGAAAAAGACCGTAAGAAACAGGCTGTGACTGCGAAAGGTAAACCAGCAGTGACCCGTTTCCATGTCTTGGAACGCTTTGGTGATTACAGCTTAGTGGAATTGCAGCTTGAGACAGGGCGTACCCATCAAATCCGTGTTCACATGGCTTATATTGGCCATCCAGTCGCTGGTGATGAAGTCTATGGTCCGCGTAAAACACTTAAGGGACATGGACAATTTCTTCATGCCAAGACTCTAGGATTTACCCATCCGAGAACAGGTGATACCTTGGAATTTACAGCAGATATCCCAGAGATTTTTAAGGAAACTTTAGACAAATTGAGAAAGTAAGAATGAAAAAGAAATTAACTAGTTTAGCACTTGTGGGCGCTTTTTTAGGCTTGTCATGGTATGGAAATGTTCAAGCTCAAGAAAGTTCAGGAAATAAAATCCACTTTATAAATGTTCATGAAGGTGGTAGTGATGCGATTATTCTTGAAAGCAATGGACATTTTGCCATGGTGGATACAGGAGAAGATTATGATTTCCCAGATGGAAGTGATTCTCGTTATCCATGGAGACAGGGTATCAATACCACTTATAAGCATGTTTTGACAGACCGTGTCTTTCGTCGTTTGAAGGAATTGGGTGTCCAAAAACTTGATTTTATTTTGGTAACCCATACTCACAGTGACCATATTGGAAATGTTGATGAATTACTGTCTACCTATCCAGTTGACCGGGTCTATCTTAAAAAATATAGTGATAATCGTATTACTAATTCTGAACGTTTATGGGATAATCTGTACGGTTATGATAAGGTTTTACAGACTGCCGCCGAAAAAGGTGTTTTAGTTATTCAAAACATCACACAAGGAGATGCTCATTTTCAGTTTGGAGACATGGATATTCAACTCTATAACTATGAAAATGAAACAGATTCATCAGGTGAATTAAAGAAAATTTGGGATGATAATTCCAATTCCTTGATTAGTGTGGTAAAAGTCAATGGCAAGAAAATTTACCTTGGGGGCGACTTAGATAATGTTCATGGAGCAGAAGATAAGTACGGTTCTCTCATTGGAAAAGTTGATTTGATGAAGTTTAACCATCATTTAGATACAAAAAATTCTAATACAAAAAATTTTATAAGAAATTTGTCTCCTGAGATAATTGTTCAAACTTCCTCCTCACCAATTGGTTCGTATGATAGCGGTCAAGAAATAAATAGGGAATATATTAGCTGGCTTGAATCAATGGGAATTCAACATATAAACGCAGCCAGCAAAGACTATGATGCGACAGTTTTTGATATTAGACAAGATGGTTTTGTCAATATTTCAACTTCCTACAAGCCGATTCCAAGTTTTCAAGCTGGTTGGCATAAGAGTGCATATGGGAATTGGTGGTATCAAGCGCCTGACTCTACAGGAGAGTATGCTGTAGGTTGGAATGAAATCAAGGGTGAATGGTATTACTTCAACCAAACGGGTATCTTGTTACAAAATCAATGGAAAAAATGGAACAATCGTTGGTTCTATTTGACAGACTCTGGTGCATCAGCTAAAAATTGGAAGAAAATCAATGGAAGCTGGTATTATTTCAACAAAGAAAATCAGATGGAGACTGGTTGGCTGAATACTGGAGGACAGACCTATTATCTATCAAATGATGGGGATATGGTAACCGGATGGCGTAAGATTGATGGTCAATGGTATTATTTTGCCCAATCAGGAGAAATGAAAACGGGCTGGGTAAAAGATAAAGGAACCTGGTACTATATGGATGCTGCTGGTATCATGAAGACAGGTGAGATAGAAGTTGCTGGTCATCATTACTATCTAGAAGATTCAGGAGCTATGAAGCAAGGTTGGCTTAAAAAGGCAAACGATTGGTATTTCTACAAGACAGACGGTTCACGAGCTGTGGGTTGGATCAAAGACAAGGATAAATGGTACTTCTTGAAAGACAATGGTCAATTACTTGTAAATGGCAAGACACCAGAAGGCTATACTGTTGATTCAAGTGGTGCCTGGTTAGTGGATGTTCCAGTAGAGAAATCTGCTACAACTAGAGTTACAAGTCATTCAGAAACAAAAGAATCCAGTGAAGTAGTGAAAAAAGATCTTGAAAATAGAGAAACGAGTCAACATGAAAGTATTACAAGTTCTTCGACTAGTCAAGATTTGACTTCAGCAATTTCGCAAAGCTCTGAAACAAGTGCAAACAAATCGGAATCAGAACAGTAGTAAAAAAGAAGGTTTTAGGGCCTTCTTTTTCCTATCAACTCTTTTCTATTTCCTGTCATTCATGTTATAATGGATAAATATGAAGAATCGGAGTGAGACTATGAAATACAAACGGATTGTCTTTAAGGTAGGAACTTCTTCTCTGACGAATGAGGATGGAAGTTTATCACGTAGTAAGGTAAAGGCTATTACCCAGCAGTTGGCTATGTTGCACGAGGCTGGTCATGAATTGATTTTGGTATCGTCAGGTGCTATTGCTGCAGGTTTTGGAGCCTTAGGATTTAAAAAGCGTCCGACAAAGATTGCTGATAAACAGGCTTCAGCAGCGGTAGGACAAGGACTTTTGTTGGAAGAATACACCACTAATCTTCTCTTGCGCCAAATCGTTTCTGCGCAAATCTTGCTGACTCAGGACGACTTTGTGGATAAGCGCCGTTATAAAAATGCCCATCAGGCTTTGTCAGTTCTACTTAGCCGTGGGGCGATTCCTATCATCAATGAGAATGACAGTGTCGTCATTGATGAACTCAAGGTTGGGGACAATGACACTCTTAGTGCCCAGGTAGCGGCCATGGTCCAGGCAGACCTTTTGGTTCTCTTGACAGATGTGGACGGTCTCTATACTGGAAATCCTAATTCAGATCCAACAGCTAAACGATTGGAGAAAATCGAGACCATTAATCGTGAGATTATTGATATGGCTGGTGGAGCTGGCTCGTCAAATGGAACTGGAGGCATGCTAACAAAAATCAAGGCTGCAACTATTGCGACAGAGTCAGGAGTTCCTGTTTATATCTGTTCATCATTGAAGGCTGATGCTATGATAGAGGCGGCTGAAGAGACCAAGGATGGTTCCTACTTTGTTGCAGAGGAAAAAGGTCTTCGTACCCAGAAACAATGGCTTGCATTCTATGCTCAGAGTCAGGGTTCTATTTGGGTTGATAAAGGGGCTGCAGAAGCTCTCTCTCAACATGGAAAGAGTCTTCTCTTATCTGGTATCGTTGAAGCAGAAGGAGCCTTTTCTTACGGTGCTATCGTGACAGTATTTGACAAGGAAAGTGGAAAATCACTTGGAAAAGGACGCGTGCAATTTGGAGCATCTGCTTTGGAGGATATGTTGCGTTCTCAAAAAGCCAAGGGTGTCTTGATTCACCGTGATGACTGGATTTCCATTACTCCTGAAATCCAACTACTCTTTACAGAATTTTAGAGGTAAACTATGGTAAGTACACAAGAACAGTTTGAACAGGTACAGGCTGTTAAAAAATCAATCAACACAGCTAGTGAAGACGTGAAAAACCAAGCCTTGATAGCAATGGCTGATCACTTAGTGGCTGCTACTGAGGAGATTTTAGCAGCCAATGCCCTCGATATGGCAGCGGCCAAGGGGAAAATCTCAGATGTGATGCTGGATCGTCTTTATTTGGATGCAGGGCGTATAGAAGCAATGGCAACTGGGATTCGTGAAGTGGTTGCTTTACCAGATCCAATCGGTGAAGTTTTAGAAACAAATCAGCTTGAAAATGGTTTGGTTATCACCAAGAAACGGGTGGCTATGGGCGTTATCGGTATTATCTATGAAAGCCGTCCAAATGTGACTTCTGACGCGGCTGCTTTGGCTCTCAAGAGTGGAAATGCGGTTGTTCTTCGTAGTGGCAAGGATGCCTATCAAACTGCCCATGCTATTGTTACAGCCTTGAAAAAGGGCTTGGAGACAACGACCATTCACCCAGATGTGATTCAACTAGTGGAAGATACCAGCCGTGAAAGTAGCTATGCTATGATGAAGGCCAAGGGCTATCTAGACCTTCTTATTCCTCGTGGGGGAGCTGGCTTGATCAATGCCGTGGTTGAGAATGCTATCGTACCTGTTATCGAGACAGGGACTGGGATTGTCCATGTCTATGTGGATAAGGATGCAGATGAAGATAAGGCACTGTCTATTATCAATAACGCTAAAACTAGTCGTCCTTCTGTCTGCAATGCCATGGAGGTTCTGCTGGTTCATGAAGACAAGGCAGCAAGCTTCCTTCCTCGTTTGGAGCAAGTACTGGTTGCAGATCGAAAAGAAGCTGGACTGGAACCAATTCAATTCCGCTTGGATGAGAAAGCAAGTCAGTTTGTTTCAGGTCGAGCAGCTGAGGTCCAGGACTTTGACACCGAGTTTTTAGACTATGTCCTAGCGGTTAAGGTTGTGAGCAGTTTAGAAGAAGCAGTTGCCCATATTGAAGCCCACAGTACCCATCATTCGGATGCCATTGTGACGGAAAATGCTGAAGCTGCAACTTACTTTACAGATCAAGTGGACTCAGCAGCGGTTTATGTCAATGCCTCAACGCGTTTCACTGACGGTGGGCAATTTGGTCTTGGATGTGAGATGGGGATTTCTACTCAGAAACTGCATGCGCGTGGTCCAATGGGCTTGAAAGAGTTGACTAGCTACAAGTATGTGGTTACTGGTGACGGACAGATAAGGGAGTAAGAGATGAAGATTGGATTTATCGGTTTGGGGAATATGGGTTCTAGCTTGGCTAAGGCTGTTTTGCAGGCCAAGACGGGTGCTCAGATTCTCCTTGCCAATCGTAGTCAAGCCAAGGTGGATGCTTTCATTGCAGACTTCGGTGGTCAGGCTTCTAGCAATGAAGAAATTTTCGCAGAAGCAGATGTGATTTTTCTAGGAGTGAAGCCTGCTCAGTTCTCAGATTTGCTTTCTCAATATCAGACCATCCTTGAAAAAAGAGAAAGTCTTCTTTTGATTTCCATGGCAGCTGGATTGACCTTGGAAAAACTGGCTAGTCTTCTTCCAAGTCAGCACCGAATTATTCGTATGATGCCTAATACCCCTGCTTCTATCGGACAAGGAGTGATTAGTTATGCTTTGTCTCCTAATTGTAAGGCTGAGGACAGTGAGCTATTTTGTCAGTTATTAGCAAATGCTGGTCTCTTGGTTGAACTAGGAGAAGGCTTAATCGATGCAGCGACAGGTCTTGCAGGTTGTGGACCAGCTTTTGTCTATCTCTTTATCGAGGCTTTGGCAGATGCGGGTGTTCAGACGGGATTACCAAGAGAAACAGCATTGAAAATGGCAGCTCAAACTGTGGTAGGAGCTGGGGAATTGGTTCTAGAAAGCCAAGAGCATCCTGGGGTCTTGAAAGACCAAGTTTGTAGCCCAGGCGGGTCTACTATTGCTGGTGTAGCTAGTTTAGAAGCACATGCCTTTAGAGGAACCGTTATGGAGGCAGTCAAAAAAGCCTACAAACGAACACAAGAATTAGGTAAATAAGAGGTGGATTTGTCTGCCTCTTTTATGGTGGTTGATACTCTTCGAAAATCAAATTCAAACTGCGTCAGCTTCCATCTGCAACCTCAAAACAGTGTTTTGAGCAACCTGCGACTAGTTTCCTAGTTTGCTCTTTGATTTTCATTGAGTATGAAATGAGAAGACAAAAAGATTGTCACAAACCCCTATTTTTTTGATAGAATAGAAGTAGTAAAAAAGAAATGAGTTAGACATGTCAAAAGTATTTTTAGTCTCTCTTGAGGGACCAGAGGGAGCAGGAAAGACCAGTGTTTTAGAGGCTCTGCTCCCAATTTTAGAGGAAAAAGGAGTAGAGGTGCTGACGAGCCGTGAACCTGGCGGAGTCTTGATTGGGGAGAAGATTCGGGAAGTGATTTTGGATCCAAGTCATACTCAGATGGATGCTAAAACAGAGCTTTTGCTCTATATCGCCAGTCGCAGACAGCACTTGGTGGAAAAAGTTCTTCCAGCCCTTGAAGATGGCAAGTTGGTCATTATGGATCGTTTTATCGATAGTTCTGTTGCCTATCAAGGATTTGGTCGTGGTTTGGACATTGATGCCATTAATTGGCTCAATCAGTTTGCGACAGATGGCCTTAAACCCGATTTGACACTCTATTTTGACATCGAGGTGGAAGAAGGACTAGCTCGCATTGCTGCTAATAGTGACCGCGAGGTCAATCGTCTGGACTTGGAAGGGTTGGACTTGCACAAAAAAGTTCGTCAAGGCTATCTTTCTCTTCTTGACAAAGAAGGAAATCGCATTGTCAAGATTGATGCCAGTCTCCCTTTGGAACAAGTTGTGGAAACTACCAAGGATATCTTGTTTGATAGAATGGGCTTGGCTAAATGAAACAAGAAGAATTAAAGGCTTGGCAACCAGACCAGTTTGACCGTTTTGTCCGTATCCTAGAACAAGACCATCTCAATCATGCCTACCTCTTTTCAGGTTTCTTTGGAAGCTTGGAAATGGCGCAATTTTTAGCTAAGAGCCTCTTTTGTACGGTTAAGGTAGGCGTTTTACCATGTGAGAAATGCCGAAATTGTAAGCTGATTGAACAGGGAGAATTTCCTGATGTCACTTTGATTAAGCCAGTCAATCAGGTCATCAAGACAGAACGGATTCGAGAATTGGTGGGGCAGTTTTCTCAAGCAGGGATTGAAAGCCAGCAGCAGGTTTTTATTATCAAGCAAGCTGAGAAAATGCATCCTAATGCAGCCAATTCTCTGCTCAAGGTCATCGAAGAACCCCAGAGTGAGGTTTATATTTTCTTCTTGACCAGCGATGAGGAAAAGATGTTACCGACCATCCGTAGTCGGACCCAGATTTTCCACTTTAAAAAGCAGGAAGAAAAACTCATCTTGCTCTTAGAACAAATGGGACTGGTTAAGAAAAAAGCAACTCTTTTAGCACAGTTTAGTCAATCGCGAGCTGAAGCAGAAAAGTTGGCTAATCAGGCAAGTTTTTGGACCTTGGTGGATGAAAGTGAACGCCTGCTGACCTGGTTATTAGCTAAGAAAAAAGAAAGTTATCTGCAAGTTGCTAAATTAGCCAACTTGGCGGATGACAAGGAAAAACAGGATCAGGTCTTGCGAATCCTTGAAGTCCTCTGTGGGCAGGACCTTCTGCAAGCAAGAATTCGGGTGATTCTACAAGATTTGTTAGAAGCTAGAAAAATGTGGCAAGCTAATGTCAGCTTTCAAAATGCCATGGAATATCTGGTTTTGAAAGAAATGTAAATTCAAAAATGAACGATAAAGAAAGGAAAGAGCTGGTTTATGGACAAAAAAGAATTATTTGACGCGCTGGATGATTTTTCCCAACAGTTATTGGTGACCTTAGCCGATGTGGAAGCTATCAAGAAAAATCTCAAGAGCCTGGTAGAGGAAAATACAGCTCTTCGCTTGGAAAATAGTAAGTTGCGCGAACGCTTAGGTGAGGTTGAAGCAGATGCTCCTGTTAAGGCCAAGCATGTTCGTGAAAGTGTCCGTCGCATTTATAAAGACGGATTTCATGTATGTAATGATTTTTATGGACAACGTCGAGAACAGGACGAGGAATGTATGTTCTGTGACGAGTTGTTATACAGGGAGTAGGCATGCAGATTCAAAAAAGTTTTAAGGGGCAGTCTCCCTATGGCAAGCTGTATCTAGTGGCAACGCCGATTGGCAATCTAGATGATATGACCTTTCGAGCTATCCAGACCTTGAAAGAAGTGGACTGGATTGCTGCTGAGGACACGCGTAATACAGGTCTTTTGCTTAAGCATTTTGATATTTCCACCAAGCAGATTAGTTTTCATGAGCACAATGCCAAGGAAAAAATTCCTGATTTGATTGGTTTTCTGAAAGCAGGTCAAAGTATTGCTCAGGTATCCGACGCGGGTCTGCCTAGCATCTCAGACCCTGGTCATGATTTAGTTAAGGCAGCCATTGAGGAAGAAATTGCGGTTGTCACTGTTCCAGGTGCCTCTGCAGGAATTTCTGCTTTGATTGCCAGTGGTTTAGCGCCACAGCCACATATCTTTTACGGCTTTTTACCGAGAAAATCAGGCCAGCAAAAGCAATTTTTCGACTCAAAAAAAGACTATCCTGAAACACAAATTTTCTATGAATCACCTCATCGTGTGGCAGATACATTGGAAAATATGCTAGAAGTCTACGGTGACCGCTCGGTAGTCTTGGTCAGAGAATTGACCAAGATTTATGAAGAATATCAACGAGGAAAGATCTCTGAATTGCTAGAAAACATCGCTGAAACACCGCTCAAGGGTGAGTGTCTACTCATCGTTGAAGGTGCCAGTCAGGATGTGGAAGAAAAAGACGAGGAGGATTTGTTTTCAGAAATCCAAGCCCGTATCCAGCAAGGCATGAAGAAAAATCAAGCTATCAAGGAAGTAGCTAAGATTTACCAGTGGAATAAAAGTCAGCTCTATGCTGCCTACCACGATTGGGAAGAAAATCAAGAAAATGACTAAACAGGGAAGTTTGCCTTCTTCCCTTTTTTTGTTATACTAGTAGAAGAAAAAAATAGAAAGATTTGTGGGTGTCAAACAGTCCAGTGGGGTGTTTTGATATGAACTTAGGTTCCACCCAAAGAGGTATTAGTGTCGTGTCTCAATCTTATATCAATGTTATCGGTGCTGGTTTGGCAGGTTCTGAAGCAGCCTACCAAATCGCAGAACGTGGTATTCCAGTTAAACTTTATGAAATGCGTGGGGTCAAGTCAACCCCTCAGCACAAAACAGACAATTTTGCTGAGTTAGTTTGTTCAAATTCCTTACGTGGGGATGCTTTGACAAACGCTGTAGGGCTTCTCAAGGAAGAAATGCGTCGCTTGGGTTCTGTCATCTTGGAATCTGCTGAGGCTACACGTGTTCCTGCTGGTGGTGCCCTTGCGGTGGATCGTGACGGTTTCTCTCAAATGGTGACCGAAAAAGTGGGCAACCATCCCTTAATTGAAGTGGTTCGTGATGAAATTACAGAATTGCCAGCTGATGTTATTACAGTTGTCGCTACTGGTCCTTTGACCAGCGATGCCCTAGCTGAGAAGATTCATGCCCTTAATGACGGCGATGGCTTCTATTTCTACGATGCGGCAGCGCCTATTATCGATGTCAATACTATAGATATGAGCAAGGTCTATCTCAAATCTCGTTATGATAAGGGAGAAGCCGCTTATCTCAACGCTCCCATGACCAAGCAAGAGTTTATGGATTTCCATGAAGCCTTGGTCAATGCAGAAGAAGCACCGCTCAATTCTTTTGAAAAAGAAAAGTACTTTGAAGGCTGTATGCCTATCGAAGTCATGGCTAAACGTGGTATTAAAACCATGCTTTATGGTCCTATGAAGCCAGTCGGTCTGGAGTATCCAGACGACTATACAGGACCTCGCGATGGAGAGTTCAAAACACCTTACGCAGTTGTTCAACTTCGTCAGGACAATGCGGCAGGTAGCCTCTACAATATCGTCGGTTTCCAGACCCACCTCAAATGGGGAGAACAAAAGCGTGTTTTCCAAATGATTCCAGGTCTTGAAAATGCGGAGTTTGTTCGCTATGGTGTCATGCACCGCAATTCTTACATGGATTCACCAAATCTTCTGGAACAGACCTATCGTTCTAAGAAACAGCCAAATCTCTTCTTTGCAGGTCAGATGACGGGTGTGGAAGGCTATGTTGAGTCGGCAGCTTCAGGCTTAGTTGCGGGGATTAACGCTGCTCGTCTCTTCAAGGGAGAAGGCGAGGCTATTTTCCCAGAAACAACAGCGATTGGAAGCTTGGCTCATTACATCACCCATGCAGACAGCAAACATTTCCAACCAATGAATGTCAACTTCGGGATTATCAAGGAGTTGGAAGGCGAGCGTATCCGTGATAAGAAGGCTCGTTATGAAAAAATTGCAGAGCGTGCCCTTGCCGACTTAGAGGAATTTTTAACGGTCTAATTTTTTTGAAAGAATTGCTCATGGTACTATAAAAATCTTAGAAATTGTGATAAAATAGGTAGGATAAAAAAAGGAGAGTGAAAATGGCGAATCCCAAGTATAAACGTATTTTAATCAAGTTATCAGGTGAAGCCCTTGCCGGTGAACGTGGCGTAGGGATTGATATCCAAACAGTTCAAACAATCGCAAAAGAGATTCAAGAAGTTCATAGCTTAGGTATCGAAATTGCCCTTGTTATTGGTGGAGGAAATCTCTGGCGTGGAGAACCTGCTGCAGAAGCAGGAATGGATCGCGTTCAGGCAGATTACACAGGAATGCTTGGGACTGTTATGAATGCTCTTGTGATGGCAGATTCATTGCAACAAGTTGGTGTTGATACACGTGTGCAAACAGCTATTGCTATGCAACAAGTAGCAGAGCCTTATGTCCGTGGACGTGCCCTTCGTCACCTTGAAAAAGGCCGTATCGTTATCTTTGGTGCTGGAATTGGTTCACCTTACTTCTCAACAGATACAACAGCGGCCCTTCGTGCGGCTGAAATCGAAGCGGATGCCATCCTTATGGCTAAAAATGGTGTCGACGGTGTTTACAATGCCGATCCTAAGAAGGACAAGACAGCCGTTAAGTTTGAAGAATTGACCCACCGTGATGTTATCAATAAAGGTCTTCGTATCATGGACTCAACAGCTTCAACCCTCTCAATGGATAACGACATTGACTTGGTTGTCTTCAACATGAACCAACCAGGCAACATCAAACGTGTCGTATTTGGTGAAAATATCGGAACAACAGTTTCAAATAATATCTAAGAAAAGGAATAAGAAAGATTATGGCTAACGCAATTATTGAAAAAGCTAAAGAGAGAATGACCCAGTCTCACCAATCACTTGCTCGTGAATTTGGTGGTATCCGTGCAGGTCGTGCCAATGCAAGCTTGCTTGACCGTGTACATGTAGAATACTATGGAGTAGAGACTCCTCTTAACCAAATCGCTTCAATTACCATTCCAGAGGCACGTGTCTTGTTGGTAACACCATTTGATAAATCTTCATTGAAAGACATCGAACGTGCCTTGAACGCTTCTGATCTTGGTATCACACCAGCTAACGACGGTTCTGTGATTCGCTTGGTTATTCCTGCTCTTACAGAAGAAACTCGTCGTGACCTTGCGAAAGAAGTGAAGAAGGTCGGCGAAAATGCTAAAGTGGCTGTGCGCAATATCCGTCGTGATGCTATGGACGAAGCTAAGAAACAAGAAAAAGCAAAAGAAATCACTGAAGACGAATTGAAGACTCTTGAAAAAGAAATTCAAAAAGTAACAGACGATGCTGTCAAACACATCGACGACATGACTGCCAACAAAGAAAAAGAACTCTTGGAAGTCTAAAAATAAACAGAAAAACTCAGTTGGCATTGCTGGCTGAGTTTTATTCGAAAGAAGGAAATATGAATACAAATCTTGCAAGTTTTATCGTTGGACTTATCATCGATGAAAATGACCGTTTTTACTTTGTGCAAAAGGATGGCCAGACCTATGCGCTTGCCAAGGAAGAAGGTCAGCATACGGTAGGTGATACAGTCAAAGGTTTCGCCTATACAGATATGAAGCAAAAGCTCCGTTTGACCACTTTAGAAGTCACTGCCACTCAGGACCAATTTGGTTGGGGTCGTGTCACAGAAGTGCGCAAGGACTTGGGTGTCTTTGTGGATACAGGTCTTCCTGACAAGGAAATCGTTGTGTCACTTGATATTCTCCCTGAGCTCAAGGAACTCTGGCCTAAGAAGGGCGACCAACTCTACATCCGTCTTGAAGTGGACAAGAAAGACCGTATCTGGGGACTATTGGCCTATCAAGAAGACTTCCAACGTCTGGCTCGTCCTGCCTACAACAATATGCAGAACCAAAACTGGCCAGCCATTGTATACCGTCTCAAGCTGTCAGGAACTTTTGTTTACCTACCAGAAAATAATATGCTTGGTTTTATCCATCCTAGCGAACGTTACGCAGAGCCACGTTTGGGGCAAGTTCTAGATGCGCGTGTCATTGGTTTCCGTGAAGTGGACCGTACTCTTAATCTATCTCTCAAACCGCGTTCCTTTGAAATGTTGGAAAACGATGCTCAGATGATTTTGACTTACTTGGAAAGCAATGGCGGTTTCATGACCTTAAATGATAAGTCATCTCCTGATGACATCAAGGCGACCTTCGGGATCTCAAAAGGCCAGTTCAAGAAAGCACTCGGTGGCTTGATGAAGGCTGGTAAAATCAAGCAGGACCAGTTTGGGACAGAGTTGATTTAGGGTAGCTTATGAGAAAATCATTTTACACTTGGCTCATGACTGAGCGTAATCCTAAAAGTAACAGTCCCAAAGCTATTTTGGCGGATTTAGCTTTTGAAGAGTCGGCCTTTCCCAAACATACGGATGATTTTGATGAGGTCAGTCGCTTTTTGGAGGAACATGCCAGTTTCTCTTTTAATCTGGGAGATTTTGACAGCATTTGGCAGGAATATCTAGAACACTAAATAAATTGAGATTGAGTAGCAATTTTTCAGTCTCTTTGCTATAATAAAAAGAAATAAAAGGATTAGAGAGGTTCTTTATTTGAAGGAACATTCAATAGACATTCAACTGAGTCATCCAGATGACCTGTTTCATCTTTTTGGTTCCAATGAACGACATCTTCGTTTGATGGAAGAAGAGCTTGATGTGGTGATTCATGCTCGTACGGAGATTGTCCAGGTTTTGGGAGAAGAGTCTGCTTGTGAGGAAGCCCGTCAGGTTATTCAGGCTTTGATGGTTTTGGTAAATCGTGGGATGACCGTTGGTACGCCAGATGTGGTGACTGCAATTAGCATGGTCAAAAACGATGAAATTGATAAGTTTGTAGCCCTTTACGAAGAAGAAATTATCAAAGACAATACAGGGAAGCCTATCCGCGTCAAAACTCTAGGTCAAAAACTTTATGTGGACAGTGTCAAACAGCATGATGTGACCTTTGGAATTGGGCCAGCAGGTACAGGGAAGACCTTCCTTGCAGTGACCTTGGCTGTTACAGCTCTTAAACGTGGTCAGGTTAAGAGGATTATCCTAACACGCCCGGCAGTGGAAGCTGGCGAGAGTCTAGGATTTCTTCCGGGTGACCTTAAAGAGAAGGTGGATCCCTACCTTCGACCTGTTTACGATGCCTTGTATCAGATTCTGGGGAAAGACCAGACGACTCGTCTCATGGAGCGTGAAATTATCGAGATTGCTCCCCTTGCCTATATGCGTGGACGAACCTTGGATGATGCCTTTGTCATTCTCGATGAGGCGCAAAATACGACCATCATGCAGATGAAGATGTTTTTGACTCGTTTAGGCTTTAATTCTAAGATGATTGTCAATGGAGATATCAGTCAGATTGACCTACCACGGAATGTCAAGTCCGGTTTGATTGATGCCCAAGAGAAACTCAAGAACATTCATCAAATTGACTTTGTTCATTTTTCAGCTAAGGATGTGGTTCGCCATCCAGTTGTCGCTCAGATTATCCGAGCTTATGAACCAACTCCAGTGAAAAAGGCAGAGAGTGAAGAATTAGAGTCTCAACCTCTGTCTGAAGGGTAGTTCTTTTGTATTTAAAGTTATCTCATACAATGTTTCATTCAATATCCTTATATTAGTTAGAAACTTTTCAAGCAGAGGAAACGTATGGAATCAATTTTTGTAAAACTTGCCCAGTATCCGTCTATAGAAACAGAGCATTTATTGCTTAGACCTGTAACCTTGGATGATGCGGAAGCTATGTTTGAGTATGCCTCAGACAGAGAAAATACGCGCTACACTTTTCCAACAAATCAAAGTTTGGAAGAAACCAAGAATAACATTGCTCAGTTCTACTTGGCCAATCCCTTGGGACGCTGGGGAATAGAACTAAAAAGCAATGGCAAATTTATCGGAACCATTGATTTGCACAAGATTGATCCTGTTCTTAAAAAGGCAGCTATTGGCTACATTATCAATAAAAAGTATTGGAATCAAGGATTGACGACAGAAGCCAATCGTGCCGTGATTGAGCTGGCTTTTGAGAAGATTGGAATGAACAAGTTGACCGCCCTTCACGATAAGGATAATCCCGCATCTGGCAAGGTCATGGAGAAATCAGGCATGCGCTTTTCCCATGAAGAACCATATGCTTGTATGGACCAGCATGAAGAAGGCCGGATCGTTACAAGAGTTCATTATATCCTCACCAAGGAAGACTATTTTGCCAAATAAATAAGCAGTTGAGAAGAATTTTTCAACTGTTTTTTCTTCCTCTTACGAATAATCTAAGAGAGGAGAAAATATGGAAACAATTATCGAGAAAATCAAAGAGTATAAAATCATTGTCATCTGTACTGCTCTGGGCTTGCTTGTAGGAGGATTTTTCCTACTAAAACCAGCTCCACAAACACCTGTCAAAGAAACGAATTTACAGGCAGAAGTTGCAGCTGTTTCCAAGGATTCATCGACCGAAAAGGAAGTGAACAAGGAAGAGAAGGAAGAACCGGTTGAACAAGATTTGATTACAGTAGATGTGAAGGGGGCTGTCAAATCACCAGGAATTTATGACTTGCCAGTAGGTAGTCGGGTTAATGATGCCGTTCAAAAGGCGGGTGGCTTGACAGAGCAAGCAGACAGCAAGTCACTCAATCTAGCTCAGAAAGTTAGTGATGAAGCTCTGGTTTACGTTCCAACTAAGGGAGAAGAAGCAGCTAGTCAACAGACTGGTTCTGGGACGGCTTCTTCAACGAGCAAGGAAAAGAAGGTCAATCTCAACAAGGCCAGTCTGGAAGAGCTCAAGCAGGTCAAGGGACTGGGTGGCAAACGAGCTCAAGACATTATCGACCATCGTGAAACAAATGGGAAATTCAAGTCGGTTGATGAACTCAAGAAAGTCTCTGGAATTGGTACCAAGACCATAGAAAAGTTAAAAGACTATGTTACAGTGGATTAAGAATTTCCCCATTCCCCTAATCTATCTGAGTTTTCTATTGCTCTGGCTTTATTACGCCATTTTCTCAGCATCATATATCGCACTGTTAGGCTTCGTTTTTCTGCTAGTTTGTCTCTTTATTCAATTTCCTTGGAAATCAGCAGGCAGTGTTCTAGTGATTTGTGGAATCTTTGGTTTCTGGTTTCTGTTTCAAAATTGGCAACAGAGTCAAGCTAGTCAAAACCTAGCGGATTCTGTTGAAAGAGTACGGATTCTGCCCGACACTATTAAGGTCAATGGTGACAGTCTATCCTTTCGTAGCAAGTCTGATGGACGCATTTTTCAAGTCTATTACAAGCTTCAGTCCGAGGAGGAGAAAGAAGCCTTTCAAGCCTTAACAGACCTTCATGAGATAGAACTAGAAGGAAAACTTTCGGAGCCAGAGGGACAGAGAAATTTTGGTGGATTTAACTATCAAGCCTATCTGAAAACTCAGGGAATTTATCAAACTCTCAATATTAAAAGAATCCAGTCACTTAAAAAGGTTATCAGTTGGGATATAGGAGAAAATCTATCCAGTTTACGTCGAAAGGCTGTAGTTTGGATCAAGACGCACTTTCCAGATCCTATGCGCAATTACATGACAGGGCTCTTGCTAGGACATTTGGATACGGACTTCGAGGAGATGAATGAGCTTTATTCTAGTCTAGGAATTATCCATCTTTTTGCCTTGTCAGGGATGCAGGTAGGCTTTTTCATGGATGGTTTTAAGAAACTTCTCTTTCGATTGGGCTTGACCCAAGAAAAGTTGAAATGGCTGACTTATCCCTTTTCTCTTATCTATGCAGGCCTGACTGGATTTTCAGCCTCGGTCATTCGCAGTCTTTTGCAAAAGTTACTAACTCAACATGGTGTTAAGGGCTTGGACAATTTTGCCTTGACAGTCCTTGTCCTCTTTATCGTCATGCCCAACTTTTTCTTGACAGCAGGAGGAGTCTTGTCCTGCGCCTATGCTTTTATCTTGACCATGACGAGCAAAGAAGGGGAGGGGCTCAAGGCTGTTGCTAGAGAAAGTCTAGTCATTTCCTTGGGAATATTGCCCATTTTATCCTTCTATTTTGCAGAATTTCAGCCTTGGTCTATCCTTTTGACCTTTGTCTTTTCCTTTCTGTTTGACCTGGTCTTCTTACCGCTCTTGTCTATCTTATTTGCCCTTTCCTTTCTCTATCCAGTCACTCAACTTAATTTTATCTTTGAATGGTTGGAAAGCATTATTCGCTTGGTGTCCCAGCTGGCAAGCAGGCCACTGGTCTTTGGACAACCCAATGCATGGCTGTTGATACTACTGCTAATTTCTTTGGCTTTGGTCTATGATTTGAGGAAAAATATCAAAAGAGCAGCTGGATTCAGCTTACTTATTGTTAGTCTATTTTGCTTAACCAAGTATCCACTGGAAAATGAAATTACCATGCTGGATGTGGGGCAAGGAGAAAGTATTTTCCTACGGGATGTAACTGGGAAAACCATTCTCATAGATGTAGGTGGCAAGGCAGAATCTGATAAGAAAATCGAAAAATGGCAAGAAAAGGCGACGACCAGCAATGCCCAGCGAACATTGATACCCTATCTAAAAAGTCGAGGAGTAGCCAAGATTGACCAGCTAATTTTGACCAACACGGACAAGGAACATGTTGGAGATTTGTTGGAGGTGACCAAGGCTTTTCATGTCGGAGAGATTTTAGTATCAAAAGGCAGTTTGAAACAGAAGGAATTTGTGACAGAACTACAGGCGACTCAAACTAAAGTGCGTAGTGTGACAGTCGGAGAGAACTTGCCAATTTTTGGAAGTCAGTTAGAAGTCCTATCTCCAAGGAAAATTGGAGATGGAGGGCATGAAGACTCCCTAGTTCTGTATGGAAAACTTTTGGATAAGCACTTTCTCTTCACAGGAAATTTGGAGGAGAAAGGAGAGAAGGACATGCTGAAGCAATATCCTGACCTAGAGGTGGATGTTTTGAAAGCTGGTCAACATGGCTCTAAAAAATCATCAAGTTCAGCCTTTCTAGAAAAACTCAAACCAGAGCTTACTCTTATCTCAGTTGGAAAGAGCAATCGAACGAAACTACCCCATCAGGAAACCTTGACCCGACTGGAGGGTATTAATAGCAAAGTTTATCGGACTGACCAGCATGGAGCTATACGCTTTAAAGGGTGGAATAGTTGGCGAATTGAAACGGTTCGATAAAATGGATAAAGTTTTTTGAAAAAATAACTTTTTATCTTGACAAGGACTAGAAAACTTGGTATCATATAAAAGTTGAGAAAAGCAGAAGTGAGAGCTTCTCGCCTTGTGACATCAAGTTGCCTGGCCCTACGGATGAAAAGTTTCTAAGAAACGCTATCATAACGTGCGGGCTTGTATATTTACGAGTCCGCTATTGTTTTTCTCTAATAAAACAAAAGAGGTGAAAACCATAGCAAAGCAAGACTTATTCATCAATGATGAGATTCGTGTACGTGAAGTTCGCTTGATTGGTCTTGAAGGAGAACAGCTAGGCATCAAGCCACTCAGTGAAGCGCAAGCTTTGGCTGATAACGCTAATGTTGACCTAGTATTGATTCAACCCCAAGCCAAACCGCCTGTTGCAAAAATTATGGACTACGGTAAGTTCAAATTTGAGTACCAGAAGAAGCAAAAAGAACAACGTAAAAAACAAAGTGTTGTTACTGTGAAAGAAGTTCGTCTAAGTCCAACGATTGACAAGGGTGACTTTGATACAAAACTTCGCAATGCACGCAAATTCCTTGAAAAAGGAAATAAAGTTAAGGTATCTATTCGCTTTAAGGGTCGTATGATTACCCATAAAGAGATTGGTGCAAAAGTTTTAGCCGAGTTTGCTGAAGCAACTCAAGATATTGCCATCATCGAACAACGTGCTAAAATGGATGGACGTCAAATGTTCATGCAATTGGCGCCAGCGACTGACAAAAAATAATTGTCAGAAAGTTAAATAAAGGAGAAAAAATCATGCCAAAACAAAAAACACACCGCGCATCAGCTAAACGTTTCAAACGTACAGGTTCTGGTGGACTTAAACGTTTCCGTGCTTACACTTCTCACCGTTTCCACGGAAAAACTAAGAAACAACGTCGTCATCTTCGTAAAGCATCTATGGTGCATTCAGGAGATTACAAACGTATCAAAGCAATGCTTACTCGCTTGAAATAATAGCTTGACTGTAAGTAGAGAATTCTAGGAAATATTTGGAGGAAATAAAACATGGCACGTGTTAAAGGTGGCGTTGTATCACGCAAACGTCGTAAACGTATTCTTAAATTAGCAAAAGGTTACTATGGAGCTAAACACATCTTGTTCCGTACTGCAAAAGAACAAGTAATGAACTCTTACTACTATGCATACCGTGACCGTCGTCAGAAAAAACGTGACTTCCGCAAATTGTGGATCACTCGTATCAACGCGGCAGCTCGTATGAACGGACTTTCATACTCACAATTGATGCATGGATTGAAATTGGCTGAGATCGAAGTTAACCGTAAAATGCTTGCTGACTTGGCTGTTAACGATGCAGCAGCTTTCACAGCTCTTGCAGATGCAGCTAAAGCAAAACTTGGTAAATAATAATTGATAAGACTGGAACAGGATTGTCCCAGTCTTTTTGAAAATAAAGGAGAAAAATTTGGCTTCAAAAATGCTACACACTTGCTTGCGAGTAGAAAATCTTGAAAAATCGATCGCATTTTATCAAGATGCTTTTGGATTTAAAGAATTGCGTCGCAGAGATTTCCCAGATCATGCTTTCACGATTGTCTATTTAGGACTTGAAGGTGACGACTATGAGTTGGAGTTGACTTATAACTACAATCACGGTCCTTATGTGGTGGGAGATGGGTTTGCTCATATCGCCCTCAGTACACCTGATCTTGAAGCTCTTCATCAAGAGCACAGTGCAAAAGGCTATGAAGTGACTCAGCCAAATGGTCTACCAGGAACTGCACCTAACTATTACTTTGTCAAAGACCCTGATGGCTACAAGGTTGAAGTCATTCGTGAAAAATAATCTCGTGAGGTCAAGTAGAATGTTCGTTTTCTACTTGACTTTTTTTAGCTGAAAGAGTATACTAGTAAAAATTTAACCTTTAAGGGGAGTCCAGAGAGACTCACAAGGTGTCAGATAAAAGAATAGTACAATTTTATAGAGGAGACTTTTTGAGTGTACTCTCTTGTCTTGTACGATTTTAACTGAGGCCTTGCACTAGCAAGGTCTTTTCTTTATATGGGCCCCTTAAAATTTAAGGAGGAAAAGTTATGAATCCCACATGTAAGAAACGTTTGGGTGCCATTCGTTTGGAAACCATGAAGGTGGTTGCACAAGAGGAAATCGCGCCAGCAATCTTTGAATTAGTCCTAGAAGGAGAAATGGTTGAAGCCATGCGAGCAGGGCAATTTCTTCATCTACGTGTGCCTGATGATGCCCATCTCTTGCGTCGCCCTATTTCAATTTCGTCTATCAATAAGGCTAACAAGCAGTGTCATCTCATTTATCGGATTGAGGGAGCTGGGACAGCTATTTTCTCAACCTTAAGTCAGGGAGATACTCTTGATGTGATGGGGCCTCAGGGGAATGGTTTTGACTTGTCTGACCTTGATGAGCAGAGCCAGGTACTCCTTGTTGGTGGGGGGATTGGTGTTCCACCCTTGCTTGAGGTGGCCAAGGAATTGCATGCGCGTGGAGTGAAAGTAGTGACAGTCCTCGGTTTTGCGACTAAGGATGCTGTTATTTTAGAGACGGAATTGGCTCAATATGGGCAGGTATTTGTAACGACAGATGATGGTTCTTATGGTATCAAGGGAAATGTTTCCGTTGTTATCAAGGATTTAGACAATCAATTTGATGCTGTTTACTCATGTGGGGCGCCTGGAATGATGAAGTATATCAATCAAACCTTTTATGACCACCCAAGAGCCTATCTATCTCTGGAATCTCGTATGGCTTGTGGGATGGGGGCTTGCTATGCCTGCGTCCTAAAAGTGCCAGAAAGCGAGACGGTCAGCCAACGCGTCTGTGAAGATGGCCCTGTTTTCCGCACAGGAACAGTTGTATTATAAGGAGAAAATCATGACTAGAAATCGTTTACAAGTTTCTCTACCAGGCTTGGATTTGAAAAATCCCATTATACCAGCATCAGGCTGTTTTGGTTTTGGTCAGGAGTATGCCAAGTACTATGATTTAGATCTTTTAGGATCTATTATGATCAAGGCGACGACCCTTGAACCACGTTTTGGGAATCCAACTCCAAGGGTTGCAGAAACGCCTGCTGGTATGCTCAATGCAATCGGCCTTCAAAATCCTGGTTTAGAAGCTGTTTTAGCTGAAAAACTGCCTTGGCTGGAAAGAGAATATCCAAATCTTCCTATTATCGCCAATGTAGCTGGTTTTTCAAAACAAGAGTATGCGGCCGTTTCTCGTGGTATTTCCAAGGCAGCTAATGTAAAGGCTATCGAGCTCAATATTTCTTGTCCCAATGTTGACCACTGTAATCACGGACTATTGATTGGTCAAGATCCAGATCTGGCTTATGATGTAGTAAAGGCAGCTGTAGAGGCTTCTGATGTACCAGTTTATGTCAAACTGACTCCTAGTGTGACGGATATCGTCACCGTCGCAAAAGCAGCAGAGGATGCAGGAGCAAGTGGATTGACCATGATTAATACTCTAGTTGGAATGCGCTTTGACCTCAAAACTAGAAAACCAATCTTGGCCAATGGAATAGGTGGAATGTCTGGTCCAGCAGTTTTTCCAGTAGCCCTCAAACTCATCCGCCAAGTAGCCCAAACTACAGACCTGCCCATCATTGGAATGGGGGGAGTAGATTCGGCAGAAGCTGCCCTAGAAATGTATCTGGCTGGGGCATCTACCATCGGAGTTGGAACAGCCAACTTTACCAATCCTTATGCCTGCCCTGATATTATTGAAAATCTGCCAAAAGTCATGGACAAATACGGCATCAGCAGTCTAGAAAATCTACGCAAGGAAGTAAAAGAGTCTCTGAGGTAAATTGCAATTAATCTGTTCTTGATTTTTTATCAGTTTGTAATGTTGATTATAGAGAATTTTGATATAATGAAATGAGTAAGAACAGAGGAAGTAAATTAATGAAGAAATTGAAATTTATTTTTTTAGCCCTGCTATTTTTCTTAGCCAGACCAGAGAGTGCAATGGCTAGCGATGGCACTTGGCAAGGTAAACAGTATCTGAAAGCAGATGGTAGTCAAGCAGCTAATGAGTGGGTTTTTGATGCTCATTATCAATCTTGGTTTTATATCAAAGCAGATGCTAACTATGCTGAAAATGAATGGCTAAAGCAAGGTGACGACTATTTTTACCTCAAATCTGGTGGCTATATGGCCAAGTCAGAATGGATAGAAGACAAGGGAGCCTTCTATTATCTTGACAAAAATGGAAAGATGAAAAGAAATGCTTGGGTAGGTGCTTCCTATGTTGGTGCAACAGGTGCCAAAGTAATAGAAGATTGGGTATATGATTCTCGATACGATGCTTGGTTTTATATCAAAGCAGATGGAGAGCACGCAGAGAAAGAATGGCTCCAAATTAAAGGGAAGGACTATTATTTCAAATCCGGTGGTTATTTACTGACAAGTCAGTGGATTGACCAAGCTTATGTGAATGCTAGTGGAGCTAAAGTACAGCAAGGTTGGCTTTTTGACAAACAATACCAATCTTGGTTTTATATCAAAGAAAATGGAAATCATGCTGATAAAGAATGGATTTTTGATAATGGTCACTATTATTATCTAAAATCCGGTGGCTATATGGCAGCAAATGAATGGATTTGGTATAAAGAGTCATGGTTTTACCTCAAATCTGATGGTAAAATGGCTGAGAAAGAGTGGGTCTACGATTCTAAAAGTCAAGCCTGGTACTACTTCAAATCCGGCGGTTACATGGCAAAAAACGAGACTATTGACGGTCATCAGCTTGGAAGCGACGGTAAATGGCTTGGAGAAAAAGCTACAAATGAAAATGCTGCTTATTATCAAGTAGTACCTGTCACAGCAAATGTTTATGATGCAGATGGTGAAAAGCTCTCCTATATATCGCAAGGTAGTGTCGTCTGGCTTGATAAGGACAGAAAGAGTGATGACAAGCGCCTGGCTATTACTGTTTCTGGTTTGTCAGGCTATATGAAAACAGAAGATTTACAAGCACTAGATGCTAGTAAGGATTTTATCCCTTATTATGAGAGTGATGGCCACCGTTTTTATCACTATGTGGCTCAGAATGCTAGTATCCCAGTAGCTTCTCATCTTTCTGATATGGAAGTAGGCAAGAAATATTATTCGGCAGATGGCCTGCATTTTGATGGTTTTAAGCTTGAAAATCCCTTTCTTTTCAAAGATTTGACAGAGGCTACAAACTATAGTGCTGAAGACTTGGATAAGGTATTTAGTCTGCTAAATATTAATAATAGCCTCTTGGAGAACAAGGGAGCTACCTTTAAGGAAGCCGAAGAGCATTACCATATCAATGCCCTCTATCTCCTTGCCCATAGTGCCTTAGAAAGTGACTGGGGAAGAAGTAAGATTGCCAAAGATAAGAATAATTTCTTTGGCATTACAGCCTATGATACGACACCATACCTTTCAGCCAAGACATTTGATGATGTGGATAAGGGAATTTTAGGTGCAACGAAGTGGATTAAGGAAAATTATATCGATAGGGGCAGAACTTTCCTTGGAAACAAGGCTTCTGGTATGAATGTGGAATATGCCTCAGACCCTTATTGGGGCGAGAAAATTGCTAGTGTGATGATGAAAATCAATGAAAAACTAGGTGGCAAAGATTAGTCCTATAATTGGATATGATTTGAGTATAAGCTAAAAATCCTGATTTCAAGTTGAATCAGGATTTTTTCATTGATGCAATTTTTTCGGGGTCTGGTGTGACACGGAGGGTCTTTTGTCCTGTGTAAGTAACAAAGCCTGGTTTTCCACCAGTTGGTTTGTTGAGTTTCTTGACTTCAATCATATCTACCTGAACCAGATTTGACAGGCGACCTTGAGAGAAGTAGGCGGCTAGCTCTGCTGCGTCTGTCTTGACTTCATCAGATGGGTCAAGATTGCCTGAGATGACAACATGGCTTCCAGGAATATCCTTGGCATGGAACCAAAGTTCCTCCTTGCGGGCCATTTTAAAGGTCAATTCCTCATTTTGCAGGTTGTTGCGTCCGACATAGATGATGGTCTTGCCATCGCTGGCTAGATACTGTTCTGGTTTTTTGCGTTTCTGAATTTTCTCTCGTTGGCGTCTTCTAATGAAGCCTGTTTGAATCAATTCTTCACGGATTTCGGCTATTTCTTCTAGTCCAGCTTGGTTGAGGACGGTCTCGACACTTTCCAGATAGAGAATGGTTGCCTTGGTTTCCTCAATCAGATCAGTCAAGTATTTGACAGCTTCTTTGAGTTTCTGGTAACGTTTAAAATAGCGTTGGGCATTCTGGTTGGGAGTCAAGGCCTTATCAAGCGCAATCGTGATAGGTTGGTTAGTATAGTAGTTGTCTAGGATAACCTGGTCTTGGTCGTTAGGCACTTGATGAAGGAAAGTTGTCAGCAATTCTCCTTTTTGGCGAAATTCCTCCGCGTTGTCTGTCGCCAGTAATTCTTTTTCCTGTTTTTTGAGTTTGTGTCGGTTTTTCTGAAGTTCATTTTCAACACGACGAATCAGTTCACTGGCTTGCTGTTTGACGCGGTCGCGTTCTGCCTTGTCCTTATAGTAGGTATCCAACAAATCAGAAAGACTAGTAAAAGGCTCTCCTACTTGATTTGTAAAAGGAACTGGACTGAAGGAAGTCTCTGTCAAGCAGGGCTTGGTTTCTTGATCGAAAAAGTTTCGGAAAGTAGACAGTTTATCACTAACCAGAATGTTTTCCAATTCATTTGCTGTATCGCGTCCCAGACCTTGAAAGAGACTTTGAAGATGTTTAGCTGTAGTTTCCTGTGTTTGCAGGATTTCAAAGAGTTTCTCGTCCTTGACCGTGAAAGGATTGAGCGCTTCCGTGCTTGGCGGAGCGATATAGGTCGATCCAGGCAACAAGGTGCGGTAGCTATTTTGTGAAAAGCCGACGTGTTTAATAACTTCAAGGATTTTATGACTACTTTTATCAACCAGTAGAATGTTACTGTGTTTACCCATAATCTCGATAATCAAGGTAGCCTGGATATGGTCTCCAATCTCATTTTTATTGGAAACAGTAATTTCCACAATTCGGTCATTCTCAACCTGCTCAATCGACTCAATTAGGGCACCCTGCAAATACTTTCTCAAAACCATGATAAAGGTTGAAGGTTGGGCTGGATTTTCAAAAGTCGTTTGGGTCAGCTGAATGCGTCCAAAAACGGGATGGGCAGAGAGGAGCAGGCGATGGCTTTGGCGATTGCTGCGGATTTGCAAGACCAACTCTTGTTCAAAAGGTTGATTGATTTTCTGAATGCGACCGTTCACTAACTCTCTTCGCAATTCCTCAACCATGTGGTGTAAAAAAAATCCGTCAAATGACATCGTTCTCTCCTTGTGATTGTATTCCATAGTATTATATCAAAAAGGTAGAATAAAATCATGGAAATGTGGTATAATAAAGCCAAGTAAAGAGAAACGAGAAGCACATGTATATTGAAATGGTAGATGAAACTGGTCAAGTTTCAAAAGAAATGTTGCAACAAACTCAAGAAATTTTGGAATTTGCAGCTCAAAAATTAGGCAAAGAAGACAAGGAGATGGCAGTCACCTTTGTGACCAACGAGCGTAGCCATGAACTCAATCTGGAGTACCGTGACACGGACCGTCCGACAGATGTCATCAGCCTTGAGTATAAACCAGAGTTGGAAATTGCCTTTGACGAAGAGGATTTGCTTGAAAATCCGGAATTGGCAGAGATGATGTCTGAGTTTGATGCCTATATTGGAGAACTGTTCATCTCTATCGATAAGGCTCATGAGCAGGCTGAGGAATATGGTCACAGCTTTGAGCGTGAGATGGGCTTCTTGGCAGTACACGGCTTTTTACATATCAACGGCTATGATCACTACACTCCAGAAGAAGAAGCGGAGATGTTCGGTTTACAAGAAGAAATTTTGACAGCCTATGGACTCACAAGACAATAAACGAAAATGGAAAAATCGTGACCTGATATCCAGTTTAGAATTTGCCCTCACAGGAATTTTTACTGCCATCAAGGAAGAACGCAATATGCGAAAACATGCAGTGACGGCTCTTGTAGTCATTCTTGCAGGTGTTGTTTTTCAGGTGTCACGAATTGAATGGCTCTTTCTCCTATTGAGCATTTTCTTGGTAGTAGCTTTTGAAATTATCAATTCTGCTATTGAAAATGTGGTGGATTTGGCCAGTCACTATCACTTTTCCATGCTGGCTAAAAATGCCAAGGATATGGCGGCTGGCGCGGTACTAGTGGTCTCTCTTTTTGCAGCCTTAACAGGTGCATTGATTTTTCTCCCACGAATCTGGGATTTATTATTTTAAACAGTAAGAGGAAATTATGACTTTTAAATCAGGCTTTGTAGCCATTTTAGGACGTCCCAATGTTGGGAAGTCAACTTTTTTAAATCACGTTATGGGGCAAAAGATTGCCATCATGAGTGATAAGGCGCAGACAACGCGCAACAAAATCATGGGAATTTACACGACTGATAAGGAGCAAATCGTCTTTATCGACACGCCAGGGATTCACAAGCCTAAAACAGCTCTTGGAGATTTCATGGTTGAGTCTGCCTACAGCACCCTTCGTGAAGTGGATACTGTTCTTTTTATGGTGCCTGCTGATGAAGCGCGTGGTAAGGGGGACGACATGATTATCGAGCGTCTCAAGGCTGCCAAGGTTCCTGTTATTTTAGTGGTAAACAAGATTGATAAGGTTCATCCAGACCAGCTTTTGTCTCAGATTGATGATTTCCGTAATCAAATGGACTTCAAGGAAATTGTTCCTATCTCAGCCCTTCAGGGCAATAACGTATCTCGTTTAGTGGATATTTTGAGTGAAAATCTGGACGAAGGATTCCAGTATTTCCCGTCTGATCAAATCACAGACCATCCAGAACGTTTCTTGGTTTCAGAAATGGTTCGCGAGAAAGTCTTGCACCTAACTCGTGAAGAAATTCCTCACTCAGTTGCCGTTGTGGTTGACTCTATGAAACGTGACGAAGAGACAGACAAGGTGCACATTCGTGCAACTATTATGGTTGAGCGTGATAGTCAGAAAGGGATCATCATCGGTAAAGGTGGCGCTATGCTTAAGAAAATTGGTAGCATGGCCCGTCGTGATATTGAACTCATGCTAGGAGACAAGGTCTTCCTAGAAACATGGGTCAAGGTCAAGAAAAACTGGCGCGATAAAAAGCTAGATTTGGCTGACTTTGGCTATAATGAAAAAGAATACTAAGTAGAGGTGGGCTCATGCCTGCTTCTTGTTTTTACAGAAGGAGGACTTATGCCTGAATTACCAGAGGTTGAAACGGTTCGTCGTGGCTTAGAAAAATTGATTTTAGGAAAGAAGATTTCGAGTATAGAAATTCGCTATCCCAAGATGATTAAGACAAATCTGGACGAGTTTCAAAAGGAAGTGCCTGGACAGTTAATTGAGTCCATGGGACGTCGTGGCAAATACTTGCTTTTTTACCTGACAGACAAGGTCTTGATTTCCCATTTGCGGATGGAGGGCAAGTATTTTTACTATCCAGACCAAGCACCTGAACGCAAGCATGCCCATGTTTTCTTCCAGTTTGAGGACGGTGGAACGCTTGTTTATGAGGATGTACGCAAGTTTGGTACTATGGAACTCTTGGCTCCTGACCTTTTGGAAGCCTACTTTATTTCTAAGAAACTAGGGCCTGAACCAAGGGAGCAGGACTTTGATTTGCAGGCCTTTCAAACTGCCCTAGCCAAGTCCAAAAAACCTATCAAATCCCACCTTTTAGACCAGACCTTGGTTGCTGGCCTTGGCAATATTTATGTGGATGAAGTCCTCTGGCGAGCTCAGGTTCATCCAGCTAGACCTTCGCAAACTTTGACAGTAGCAGAAGCGTCAGCCATTCATGACCAGACCATTGCTGTTTTGGGACAGGCTGTTGAAAAAGGTGGCTCGACCATTCGGACCTATACCAATGCCTTTGGGGAAGACGGAACCATGCAGGATTTTCATCAAGTTTATGATAAGGCTGGTCAAGAATGTTCAAGATGTGGAACTATAATTGAGAAAATCCAACTAGGCGGACGAGGCACCCACTTTTGTCCAAACTGTCAAAGGAGGGACTGATGGGAAAAATCATCGGAATTACAGGAGGAATTGCCTCGGGTAAGTCAACTGTGACAAATTTTCTAAGAGAGCAAGGTTTTCAAGTGGTGGATGCTGACGCAGTCGTCCACCAACTACAGAAACCTGGTGATCGTCTGTTTGAGGCTCTAGTCCAGCATTTTGGTCAAAAAATTATCCTTGAAAATGGAGAACTCAATCGCCCTCTCCTAGCTAGTCTCATCTTTTCAAATCCTGATGAACGGGAATGGTCTAAACAAATCCAAGGAGAGATTATCCGTGAGGAACTAGCTACATTAAGAGACCAATTGGCTCAGACAGAAGAGATTTTCTTCATGGATATTCCCCTACTTTTTGAGCAGGACTATGCCTCTTGGTTTAATGAGACTTGGTTGGTCTATGTGGATCGAGATGTCCAAGTAGAACGTTTAATGAAAAGAGACCAGTTGTCCAAAGTTGAGGCTGAATCTCGTCTGGCAGCCCAGTGGCCTTTAGAGAAAAAGAAAGATTTGGCCAGCCATGTTTTAAACAACAATGGAAATCAGGACCAGCTTCTCACTCAGGTGTTCTCCCTGCTTGAGGGAGGTAATCAAGATGACAGAGATTAACTGGAAGGATAATCTGCGCATTGCCTGGTTTGGTAATTTTCTGACTGGAGCCAGTATTTCTTTGGTTGTACCTTTTATGCCCATCTTTGTGGAAAATCTAGGTGTAGGGAGTGAGCAAGTCGCTTTTTATGCAGGCTTAGCTATTTCTGTCTCTGCTATTTCAGCGGCGCTCTTTTCTCCTATCTGGGGCATCCTTGCTGACAAATACGGTCGAAAACCCATGATGATTCGTGCTGGTCTGGTCATGACTATCACTATGGGAGGTTTGGCCTTTGTCCCAAATATCTATTGGTTAATCTTTCTTCGTTTATTAAACGGTGTATTTGCAGGATTTGTTCCCAATGCAACGGCCTTGATAGCCAGTCAGGTTCCCAAGGAGAAATCAGGCTCTGCCTTAGGTACTTTGTCTACAGGTGTGGTTGCAGGTACTCTAACTGGTCCTTTTATTGGTGGCTTTATCGCAGAATTATTTGGCATTCGTACGGTTTTCTTACTGGTTGGTAGTTTTCTGTTTTTAGCTGCTATTTTGACTATTTGCTTTATTAAGGAAGATTTTAAACCAGTAGCCAAGGAAAAGGCCATTCCAACAAAGGAATTGTTTACATCAGTTATATATCCCTATCTTTTGGTTAATCTTTTTCTGACCAGTTTTGTCATCCAATTTTCAGCCCAATCGATCGGCCCTATTTTGGCTCTTTATGTACGCGACTTAGGGCAGACAGAGAATCTTCTTTTTGTTTCTGGTTTGATTGTGTCCAGCATGGGCTTTTCCAGCATGATGAGTGCAGGAGTCATGGGTAAGCTAGGTGACAAGGTGGGCAATCATCGTCTCTTGGTTGTCGCCCAGTTTTATTCAGTCATCATCTATCTTCTCTGTGCCAATGCATCTAGTCCCCTTCAACTAGGACTCTATCGTTTCCTCTTTGGCTTGGGAACCGGTGCGCTGATTCCCGGGGTTAATGCCCTACTCAGCAAAATGACTCCCAAAGCCGGCATTTCGAGGGTCTTTGCCTTTAATCAGGTATTCTTTTATCTGGGAGGTGTTGTTGGTCCCATGGCAGGTTCTGCAGTAGCAGGACAATTTGGCTACCATGCAGTCTTTTATGCGACAAGCCTTTGTGTTGCCTTTAGTTGTCTCTTTAACCTGCTTCAATTTCGAACATTATTAAAAGTAAAGGAAATCTAGTGCGAGTAAAAATTAATCTCAAATGCTCCTCTTGTGGCAGTATCAATTACCTAACCAGTAAAAATTCAAAAACCCATCCAGACAAGATTGAGGTTTTAAAGTATTGTCCCAAGGAAAGAAAAGTAACCCTACATCTTGAATCTAAGTAGATTTTATGGTAAAATAATAAGGATTTTAAGGAGTTTGATATGTATAACCTATTATTAACCATTTTATTAGTATTATCTGTTGTGATTGTGATTGCGATTTTCATGCAACCAACCAAAAACCAATCCAGCAATGTATTTGATGCCAGCTCAGGTGATTTGTTTGAACGCAGTAAAGCACGCGGTTTTGAAGCTGTAATGCAGCGTTTGACTGGGATTTTAGTCTTTTTCTGGCTAGCCATTGCCTTAGCATTGACGGTATTATCAAGTAGATAAGAAAATAATGGGCAGGACTAGGTCTTTGCCTCTTTTTATTTTTAAAGGATGTTTGAGAAGGTTTTACAGTAAAAGAAAATTAAAAAATCTAGAAAGAAAATATGAAAGATAGAATAAAAGAATATTTGCAAGACGAGGGAAAGGTGACGGTCAATGACTTGGCTCAGGCTTTGGGAAAAGATGGGTCCAAGGATTTTCGTGAGTTGATTAAAACCTTGTCCCTAATGGAAAGAAAGCACCAGATTCGCTTTGAAGAAGATGGAAGTCTGACCTTGGAAGCCAAGAAAAAACATGAGATTACCCTCAAGGGGATTTTTCATGCCCATAAAAATGGCTTCGGTTTTGTTAGCCTGGAAGGGGAAGAGGACGACCTTTTTGTAGGAAAGAACGATGTTAACTACGCTATTGATGGTGATACCGTTGAGGTCGTCATCAAGAAAGTCGCTGACCGCAATAAGGGAACAGCAGCAGAGGCAAAAATTATTGATATCCTAGAACACAGTTTGACAACTGTTGTCGGACAAATTGTTCTGGATCAGGAAAAGCCCAAGTATGCGGGTTATATCCGTTCGAAAAATCAGAAAATCAGCCAACCGATTTATGTTAAGAAACCTGCCCTTAAACTAGAAGGAACAGAAGTTCTCAAGGTCTTTATCGATAAATACCCAAGCAAGAAACATGATTTCTTTGTTGCTAGTGTCCTTGATGTGGTGGGGCACTCGACGGATGTTGGAATAGATGTTCTTGAGGTTTTGGAGTCTATGGACATTGTATCCGAGTTTCCAGAGGTTGTTCTTAAGGAAGCTGAAAGTGTGCCGGATGCTCCGTCTCAAAAGGATATGGAAGGTCGTTTGGATTTAAGAGATGAGATTACCTTTACCATTGACGGTGCTGACGCCAAGGACTTGGACGATGCAGTTCATATCAAGGCATTGAAAAATGGCAATCTGGAGCTAGGGGTTCACATCGCAGATGTTTCCTACTATGTGACCGAGGGTTCTGCCCTTGATAAGGAAGCCCTTAACCGTGCGACTTCTGTTTATGTGACAGACCGTGTGGTACCCATGCTTCCAGAGCGTTTGTCAAATGGCATCTGCTCACTCAATCCTCAAGTAGATCGCTTGACCCAGTCAGCCATTATGGAGATTGATAAACATGGTCGTGTGGTCAATTACATCATTACACAAACGATTATCAAGACAAGCTTTCGTATGACCTATAGCGATGTCAATGATATCCTAGCTGGCGATGAAGAAAAGAGGCAAGAATATAAGAAAATTGTCCCTAGTATCGAACTCATGGCCAAGCTCCATGAAACTCTTGAAAACATGCGAGTGAAACGTGGAGCCCTTAATTTTGATACCAATGAAGCTAAAATTTTAGTGGATAAACAAGGTAAGCCTGTTGATATTGTTCTTCGTCAACGTGGTATTGCTGAGCGCATGATTGAGTCCTTTATGTTGATGGCCAACGAAACAGTTGCTGAACATTTTAGCAAGTTGGATTTACCTTTTATCTATCGAATTCACGAGGAGCCAAAGGCTGAAAAGATTCAGAAGTTTATTGATTATGCTTCGAGCTTTGGCTTGCGCATTTATGGGACTGCCAGTGAGATTAGCCAGGAGGCGCTTCAAGATATCATGCGCACTGTTGAGGGAGAACCTTATGCGGATGTCTTGTCCATGATGCTCCTTCGCTCTATGCAACAGGCTCGCTATTCAGAGCACAATCACGGTCACTATGGCCTTGCTGCCGACTATTACACTCACTTTACTAGTCCGATTCGCCGTTATCCGGACCTCCTTGTTCACCGTATGATTCGGGATTACGGCCGTTCTAAGGAAATAGCAGAGCATTTTGAGCAAGTGATTCCAGAGATTGCGACCCAGTCTTCCAATCGTGAGCGTCGTGCAATCGAGGCAGAGCGCGAAGTCGAAGCTATGAAAAAGGCTGAGTACATGGAAGAATACGTGGGTGAAGAGTACGATGCGGTTGTGTCCAGCATCGTCAAATTTGGTCTCTTTGTTGAATTGCCAAACACGGTTGAAGGTTTGATTCATATCACTAATTTACCTGAATTTTATCATTTCAATGAGCGTGATTTGACTCTGCGTGGGGAAAAATCGGGTACAACCTTCCGTGTAGGACAGCAGATTCGCATTCGCGTTGAAAGAGCTGACAAGATGACAGGTGAAATTGACTTTTCTTACATTCCAAGTGAATTTGATGTGATTGAAAAAGGCTTGAAACAGTCTAGTCGCAGTGACAGAGGGCGAGGTTCAAGTCGTCATTCAGATAAGAAGGAAGATAAGAGAAAATCAGGTCGCTCTAATGCTAAGCGCAAGCATTTACAAAAAGATAAGAAGAAAAAGGGTAAGAAACCTTTTTATAAGGAAGTAGCTAAGAAAGGAGCTAAGCATGGCAAAGGGCGAGGGAAAGGTCGTCGCACAAAATAAAAAGGCGAGCCACGACTATACAATCGTAGATACGCTAGAGGCAGGAATGGTCCTGACTGGAACTGAAATCAAGAGTGTACGAGCTGCTCGAATCAATCTTAAGGATGGCTTTGCCCAAGTAAAAAATGGAGAAGTCTGGCTGAGCAATGTTCATATCGCGCCATACGAAGAGGGCAATATCTGGAACCAGGAACCGGAACGCCGTCGTAAACTCCTGCTCCATAAGAAACAAATTCAAAAATTGGAACAAGAGACCAAAGGGACAGGAATGACTCTGGTTCCCCTTAAGGTCTATATCAAAGATGGTTACGCTAAACTCCTTTTAGGACTTGCCAAAGGGAAGCATGACTATGATAAACGGGAGTCTATCAAACGTCGTGAGCAAAACCGCGACATCGCGCGTGTTATGAAAGCTGTTAATCAGCGATAAAAAGAGGAATGAAAATGGAAAAACTAGTTGCCTACAAACGCATGCCACTGTGGACTAAAGAGACTATGCCAGAGGCGGTTCAGCAAAAGCACAATACCAAGGTCGGAACTTGGGGTAAGATCACAGTTGTAAAAGGAGCTCTCAAGTTTATTGAATTGACCGAAGAAGGAGAAGTTCTAGCTGAACATCTCTTTGAAGCAGGAGCAGACAATCCAATGGCGCAACCGCAAGCCTGGCACCGAGTGGAGGCTGCCACAGATGATGTAGAATGGTACTTGGAATTTTATTGTAAACCTGAGGACTATTTCCTTAAGAAATACAATACCAATCCTGTTCATTCAGAGGTCTTAGAGGCTATGCAAACAGTAAAACTAGGGAAAGCCTTGGATTTAGGCTGTGGTCAGGGCCGTAATTCCCTCTTTTTGGCTCAGCAAGGTTTTGATGTTACAGCTGTAGATCAAAATGAGCTATCCCTTGAAATCTTGCAAAGCATTGTGGAACAGGAAGATTTGGATATGCCTGTTGGTCTTTACGATATCAATTCAGCCAGCATTGGGCAAGCATATGATTTTATCGTTTCAACAGTTGTTCTCATGTTTCTACAAGCGGACCGCATTCCAGCTATTATTCAAAATATGCAGGAGCACACCACGGTCGGTGGTTATAACCTTATCGTCTGTGCCATGGATACAGAGGACTATCCTTGCTCAGTTAACTTCCCATTCACCTTTAAAGAAGGGGAACTGGCAGACTATTACAAGGACTGGGAATTGGTCAAGTACAATGAAAATCCAGGACATCTGCACCGTCGCGATGAGAATGGAAATCGTATCCAACTACGCTTTGCGACCATGCTAGCTAAGAAAATCAAATAAACATGAATGAAGATTAGGAATTTTCCTGATCTTTTTTCTTTTTTTACGAATAGATAAGATAGAAGAATTGCCAAAAATACGCATTATAAGTATAATTTTAGCTAAAAAGGTGACCATAAATGCCAATCACAGGTAAGGAAATGGTAAAATTAGCTCTTGCAAATGGATAGATTGAAGTTCGTAAGAGAGGAAGTCATCATCATTTTAAGAAAGAAGGAGTTCCCTATCTTGTCACTATTCCAGTCCACGGTAATGAGGATTTAGGAAAAGGTTTAGAGAGGAAAATAGTAAAAGATTTGGGACTGTAGTTGATTTGGAAATGTTGGAGGTGTATTATGCTAAAATCTTATCCTGCTATTTTTCATAGAGAAGGCACTGGATATTGGGTTGAATTTCTTGAATTTGGAGGAGGGACAGAGGGAGCAACGATTGAACTTGCGATGAAAAATGCTCGGGAAATGCTTGAGAGTGTTTTAGCTTCTTATATTGATGAAGGACTGACTTTGCCTACTCCCAGTGACATTTCTAAGTTGAAAGCCCCTGATGGATTTGTGACTTTGATTCAAGTCAATCCCTTGCCTTTCGTAAAGAATAATAAAGCGATTCGAAAAAATGTTACGGTTCCAGAGTGGCTAGTCAGACTTGCAGATCGTGAGAAAGTGAACTATTCTGAAGTGTTGACACAAGCTCTTGAAAGTCGCTTGCAACTCTAAAATTATAGAGTGATGAAGATTAGGAATTTTCCTGATCTTTTTTCTTTTTTACGAATAATATAGAAAAGGAGGGAAATCATGTTTGTTGCGAGAGATGCTAGGGGAGAGTTGGTAAATGTGTTAGAGGATAAGCTTGAGAAGCAAGCATACACCTGCCCGGCTTGTGGAGGTCAGCTCCGTTTGCGGCAAGGACCAAGTGTCCGAACCCATTTTGCCCACAAATCCCTAAAAGACTGTGAATATTCCTCTGAAAATGAAAGTCCAGAACACTTGGCCAATAAGGAATCTCTCTATAAGTGGTTGAAAACAGAGGCTGAGGTGCAATTAGAATACTCGCTCCCAGAGCTTAAACAGATTGCGGATGTGTTTGTAAATGGTAATCTAGCTCTAGAAGTTCAGTGTAGTCCTTTATCTCAAAAAATTCTTAAGGAGCGAAGTGAAGGCTATCGTAGTCAGGGTTACCAAGTACTGTGGTTGCTGGGTCAAAAACTGTGGCTCAAGGACCGTTTGACTCGTCTGCAACAAGGTTTTCTCTATTTCAGTCAAAACATGGGCTTTTATATTTGGGAATTAGACAAAGAAAAACAAGTTTTGAGACTCAAATACCTGATTCACCAAGATCTTCGAGGTAAACTCCATTATCAGGTTAAGGAATTTCCCTATGGTCAAGCTAGTTTATTGGAAATATTGCGTTTCCCCTATAAGAAACAAAAAATATCTCATTTTACAGTTTCTCAAGATAAGGACATCTGTCGCTATATCCAACGGCAACTTTATTATCAAAATCCCTTTTGGATGAGAGAACAAGCAGAAGCCTATCAAAAGGGAAAAAATCTCCTAACTTATGGGCTAAAAGAATGGTATCCACAAATTCGACCACTAGTGGGCAAATTTTTCCAGATTGAACAAGACTTGAGTAGCTATTATCAGCACTTTTACACCTATTACCAAGAAAATCCTCAAAATGATTGGCAAAAGCTTTATCCACCAGCCTTTTATCAGCAATATTTCTTGAAAAATATGATAGAATAGAAAGGATGGAGGAATCTAATGGTATTACAAAGACATGAAATAAATGAAACAGATACATGGGATCTATCAACGATTTACCCAACTGACCAGGCTTGGGAAGAAGCCTTAAAAGATTTAACAGAACAACTGGAGACAGTAGCCCAGTATGAAGGCCATCTCTTGGATAGTGCGGATAACCTACTAGAAATCACTGAATTTTCTCTTGAAATGGAACGCCAAATGGAGAAGCTTTACGTTTATGCCCATATGAAGAATGACCAGGACACACGTGAAGCCAAGTATCAAGAGTACTATGCCAAGGCAATGACTCTCTACAGTCAGCTAGATCAGGCCTTTTCATTCTATGAACCTGAATTTATGGAAATTAGTGAAAAGCAGTATGCTGACTTTTTAGAGGCTCAACCAAAATTGCAGGTTTATCAACACTATTTTGACAAACTTTTACAAGGAAAAGACCACGTTTTATCACAACGTGAAGAAGAATTATTGGCTGGAGCAGGAGAAATCTTTGGTTCGGCAAGTGAAACCTTCGCTATCTTGGACAATGCAGATATTGTGTTCCCTTATGTCCTCGACGATGATGGTAAGGAAGTTCAGCTCTCTCATGGGACTTACACCCGTTTGATGGAGTCTAAAAATCGTGAGGTTCGCCGTGGTGCCTATCAAGCTCTCTATGCGACTTATCAACAATTCCAGCATACCTATGCCAAAACCTTGCAAACCAATGTTAAGGTCCAAAACTACCGTGCCAAAGTTCGTAACTACAAGAGTGCTCGTCATGCAGCTCTCGCAGCAAATTTTGTTCCAGAGAGTGTTTATGACAATTTGGTAGCAGCAGTTCGCAAGCATTTGCCACTCTTGCATCGCTATCTTAACCTTCGTTCAAAAATCTTGGGGATTTCAGACCTCAAGATGTACGATGTCTACACACCGCTTTCATCTGTTGAATACAGTTTTACCTACCAAGAAGCCTTGAAAAAAGCAGAAGATGCCTTGGCAGTCTTGGGTGAGGATTACTTGAGCCGTGTTAAACGTGCCTTCAGTGAGCGTTGGATTGATGTTTACGAAAATCAAGGCAAGCGTTCAGGGGCCTACTCTGGTGGTTCTTACGATACTAATGCCTTTATGCTTCTTAACTGGCAGGACAATCTAGACAATCTCTTTACCCTTGTCCATGAGACAGGCCACAGTATGCACTCAAGCTATACTCGTGAAACGCAGCCTTATGTTTACGGAGATTATTCTATCTTCTTGGCTGAGATCGCTTCAACTACCAATGAAAATATCTTGACGGAGAAATTATTGGAAGAAGTGGAAGATGATGCAACGCGCTTTGCTATTCTCAATAACTTCCTAGATGGTTTCCGTGGAACAGTTTTCCGCCAAACTCAATTTGCTGAGTTTGAACACGCTATCCACCAAGCGGATCAAAATGGTGAAGTCTTGACCAGCGATTTCCTAAATAAACTCTACGCAGACTTGAATCAAGAGTATTATGGTTTGAGCAAGGTAGACAATCCTGAAATCCAATATGAGTGGGCTCGCATTCCACACTTCTACTATAACTACTATGTATATCAATATTCAACAGGCTTTGCAGCAGCCTCAGCCTTGGCTGAAAAAATTGTCCATGGTAGTCAAGAAGACCGTGACCGCTATATCGACTACCTCAAGGCAGGTAAGTCTGACTATCCACTTAATGTCATGAGAAAAGCTGGTGTTGATATGGAGAAAGAAGACTACCTCAACGATGCCTTTGCAGTCTTTGAACGTCGTTTGAATGAGTTTGAAGCCCTTGTTGAAAAATTGGGATTGGCATAAAATGGTTGAATCGTATAGTAAAAATGCCAACCATAACATGCGTCGTCCTGTTGTCAAAGAAGAAATTGTGGACTTGATGCGTCAGCGTCAAAAGCAAGTCACAGATTCTTTGAAAGAATTGGAAGATTTTGCCCGCAAGGAAAATATTCCCATTATTCCCCATGAAACGGTAGCTTATTTCCGTTTTCTTATGGAAACCATGCAGCCTAAAAATATTCTGGAAATTGGGACGGCTATCGGTTTTTCAGCTCTCTTGATGGCGGAACACGCGCCAAATGCCAAGATTACAACCATTGATCGCAATCCAGAAATGATTGGTTTTGCCAAGGAAAATTTCGCCCAGTTTGACAGTCGCAAGCAAATTACACTCCTAGAGGGAGATGCGGTAGATGTCTTATCTACCTTGACAGAGTCCTATGATTTCGTCTTTATGGATTCAGCCAAGTCTAAATACATCGTCTTTCTGCCAGAAATCCTTAAACATTTGGAAGTTGGTGGTGTGGTTGTCTTGGATGATATTTTCCAAGGTGGTGATGTTGCCAAGGATATCATGGAAGTCCGTCGAGGTCAGCGAACTATTTACAGAGGACTTCAAAGGCTATTTGACGCAACCTTAGACAATCCAGGACTCACCGCAACACTAGTCCCTCTGGGAGACGGCATTCTCATGCTTCGTAAAAATGTAGTAGATGTTCAATTGCCTGACAGCGAATGATTTTCAGAAAAATTTAAGAAAATATAGTAAAATAGATAGGGTAACACTTATCTCAAAGGAGTAGACATGAAGAAAAAACTATTGGCAGGTGCCATTACACTATTATCAGTAGCAACTTTAGCAGCTTGTTCGAAAGGTTCAGAAGGAGCAGACCTTATCAGCATGAAAGGGGATGTCATCACAGAACATCAATTTTATGAGCAAGTGAAAAGCAACCCTTCAGCCCAACAAGTGTTGTTGAACTTGACCATCCAAAAAGTATTTGAGAAACAATACGGTTCAGAAGTAGATGACAAAGAAGTAAATGACACTATTGCAGAAGAAGAAAAACAATATGGTGAGAACTACCAGCGTGTCTTGTCGCAAGCAGGAATGACGCTTGAAACACGCAAAGCTCAAATTCGTACAAGCAAATTGGTTGAGTTGGCAGTTAAGAAAGCAGCAGAAGCTGAATTGACAGATGATGCCTATAAGAAAGCCTTTGACGAGTACACTCCAGATGTAACAGCTCAAATCATCCGTTTGGACAATGAAGACAAGGCTAAAGAAATTCTTGAAAAAGCTAAGGCTAGTGATGCGGACTTTGCTCAATTAGCTAAAGATAACTCAACGGATGAGAAAACCAAAGCGAACGGTGGAGAAATCACCTTTGATTCTGCTTCGACAGAAGTGCCAGAACAAGTTAAGAAAGCGGCATTTGCTCTAGATGTAAACGGCGTTTCTGATGTGATTACAGCCGCTGGTACACAAGCCTACAGCAGCCAATATTACATTGTAAAACTCACTAAGAAAACAGAAAAATCATCTAATCTTGATGACTACAAAGAAAAATTAAAAACTGTTATCTTGACTCAAAAACAAAATGATTCAACATTTGTTCAAAGCATTATCGGAAAAGAATTGCAAGCAGCTAATATCAAGGTTAAAGACCAAGCCTTCCAAAATATCTTTACCCAATATATTGGTGGCGGAGATTCAAGCTCAAGTAGTTCATCAAAAGAATAAAACAGAAAAGGGCCAAGCGCCCTTTTTCTTATGACAAAAATGGTCTATCTGATGGATAAGAGTTTTTTTCTTTCGGAAAAAATGGTATAATAGCAATCAAAACTAGAAAACAAACGGAATTTGGGAAGCAATTGTGTTGTTCTCATTAGATTGGTGATACTATGAAGATTAGTAAAAGGCACCTATTAAATTATTCTATTCTAGTTCCTTACTTACTTTTATCTATTTTGGGCTTGATTGTGGTTTATTCGACAACCAGTGCTATTTTAATTCAAGAAGGCCAAAGTGCACTGCAATTGGTCCGAAGTCAGGGACTATTTTGGATATTTAGTTTGATACTGATTGCCTTGATATATAAGTTGAGACTGAATTTTTTAAGAAATGAACGTCTTTTATTTATTGTTATGTTTGTTGAGCTGATTCTCTTAGCTTTGGCTCGTTTGATTGGTATTCCTGTCAATGGAGCCTATGGCTGGATTTCTGTAGGACCTTTGACCATTCAGCCAGCCGAATATTTGAAAATTATTATTATTTGGTATCTAGCAAATAAATTTTCCAAACAACAAGAGGATATAGCTATTTATGATTTTCAAGTGTTGACACAGAATCAGTGGCTTCCTCGTGCGTTTAATGACTGGCGCTTTGTTCTATTTGTACTGATTGGGAGCCTTGCTATTTTCCCAGATTTGGGGAATGCTTCTATTTTAGCTTTGGTTGCCTTGATTATGTATACGATTAGTGGTATCGCTTATAGATGGTTTATTGCCTTTTTGGGAATTTTGGTGGGGATTTCAGCCCTATCCCTATCAGCTATCTCTATGATTGGGGTTGATAAATTTTCAAAAATTCCAGTATTTGGTTATGTGGCCAAGCGTTTCAGTGCCTACTTTAATCCCTTTGCCGATTTGGCAGGAGCAGGCCACCAACTCGCAAATTCCTATTTTGCCATGGTAAATGGTGGTTGGTTTGGTCTAGGTTTAGGAAATTCAATTGAAAAACGTGGCTATTTACCAGAGGCCCATACAGATTTTGTATTTTCAATTGTCATCGAAGAATTTGGATTTGTAGGAGCCAGCTTGATTTTAGCACTTGTCTTTTTCCTTATTTTACGAATCATCCTAGTAGGAATTCGTGCTAAGAATCCCTTTAATTCTATGATGGCGATTGGGGTTGGGGGGATGATGTTGATCCAGGTCTTTGTCAATATCGGTGGAATTTCTGGAATTATTCCTTCGACAGGAGTAACCTTTCCTTTCTTATCGCAAGGAGGGAATAGTCTTCTGGTCTTGTCTGTAGCCATCGCCTTTGTCTTAAATATTGATGCAAGTGAAAAGCGTGCTCAATTGTATGAGGAGTTAGAAGCTCGCTCATCAAACTATATGTAGAGCTGATAGTGGAAAGGATTACCTATGTCTCTTCAAAAATTAGAAAACTATAGTAATAAAGCTGTCGTGCAAGAAGAAGTATTGATTTTAACAGAATTGTTAGAAGATATCACTAAAAATATGCTTGCTCCAGAAACTTTTGAAAAAATCATGGAGTTGAAAGAATTGTCAACTCAAGAAGATTATCAAGGCTTGAACCAATTGGTTACTAGCCTTACAAATGATGAAATGGCTTATATTTCACGCTATTTCTCTATCTTGCCACTCTTGATTAATATTTCAGAAGACGTGGATTTGGCCTATGAAATCAACCACCAAAATAATATCGATCAAGATTATCTTGGTAAGTTATCAGCAACTATCAAAATGGTTGCAGAAAAAGAAAATGCGGTTGAAATTCTAGAACACTTGAATGTTGTCCCTGTTTTGACAGCCCATCCAACACAAGTGCAACGTAAGAGTATGTTGGATTTGACTAACCATATCCATACCCTCTTGCGTAAGTACCGTGATGTAAAATTAGGCTTGATTAATAAGGAAAAATGGCATAATGATCTCCGTCGTTACATTGAGATTATCATGCAAACAGATATGATTCGTGAAAAGAAATTGAAAGTTACCAATGAAATCACGAATGTTATGGAATACTACAATAGTTCATTCTTGAAGGCAGTTCCTCATTTGACTGCTGAGTACAAGCGTCTGGCTAAAAAACATGGCTTGGAGTTGAAACATCCTAAACCAATTACCATGGGAATGTGGATTGGTGGAGACCGTGATGGGAATCCTTTTGTTACAGCAGATACCTTGAAACAATCTGCTATGACCCAGTGTGAAGTCATCATGAACTACTATGATGAAAAGATTTATCAACTTTATCGTGAGTTTTCTCTCTCAACTAGTATTGTTAATGTCAGCAAGCAAGTTAGAGAAATGGCTCGTCAATCTAAGGATAATTCGATTTACCGTGAAAAAGAGCTGTATCGTCGTGCCTTGTTTGATATTCAATCAAAAATCCAAGCAACAAAAGCCTATCTGATTGAGGATAAGGAAGTTGGAGCTCGCTATGAAACAGCTAATGATTTTTATAAGGACTTAATTACCATCCGTGATTCCCTTTTGGAAAACAAGGGTGAAGCACTTATTTCTGGTGATTTTGTTGAATTGATTCAGGCAGTTGAAATTTTTGGTTTCTATTTGGCATCTATTGATATGCGTCAAGATTCAAGTGTTCATGAGGCCTGTGTAGCAGAACTTTTGAAATCAGCAGGAATTCATTCTCGTTATAGTGAACTCAGTGAAGAAGAAAAATGCCAGCTTCTCTTGAAAGAATTAGAAGAAGATCCACGCATTCTTTCTGCTACTCATGTTGAAAAATCAGAGTTACTTGAAAAAGAATTGGCTATCTTTAAGGCTGCTCGTAATTTGAAAGATAAGTTGGGTGATGATGTCATTCGTCAGACTATCATTTCACATGCAACCAGCGTATCAGACATGCTGGAATTGGCTATCTTGCTAAAAGAAGTAGGGTTAGTTGATAAAGAAAGAGCCCGTGTCCAAATCGTTCCTCTCTTTGAAACAATCGAGGACTTGGACCACTCAGAAGAAACTATGAGAGAATATCTTTCTCTTGCCCTTGCTAAGAAATGGATTGCTTCGCGAAATAACTACCAAGAAATCATGCTTGGCTACTCTGATAGTAATAAAGATGGTGGTTACCTTTCATCATGTTGGACCCTCTACAAGGCTCAACAACAATTAACTGCTATTGGAGATGAATTTGGCGTTAAGGTTACCTTCTTCCATGGTCGTGGTGGGACTGTTGGTCGTGGTGGTGGCCCAACCTATGAAGCCATCACCTCTCAGCCTCTCAAGTCTATCAAGGATCGTATCCGTTTGACGGAGCAGGGTGAAGTAATTGGCAATAAATACGGTAATAAAGACGCTGCCTACTATAACCTTGAAATGCTAGTATCTGCAGCCATTAACCGTATGATTACGCAGAAGAAGAGCGATACCAATACATCCAATCGTTATGAAGCCATCATGGACCAAGTAGTGGACCGTAGTTACGATATCTACCGTGATTTGGTTTTTGGTAATGACCATTTCTATGATTATTTCTTTGAGTCAAGTCCAATCAAGGCTATTTCAAGCTTTAATATTGGTTCTCGTCCAGCCGCTCGTAAGACGATTACTGAAATCGGTGGTTTGCGTGCTATCCCTTGGGTCTTCTCATGGTCACAAAGCCGTGTCATGTTCCCTGGCTGGTATGGTGTCGGATCAAGCTTCAAAGAATTTATTGATAAAAATCCAGAGAATATCGCTATTCTACGAGATATGTACCAAAATTGGCCTTTCTTCCAGTCGCTTCTTTCAAATGTTGATATGGTCTTGTCAAAATCAAATATGAATATTGCTTTTGAATATGCCAAACTTTGCGAAGATGATCAAGTAAAAGCAATTTATGAGACTATTTTAAATGAATGGCAAGTTACCAAGGAAGTCATCTTGGCTATCGAAGGTTACGATGAACTCTTGGCGGAAAATCCATATCTAAAAGCAAGTTTGGATTACCGTATGCCATACTTTAATATCCTCAACTATATCCAGTTGGAGTTGATTAAACGTCAACGCCGAGGAGAATTATCAAGCGATCAAGAAAAATTAATCCATACAACCATCAACGGAATTGCGACAGGATTGCGTAATTCAGGCTGATACCTATCAAGCTTCCTCTTTTCCATAGGGGAAGTTTTTGAATATTTCAAAAAAATTCTCAAAGAGTCTTGACAAGTAGTTGAAAAATGATATAATTTAACCATTCAGAAAAGTAGTCATACAAACTTTTTAGAGAGTCTGTGGTAGCTGAAAACAGATAAGTGATGATGATGAAAATTGGGCTGAATGTTATTTAGAATTTGAAATCATAAAAATTCGGTGAGCACACCTTACAGTGCATCTCGTTATTGCGAGACAGAGCGATAGGGAAATTCCCTATAATTGAGGTGGTACCGCGCATCGACGTCCTCACACAAGTTTTTTGTGTGAGGACTTTTTTGATGGAGGTTAGTATGGAAAGAAAACGATGGCGTCGCTTGTTCAGATAAGTGAAGTATTTTAATGGAATTAAAAAGGAGAAATAGAATGAAAAATAAACGTTTAATTGGAATTATCGCTGCATTAGCAGTCTTAGTAGCAGGAAGCTTGATTTACTCTTCAATGAATAAACCAGAAGCTAAGAATGAAAAGAAAGTTGCCAAAGTTGGTGTCCTTCAGTTTGTGAGCCATCCATCTCTTGACTTGATTTATAAAGGGATTCAAGATGGACTTGCAGAAGAAGGTTATAAAGATGATCAGTTGAAGATTGACTTTATGAACTCAGAAGGTGACCAAAGTAAGGTTGCGACAATGAGTAAACAGTTGGTTGCAAACGGTAATGACTTGGTTGTTGGTATCGCAACACCAGCTGCTCAAGGTTTGGCTAGTGCAACAAAAGACCTACCGGTTATCATGGCTGCTATTACAGACCCAATCGGTGCTAACTTGGTTAAAGATTTGAAAAAACCAGGTGGCAACATTACAGGGGTATCTGACCACAACCCAGCTCAACAACAAGTTGAACTCATCAAGGCTTTGACACCAAATGTGAAAACAATTGGAGCACTTTACTCAAGCAGCGAAGACAATTCAAAAACACAGGTAGAAGAATTTAAGGCTTATGCTGAAAAAGCAGGTTTGACAGTGGAAACATTTGCAGTTCCTTCAACAAATGAAATTGCTTCAACAGTTAACGTTATGACTAGCAAGGTCGATGCTATCTGGGTTCCAATTGATAACACTATTGCTTCAGCCTTCTCAACTGTTGTATCAAGCAACCAATCAGCTAAAAAACCAATCTACCCAAGTGCAACTGCCATGGTAGAAGCAGGTGGTTTGGCATCCGTTGTAGTTGACCAACATGACCTTGGTGTGGCAACTGGTAAAATGATTGCTCAAGTTCTGAAAGGAGCAAAACCGGCTGATACACCAGTCAATGTCTTTTCAACTGGTAAGTCAGTAATCAACAAAAAATTGGCACAAGAGTTAGGTATTACTATTCCTGAATCTGTTCTAAAAGAAGCAGGACAAGTGATTGAATAATCTACAATGGAGGAGTTGGGGACATCTCCTCCAATTTTTTACAATAGAAATCGTATAGAAAAGGTTAAGAAACAGATGATATTATCTATTATTTCTCAAGGATTTGTCTGGGCTATTTTAGGTCTAGGAATCTTTATGACATTTAGGATTTTAAACTTTCCAGATATGACAACAGAAGGTTCCTTCCCTCTTGGGGGAGCTGTTGCTGTCACTCTGATAACCAAAGGTGTAAATCCCTTTTTAGCGACACTTGTTGCTGTAGGAGCAGGTTGTTTGGCTGGAATGGCAGCAGGTCTTCTTTATACAAAAGGGAAAATCCCAACCTTGCTCTCAGGGATTTTGGTGATGACTTCTTGTCACTCTATCATGCTCTTGATTATGGGACGTGCGAATTTAGGCTTGCTTGGAACTAAGCAAATTCAGGATGTTTTGCCTTTTGATTCGGATTTGAATCAACTCTTGACAGGTCTTATCTTTGTCAGTCTTGTCATTGCTCTCATGCTCTTTTTCTTGGACACCAAACTTGGACAAGCCTATATTGCTACAGGTGACAATCCTGATATGGCTAGAAGTTTCGGAATTCATACTGGACGCATGGAGCTCATGGGCTTGGTCTTATCAAATGGGGTGATTGCCCTTGCAGGTGCCCTCATTGCCCAGCAAGAAGGCTATGCTGATGTTTCTCGAGGAATCGGGGTTATCGTTGTGGGGCTTGCAAGTTTGATTATTGGAGAAGTTATCTTCAAGAGTTTGAGCTTGGCAGAGCGTTTGATTACCATCGTTGTAGGTTCTATCGCCTATCAATTTTTAGTATGGGCAGTTATCGCGCTTGGATTTAACACAAGTTACCTTCGTCTATACAGTGCAGTGATTTTAGCAGTCTGCCTCATGATTCCAACATTTAAGCAAACAATCTTGAAAGGAGCCAAGTTAAGTAAATGACAGCAATTGTAGAATTAAAAAATGCAACCAAAGTCGTAAAAAATGGCTTTGATGAAGAAAAGATTATTTTAAATGATGTTTCCTTAGAAATTTTTGAACAGGATTTTATCACGATTTTAGGTGGAAATGGTGCTGGTAAATCAACTCTCTTTAACACTATTGCGGGAACCTTATCACTAACCAGTGGGACAATTCGTATCTTGGGTGAAGATGTTACCAAATTTTCACCCGAGAAGCGTGCCAAGTATCTGTCTCGTGTTTTCCAAGATCCCAAGATGGGGACAGCTCCTCGTATGACAGTGGCTGAAAATCTTTTGATTGCTAAGTTCCGTGGTGAAAAGCGTGGACTCTTTCCAAGACGTCTGGCTAGTTATAAGGATGAGTTTCAGGCTACTATTGAAAAAGTAGGAAATGGTCTTGAGAAACACTTGAATACACCGATTGAGTTTTTATCAGGTGGTCAAAGACAAGCCTTGAGCCTCTTGATGGCAACCTTGAAGCGTCCTGAATTACTCTTGTTGGACGAGCATACTGCGGCCCTTGATCCAAAGACCAGTGTGGCCTTGATGGAATTGACGGATGAGTTTGTCAAGAAAGATCAGCTGACAGCGCTTATGATTACCCACCATATGGAAGATGCTCTCAAATATGGTAATCGTCTGATTGTCATGAAAGAAGGACGGATTATCCAAGATTTGAACCAAGAAGAAAAAGCAAAAATGAAAATCTCTGATTATTATCAACTCTTTGAATAAAGTAGGGAAAATGAGTGAAATGGTTTACTTTTTTTCTGAAATAAAGTATACTATATAAAGTAAACTATGATAACATGGAGGTATTGTGTATGGTTGACAAACAAGTCATTGAAGAAATCAAAAACAATGCCAACATTGTGGAAGTCATAGGAGATTTGATTTCTTTACAAAAGGCAGGACGGAACTATCTAGGGCTCTGTCCTTTTCATGGTGAGAAAACACCTTCTTTCAACGTTGTAGAGGACAAGCAGTTTTATCACTGTTTTGGTTGTGGTCGCTCAGGTGATGTCTTTAAGTTCATCGAGGAGTACCAAGGGGTTCCCTTTATGGAGGCTGTCCAAATCTTAGGTCAGCGTGTTGGGATAGAGGTGGAAAAACCGCTTTATAGTGAGCAGAAGCCCGCCTCCCCCCACCAAGCTCTTTATGATATGCACGAAGATGCTGCCAAATTTTATCATGCTATTCTCATGACAACGACCATGGGGGAGGAGGCCAGAAACTACCTTTATCAGCGTGGTTTGACAGATGAAGTGCTTAAGCATTTTCGGATTGGTTTAGCACCTCCAGAACGAAACTATCTCTATCAACGTTTGTCTGGTCAGTATCGTGAAGAGGATTTCCTAGATTCAGGACTGTTTTATCTCTCGGATGCTAATCAATTTGTAGACACCTTTCACAATCGGATTATGTTTCCCCTGACAAATGATCAGGGAAAGGTCATTGCCTTCTCAGGTCGTATCTGGCAGAAAACGGATTCACAAACTTCTAAGTATAAAAATAGCCGATCGACTGCAATTTTTAACAAAAGTTACGAATTATATCATATGGATAGGGCAAAAAAATCTTCTGGTAAAGCCAGTGAGATTTACCTCATGGAAGGGTTCATGGATGTTATTGCAGCCTATCGGGCTGGAATCGAAAATGCTGTGGCGTCTATGGGAACGGCCTTGAGTCGTGAGCATGTTGAGCATCTGAAAAGGTTAACCAAGAAGTTGGTTCTTGTTTACGATGGCGATAAGGCTGGGCAAGCTGCGACATTGAAAGCCTTAGATGAAATTGGTGATATGCCTGTGCAGATCGTCAGCATGCCTGATAACTTGGATCCAGATGAGTATCTACAAAAAAATGGTCCAGAAGATTTGGCCTATCTATTAACAAAAACTCGTATTAGTCCGATTGAGTTTTACATTCACCAGTACAAGCCTGAAAATAGTGAAAATCTGCAGGCTCAGATTGAGTTTATTGAAAAAATAGCTCCCTTGATTGTTCAAGAAAAGTCTATCACTGCTCAAAACAGCTATATTCATATTTTAGCTGACAGTCTGGCATCCTTTGATTATGCCCAGATTGAGCAGATTGTTAATGAGAGTCGACAGGCACAAAGGCAGAATCGCATGGAAGGAATTTCCAGACAGACGCCAATCACCATGCCTGTTACCAAGCAGTTATCGGCTATTATGAGGGCAGAAGCCCATCTACTTTATCGAATGATGGAATCCCCTCTTGTTTTGAATGATTACCGTTTGCGAGAAGATTTTGCATTTGACACACCTGAATTTCAGGTTTTATATGACTTACTTGGCCAGTATGGCAATCTTCCTCCAGAAGTTTTAGCAGAGCAGACAGAGGAAGTTGAAAGAGCTTGGTATCAAGTCTTAGCTCAGGATTTGCCTGCTGAGATGTCTCCGCAGGAACTTAGTGAAGTAGAGATGACTCGAAACAAGGCTCTCTTGAATCAGGACAATATGAGAATCAAAAAGAAGGTGCAGGAAGCTAGCCATGTAGGAGATACCGACACAGCCTTAGAAGAATTGGAACGTTTAATTGCCCAAAAAAGAAGAATGGAGTAATAATGGCAACAAAACAAAAAGAAGTAACAACATTTGACGTACAAGTAGCAGAATTTATCCGTAATCATAAACAAAAAGGGACAGCAACAGACGATGAAATCAATGCTAGTCTAGTTGTTCCTTTTACCTTGGATGCTGATGGGATTGAAGACCTTTTGCAACGAATCCAGGATGCAGGAATTTCAATCACAGATAACGAAGGAAACCCAAGTGCGCGTGTTCTTAGTGCAGAAGAAGAGCCAGAACTTAGCGATGAGGATTTGATTGGTTCAACTTCTGCTAAGGTCAATGACCCTGTCCGTATGTACTTGAAAGAAATCGGGGTCGTACCTCTTTTGACCAATGAAGAGGAAAAAGAATTGGCACTAGCTGTTGAAGCTGGTGATATCGAAGCCAAACAACGTCTTGCTGAAGCCAACCTTCGTTTGGTTGTTTCTATTGCCAAGCGTTATGTCGGCCGTGGTATGCAGTTCCTTGACTTGATTCAAGAAGGGAACATGGGCTTGATGAAGGCGGTTGATAAGTTTGACTATTCTAAAGGATTTAAGTTCTCAACTTATGCAACTTGGTGGATTCGTCAGGCTATCACTCGTGCTATTGCGGACCAAGCTCGTACTATTCGTATCCCAGTCCATATGGTTGAAACGATTAACAAACTTGTTCGTGAACAGCGGAATCTCCTTCAAGAATTGGGACAAGATCCAACGCCAGAACAAATCGCTGACCGTATGGATATGACTCCTGACAAGGTACGTGAAATCTTGAAGATTGCTCAGGAACCAGTATCGCTTGAAACTCCTATCGGTGAAGAGGATGATAGTCACCTTGGGGACTTTATCGAAGATGAAGTGATTGAAAATCCAGTGGACTACACAACTCGTATCGTCTTGCGTGAGCAGTTGGATGAGGTCTTGGATACTCTTACAGACCGTGAAGAAAATGTTCTACGTCTGCGTTTTGGGCTAGATGATGGGAAAATGCGCACCCTTGAAGATGTGGGTAAAGTCTTTAACGTGACCCGTGAGCGTATCCGTCAGATTGAGGCTAAAGCTTTGAGAAAACTACGCCAACCAAGCCGCAGCAAACCGCTTCGTGATTTTATTGAAGACTAAGAGTGAGGATAAATATGGCTTATACAGAAGAGCAAATCGAAAACATCAAAACACGCATTTTAACAGCCTTGGAAGAAGTCATCGACCCTGAGTTGGGAATCGATATTGTCAATCTTGGTTTGATTTACGAGATTCGTTTTGATGGCGACACAGGACAAACAGAGATTGATATGACTTTGACAACTATGGGTTGTCCCCTAGCGGACCTTTTGACGGACCAGATTTATGATGCCATGACAGAGGTGCCAGAAGTAACTGATACTGAGGTCAAATTAGTTTGGTATCCAGCTTGGACGGTTGAAAAAATGAGTCGCTATGCACGCATTGCCCTAGGCATTAAGTAATACTCTTCGAAAATCAAATTCAAACCACGTCAGCTTCACCTTGCCGTAGCTATGGTTACTGACTTCGTCAGTTCTATCCACAACCTCAAAGCAGTGCTTTGAGCAGCCTGCGGCTAGCTTCCTAGTTTGCTCTTTGATTTTCATTGAGTATAAACATATAAAAGCATGTGAGAGACCGTTGGAAAAGAGAGGAAATTTTCCCTCTTTTCCTCTAGTCTCTCCTTTCTTTTGCTGATTTTATTCAAAGAAAATGATATAATAGTAGTTATGGAAAAAAAGAAATTACGCATCAATATGTTGAGTTCAAGTGAGAAAGTAGCAGGACAAGGAGTTTCAGGTGCCTACCGTGAATTAGTTCGTCTTCTTCATCGTGATGCCAAGGATCAATTGATTGTTACAGAAAATCTACCAATTGAGGCAGATGTGACTCATTTTCATACGATTGATTTCCCCTATTATTTATCAACCTTCCAAAAGAAACGCTCAGGGAGAAAAATTGGCTATGTGCATTTCTTGCCTGATACACTTGAGGGGAGTTTGAAAATTCCATTTTTCTTAAAGGGAATTGTGAAACGCTATGTATTTTCTTTTTACAACCGGATGGAGCACTTGGTTGTGGTCAACCCTATGTTTATCGAGGATTTGGTGGCAGCTGGTATTCCACGTGAAAAAGTGACTTATATTCCTAACTTTGTCAACAAGGAAAAATGGCATCCCCTTTCACAAGAAGAGGTAGCGAGACTACGAACAGAGCTAGCTCTTAGTGACAATCAGTTTATCGTAGTAGGTGCTGGGCAAGTTCAGAAACGAAAAGGGATTGATGACTTTATCCGTCTGGCTGAGGAATTGCCTCAGATTACTTTTATCTGGGCGGGTGGTTTCTCTTTTGGTGGCATAACAGATGGTTATGAACGCTACAAGAAAATCATGGAAAATCCCCCTAAAAATTTGATTTTTCCAGGTATTGTACCGCCAGAGCGGATGCGCGAATTGTATGCCCTAGCGGACCTTTTCTTGTTGCCTAGTTATAATGAACTCTTTCCTATGACTATTTTAGAGGCTGCGAGTTGTGAAGCTCCTATTATGTTGCGTGATTTGGATCTCTATAAGGTAATTTTGGAGGGAAATTATCGGGCGACAGCAGATAGAGAAGAGATGAAAGAAGCTATTTTGGAATATCAAGCAAATCCTGCTGCCTTAAACGATCTTAAAGAAAAGGCTAAGAATATTTCTAGAGAGTATTCTGAAGAGCATCTGTTACAAATCTGGTTGGACTTTTATGAGAAACAAGCCGCTTTAGGGAGAAAGTAAAAAGTGAGGTAATCTATGCGAATTGGTTTATTTACAGATACCTATTTTCCTCAGGTTTCAGGTGTTGCGACCAGTATTCGAACCTTGAAAACAGAACTTGAAAAGCAAGGGCACGCCGTTTTTATCTTTACGACGACAGATAAGGATGTCAATCGTTATGAAGATTGGCAAATTATCCGCATTCCAAGTGTTCCTTTTTTTGCTTTTAAGGACCGCCGCTTTGCCTACCGAGGTTTCAGCAAGGCACTGGAAATTGCTAAACAGTATCAGTTAGATATTATCCATACTCAGACAGAATTTTCTCTTGGCTTGTTGGGGATTTGGATTGCGCGTGAATTGAAGATTCCAGTCATCCATACCTATCACACCCAGTACGAAGACTATGTGCATTATATTGCTAAGGGGATGTTGATTCGTCCAAGCATGGTTAAGTACTTAGTAAGAGGTTTCTTGCATGATGTGGATGGGGTTATTTGCCCGAGTGAGATTGTTCGTGACTTGCTATCTGACTATAAGGTCAAGGTTGAAAAACGGGTCATTCCGACTGGGATTGAATTAGCTAAGTTTGAGCGTCCAGAAATCAAGCAGGAAAATTTGAAAGAACTGCGTAGTAAACTAGGGATTCAAGATGATGAAAAGATGCTACTTAGTCTTTCCAGAATTTCCTATGAAAAAAATATTCAAGCAGTACTAGAAGCCTTTGCAGAAGTTTTGAAAGAAGAAGACAAGGTTAAACTGGTGGTAGCTGGGGATGGTCCTTATCTGGATGACCTCAAAGAGCAAGCCAAGAAACTAGAGATTCAAGACTCAGTCATCTTTACTGGCATGATTGCTCCTAGTGAGACGGCTCTTTACTATAAGGCGGCTGATTTCTTCATTTCAGCATCAACAAGTGAAACGCAAGGTTTGACCTACTTGGAAAGCTTGGCTAGTGGAACACCAGTCATCGCACATGGAAATCCTTATCTGGATAATCTCATCAATGATAAGATGTTTGGAACTTTGTACTATGGAGAACATGATTTGGCTGGAGCTATTCTGGAAGCCCTGATTGCAACGCCAGACATGAATGAGCATACCTTGTCAGCAAAATTGTATGAGATTTCAGCTGAAAACTTTGGAAAACGGGTACATGAGTTTTATCTGGATGCCATTATTTCAAATAACTTCCAGAAAGATTTGGCTAAAGATGATACGGTCAGTCAGCGTATCTTTAAGACAGTTTTGTATCTTCCGCAAAAGGTGGTCGCTGTACCGGTAAAAGGCTCTAGACGCATGCTGAAGGCTTCAAAAACACAGTTGATCAGCATAAGAGATTATTGGAAAGACCATGAAGAATAGAAAGAGGAAAAGCTATGAAAAAACAATTAATGAGAAGTGGTCGTGACAAAAAGATTGCTGGTGTTTGTGCCGGTGTGGCTTATTATTTTGATATAGATCCTACTATTGTTCGTGTAATATGGGGTGTTCTTGCTTTTGGTTACGGAGCAGGAATTGTGGCTTATATCATTTTATGGATTATTGCACCTGTAGCAACTGACTATTGAAAACTAGCTCAATTCATGCTAAGATAATAGAAAATAGAATGTAACGAAGGAGAGAAAAATGGCATTTGGAGATAATGGAAATCGTAAAAAAACTATGTTTGAGAAAATAACCTTGTTTATTGTGATTATCATGCTAGTAGCAAGTTTATTGGGAATTTTTGCAACTGCAATTGGTGCCCTCAGTAATCTATAAAATAGATTCAAGAAAATTTAGTGACTGGGATTTCCCAGCCCTTTTTTAAAGTGAGAAGAAAAAATGAGTATGTTTTTAGATACAGCTAAGATCAAGGTCAAGGCTGGTAATGGTGGTGATGGCATGGTTGCCTTTCGCCGTGAAAAATATGTCCCTAATGGCGGTCCTTGGGGTGGTGATGGTGGTCGTGGAGGCAATGTGGTCTTCGTTGTAGACGAGGGTTTGCGTACCTTGATGGATTTCCGCTACAATCGCCATTTCAAGGCTGATTCCGGTGAAAAAGGAATGACCAAAGGGATGCATGGTCGTGGTGCCGAGGATCTTAGAGTTCGAGTGCCACAAGGTACAACTGTTCGTGATGCAGAGACTGGCAAGGTCTTGACAGATTTGATTGAACACGGTCAAGAATTTATCGTTGCCCACGGTGGTCGTGGTGGACGTGGGAATATCCGCTTTGCGACACCAAAAAATCCTGCACCGGAAATCTCTGAAAATGGAGAACCAGGTCAGGAACGTGAGTTACAGTTAGAACTTAAAATCCTTGCAGATGTCGGTTTAGTAGGATTCCCATCTGTAGGGAAATCAACACTGCTCAGTGTTATCACCTCTGCCAAACCTAAAATTGGTGCCTACCACTTTACCACTATCGTGCCAAATCTAGGTATGGTTCGCACCCAATCAGGTGAATCCTTTGCAGTAGCCGACTTGCCAGGTTTGATTGAAGGGGCTAGTCAAGGTGTTGGTTTGGGAACCCAGTTCCTCCGTCACATTGAGCGTACACGTGTCATCCTCCACATCATTGATATGTCAGCTAGCGAAGGACGTGATCCTTATGAGGACTACTTAGCTATCAATAAGGAGTTGGAGTCATATAATCTTCGTCTCATGGAGCGTCCACAGATTATTGTAGCTAACAAAATGGATATGCCTGAGAGTCAGGAGAATCTTGAAGAATTCAAGAAAAAATTGGCTGAAAACTACGATGAATTTGAAGAGTTACCAGCTATCTTCCCAATTTCTGGTTTGACCAAGCAAGGTCTGGCAACGCTCTTGGATGCTACAGCTGAATTGTTAGACAAGACACCAGAATTCTTACTCTACGACGAGTCAGATATGGAAGAAGAAGCTTACTATGGCTTTGACGAGGAAGAAAAGGCCTTTGAAATTAGTCGTGATGACGATGCGACATGGGTGCTTTCTGGTGAAAAACTCATGAAACTCTTCAATATGACCAACTTTGATCGTGACGAATCAGTCATGAAATTTGCCCGTCAATTACGTGGTATGGGGGTTGATGAAGCCCTTCGTGCGCGTGGTGCTAAAGATGGTGATTTGGTCCGCATTGGTAAATTTGAATTTGAATTTGTAGACTAGGAGACTGGTATGGGAGATAAACCGATATCTTTCCGAGATGCGGATGGCAATTTTATTTCCGCCGCAGACGTTTGGAATGAAAAGAAATTGGAAGAACTATTTAATCGTCTCAATCCAAATCGTGCCTTGAGGTTAGCACGAACTAAAAAAGAAAAACCATCTCAATAAAATAGATAAAAAAATTCCGTGCCACATCAGGACACGGGATTTTGCTATTCACCAAAGAAAAATGGTGGGGCGAATTGTTTTAGTTCTTCAAAGCATCTTTGGGCAGCTTCTGCATCTTCACAGATGACAAGGCAGACATCATCGCCACAGAGGGTAGCGATAGCGTCAGGGAAGCTCAAAGCATCAATAATAGAACCAAATGATTGAGCCAAACCAGGAAGAGTTTTCAAAAGTACTTGGTGTTGAACTGGGCGCATCAAGACAAGGGCGTCTTCCATGTAGATTTCGAGACGTTTTTCCCATTTTGAGATAGAACCTGTATTGAGCACGTAGTAAGAGTTATCCTCTTCGCGGACTTTTGACAGGTTCATATTTTTTATGTCGCGTGAGAGAGTTGCCTGGGTAACTTGAATGTCGTTATCAGCAAGAAGGGCTTGCAACTCAGCCTGTGTATGAATCTTGTTTTTTGCAACAAGAGCGCGTATGAGTTGGTGTCGGTGTTCAGATTTGTTCATAATAATTTAACTCCTTGTACAAAGTACAGAAAGCGTGGACTGATCGAAATTGTCAGTCGAGTGGTAAGCGGTATTGTCACGTATGATGATTTCAATGTCAGTAGCCTAAAGAACTAGATGGAGAGCATCTCCCTCTTTTAACTTGTCACTAGTTAAGTACAGATGAATTGGAGGTTAATCTGTTCATCTACATTGCTGTTCTCTACTAACAGTGAATCATTTAATTATGGTAGCATTTTGTCACGGCTTGTTGTGAATTTTCTATAAATATAATTCACAGTGATTGTCCAACATGTGGTGTGGTAGCGTGTATGATAGAGGGTTACACATGTTGGTCAGGGGTGTTAGTATCTTTTGTCCAAACTCCAGTTATGGGCTTATCATAAGTCCTTCTTTGAGAGTGGATTTGATACCAAGTTTATGTTTAGTTAGACTATTCAAGTGGAAATTTTTCCATACTGAATGTCTGTTACATTATACCTTTTGACAAGGTAAGATAAGTGTAGACTGTTCAAGATCGACACTCAGGTGGTAATCGGTATTGTCACGGATGGTGATTTCAAAGTCAGTAGTATAAAGGACTAAACGGAGAGTATCTCCTTCTTTTAACTTGTAAATAGTTGGTTGCAGTTCAAATTGCACATCCATCCATTCATCTGCAGTAATATCCTCTACTAACAGTAAATCAGTTCTATTCTGTAAATTGAGGTAGCCTTTTGTCACGACTCGTTGTTGATTTTCACGAAATGGTAATTCACAGAGATTTTCCAACATGTGGTAGCGACCGTTGTCAATGGTTCTAGCACTTAAAACAGCTGGATAAGGTTGTAGGTATTTTTTCTGTCCAAATTCTAGCAGTTGTGCAGATAAGATCCCCTTATTGGTGCTGGATTTGATACGAAGATTGAGTTGAGCTCGACCGTTCAAGTGAATGTCTTTGGTCACAGGAAGGTCAATTGTAATTTGATTGACTTTTCCTTGATAAAGTTCCGTATTGAAGGTCTGGTAGGTCTTACCATAACGCTCAAAATCCTCATCTGAGTACTGGTTTTGAATAACCTGCTCTTCTTGACCAAGTGAGAAGGTTTCAAAGTTTTCTTGCTGACCAAAGTTACCAAGCGATAACCAAGTCTGAGGAGCAGTATTATCCTGCCAGATAACAGTAGGAAGTTGGAAATCTGTTTCCTGTCCCAGTAATTTCTTAGTCAATAAGGAATTCATGGACTCACGGAAGTCAATAGATTGCCAGTTGTTCATATAAACATGGGCGCCATTATGGAAAAAGAGGTGCTTGTTTATATGAGTAGGAAGAGCACGGAACATCTGGTAAACATGAAGTGGTTTGACATTCCAATCCTGAGAACCGTGGGTAAAGACAACCTCTGCCTTTACTTTATCAGCATTGAGCAGATAGTTTCGGTCATGCCAAAACTGATTGTAGTCGCCAGACTTGCGATCCAGTTGCTCTTTTACTTTTTCCAAGTCAGCTTGGTGAGCCACATTGCCACGAATATAGTCGCCAGCCAAGAGGTTACGAGAATAGGTTAACTCAGCAAGGGAGTCAAAGTCCTCACCTGGATAACCTCCTGGGCTAGTTACCAGACCGTTTTCACGGTAGTAGTTGTACCATGATGAAATTCCTGCCTCGGCAATGATGACTTCTAAACCATCGACGCCTGTAGTAGCAAGACCATTAGACATGGTACCTAGATAAGAAAGTCCAGTTGTGGCTACTTTTCCATTTGACCAGTCAGCCTTGACTTGACACTGGCGCGTGTGGTCGGTAAAGGCGCGGCAACGGCCATTAAGCCAATCAATGACATTTTTATAAGCCTCGATTTGCTGGTAGTCGCCATTAGTCATGAAACCAGTAGAGTCTTTAGTACCAACACCTGAAACATAGAGATTAGCAAAACCTCGTGGGAGGAAGTAATCGTTCAGTGTATAGCTAGAGTTGATGTGACTTAGCTTTTCCTCAGCTTCTGACACAAGCTCAACTTGGCCATGAGGTTGGACGAGATTGAGTTGAGGTTCTTCTAGCTCAATCTTGTGAGCAGGTTTGACCTCAAGCTCGCCCTCCATCTTGTAGAGAGCTTTGTCACTGGCCTTGTCATTGGTTCCCTGATGATAGGGACTGGCTGTCATGATGGCAGGGATTTGTCCTTCATAACGAGGACGAATAATGCTGACCTTGACTAGGTCTGGTAGACCTTTTTGGTCAGTATCGACACGAGACTCAACGTAAACGACTTCTCGGATCACATCATGGCTAGAAAAAGTAGCCAAACTCTTACCGTTAAAGTAGTGGTAGTCATTATCCTCCGGAATAAGACCATCGCTAACAAGTTGGTCAATAAGAGTATTTCCCTTTTTGGTGCGAGTATTGAGTAACTGATAGAGATTTTCAATCAAGTCACCATATATAATGGGAAATCCAGTTTCTTTACGAAAAGCTTCACTGTCTTCGAAGTCAACCAAATAAGAAAAGCCTAAAAGTTGAAAAGCAACAGTATAAAAAATATCTGCTGTCAGTTCATCTTCTGATTGAAAAAATGTCAGCAAGTCTGTTTTTTTATCAGCTGCTAGGATGGATAGTGGATAGTTGGTGTCTTGATAAGTGAAAAAGAAACGACTTAGAAAAGACTCCAACATCTTTTTATATGTTGACTCAGATGGAAAATCAAATCCATACTTTTTTAATTCATATAAAATAGTATCTCTTGGAAGTGATAAATAGCTGAATTGATTAAAGCGCATAAAACCTCCTTGTAAAATAATAATTAAGGTTATTATATCAAAAAAATAGGAGAAAGGGAATTATTAAGTGAGAAAGAAATTAATTAAAGAATAATGAATACAATTTATATGAAATAATATGTGATATTCTATAGTGTTCATAAATTAAACTATATCTAAATCTAACAAGAATTTTGAGTGAATTTATCTCACTTCTTTAAAAGAGATATCCATTTATTGGGATAAAAAGTTCAAAATAGTTTACAGAAACATTTTTACTGCAAATATATTTGTTATTTTTTCATCCAAAATGCCTTATTTAAAATATAAAATAGAGATAGGAGTCATTGCTTTTGTCTTTCTCTTTTTGAAAATGGTATAATATAGTGAGAAGGATAGAGGAGAAGTGTAAATTGATCGCACAACTAGATACAAAAACAGTCTATAGTTTTATGGAGAGCGTCATTTCAATCGACAAGTATGTGAGAGCAGCTAAAGAATTTGGCTACACTCATTTGGCTATGATGGATATTGATAATCTTTATGGTGCTTTTGACTTTCTAGAGGTTACAAAAAAATACGGCATTCATCCTTTATTAGGGCTTGAGATGACTGTGTTTGTAGATAATCAGGAAGTGAATCTGCGCTTTTTAGCTCTATCTAGTGTGGGCTATCAGCAGTTGATGAAGCTTTCAACAGCCAAAATGCAGGGAGAGAAAAATTGGTCAGTTTTATCTCAGTACCTAGAGGATATTGCGGTAATTGTGCCTTATTTTGATGGACTGGAGTCGCTAAATCTAGGCTGTGATTATTATATTGGTGTTTACCCAGAAACACTGGCAAGCGAATTTCATCATCCTATTTTGCCTCTTTATCGGGTCAATGTCTTTGAGAGCAGGGATAGAGAAGTTCTGCAAGTCTTAACAGCAATCAAAGAAAATCTACCGCTTAGAGAAGTTCCCTTGTGTTCACGACAAGATGTTCTTTTATCGGCAAGTTCTTTAGAGAAATTATTCCAAGAACGTTTTCCGCAAGCCCTTGACAATTTAGAAAAGCTTATTTCAGGCATTTCTTATGATTTGGATACTAGTCTGAAATTGCCTCGTTTTAATCCAGCTAGACCAGCCGTAGAAGAGTTGAGAGAACGTGCTGAACTGGGTCTTGCTCAGAAGGGGTTGTCTAGTAAAGAATATCAAGACCGTCTAGACCAAGAATTGGCTGTTATTCATGATATGGGCTTTGATGATTATTTCTTAGTTGTTTGGGATTTGCTGCGTTTTGGACGTTCGAATGGCTACTATATGGGAATGGGACGGGGTTCTGCAGTAGGTAGCTTGGTTTCCTATGCCTTGGACATCACAGGGATTGATCCTGTAGAGAAAAATCTGATTTTTGAACGCTTTCTCAATCGTGAACGCTATACCATGCCTGATATTGATATTGATATTCCAGATATCTATCGTCCAGATTTTATCAGATATGTTGGTAATAAATATGGTAGTAAACATGCGGCTCAAATCGTTACTTTTTCTACCTTTGGGGCCAAGCAGGCTCTGCGAGATGTCTTGAAACGTTTTGGTGTGCCAGAGTATGAATTATCTGCAATTACCAAGAAAATCAGTTTTCGTGATAATCTCAAGTCGGCCTATGAGGGTAATCTCCAGTTTCGTCAGCAAATCAATAGTAAGTTAGAATACCAAAAAGCCTTTGACATTGCCTGCAAGATAGAGGGCTATCCAAGACAAACCTCTGTCCATGCGGCTGGTGTTGTGATCAGTGACCAAGATTTGACCAATTACATCCCTCTGAAGCACGGTGATGAAATTCCACTGACTCAGTATGATGCTCATGGAGTTGAGGCTAGCGGGCTTTTGAAGATGGACTTTTTGGGACTACGAAATTTGACCTTTGTCCAGAAAATGCAAGAGTTGCTTGCTGAAACAGAAGGCATTCACTTGAAAATAGAAGAAATCGATTTGGAAGACAAAGAAACGCTGGCTTTATTTGCATCTGGAAATACAAAAGGTATCTTTCAATTTGAACAACCTGGTGCCATTCGCTTGCTCAAGCGTGTGCAGCCTGTCTGTTTTGAAGATGTCGTAGCAACTACTTCCCTAAATCGACCAGGTGCTAGTGACTATATCAATAATTTTGTGGCAAGAAAGCATGGTCAGGAAGAAGTGACTGTTCTAGATTCAGCTCTGGAGGATATTTTGGCTCCAACTTATGGCATTATGCTCTATCAGGAGCAGGTTATGCAGGTTGCTCAGCGATTTGCTGGATTTAGTCTTGGGAAAGCCGATATTTTGCGTCGGGCTATGGGGAAAAAGGATGCCTCTGCCATGCATGAGATGAGGGCTTCCTTTATTCAGGGAGCATTAGAAGCTGGACATACTGCGGAAAAGGCAGAGCAGGTCTTTGATGTCATGGAGAAGTTTGCTGGTTATGGTTTTAACAGGTCACACGCCTATGCTTACTCAGCCTTGGCCTTCCAGTTGGCCTATTTCAAAACGCATTATCCAGCTATCTTTTATCAGATCATGTTGAATTCTGCCAATAGTGATTACCTAACAGATGCATTAGAAGCAGGCTTTGAAGTATCTCCTCTGTCCATCAACACTATTCCCTATCACGATAAAATTGCGAACAAGTCCATCTATCTAGGTCTGAAATCGATTAAGGGAGTCAGCAAGGATTTGGCGCTTTGGATTATTGAACATAGACCCTATTATAACATTGAAGATTTTATAGCTAAATTACCTGAGAATTATCTGAAACTTCCGCTGTTAGAACCTTTGGTAAAAGTTGGTCTTTTCGATTCATTTGAAAAAAATCGTCAAAAAGTATTCAATAATTTATCTAATTTATTTGAATTTGTGAAAGAGTTAGGAAGCTTGTTTGGGGATACAATTTATAGCTGGCAGGAATCGGAAGATTGGACGGAACAAGAAAAATTCTATATGGAACAAGAGATTTTAGGGATAGGTGTCAGCAAACATCCCCTACAAGCTATTGCAAGTATGGCTATTTACCCGATTACCCCAATCGGAAATTTATCAGAAAATAGCTACGCTATTATTTTGGTTGAAGTTCAGAAGATAAAAGTAATTCGTACCAAAAAGGGTGAAAATATGGCTTTCTTACAGGTGGATGACAGTAAGAAAAAATTGGATGTCACTCTCTTTTCAGACTTATATCGTCAGGTTGGACAGGAAATAAAAGAGGGAACCTTCTACTATATAAAAGGAAAAATCCAGTCACGTGATGGCCGTCTGCAAATGATTGCACAAGAAATAAGAGAAGCAGTGGCTGAACGCTTTTGGATACAGGTAAAAAATCATGAATCGGATCAAGAAATTTCGAGAATTTTAGATCAGTATAAAGGCCCAATCCCAGTCATCATCAGGTATGAAGAGGAACAGAAAACAATCATTTCTCCTCATCATTTTGTAGCTAAATCCAATGAATTAGAAGCGAAATTGAATGAAATCGTTATGAAAACGATTTATCGCTAAAATTACGGAAAATAGAAGAATTTTCAACGTAAATGTGGTATAATCAGTAAGAATGTTAAAAGAAAAAGGAGCATAACCAATATGAAACGTATTGCTGTTTTGACTAGTGGCGGAGACGCCCCTGGTATGAACGCTGCTATCCGTGCAGTTGTTCGTCAAGCAATTTCAGAAGGAATGGAAGTGTTTGGTATCTATGACGGATATGCTGGTATGGTTGCCGGTGAAATTCATCCCCTAGATGCAGCTTCAGTAGGAGACATCATTTCTCGTGGTGGTACTTTCCTTCACTCAGCTCGCTACCCAGAGTTCGCTCAACTTGAAGGGCAACTTAAAGGGATTGAGCAATTGAAAAAACACGGGATTGAAGGTGTAGTTGTTATCGGTGGTGACGGATCTTACCACGGTGCTATGCGTTTGACTGAACATGGCTTCCCAGCTATCGGTCTTCCAGGTACAATCGATAACGATATCGTTGGTACTGATTTTACAATCGGTTTTGACACAGCGGTTACAACTGCTATGGACGCTATCGATAAGATTCGTGATACATCATCAAGTCACCGTCGTACTTTTGTTATTGAAGTTATGGGACGTAACGCTGGTGATATCGCTCTTTGGGCTGGTATTGCAACTGGTGCTGATGAAATCATCATTCCTGAAGAAGGATTCAAGATGGAAGATATCGTAGCAAGTATCAAAGCTGGTTATGAGTGTGGTAAAAAACACAACATCATCGTCTTGGCTGAAGGTGTGATGTCAGCGGCTGAATTTGGTCAAAAACTTAAAGAAGCTGGAGATACAAGCGACCTTCGTGTAACAGAACTTGGACATATTCAACGTGGTGGTTCTCCAACTGCGCGTGACCGTGTATTGGCGTCACGTATGGGTGCGCATGCTGTTAAACTTCTTAAAGAAGGTATCGGTGGTGTTGCGGTTGGTATCCGTAACGAGAAAATGGTTGAAAACCCAATCCTTGGAACTGCAGAAGAAGGAGCATTGTTTAGCCTTACTGCAGATGGTAAAATTGTGGTTAACAACCCACACAAGGCTGACCTTGAGCTATCTAGCTTGAATAAGAGCTTGTCATAATTTATAATTTAGTTAATAAGACCAAAAAGGTCATATATATAAAGGAGTCACAAAAATCATGAACAAACGTGTAAAAATCGTTGCAACTTTGGGACCTGCGGTAGAAATCCGTGGTGGTAAAAAATTCGGTGATGACGGATACTGGGGTGAAAAACTTGATGTTGAAGCTTCAGCTAAAAACATTGCTAAATTGATTGAAGCTGGTGCTAACACATTCCGTTTCAACTTCTCACACGGTGACCACCAAGAGCAAGGTGACCGTATGGCAACTGTTAAACTTGCTGAAAAACTTGCAGGTAAAAAAGTTGGTTTCCTTCTTGATACAAAAGGACCAGAAATCCGTACTGAATTGTTTGAAGGAGATGCAAAAGAGTACTCTTACACAACTGGTGAGAAAATCCGTGTTGCAACTAAACAAGGAATCAAATCAACTCGTGAAGTGATTGCATTGAACGTTGCTGGTGCTCTTGATATCTATGATGATGTTGAAGTTGGTCGTCAAGTTTTGGTTGACGATGGTAAACTTGGTCTTCGTGTGGTTGCTAAAGATGACGCAACTCGTGAATTTGAAGTTGAAGTTGAAAACGATGGTATCATCGCTAAACAAAAAGGTGTGAACATTCCTAACACTAAAATTCCTTTCCCAGCTCTTGCTGAACGCGATAACGACGATATCCGCTTTGGTCTTGAGCAAGGTATCAACTTCATCGCGATTTCATTCGTACGTACTGCAAAAGACGTTAACGAAGTTCGTGCAATCTGTGAAGAAACTGGAAACGGACACGTTCAATTGTTCGCTAAAATCGAAAACCAACAAGGTATCGATAACTTGGATGAAATCATCGAAGCTGCTGATGGTATCATGATCGCTCGTGGTGACATGGGTATCGAAGTACCATTCGAAATGGTTCCAGTTTACCAAAAAATGATTATCACTAAAGTCAATGCTGCAGGTAAAGTTGTTATCACTGCAACAAACATGCTTGAAACAATGACTGAAAAACCACGTGCAACTCGTTCAGAAGTATCAGACGTATTTAACGCTGTTATCGATGGAACTGACGCTACAATGCTTTCAGGTGAGTCTGCAAACGGTAAATACCCACTTGAGTCAGTAACTACAATGGCTACAATCGATAAGAACGCTCAAACTCTTCTTAACGAATACGGACGTCTGAACTCAGATTCTTTCGAACGTAACTCTAAGACAGAAGTAATGGCTTCAGCTGTTAAAGATGCTACTAACTCAATGGACATTAAATTGGTTGTAACTCTTACTAAGACAGGTCACACTGCACGTTTGATCTCTAAATACCGTCCAAATGCTGACATCTTGGCATTGACATTCGACGAATTGACAGAACGTGGATTGATGTTGAACTGGGGTGTTATCCCAATGTTGACAGATGCTCCATCATCAACTGATGATATGTTCGAAATCGCTGAACGTAAAGCAGTTGAAGCAGGTCTTGTACAATCTGGTGACGATATCGTTATCGTAGCTGGTGTACCACTTGGAGAAGCTGTTCGTACAAACACAATGCGTATCCGTACAGTACGTTAATTAATAGAAAAATAGCCTATCATATCAAGCCTTATAGCCTGTATGATGGGCTTTTTTGTATATGGGAAAAGTTTTCTACTTTTGATTTAATGCTACTGTAGACAAAGAGTAAATCGTTGCTTGTTCCATACTTTTTGTGACGTGAGTATAAATTTGATTTGTTGCTTTGGCGTCTTTATGACCTACGCGTGCCATGATAGCTTTAAGAGCTAGATTGCTTTCAGCAAGCAAGATATTGAGTTTAAATACAGATAAAAAATAACCCCTTGAGGATTCAAGGAGTTATTTCAACTTTAATTAGTTTTTAGAAGCTTCTTGGAATTCTGGGTTTTTCCAAGCTTCATCAATAATAGCTTGCAATTCTTTAGCAGATGCTTGCATTTTTTGAGTTTCTGCGTCGTTCAATGGGATATTTACTGGACGAACGATACCATGTGCACCAACAACAGCTGGTTGACCGATAAAGACGTTCTCAACTCCATATTGACCTTCTTGGAATACAGAAAGTGGAAGTACTGCATTTTCATCGTCAAGGATTGCTTTAGTGATACGAGCAAGGGCTACTGCGATACCGTAGTATGTTGCACCTTTTTTGTTGATGATTGTGTAGGCTGCATCACGAACACCTTCGAACAATTCAATCAATTCAGCTTCTTGAACATTTTGAGTGTCTTTAAGGAATTCTTCAAGGTTTACACCAGCGATGTTTGCGTGTGACCAAACAGCGAACTCAGAGTCACCGTGTTCACCCATGATGTAGGCGTGAACTGAACGAGCATCAACGTCAAGTTTTTCAGCAAGTGCTTGACGGAAACGAGCTGAGTCAAGTGAAGTACCTGAACCGATAACACGTTCTTTAGGGAAACCAGAGAATTTCCAAGTTGAGTAAGTCAAAACGTCAACTGGGTTAGCAGCAACAAGGAAGATACCTTTGAAACCTGATTCAACAACTTGAGTTACGATTGATTTGTTGATAGCAAGGTTTTTACCTACAAGGTCAAGACGAGTTTCACCTGGTTTTTGAGGAGCACCTGCAGTGATTACAACAAGGTCAGCGTCTGCACAGTCAGAGTATTGAGCTGCATAGATTTTTTTAGGTGAAGTGAAGGCGAGGGCGTGACTAAGGTCAAGCGCGTCACCAACAGCTTTTTCATGCAATTGTGGAATTTCGATAATTCCAAGCTCTTGTGCAATTCCTTGGTTAACAAGTGCAAAAGCGTAAGATGAACCTACAGCACCATCACCGACAAGGATAACTTTTTTGTGTTGTTTAGTTGAAGTCATTGTTCTAAACATCTCCTTAATTTTATTCAGGGATTTCCCCAGTTATTTTAATTCTATCACTTTTAAAAAGCTTTGTCACGAATATGCCTTGGAGTTCTTGATGTAAACGTTTTAGCTAATTTGGATACCTGAAATATGGCGGACATTATGGTATAATATTATTAATTACTAATAGTGAAATGAGGCATTTATTAATGCAGGATAGAAATTTAGTGAATGTCAATCTGACAAAGGAGATGAAGACGAGCTTTATCGATTACGCCATGAGTGTTATCGTAGCGCGGGCTCTTCCTGATGTTCGAGATGGCTTGAAACCTGTTCACCGTCGGATTCTCTATGGAATGAATGAATTGGGTGTTGCTCCAGACAAACCTCATAAAAAATCTGCTCGTATTACAGGGGATGTCATGGGTAAATACCACCCACACGGGGATTCCTCTATCTATGAAGCTATGGTTCGTATGGCTCAATGGTGGAGTTACCGTTACATGCTTGTAGATGGGCATGGAAACTTTGGTTCCATGGATGGAGATGGTGCTGCCGCCCAGCGTTACACTGAGGCACGTATGAGCAAGATTGCTCTGGAAATGCTTCGTGATATCAATAAAAATACAGTTGATTTCGTTGATAACTATGATGCCAATGAACGTGAACCCTTGGTCTTGCCAGCTCGTTTTCCAAACCTTTTGGTCAATGGAGCAACTGGTATTGCCGTTGGGATGGCGACCAATATTCCTCCTCACAATCTAGGTGAGACCATTGATGCAGTGAAGTTGGTTATGGACAATCCTGAAGTGACTACCAAGGACTTGATGGAAGTCTTGCCTGGTCCTGATTTTCCAACTGGTGCCCTTGTCATGGGGAAATCAGGCATTCATAAGGCTTACGAAACTGGTAAAGGTTCTATTGTCCTTCGTTCTCGTACTGAAATCGAAGAAACTAAGACTGGCCGTGAGCGCATCGTTGTAACGGAATTTCCTTACATGGTTAATAAAACCAAGGTGCATGAGCATATTGTTCGTTTGGTTCAGGAGAAACGCATTGAGGGAATCACAGCGGTTCGTGATGAATCTAACCGAGAAGGTGTTCGTTTCGTGATTGAAGTTAAGCGCGATGCCTCAGCAAATGTAATCCTCAATAACCTCTTCAAGATGACCCAAATGCAAACCAACTTTGGTTTTAATATGTTGGCGATTCAAAATGGTGTACCGAAGATTTTGTCCCTTCGTCAGATTTTGGATGCTTATATCGAGCACCAAAAAGAAGTGGTTGTTCGTCGTACTCGTTTTGATAAGGAAAAAGCAGAAGCGCGTGCTCATATCTTAGAAGGTCTCTTGATTGCGCTAGACCATATCGATGAAGTGATTCGTATTATCCGTGCTAGTGAAACGGATGCGGAAGCGCAAGCCGAGTTGATGAGTAAGTTCAAGCTTTCTGAACGTCAAAGTCAAGCTATCCTAGATATGCGTCTTCGTCGTTTGACAGGTTTGGAACGTGATAAGATTCAGTCTGAGTATGATGATCTCTTGGCTCTGATTGCGGATTTGGCGGATATTCTGGCTAAGCCAGAACGTGTTTCTCAAATCATCAAAGACGAATTGGATGAAGTTAAACGTAAGTTTGGCGACCAACGTCGTACTGAATTGATGGTCGGTGAAGTCTTGAGTCTTGAAGATGAGGACTTGATTGAAGAATCAGATGTTTTAATTACGCTTTCTAACAAAGGCTACATTAAACGTCTGGACCAAGCTGAGTTTACTGCTCAAAAGCGTGGTGGTCGCGGTGTTCAAGGGACAGGTGTCAAAGATGATGATTTTGTCCGAGAGTTAGTGTCAACTAGCACTCATGATCACCTACTCTTCTTTACAAATAAAGGACGTGTCTATCGCCTGAAAGGTTATGAAATTCCTGAGTATGGTCGGACGGCCAAAGGGCTACCAGTAGTCAATCTCTTGAAATTGGACGAAGGTGAAAGTATTCAGACTATTATCAATGTCGAGTCTGAAAGCAGCGATGACGCTTATCTCTTCTTCACAACCCGTCATGGTATTGTAAAGAGAACCAGCGTCAAGGAATTTGCTAACATTCGCCAGAATGGTCTCAAGGCTTTGAACCTCAAGGATGAAGATGAGTTGATTAATGTCTTGTTGACGGAAGAAGATACGGATATTATCATTGGTACCAAGTTTGGTTATGCAGTTCGATTTAATCAATCAGCTGTTCGTGGCATGAGTCGTATAGCCACTGGTGTGAAAGGTGTTAATCTTCGTGACGGAGATACAGTTGTTGGAGCTAGTGTGATCACAGACCAGGACGAGGTTCTTATCATCACAGAAAAAGGATTTGGTAAGCGCACAGTTGCCACCGAATATCCAACAAAAGGTCGTGGTGGTAAAGGGATGCAAACCGCTAAAATTACAGATAAGAATGGTTCTCTTGCTGGTCTTATGACCGTTAAAGGTGATGAAGACTTGATGATTATCACTGATACAGGTGTCATGATTCGAACCAATGTTGCCAATATTTCACAAACAGGTCGCTCAACTATGGGAGTTAAAGTGATGCGCCTAGACCAAGATGCTAAAATTGTGACCTTTACAACGGTTGCAGCGGCAGAAAAAGAAGAAGTTGGGACAGAAAATGAAACAGAAGGTGAAGCATAATGTCTCAAAAAAAAAATAATAAGAAGAAAAACAAACGAAAAAATCTGCTGACAAATATCCTAGCAGGATTTCTGATACTACTATCAATTGCTTTGATTTTTAATGCTAAAATTCGTGATATTTTCATAGTTTGGAATACCAATAAGTACCAAGTTAGTCAGGTATCAAAAGAAAAAATAGAAGAAAATCAGGATACAGAAGGAAATTTTGATTTTGATTCTGTCAATGCTATCTCTTCTGAAGCGGTTCTAGCTTCTCAATGGGATGCTCAAAAATTACCAGTTATCGGCGGAATTGCAGTCCCTGAATTAGAAATGAATCTGCCAATTTTTAAAGGGCTTGATAATGTCAATCTCTTCTATGGTGCTGGTACGATGAAACGCGATCAAGTGATGGGAAAAGGAAATTATAGTCTAGCTAGTCATCATATTTTTGGTGTCAATAATGCTAATAAAATGTTATTTTCTCCTTTGGATAACGCTAAAAATGGTATGAAGATTTATCTAACTGATAAAAATAAAGTTTATACCTATGAAATCCGTGAAGTCAAACGTGTGACACCGGATCGTGTTGATGAAGTTGATGATAGAGAAGGGGTCAATGAAATCACATTAGTAACCTGTGAAGACCTTGCTGCTACAGAACGTATTATTGTAAAAGGTGATTTGAAAGAAACAAAAGATTATTCACAAACATCTGATGAAATCCTAACAGCTTTCAATCAACCGTATAAACAATTTTATTAATACAAATCAGTGAAATCATGGATTTCACTGATTTTTTAAGCTTTTCATAAAAAAAACTTTTATGAAATACAGAAAACGCTTCCTAAAATCTAAGGTTTGTGATATAATTATCAATAAAAAAGATTTAGGAGTTTATTATGGTTTCTTCAGAATTTATCTCAAAGATTGAATTTGCTTGCAAGAAGAAAGAAAGTCTTTATAGTCAAAGCAAATTTAAGTATGCGATTCGTTCTATGTTCGCAGGTGCATTTTTAACCTTCAGTACAGCTGCTGGTGCAGTTGGGGCTGACTTGATTAATAAAATTGCGCCAGGTAGTGGACGTTTCCTCTTCCCATTTGTCTTCGCTTGGGGCTTGGCCTACATTGTTTTCTTGAATGCCGAATTGGTAACATCAAACATGATGTTTTTGACTGCTGGTAGTTTCTTGAAAAAAATCTCTTGGAGAAAAACAGCAGAGATTTTACTATACTGTACCTTGTTCAACCTTATCGGAGCCTTGATAGCAGGTTGGGGCTTTGCTCACTCAGCAGCCTATGCACATCTGACTCACGATAGTTTCATCTCAGGAGTTGTTGAGATGAAGTTAGGCCGTTCAAATGAATTAGTCTTGCTTGAAGGTATTTTAGCCAATATCTTTGTAAACATTGCCATTCTTTCATTTGTTTTGGTCAAAGATGGTGGTGCCAAACTTTGGCTTGTTTTGTCAGCAATTTACATGTTTGTATTCTTAACAAACGAGCACATTGCTGCGAACTTTGCTTCTTTCGCGATTGTGAAATTCAGTGTTGCTGCGGATTCAATTGCTAACTTCGGTGTTGGAAATATGCTTCGTCATTGGGGAGTAACCTTCATCGGAAACTTTATCGGAGGAGGTCTCTTGATGGGTCTTCCATATGCCTTCCTCAATAAAAATGAAGATACTTATGTAGATTAAGAAATGAGCACGATTGAGTCGTGCTTTTTTCGTTTTGTAAGAAGCAATAGTCGCTCCTTATATCAAAATATAGAAAAGAGGTATTAGTCAAGATAGGTCGATAGTGCTACAATATCCTTAATCAAACTATTTGGAGGTCGCTTTATGACTCGTGATTTTAAATTTGAAACCTTACAATTGCATGCTGGTCAAGTTGTGGATCCAGCTACCAAATCTCGTGCAGTGCCGATTTATCAAACAACATCCTTTGTTTTTGATGATACGCAGGAAGGTGCTGATCTGTTTGCCTTGAGAAAACCAGGGAATATCTATACCCGTATTACCAACCCTACAACAGCTGCTTTTGAAGAAAGAATCGCTGCTCTTGAAGGTGGTGTTGGAGCTCTTGCAACAGCATCAGGTATGGCCGCAGTGACTTATACGATTTTGGCGCTTGCCCACGCTGGTGACCACGTGGTGGCAGCCTCAACTATTTACGGTGGGACCTTCAATCTTTTGAAAGAAACCCTTCCTCGTTATGGGATCACAACAACCTTTGTCGATGTGGATAATTTGGAGGAAGTAGAAGCAGCTATCAATGACAATACCAAGCTAGTCTTGATTGAAACCTTGGGGAATCCCTTGATTAACATACCTGACTTGGAAAAACTGGCTGAGATTGCGCATAAACACCAGATTCCACTTGTTTCGGATAATACCTTTGCCACACCTTACTTGATTAATGTCTTTTCTCACGGTGTAGATATTGCCATTCATTCTGCGACTAAGTTTATCGGTGGACATGGTACAACTATTGGTGGAGTAATCGTTGATAGTGGTCGTTTTGACTGGGCATCTTCAGGAAAATTCCCTCAATTTGTTGAGGAAGACCCAAGCTACCACAATTTGAGTTATACTCGTGATGTGGGTGCGGCAGCCTTTATTATCGCTGTTCGTGTTCAATTGCTCCGTGATACAGGTGCTGCCTTGTCTCCATTTAATGCCTTCCTCTTGCTCCAAGGACTTGAAACCCTTTCTCTTCGTGTGGAACGTCACGTGCAAAATGCTGAGAAAATTGTTGATTTCCTTGTCAACCATCCTAAGGTAGAAAAGGTAAACTATCCAAAACTAGCAGACAGTCCTTACCATGCTTTGGCTGAGAAATATTTGCCAAAAGGTGTGGGTTCAATCTTTACCTTCCATGTCAAAGGTGGGGAGACAGAAGCCCGAAAGGTGATTGATAATTTAGAAATCTTTTCTGACCTAGCAAACGTGGCAGATGCTAAATCGCTTGTTGTTCATCCAGCTACAACCACTCACGGTCAATTGTCAGAAAAAGACCTAGAAGCAGCAGGTGTCACTCCAAACCAAATCCGCTTGTCTATTGGTCTTGAAAATGTAGAGGATTTGATTGAAGATTTGCGTTTGGCCTTGGAAAAAATTTAAAGTAAAAGAAGATAAACAGTGGGTTTCGACTCACTGTTTTTGATTTTCCCTCAGGCATGATATAATGGTTACAGAAGTCTAGAAAGAGGGAAGTTATGAACGAAATCAAATGCCCTAACTGTGGGGAAGTCTTTACAGTAAACGAAAGTCAGTATGCCGAACTTTTGTCCCAAGTGAGAACGGCAGAGTTTGATAAGGAATTACACGACCGCATGAAGCAGGAACTGGCCTTGGCTGAGCAAAAGGCTATGAATGAGCAACAGTCTAAACTAGCTCAAAAAGACCAAGAAATTGCGCAATTGCAGAGTCAAATCCAAAACTTTGATACAGAGAAAGAGTTGGCTAAGAAAGAGGTTGAACAGACAAGTCACCAGGCTCTCTTGGCTAAGGACAAGGAAGTACAGTCCTTAGAAAACCAATTGACTACCTTGCGTTTGAAACATGAAAATCAGCTGCAAAAGACTCTTTCTGACCTTGAAAAAGAACGAGATCAGGTCAAAAATCAGCTCCTCTTGCAAGAAAAGGAAAATGAGTTGTCATTGGCTTCTGTCAAGCAAAATTACGAAGCCCAGCTCAAGGCAGCTAGTGAACAAGTCGAGTTTTACAAGAATTTTAAGGCACAACAATCTACCAAGGCAATCGGTGAAAGTCTAGAACAGTATGCGGAAAGTGAGTTTAACAAGGTCCGCAGCTTTGCCTTTCCAAATGCTTACTTTGAGAAGGATAACAAGGTTTCTGCGCGTGGTTCCAAAGGGGACTTTATCTTCCGAGAGAGTGATGAAAATGGAGTGGAAATCATTTCCATCATGTTTGAAATGAAAAATGAAGCAGATGGGACAGAGAAGAAGCACAAGAATGCAGACTTCTACAAGGAATTGGACAAGGACCGTCGTGAAAAGAATTGCGAATATGCCGTTCTGGTGACCATGCTTGAGGCAGATAACGACTACTTTAACACAGGGATTGTTGACGTCAGCCACGAGTATGAAAAGATGTATGTGGTTCGCCCTCAGTTCTTTATCCAGTTGATTGGACTCTTGCGAAATGCGGCGCTTAATTCCCTAAAATACAAGCAAGAGTTGGCCTTGGTTCGGGAGCAAAATATTGATATTACGCATTTTGAGGAAGACTTAGATGCCTTTAAGCTGGCCTTTGCTAAGAACTACAACTCTGCTTCGACCAACTTTGGCAAAGCTATTGATGAAATCGACAAGGCCATCAAACGCATGGAAGAGGTTAAGAAATTCCTGACAACATCTGAAAACCAACTCCGCCTCGCTAACAACAAGTTGGAAGATGTTTCTGTTAAAAAATTGACCCGTAAAAATCCAACCATGAAAGCGAAATTTGAAGCATTGAAGGGGGAGTGAGAAAACAAGATATGAACGGTATTATCAACTTAAAAAAAGAAGCGGGCATGACCTCGCATGATGCGGTTTTTAAACTGCGTAAGATTTTGGGAACCAAGAAAATCGGTCATGGTGGGACCTTGGATCCGGATGTGGTGGGTGTTTTGCCCATTGCAGTTGGCAAGGCGACGCGCATGGTCGAGTTTATGCAGGATGAGGGCAAGGTCTATGAGGGGGAGATTACTCTCGGATATTCAACAACGACTGAGGATGCCAGTGGAGAAGTGGTAGCAGAGACCCCTGTTTTGTCGCCCTTGGATGAAAAACTTGTCGATGAAGCGATTGCTAGCTTGACTGGGCTTATTACTCAGATTCCCCCTATGTATTCGGCAGTTAAGGTCAATGGTCGTAAGCTCTATGAGTATGCGCGTGCTGGTCAGGAAGTGGAGCGTCCAGAACGTCAGGTGACTATTTATCAATTTGAACGAACAAGTTCGATTTCTTATGATGGCGAACTTGCACGTTTCACTTTTCGTGTAAAATGCAGTAAGGGAACTTATATTCGTACCTTGTCTGTTGACTTGGGAGAGAAACTGGGTTATGCGGCCCATATGTCACATTTGACTCGGACTAGTGCTGCTGGTTTACAGCTAGAAGATTCCTTGACTTTGGAAGAAATTGCTTCAAAAGTGGAGGCTGGTCAGCTGGACTTTCTCCATCCTCTAGAGATTGGGACTGGGGACCTTGTCAAAGTTTTTCTAAGTCCAGAAGAGGCTACAGAAGTGCGCTTTGGTCGTTTTATCGAGCTCGCCCAAACAGACCAAGAATTAGCTGCCTTTGAGGGAGATAAATTGCTAGCCATTCTAGAAAAACGGGACAATCTCTACAAGCCAAGGAAGGTTTTTAGTTAGTCTAACTGAGGTGTAGGGAGAGTTGTTTCCACTAGACTATCCAAATCAGACTATAATTTTTGCAAAAAATGTGATAGAATAGACGACGGATAAAAAAACGGAGGATAGCATGCAAAATAGACCAATCATTATCGGAGTGACAGGTGGTTCTGGTGGAGGAAAAACCAGTGTTTCAAGGGCCATTTTATCGCATTTCCCTGATGAAAAGATTTCCATGATTGAGCATGATTCATACTACAAGGATCAGTCTCACTTGACATTTGAAGAGCGTGTCAAAACCAACTACGACCATCCTTTTGCCTTTGATACAGACTTGATGATCGAGCAGATTAAGGAATTGTTGGCAGGACGTCCAGTGGACATCCCGACTTATGACTATACAGAGCATACACGAAGTAGCAAGACCTATCGTCAGGAGCCTCAAGATGTCTTTATCGTTGAGGGGATTTTGGTCTTGGAGGACAAGCGTCTGCGCGATTTGATGGATATCAAGATTTTTGTAGATACGGATGATGATGTACGCATTATTCGTCGTATCAAGCGTGATATGGAAGAACGTGGCCGTAGCCTTGATAGCGTCATTAACCAGTATTTAGGTGTGGTTAAACCCATGTACCACCAGTTTATCGAGCCAACCAAGCGTTATGCGGATATCGTCATTCCTGAAGGGGTTAGCAATACCGTTGCTATTGACCTTTTGACTACCAAGATTGAAAAGATTTTGGAAGAAGCTCGAAATAGCAAATAATCAGATGTGGAGGCCTTGCCTCCTTTTTCTATTTTTCCCTCATAATGGTACATAAATGAAGATTTTTAGGCATATTTTTGGTATAATAATACCTATGAAAGAGCAAGAAAATGAGTAGTAGGTGGAGATGGAAAAGTATTTATCGGTAACAACTTTGACCAAGTATCTGAAAATGAAATTCGATAAAGACCCTTACTTGGAACGGGTCTATTTAACTGGTCAAGTTTCCAACTTTCGTAAACGACCTACTCACCAATATTTCTCCCTAAAGGATGACCATGCAGTCATTCAAGCGACTATTTGGTCTGGTATTTATCAGAAATTAGGTTTTGACCTTGAAGAAGGGATGAAGATCAATGTAATTGGGCGTGTACAGGTCTATGAACCAAGTGGTAGCTACTCCATCATCATTGAAAAGGCTGAGCCTGATGGGGTTGGGGCGCTTGCGATTCAGTTTGAACAACTCAAGAAAAAATTGACAGAAGAAGGCCTGTTTCAAGAACGCTTCAAGCAACCTCTGCCCCAATTTTCTAAGAGAATTGGTGTAGTGACAAGTCGTAGTGGAGCCGTTATTCGAGATATTATCACGACCGTCAGCAGGCGATTTCCTGGTGTCGATATCCTTCTCTATCCGACCAAGGTGCAAGGTGAAGGAGCAGCGGAGGAAATTGCTCGAAATATTGCACGTGCTAATCAACGTGACGATTTGGATTTGCTCATTATTGGTCGTGGTGGTGGTTCCATCGAGGATCTCTGGGCCTTTAACGAAGAAATTGTGGTACGAGCTATTTTTGAATCGCGTCTGCCAGTTATTTCTAGTGTAGGGCATGAGACGGATGTGACCTTGGCGGATTTTGTGGCAGATAGACGGGCTGCTACACCGACTGCTGCAGCTGAACTAGCAACGCCCGTGACCAAGTTGGATGTATTGTCTCATTTGCAAAATCAGGAAAAACGGATGGCAACAGCAGTCCGAAATGTCCTAGCTAGGAAACAAGAAGCTTTGAAAAAATGCAGTCAGTCTGTTATCTTTAGACAGCCAGAGCGTTTGTATGATGGTTATTTGCAACGCTTGGATCAACTGCAACTGCGTTTAAAACAAAGTTTGCGAACACAGATTTCCGATAACAAACAGCTAGTACAGGCAAGGACGCATCAACTGGTCCAATTATCACCTGTTACCAAAATCCAACGCTATCAAGACCACCTAGGTCAGTTGGACAAGCTTCTCCGTAGCCAAATGGCGCTGGTTTATGATGTCAAGGTTGCTGAAGTCAAGAGATTATCAGAAGCCTTACTGATGTTGGATACCAGTCGAATCGTGGCGCGTGGTTATGCTATTGTCAAAAAAGAAGAGTCCGTTGTAGATTCGGTTGAAAATTTGAAGAAGAAAGACCAAGTAATGCTTTTGATGCGAGATGGTCAAGTAGAATTAGAGGTTAAAGATGTCAAAACAAAAGAAATTTGAGGAAAATCTAGCAGAACTGGAGACCATTGTCCAAAGTTTGGAAAATGGTGAAATTGCTCTGGAAGATGCAATTGCTGCCTTTCAAAAGGGCATGGTCTTGTCCAAAGAGCTCCAAGCGACGCTGGACAAGGCTGAAAAGACCTTGGTCAAGGTCATGCAAGAAGACGGAACAGAAAGTGATTTTGAATGAAGAAGCAAGAAAAATTAGCTCTTGTCGAGTCGGCTTTGGAAAAGTTTTATGGAGACCAGCAGTTCGCCTCTAGTTTGCGAGAGTCCGTTCTCTATTCCATTCATGCTGGTGGCAAGCGTATTCGGCCTTTTCTCTTGTTAGAAGTTTTGGAAGCCTTGCAGGTCGCTATCAAACCTGATCATGCCCAAGTGGCTGCGGCCTTGGAAATGATTCATACAGGAAGCTTGATTCACGATGACCTTCCTGCCATGGATGATGATGATTATCGTAGAGGGCGTTTGACCAATCATAAGAAATTCGGTGAAGCGATGGCCATTTTGGCTGGAGATGCCTTGTTCCTAGATCCTTATGCCTTGATTGCGCAGGCAGATTTGCCAAGTCAAATCAAAGTGGACTTGATTGCTAATTTATCGCTTGCTTCAGGTAGTCTAGGCATGGTAGCAGGGCAGGTTTTGGACATGGAAGGCGAACACCAGCATTTGTCTTTGGAAGAACTCCAGACCATTCATGCCAATAAGACTGGGAAACTACTAGCCTATCCCTTCCAGGCAGCTGCTATTATAGCTGAATTGGCACCTGAAATGCAAGTAAAACTGAAAACTGTAGGTGAATTGATTGGACTTGCCTTTCAAGTTAGAGACGATGTGCTTGATGTGACAGCTAGTTTTGAGGAAATCGGCAAGACACCGCAAAAGGACTTGCAGGCAGAAAAGTCAACCTATCCAGCCTTATTGGGCTTGGAAGAGGCAATTGCCTTTTGTAACCAAACTCTTGATCAAGCCGAGGCTAAATTAGAAGAAATTGCCCAGCAGGTTCCCTTTGAAACAGAATCGATTGTAAGTGTAGTAGAAAGTTTGAGAATCAATGGCTAAGGAAAGAGTGGATGTACTAGCTTATAAACAGGGCTTGTTTGAAACGCGAGAACAGGCCAAGCGCGGCGTCATGGCTGGTCTAGTCGTAGCAGTTCTGAATGGAGAACGGTTTGATAAACCAGGAGAGAAAATTCCAGACGACACTGAGCTGAAACTCAAGGGCGAGAAGCTCAAGTATGTCAGCCGTGGTGGTTTGAAATTGGAGAAGGCCTTGCAAGTCTTTGATTTGTCAGTTGAAGGAGCAACAACGATTGATATTGGAGCTTCTACTGGAGGTTTTACCGATGTCATGTTGCAAAATGGTGCTGAGTTAGTCTTTGCAGTTGATGTTGGTACCAATCAATTGGCATGGAAATTACGCCAAGACCCACGAGTGGTCAGCATGGAGCAGTTCAATTTTCGCTATGCTGAAAAGACTGATTTCGAAAAGGAACCGAGCTTTGCCAGTATTGATGTGAGTTTTATTTCTCTCAGTCTGATTTTGCCAGCCTTGCACCGAGTCTTGGCAGATCAAGGTCAGGTTGTGGCTCTAGTTAAGCCCCAATTTGAAGCAGGACGTGAGCAGATTGGGAAAAATGGTATTATTCGCGATGCTAAGGTTCATCAAAATGTCCTTGAATCTGTCACAGCTATGGCAGTAGAGGAAGGCTTTTCAGTTCTGGGTTTGGACTTTTCTCCCATCCAAGGTGGTCATGGCAATATTGAGTTTTTAGCGTATTTGAAAAAAGAAGAGTCAGCAAGCAATCAGGTTCTTGCTGATATTGAAGAAGTAGTAGAGAGGGCGCATAGTCAATTTAAAAATGAATAAAAAAGAGAGACTTGAAAAAATTAGACGATTTGTGACAGATTATCAAATCGGCACGCAGGAAGAAATCGTAGAACATTTGAAAGAGGCAGGTATCACTGCCACTCAAGCAACTGTATCCCGAGATATCAAAGAACTAGGTATTGTCAAAATTCCTTTGAGAGACAACACCTATGTCTATGAATTGCCAAAATCAATCGTAAAAAGTTTGCAACTGGCTGAAGACAATATTGAGTCTGCAGACTTGATGGACAAGATGATCAATCTCCAGGTTATCCCAGGAAATACGGCTTTTGTAAAAGCTCAGTTAGTCGAGACTTTTGCGGACAAGATTTTCAGCTGTTTGGCTGATGATAGCTCGATTTTAGTCATTGCCAGAAGTGAAAGTCTAGCTGAGGAAATCTTTGAACAAGTAAAAAATTGGTAGGTCTATATGTTACTTGAAATTTCGATAAAAAACTTTGCCATTATTGAGGCTATTTCCCTCAATTTTGAAAAGGGGATGACTGTCCTGACTGGTGAGACAGGTGCAGGGAAGTCGATTATCATTGATGCCATGAATATGATGTTGGGAGCTCGTGCGACGACAGATGTTATTCGTCATGGTGCACCAAAGGCAGAGATTGAGGGGCTTTTCTCAGTTGAGAATAGTCGCCTTTTACAGGAAATTTTTGATGAGCAAGGTTTGGAATTGGGGGATGAAATTATCATCCGTCGGGAAATTCTGCAAAACGGCCGTAGTATTAGCCGTGTGAATGGTCAGATGGTCAATCTGTCGGTTTTGCGTGCTATTGGGCAACATCTTGTGGATATTCATGGTCAGCATGACCAAGAGGAGTTAATGCGTCCTCAACTGCATATCCAGATGTTGGATGAATTTGGCGATGCCGCTTTTTGGGAATTGAAAGAAACCTATCAGACGAGTTTTGATGCTTATCGAAAAATGCGCAAGCAGGTTCTGGAAGTCAAGAAAAACCAACAGGAACACAAGGCTCGTATTGAAATGTTGGAATTTCAAATGGCAGAGATTGAGGCTGCAAACTTGCAGGCTGGAGAAGACTTGGCTCTCAACGAAGAGCGAGATAAACTCCTCAACCATAAAAATATTGCGGATACGCTGACCAATGCCTACAGCATGTTGGACAATGAAGACTTTTCAAGTCTAGCCAATGTTCGTTCGGCCATGAATGACATGGAAAGTGTCGAAGAGTATGACCCTGAATACCGTGAAATTTCAAGCTCTCTTTCTGAGACCTACTATGTCTTAGAAGATATTATCAAACGTTTGGAAGCTATTATTGAGGATCTTGATTTTGATGGCAATCGTCTCATGCAGGTTGAGAATCGTTTGGATCTCCTTCATACTATTACCCGTAAGTATGGTGGGACTGTAGACGATGTCTTGCTTTATTTTGCCAAAATTACAGAAGAATACAATCTCTTGACAGGCAATAATCTTTCGTCTGAAGACATGGAAGCAGAGCTTAAAAAATTGGAAGTCACCCTTGTCGATTTGGCAGGTCAACTTGCCTCTGCTCGTCATGACTTGGCCCAGCAGCTTGAAGCAGAAATTAAACAAGAACTGCAAGACCTTTATATGGAAAAAGCCCAGTTTCAGGTTCGTTTTAGCAAGGGCAAATTCAGCCGTGAGGGTAATGAGACGGTTGAGTTTTACATATCAACCAACCCTGGCGAAGACTTTAAACCCTTGGTCAAGGTTGCGTCTGGTGGGGAATTATCCCGTCTCATGCTAGCCATTAAATCTGCCTTTTCTCGCAAAGAAGGTAAGACTAGTATTGTCTTTGACGAGGTGGATACGGGAGTTTCAGGTCGTGTAGCTCAAGCTATTGCACAGAAGATTCACAAGATTGGCCAGCATGGTCAGGTACTGGCTATTTCCCATTTGCCACAAGTGATTGCGATTGCAGATTATCAATTCTTTATTGAGAAGATTAGCAATGACCATTCAACCGTTTCGACTGTTCGTCTCTTGACGGTTGAAGAGCGAGTGGAGGAAGTTGCCAAGATGTTGGCAGGTGATGATGTGACGGAAGCAGCCCTGACGCAAGCTAGAGAATTGTTGAGAAACAGGGAGAAATAAGATGACAAACTATTATGTAATTGGAGACGTTCACGGAAAAGCTGGGATGCTAGAAGACCTTCTCAAAACTTGGGATGGTCAAACCCAGTTGCTCTTTCTAGGAGATTTGATTGATCGCGGTGAGGATAGTCGTCGTGTCCTAGAGATGGTTAAGGAATTGGTGGATAATCAAGGAGCTATCTGTTTGTCAGGAAACCACGAGTATATGTTTTTGACTTGGCTCGATGACCCAGAAGAAAGCTATGACCACTATCGTCGCAATGGTGGAGATACAACCATTAACTCTATCCTAGGTCGTCCCTTGGATGCTCCTGTTGACGGAGTAGAAGATGCCAAGCGTGTTGCTACTAAAGCGGCAGATTTGGTCGAATTTATTCGTCAAATGCCATTTGTGGTAGAGACAGATAAGTATATCTTTGTTCACGCAGGTATTGATTTAACTTTGGATGATTGGCATGAAACAACAGATTATAAGAAAGTCTGGCTCAGAAAACCATTCCACGAAGCTGAAAATCATACTGGAAAAACCATTGTCTTTGGTCATACACCAGTTTATGGTTTGTTGAAGCAAGAGCGTGGTACTGCTGAACTTTGGACTACAGAAGATTGCAAGATTGGGATGGATGGAGGAGCTGTCTATGGTGGTGTCCTTCATGGGATTGTCTTTACAGACCAAGGAATGACAGAACATCACTTTATTGAAAATGACGGCTTTGTCGCTGAAGATTAGTACTCCTAACAGGGTATGGTCTTGTCAAAATATCAAAAACAATTTATAATAAATAGATACCCTGAAAGGAAGAGAATCATGAACTTAGAAGAATTGAAAAAACGACAGGAGAAGATCCGTAACTTCTCTATTATCGCCCATATTGACCATGGGAAGTCGACTCTAGCAGACCGCATTTTGGAAAAGACAGAGACAGTTTCAAGCCGTGAAATGCAGGCCCAGCTTTTGGATAGCATGGATCTAGAGCGAGAACGTGGGATTACCATTAAGTTGAATGCCATCGAGCTGAATTATACTGCAAAAAATGGGGAAACTTATATTTTCCACTTGATTGACACGCCGGGGCACGTTGACTTCACTTATGAAGTTTCACGTTCGCTAGCTGCTTGTGAGGGGGCGATTTTGGTTGTCGATGCTGCCCAAGGGATTGAGGCTCAAACCCTTGCCAACGTGTATCTAGCCTTGGACAATGATTTGGAAATCATGCCAGTCATTAACAAAATTGACCTACCAGCTGCAGACCCTGAGCGCGTGCGTACAGAGATTGAAGATGTCATTGGTTTGGATGCCAGTGAAGCAGTTTTAGCTTCTGCCAAGGCTGGTATTGGTATCGAAGAAATTCTCGAGCAAATCGTAGAGAAAGTGCCAGCTCCAACGGGTGATGTTACAGCACCACTTAAGGCCTTAATTTTCGACTCTGTTTACGATGCTTACCGTGGAGTTATCCTCCAAGTGCGTGTCATGGATGGGGTTGTCAAACCTGGCGATAAGATTCAGCTTATGAGTAATGGCAAGACCTTTGATGTGACCGAAGTCGGTATTTTTACTCCGAAAGCAGTTGGTCGTGATTTCCTTGCGACTGGTGACGTTGGTTATATTGCGGCTTCTATCAAGACTGTTCAGGATACTCGTGTGGGTGATACCGTTACCTTGGCAACCAATCCTGCGGCAGAGCCATTACATGGCTATAAGCAGATGAATCCGATGGTCTTTGCGGGTCTCTATCCAATCGAATCAAACAAGTACAATGATCTTCGTGAAGCCCTTGAAAAATTGCAACTAAATGATGCCAGCTTGCAGTTTGAACCAGAAACATCTCAGGCACTTGGATTTGGTTTCCGTTGTGGTTTCCTTGGACTTCTCCATATGGATGTTATCCAAGAACGTTTAGAGCGTGAGTTCAATATTGACCTCATCATGACAGCTCCGTCTGTTATTTACAAGGTTAATTTAACCGACGGAGAGTCTATGGATGTGTCAAACCCGTCTGAGTTCCCAGATCCAACCAAGATTGCGACCATTGAAGAGCCTTATGTTAAGGCGCAAATCATGGTACCGCAGGAGTTTGTCGGAGCAGTAATGGAATTGGCTCAGCGCAAGCGTGGGGACTTTGTGACTATGGACTATATTGATGACAATCGTGTTAATGTCATATATCAAATTCCACTTGCTGAAATCGTCTTTGATTTCTTTGATAAGCTCAAATCTTCAACACGTGGTTATGCAAGCTTTGACTACGAATTGTCAGAGTACCGCCCATCTAAGCTAGTCAAAATGGACATCCTTCTCAATGGAGACAAGGTAGATGCCCTCAGCTTTATCGTTCACAAGGACTTTGCCTACGAACGTGGAAAACTCATCGTTGATAAGCTCAAGAAAATCATCCCTCGTCAACAATTTGAGGTGCCAATTCAAGCAGCAATCGGACACAAGATTGTGGCTCGTACAGATATCAAGGCCCTTCGTAAGAACGTACTTGCTAAGTGTTACGGTGGTGACGTTTCTCGTAAGCGTAAACTCCTTGAAAAACAAAAAGCTGGTAAGAAACGCATGAAAGCCATCGGATCAGTAGAAGTTCCGCAAGAAGCCTTCCTCAGCGTCTTGAGTATGGATGAAGAATAAGTTATCATAATTGCTTTTCCTTGTTCACAGGAAATTTATATCAGAATCAATAGTAAAGCAGGCTTAAATGGTCTGCTTTTTTAGTTTCTAGAACAGAAAAAATGTTTGGTGTGTTTGTTTAGGTGTTTGTTTTTATAAGTCAAACTATAAAAACAACAAAAATATAAAAAAAGAGACAAAAAACAACAGAAAATCATTGACAACGATTTCATATAGTGTTATACTTATAGCATAAAGTTAATGGAAAGAAGGGAAAACCTTATGGGATTAGATCATTTCTTTGACAAAAACCTTGTGTTTTGCTTAGAAGCGGATAATCAAGAACATCTCTTTGATCAGGTTGCAACTTTATTGGAAGAACGAGAAATCGTAACTCCAACCTATCGTGAAGCCTTGATCACGCGTGAAAAGTCATTTCCAACTGGCTTAGATATGGAATTTTTGGGTAAGGATTTGCCGAATGTGGCTATTCCTCACACAGATACGATTCATAATCTTGCCGAAAAAGTTGTGGTTGTTCGTCTAGATAAACCTGTGACTTTCCATAATATGATTGCGCCAGATAAGGAAGTAGAAGTATCCTTGCTCTTCTTTATCATTAATAACTCAAGTTCAAGTCAAACGAACATTCTTGCTCAGTTGATGGACTTCTTTACAGGAAATGGCCATTTGGAAGATTTGGCTAAAATTTCTGAACCAGAAGCTCTCTATACTTATATCTCTGAAGCAACCGCTTAATCTTGTCTATTAAAAATATTAAATCGGAGGAAATCCATATGATTAAAATTCTTGCTGCCTGCGGTGCAGGTGTTAACTCAAGCCACCAAATAAAAAGTGCTCTTGAAGAAGAACTTTCAAATCGTGGTTTTGATGTTCACTGTGATGCGGTAATGGTTAAAGACGTTAACGAAGACCTTATCAAAGGTTATGACATTTTTACACCAATTGCTGCTACAGATCTTGGTTTTGACCCAGGTATTCCAGTTATTGAAGCTGGACCAATCTTATTCCGTATCCCAGCTATGAGTGCTCCAGTATTTGACAATATTGAAGCAGCTATTAAAGAACACGGATTAAGCTAATTTTAATTTGTTAACATTCATAAATAAAAAAGGGAGGAACTGTTATGGATGCAATCTTTGGTCTAATCAAAGAATTTTTCACACCTATCTTAGATATGGGTGGACCTGTCATCATGTTAATCATTTTGACAGTATTGGCTTTACTTTTTGGAGTGAAATTCTCCAAAGCGCTTGAAGGTGGTATCAAACTTGCCATCGCTCTTACAGGTATCGGTGCCATCATCGGTATGCTAAATGGTGCTTTCTCAGCATCACTTGCAAAATTCGTTGAAAATACTGGTATTCAATTGAGTATTACCGACGTTGGTTGGGCACCACTTGCTACAATCACTTGGGGTTCTGCTTGGACACTTTACTTCTTGCTCATCATGTTGATTGTCAACGTAGTGATGCTTGCTATGAAGAAAACTGATACACTTGACGTTGATATCTTCGATATCTGGCACTTGTCTATCACAGGTCTTTTGATTAAATGGTATGCAGACAACAACGGTGTGAGCCAAGGGGTTTCACTATTGATTGCTACAGCAGCTATTGTACTTGTTGGGGTTCTTAAAATCATCAACTCTGACTTGATGAAACCTACATTTGATGACCTTCTTAACGCTCCAAGTTCATCACCAATGACATCAACTCACATGAACTACATGATGAACCCAGTTATCATGGTTTTGGATAAGATTTTTGAAAAATTCTTCCCAGGTCTTGATAAATATGACTTTGACGCTGCAAAATTGAACAAGAAAATCGGTTTCTGGGGATCTAAATTCTTCATCGGTTTCATCCTTGGTATCGTTATCGGTATTATGGGAACTCCACATCCAGTTGCAGGTGTTGCAGATGCAGATAAATGGCGTCTAGTTATCAAAGGTTGGTTGTCTCTTGGTTTGACAGCTGGTGTATCTTTGGAACTCTTCTCACTTATTGGTTCATGGTTCATCGCTGCCGTAGAACCACTTTCACAAGGTATTACAAACGTTGCTACTAAACGTCTTCAAGGACGTAAATTCAACATCGGTCTTGACTGGCCTTTCATCGCTGGTCGTGCTGAAATCTGGGCTTGTGCTAACGTACTTGCACCAATCATGTTGGTTGAAGCAGTGCTTCTTTCAAAAGTCGGAAATGGTATCTTGCCACTTGCAGGTATCATCGCTATGGGTGTTACTCCAGCTCTCTTGGTTGTAACACGTGGTAAATTGCTCCGTATGATTATCTTCGGAACACTCTTGTTGCCACTCTTCCTTCTTTCAGGTACACTTATCGCGCCATTTGCAACAGAACTTGCTAAAGGTGTAGGTGCCTTCCCAGCAGGTGTGAGTCAAACTCAATTGATTACTCACTCAACTCTTGAGGGACCAATCGAAAAACTTCTTGGTTGGACAATTGGTAACACTACAACAGGTGATATCAAAGCAATCCTTGGTGCTGTAGTCTTCCTTGTATTCTATATCGGTATCTTTGCTTGGTACAGAAAACAAATGATCAAACGTAACGAAGAGTACGCAGCAAAAGCAAAATAATGCGCTCCTATAAAATGTAAATTGTTAAAGCTAGGTTGTCGACATCCATTAGGAGTGACAGCCTAGTTTTTTATAAACTATCAAGAAATCGGAGAAAATAATGGTAATTGAATTAAAATCAGAACAACTAAGAGTTCAATTTAACAGTTTTGGTGGGGCTCTTTCTTCTATAAAAGATGCTGAAGGTCTTGAGTATTTGTGGCAAGGAGATGCTACTTATTGGAGTGGACAAGCTCCTGTTCTCTTCCCTATTTGTGGCTCTTTAAGAGAGGATACAGCTTTCTATATAGATGAGAAAGGGCAAGAAAGCAAAGGAAAGATTCCTCGTCATGGTTTGGTTCGTAAGAAAGAATTTGAATTAGTCAAACAAACAGATAAGAGTGTAACTTTTGCAATTGAAGACGATGAGAATAGCTATCAAAACTACCCTTATCATTTCCGCCTAGAAATCACTTATAGCCTTACTGGTAAGACAGTACGGACTCAATACAAGATTTTCAATAAAGAAACTAGCAAGATCATGCCTTACTTTATTGGTGGGCATCCAGGATTTAATTGTCCTCTACTTGATGATGAAGTCTATGAAGATTACTATTTAGAGTTTGAGAAAGAAGAGACTTGCTCTGTTCCACGCCCTTTCCCAGAAACAGGTATGTTGGATTTCCAAGATAGAAGTCCATGGTTAGAAGGTCAAAAAGAAGTAGACCTCAGCTATGATCTTTTCAGTACTGATGCAGTTACCTTAGATGAATTGCAATCTAGAACAATTGCCCTTCGTTCTCGTAAACATGATAAAGGGTTGAAAGTACACTTTGCAGAGTTTCCAAACCTTATTATCTGGTCAACTTTGAATAAAGGGCCTTTCATTGCTTTTGAACCATGGTCTGGCTTGTCAACATCCCTTGAAGAAGGAGATCATCTAGAAGATAAGAAGAATGTTCGTCTCTTAGAGCCTGGTCAAGCGGATCAAATTGGTTTTGATATCGAAATCTTTTAGATAAAAAAACACAAAAACAAACATTAACTGTTGACTTTTTCATAAAATAGGAGTATATTGTGTTTGTAAGCAACAAATGATGTTTGTAACGAACAAACAATCGCTTGTTATATTCTCTTTGAAGGAGAAATTATTCTAGGAAATTGATTTCCTAAACTTGAATAAGGTGTCATTCATCTCATTCAATCCAATTTGTCAATAAACTGCTAGAAAGCTTTTGTAGGTAAACTGCTAACTATAAAAGCCTTTACTAGCCTAGAAAAATAAAAAGGAGTATACAATATGTCTATTGTTATCGGTGCAGATGCTGCAGGTTTGAGATTGAAAGAAGTTGTGAAAGACTTCTTGGAAAAAGAAAACTTCCACGTTGTGGATGTTACAGCTGAAGGTCAAGACTTTGTTGATGTGACTCTTGCTGTTGCTGCAGAAGTAAACAAAGAAGAACAAAACCTTGGTATCGTGATTGATGCTTATGGTGCTGGTCCATTCATGGTTGCAACTAAAATCAAAGGAATGGTTGCTGCAGAAGTATCTGACGAACGTTCAGCTTATATGACTCGTGGCCACAACAACTCACGTATGATCACTATGGGTGCACAACTTGTTGGTGATGAATTGGCTAAAAACATCGCTAAAGGATTTGTTAACGGTAAATACGATGGCGGACGTCACCAAATTCGTGTCGATATGTTGAACAAAATGTGCTAATTAGATTACAGTAAGAAAGGTAAGTTAAAAATGAGAATTGCAATTGGATGTGACCACATCGTAACAGATGAAAAAATGGCGGTTTCAGAATTTTTGAAATCAAAAGGATATGAAGTCATTGACTTTGGTACATATGACCACACACGTACTCACTACCCAATCTTTGGTAAAAAAGTTGGTGAAGCTGTAACTAGCGGTCAAGCTGATCTTGGGGTATGTATCTGTGGTACTGGTGTTGGTATCAACAACGCTGTAAATAAAGTTCCAGGTGTCCGTTCTGCCTTGGTTCGTGATATGACAACAGCCCTTTATGCTAAAGAACAATTGAACGCCAACGTTATCGGTTTTGGTGGTAAGATTACTGGTGAATTGCTTATGTGTGATATCATCGAAGCTTTCATCCGTGCTGAATACAAACCATCTGAAGAAAACAAAAAATTGATTGCGAAAATTGAACACGTTGAAAGTCACAATGCTCAACAAACAGACGCAAACTTCTTCACTGAATTCCTTGAAAAATGGGATCGCGGAGAATACCACGACTAAGAGGTAACCTATGATTTTAACAGTCACAATGAACCCATCCATCGATATTTCCTATCCCTTGGATGAGTTGAAGATTGATACTGTCAATCGTGTGGTGGATGTAACCAAAACGGCTGGTGGTAAGGGACTCAATGTTACCCGAGTACTTTCAGAATTTGGGGATTCTGTTCTTGCTACTGGTTTAGTGGGTGGTAAACTTGGTGAGTTTTTGGTTGAACATATCGATGATAAGGTTAAGAAAGATTTCTTCTCTATTCAGGGAGAAACTCGTAACTGTATCGCTATTCTCCACGGAGATAACCAAACAGAAGTTCTTGAAAAAGGTCCTGTAGTATTGGAACAGGAAGGTCAAGACTTTTTGGAACATTTCAAAAATCTTTTGGAGTCAGTTGAAGTAGTAGCTATCTCAGGTAGTTTACCAGCTGGTCTTCCAGTTGATTACTATGCGAGCTTGGTAGAACTTGCGAATCAAGCTGGCAAACCTGTAGTCTTGGACTGCTCTGGTGCAGCACTTCAGGCGGTTCTTGAATCACCACATAAACCAACAGTCATCAAACCAAATAATGAGGAATTGTCTCAACTTCTAGGAAGAGAAGTTTCTGAGGATTTGGATGAATTAAAAGAAGTCCTTCAAGAACCATTGTTTGCAGGGATTGAATGGATTATCGTTTCACTTGGTGCTAACGGTGCCTTTGCCAAACATGGGGACACTTTCTACAAGGTGGATATTCCTAGAATCCAGGTAGTCAATCCTGTCGGATCTGGAGACTCTACTGTGGCAGGGATTTCTTCAGGTCTTCTTCATAAAGAATCGGATGAAGAACTCCTCATCAAGGCAAATGTCCTTGGTATGCTCAATGCTCAAGAAAAAATGACTGGTCATGTCAACATGGCTAACTATCAAGCTCTATATAATCAATTAATAGTAAAAGGGGTATAAAATGGCTTTAACAGAACAAAAACGTGCACGCTTAGAAAAACTTTCTGATGAAAATGGTATCATCTCAGCTCTTGCTTTTGACCAACGTGGTGCTTTGAAACGCCTTATGGCTCAACACCAAACAGAAGAACCAACTGTGGCTCAAATGGAAGAACTTAAAGTCTTGGTAGCAGATGAATTGACTAAATACGCTTCATCTATGCTTCTTGACCCTGAGTATGGACTTCCAGCAACTAAAGCTCTTGATGAAAAAGCTGGTCTTCTCCTTGCTTATGAAAAAACAGGTTATGATACAACAAGTACAAAACGTTTGCCAGACTGCTTGGATGTTTGGTCTGCAAAACGTATTAAAGAAGAAGGTGCAGATGCAGTTAAATTCTTGCTTTACTATGATGTAGATAGCTCAGACGAACTCAACCAAGAAAAACAAGCTTACATCGAACGTATCGGTTCTGAGTGTGTGGCTGAAGATATCCCATTCTTCCTTGAAATCCTTGCTTACGATGAAAAAATTGCGGACGCAGGTTCTGTAGAATACGCGAAAGTAAAACCACACAAAGTTATCGGGGCTATGAAAGTCTTCTCAGACCCACGCTTTAACATTGATGTCTTGAAAGTAGAAGTTCCTGTTAACATTAAATATGTTGAAGGCTTCGCTGAAGGTGAAGTAGTTTATACACGTGAAGAAGCAGCAGCCTTCTTCAAAGCACAAGATGAAGCAACTAACTTGCCATACATCTACTTGAGTGCTGGTGTATCAGCTAAACTCTTCCAAGATACTCTTGTATTTGCTCATGAATCAGGTGCAAACTTCAACGGAGTTCTTTGTGGCCGTGCTACATGGGCTGGATCAGTTGAAGCTTACATCAAAGATGGTGAAGCAGCAGCTCGCGAATGGCTTCGCACAACTGGTTTTGAAAATATTGACGAGCTCAACAAAGTTCTTCAAACAACAGCGACTTCATGGAAAGAACGCGTGTAAAATAAGAATTGGACTGTTTGAGTATTTTCGTCTAAAAATGGAATTTTATTGATTGAAAGTGTTTACAATCTTTTATCTTAGTGTTATAATTAAACCATAGTTTAATAGTAGTGAGTGTTACTAAGTAATATTAGGCATGATCACAGATGAATTAGAAAATAGTTAATTTTCTAACCTCATTTGTGGTCATTTTTTGTACTCATATACCTTTAATATACAAAAGGAGGTTGTCATGTATCGAATTCTAAAACCAATGAACCATAATGTTTCACTTGTCAGAAATGATAAAGGAGAAGAAGTGATTGTGATTGGTAAGGGGATTACATTTGGAAAAAAGAAGGGAGACTTAATTTCTGAAAACCAAGTAGAGAAGATCTTTCGGATGAAGACGGAAGAGTCCAGAGAAAACTTTCAGACTCTCTTAAGAGATATTCCATTAGATATACTAACGATAGGCTATAGCACGATTGATGAAGTCGTCGAAAAGTATCACTTTCCCATCCAAGAATACCTTTACGTTACTTTGACTGATCACCTATACTCCGTCTATAAAAAATTATTAAGTGGTTCGTATCAAAAAAGTCATCTTCCTGACATTTCAAATGAATATGTCACAGAATTTTCAATGGCTCGAGATACAATTAAAATTTTAAATAGGAAATTATCGATTGTGTTTCCTGAAGATGAAATTGCTAGGATTGCTTTACATTATATCAATGCAAAGGGTGAGTATGAATTATCAGAAGAGTTAGCCGAGAATGTTGCAAAGAGAGTTTTAAGCATAGTTGAAAATGAACTATCAAAATTTCATATTGAAAGAAATACTGAAAATAGTAATTTATATGATCGCTTGATGATTCATTTGTCCTATCTAGTAAATCGTCTTCAGAATGATAAACAAGATATGACTCCGTTAATACCATTGGAAGAGCATGTTAAGTTGGATTATCCTAAGGCTTATCAGATTGGACAGAGAATTCACCAAGTGATTGAAAGAGAACTAAACATTGATTTATCGAGAAGCGAGCGTGTATATCTCGTTTTACATATTCAACGCTTGTTAAAATAAGGAGAAAAACATGTACAAATTACCAGAAGATTTTATTTTTGGTGGAGCTACAGCTGCCTATCAAGTTGAAGGAGCAACACAAGAAGGAGGAAAGGGTCCGGTGGCCTGGGATGAATTTTTGTCAGAACAGGGTCGCTTTAGTCCAGATCCTGCTAGTGATTTTTATCATCAGTATCCAAAGGATATTGAACTTTGCGAAAAGTTTGGTGTCAATGGACTTCGTTTGTCTATAGCTTGGAGTCGTATCTTTCCAAATGGTACTGGTGAAGTGAATCAGGAAGGTGTGGACTATTATCATAGAGTATTTGCAGAATGTAAAAAAAGACAGATTACAGCTTTTGTAACCCTCCATCACTTTGATACGCCAAAAGTATTATTTGATAATGGCGATTTCTTAAATAGGGATACAATTGAAGCATTTGTAAATTTTGCAAAGTTCTGCTTTGAAGAATTTACAGAAGTTCTACATTGGAGTACTTTTAATGAAATCTATCCAGTAGCAACAAATCAATACCTTCTCGGTATTTTTCCACCAGGAATTAAATATGACCTTTCAAAAGTAATTCAATGCCTGCACAATATGATGTATGCACATGCCAGAGTAGTTAATTTGTTTAAAGATGGTGGCTATCAAGGAGAAATTGGAGTAGTCCATTCTCTTGAAACGAAATATCCTGCGAGTGATAGTGAAGAAGACAAACATGCAGCATTTCTAGATGATGCCCTTTCAATTCGTTTTTTGCTAGATGCTACATACTTAGGATATTATTCAAAAGAGACTCTCGATGCACTAGAGGAGATCTGTCAAGCAAATCAGGCAACATATGAATTCTTAGATAGTGATTTTGAAGAAATGAAAAAGGCAAGTCATCGGAATGATTATCTAGGAATTAATCATTATCAATGCCACTTTGTGAAGGTTTATAATGGTGAAAATGCAATTCACCATAATGGTACTGGTGATAAAGGGACCTCTGTTTATAAAGTAAAAGGCATTGGAGAACGTATATACAAAGAGGGAATTCCAAGAACCGACTGGGATTGGATTATTTATCCAGAAGGACTATATGATTTATTGCTTCGAATCAAATCGGACTATCCTCATTACGATAAGATTTTCATCACTGAAAATGGTATGGGTTATAAAGATCAATTTGATAATGGGATCATCATGGATCAACCTCGGATTGAATACCTTAAAGTTTATCTACAAGCAATTTCAAAAGCAATTAGAGCAGGTGTTAATGTTAAAGGTTACTTCTTATGGTCATTGATGGATCTGTTTTCTTGGTCAAATGGATACAATAAACGTTATGGTCTGTTTTATGTGGATTTTGAAACACAGAAACGGTATCCTAAGGCATCGGCTTATTGGTACAAGCACATTAGTACGACTAAAATTGTAGAATAGAGGAACTGAAATATGAAAAAAAATGAATTACAAATGCTTGGATTTGAAATTGTTGCATACTCGGGTGACGCTCGCAGTACACTGTTGCAACTATTAAAAGAAGCAAGGTCTGGAAACTTTGAAAATGTTGAGCGAGCTATGCGTGATGCTGACGAGAATCTAGCGAAAGCCCATAATGCTCAGACAAAACTATTAGCAGAAGAAGCCGCTGGTGAAGATTTGGATATTGGTTTTATCTTTATCCACGGTCAGGATCACCTGATGACAACCTTGTTGCTTCGTGATTTAATTCAGGATTTTATAGAACTTTATAAAAATCATTAATTTAAAAGAAAGGATATAACCAATGCTTAGTAGAATTTTCCTCCCTTTCTACTAGGCATTGATTGTAGGGAGTTTTATCATGAATAAACTCATTCAACAAATTGAAAAAGGAAAACCCTTTTTCGAGAAGATCTCACGTAACATTTATCTAGGCGCTATTCGTGATGGTTTCCTAGCAGCTATGCCAGCGATATTATATTCAAGTATTTTTATCTTGATTGCTTCCATACCGGATGTTCTTGGTGTCAAATTGCCCGAAGACGTTTCAGCATGGCTTTGGAAAATATATAACTATTCAATGGGAGTAGTTGCTCTCCTAGTTTCTGCCACAACTGCACGTTGTTTAGCTGAATCCGTTAATAGAAAAATGCCTGCAAACAAAAAGATTAATGCAGTATCTGTGATGCTAGCTTCTATCGTTAGTTTTCTCCTATTAAGTGTTGATCAAATAGACAAGGGACTTGCCAGTGGTTACATGGGGACAAAGGGAATTCTAGCAGCATTCGTAGCAGCTTTTATCACAGTAAATATGTATAAATTCTGTGTTTTGAAAGATATTACGATTAAGATGCCTAAAGAAGTGCCAGGGACTATATCCCAAACCTTCCGAGATATCTTCCCATTCTCATTTGCAGTTTTTGCAGCAGTCATTATTGATATGCTTATCCGCCATTTCTTTGGACATTCATTTGCGGAGGCTGTGATCAGTTTAATGCAACCATTATTCAGCGCCGCTGATGGTTATCTAGGAATTGCTATTATCTGGGGTGCGATGGCTCTCTTCTGGTTTGTAGGTGTACACGGACCATCTATCGTAGAACCAGCGATTGTAGCAGTTATCTATGCAAATGTTGAAACAAACCTTCAATTGGTTAAGGCAGGAGAACAGGCTTCAAATGTTTTGACAGTTGGTTTGGGTAATTTCGTTGGTACCATGGGTGGTACAGGTGCAACGTTAGTTGTTCCCTTCTTATTCCTCCTTTTTGCAAAATCAAAACAATTAAAAGCTGTAGGTAAGGCTTCCTTCATTCCAGTAAGTTTTGCAGTTAATGAACCTTTACTGTTTGCCACACCAATTATTTTAAATCCATATTTCTTTGTACCATTTCTATTTGCACCAATTGCAAATGTTTGGATCTTCAAGTTCTTTGTAGATGTCTTAAAAATGAATAGTTTTATGTACGTTCTACCTTGGGCTACTCCTGCTCCAATAGGATTGATCCTTGGCACTGGTGTAAGCGTTCTTGCAATCATCTTAGTATTTGTTTTAATTTTTGTAGATAGCATTATCTATCTTCCATTTATCAAGGCTTATGATGCCTCACTTCTCGAAGAAGAAAAACAAAAAACAAGCGAAGAAAGAACAGAACAGTCTAATCCTGAGGCGGTATCAAATAAAGAAGTTGTTACCAAATTAGGGAATCAATCAATCAATGTATTGGTTCTTTGTGCTGGAGCAGGCACGAGTGCTATGCTTGCAAATGCAATCACTGAAGGAGCAAAAGAAACAGGAGCCACTATTTCAGCATCAGCTGGCGCTTATGGATCTCATTATGAAATCATGAAGAACTTTGATATGATTATACTGGCTCCACAGGTAAATTCATTTTATGAAGATATCAAGAAAGACACAGATGCCCTCGGTATAAAACTTGCTCCTACAAAAGGCGCTGAATACATTAAATTAACACGTGATCCTAAAGGAGCCATTTCATTTGTGCTATCCTATTTCGATTAATGTTTAGGTGATGATATGAGATATAATTCTAAATTGGTCAATTTCATCTCGTTGACTTTTCTGTTAGTATTTCTCTTTATCTTACCAGTTAAAAATATCTTTGCAGATGATGATTTTTATGTCGAAAAGGTTGAAAACTTACCTAGTGATTTTATTAAAGGAGCTGATATTTCAACATTAATAGCCCAAGAAGAAAGTGGTGTTCGCTATTATGATGAGAATGGTAACGAGAAAGATTTAATCACTATTCTGGCAGAAAATGGCGTCAATTATGTTCGTGTTCGAATATGGAATAACCCTTATGATGACAAAGGTCATGGGTACGGTGCTGGCAATAGTGACCTCTCTAAGGCGATTGCAATTGGGAAAAGAGCTACTGCTGCGGGGATGAGAGTTTTGGTGGATTTTCACTATTCAGATTTCTGGGCAGATCCGGGTCGACAGGTCTCTCCAAAAGCTTGGGCCAATATGACGATCGATGAAAAATCTAAAGCTTTATATCAATTTACAAAAGAAAGTTTGAACACACTGCGTGCTTCGGGTGTTGATGTTGGTATGGTTCAAGTTGGGAATGAGACAACTAGCAGTGGCATGGCAGGAGAAGCAGGTGACGAACGTTATCAGTTATTTAAAGCGGGTACGCAGGCTGTCAGGGATGTTGACAAATCCATATTGATAACCTTACACTTCACCAATCCAGAAAAGAAATCAACGATCTTGTATTATGCAGAAAAGCTAAAAGAGAATCAGATTGATTATGATGTTTTTGCAACGAGTTACTATTCATTTTGGCATGGAAGTCTTGAAAACTTAAATTCAGTTTTGACAGAGATTAGAGAAAAATATGGAAAACAAACTTTAATCGCAGAAACAAGTTATGCTTATACATTGGAAGATGGTGATGGTCAGAAGAATGTGATTAAATCTGATCAGCAAACGAAGAATGGAGGGTACCCTCCAACCGTGCAAGGCCAGGCCAATAATTTGCGTGATGTGATTGCTACAAGTCAATCTGCAGGTGCTTTAGGAGTGTTCTATTGGGAACCTGCTTGGATACCGGTCGGTAAAGCTGATAGAAATTCGAACCTACCTATTTGGGAGCAATATGGTTCTGGCTGGGCCTCATCATATGCCATCTCTTACGATCCTAACGTTGATGAATCAAATTATGGAGGATCTGAATGGGATAATCAAGCACTATTTGATTTTAATGGAAAAGCCCTTCAATCTTTAAAGGTATTTAAATTTGTCAATACAGGTTATGGCACAGTACCTGAGAAAAAGGATAATCAAAATAGAGAAAAAGAAGACGAGGACACCACAAATTTACTTCAAAACGGAAGTTTCGAAGAAGAGAACTTAGAAGCCTATAAGATTAGTCAAAGCTATGTTGAGCGTCAGAGTGATACCCCTAAGACGGATCAATATGCCCTTCATTTTTGGTCAGATAAGAGTATTGATTATCAAGTAGAGCAAGCAGTTACTCTTGAACCAGGAACCTATCGGTTTTCAATTCAAATGCAAGGGGACAAAACAGGTAGTAGTGAAAGAATCTTCTCTTATGTGAGGTTCAATGATACAATTTCAGAAGGGAATCAACTACACTTGGAAGGTTATGCTATTTGGAAAGAAAGTGTTGTTGAGTTTAAACTGACTGAAAAGACTCAGGTAAATGTGGGTCTATCAGTTACAGCAGCTGCGGGAGCTTGGGGAACAACTGACGATTGGAAATTGAAAAGAATCGATGCAACTGAAAATTCCTAACCCCCGTCAGAACAGACTCAAACTGATGATAGCCATGAAGGAAGGCTAGAACCACCATTATCTTCATCAGAAGATCCAAAGTCTAAAACAGAACCATTAACTTCCTCCCAAGAAGTGACTACTAACCAGTCGGTTCGAAAAGATGATGGTAGTAGAACACAGAATGATAAACGTAAAAATCTTCCCGAAATGGGAATGAGAGTTCAAAAGATATTGTTCATATTGGGATTGGGAGGTATGGTATTAGCTTTGGTATTGTACTTATTTTTCATGAAAAGTAGCGGAAACTCAGACTATTGATTAAATTGTTGACAAAAATCCCCACCAATCGGTGGGGATCGTTTTATGGTTTAGAAAGAATAATTTTTGTTTGTTTCGAAAGTTGTTCGAATGTTTCTTTGCTCAGTTTAGAATCTGAGACGATGGTATCAATATCTGAGATATTGTAGAAGGTGTAAAAATCAAATTTATTGAACTTACTATTGTCAGCTAGTAAGTATTTCTTATTGGAATTATTGAGGGCGATGCGCTGAGATTCGCCTTCCTCTTCACTAAAGGTTGCAATCGCATTGTCTTTAATACCATTACAGCTAACGAAAGCTTTAGAAAATTGTAAATTGGCCAAGTTTTGCAAGGTTAGAGTTCCCACAAAGGCTCCAGTGATAGAGCGATAGTTTCCACCGATTAAAATCAAATCTGTTAGTTTTCGTTCGTTTAGGATGAGAAAGACTGGTAAACTGTTTGTTACAACACGAATATTATCAATTGGAAGTTCGCGGGCAAAAGATTCCAAGGTCGTACCAGGGCCGATAAAAATAGTTTCACCTTCATCGATTAAATGACCTGCAAAACGGCTAATTTCTTGTTTTTCTGCAATCTGTAAGCTTTGTTTTTCAATATTGGAACGTTCATTGTTTAAAATGGAACCTGTGCGAATTTTTTCAGCTCCCCCGTGTACCCGAACAAGTAGATCCTTGTCTGCCAACTCTTGTAAGTAGCGTCTAGCAGTCATATCTGACACATCTAAGCGAGTCATGATTTCTTTTACAGTAATAGTTCCCTTTGTATTTACCGTTTCTAGAATATTATCTAGTTTTTCCTGCTTTAGCATCGTTATCACCTCTATTTCTATTACTATTTTATCATAAAGTGTTCAATCAATCAATTTAAAAAACAAAAGAAAACAAAAAACAAAAATATCATGGTTGTTTTAAACAAACCATGATATTGATATCACTTCTGAAATTGTTGACTTAGTCTAAACCATAGTTGTAGTCATCGTCTTGCATGGCTTCAACTTCACCAAGAAGGTAACCATTTCCGACTTGAGAGAAGAAGTCGTGGTTAGAAGTTCCTGTTGAAATACCGTTCATGACGATTGGGTTGACATCATCTGCTGAGTCTGGGAAGAGTGGATCTTGTCCCAGGTTCATGAGTGCCTTGTTGGCATTGTAGCGAAGGAAGGTTTTAACTTCTTCCGTCCAACCAACACCGTCATAGAGGCTTTCTGTGTAGCCTTCTTCATTCTCGTAAAGAGTGTAGAGCAGGTCGTACATCCATTCTTTGAGCTTTTCTTGCTCTTCTTCAGGTAATTCATTAAAACCAAGTTGGAATTTGTAACCAATGTAGGTTCCGTGAACTGACTCATCACGAATGATCAATTTGATGATTTCAGCGACGTTGGCTAGTTTGTTGTTACCAAGATAGTAGAGGGGAGTGAAGAAACCTGAGTAGAAGAGGAAGGTTTCAAGGAAGACGCTGGCAACTTTCTTTTCAAGTGGGCTGCCGTTTAGGTAGATTTCGTTGACAATCTCAGCCTTCTTTTGTAGGTAAGGATTGGTATTGGTCCATTCGAAAATTTCTTCAATCTCAGCCTTGGTATTCAAGGTAGAGAAGATAGAAGAGTAAGATTTTGCGTGGACAGATTCCATAAATTGGATGTTATTGAAAACAGCTTCCTCATGTGGTGTACGGATGTCTGCGCGAAGGGCTTGAACACCAGTTTCAGATTGCATAGTGTCTAGAAGGGTTAAACCACCAAAGACTTTTCCGACCAAATCTTTCTCTTTGTTAGATAGCTTTCTCCAGTCGTCTAGGTCATTTGACAAGGGGATACGTGTATCGAGCCAGAATTGCTCCGTCAGTTTTTCCCAAGTTGATTTGTCGATGACATCTTCGATGGCATTCCAGTTAATGGCTTTGTAGTAAGTTTCCATTTGAAATCTCTTTCTGTGTTTAGTATTGCGAACTCACAATTATCTCTATTTTATCATAATTCTAGAGGAGTATCGCACAAAAAGTCGGAAGCCCGACTTTTTTGTTATTTCATAGTATAGATGCTTATTCCGGTTTAGCACGGTGAATGAATACTTATCTGAGAAAATGTAGTTTCCTCAAGCAAAGATTAAATCACACAGCTTTCACATTGGTTGGCACCGACTTCTCCACCATCGTCTGTGAAAGTACGGACGTAGTAGATAGACTTGATACCCTTGTTAAAGGCATAGTTACGTAGGATAGACAAGTCACGTGTCGTTTGTTTGTTTTCTTTCTTCCATTCGTAAAGCCCTTTTGGAATGTCACTACGCATGAAGAGAGTGAGTGAAAGTCCTTGGTCCACGTGCTCAGTCGCAGCAGCGTAAACATCGATTACCTTACGCATATCCATGTCATAGGCAGAAGTGTAGTAAGGAATAGTATCTGTTGACAAGCCAGCAGCAGGGTAGTAGATTTTACCGATTTTCTTCTCTTGGCGTTCTTCGATACGTTGCGTAATCGGGTGGATAGAAGCAGAAACGTCATTGATGTAACTGATAGAACCATTTGGCGCTACAGCAAGACGGTTTTGGTGATAAAGTCCATCTGCTTGAACCTTGTCACGAAGTTCAGCCCAGTCAGTAGCACTTGGGATAAAGACATCTTTGAAGAGTTCTTCAACACGGTCTGATTTTGGAACAAATTCGCCAGTTACATACTTGTCGAAGTAACTTCCCTTAGCATAGTCTGATTTTTCAAAGTTGTGGAAGGTGATACCACGTTCACGCGCAATATTGTTTGACTCAACCAAGGTCCAGTAGTTCATAAGCATAAAGTAGATGCTTGTAAATTCAACAGACTCAGGCGATCCATATTCAATCAATTGTTGGGCGAGGTAACTGTGAAGTCCCATAGCTCCAAGACCAAAGGTATGAGCTTGGCTATTTCCATGGTCGATAGTAGGGACAGCTACGATGTGTGAACTGTCTGTAACAAACGTAAGGGCACGAACCATAGCACGGATAGAACGACCAAAGTCAGGTGAAGTCATCATGTTGACCACGTTGGTTGAACCAAGGTTACATGAAACGTCTGTTCCCATTTGAAGAAATTCTTGAGCATCGTTGATCAAGCTTGGTTCTTGGACTTGAAGAATCTCAGAACACAAGTTACTCATGATAATCTTACCATCAACAGGGTTAGCACGGTTAGCCGTATCAATGTTGACTACATAAGGGTAACCAGACTCTTGTTGCAATTTAGAGATTTCAGTTTCTAAATCACGCGCCTTGATTTTTGTCTTGCGGATATTTGGATTTGCGACCAATTCATCGTATTTTTCAGTGATGTCGATATAGTTGAATGGTACACCATATTCAAGCTCTACAGAGTAAGGACTGAAGAGGTACATTTCTTCATTTTTACGAGCCAATTCGTAGAATTTATCTGGTACTACAACACCAAGTGAAAGGGTCTTAACACGAACTTTTTCATCGGCATTTTCTTTCTTAGTTGAAAGGAAGGCGATGATATCTGGGTGAAAGACGTTGAGGTAGACAACACCGGCACCTTGACGTTGCCCCAATTGGTTTGAGTAAGAGAAGCTGTCTTCGAAAAGCTTCATAACAGGAACGACGCCAGAAGCTGCTCCTTCATATCCTTTAATAGGAGCACCAGCTTCACGAAGGTTGCTGAGAGTAATTCCCACACCACCACCGATACGTGAAAGTTGAAGAGCAGAGTTGATAGAACGTCCAATAGAGTTCATATCATCTGTGACCTGAATCAAGAAACATGATACCAACTCCCCACGACGAGCACGACCAGCATTCAAGAAGGAAGGAGTAGCGGGTTGGTAGCGTTGGTGGATGATTTCATTGGCAATATCAATTGCAATCGCCTCATCACCGTCAGCAAAATAAAGGGCGTTGAAGAAGACACGGTCTTCCATACTTTCAAGATAGTATTCACCGTCGTTAGTCTTCAAGGCATATTGATTGTAAAATTTATAGGCAGCCATGAAAGACTTGAATTGGAAGTTTTGTTCTTTGATAAATTGAGACAATTCTTCCAAAAATTCTGGACGGTATTTCTTGATAAAGGCTGTTTCGATGTAGTTGTGTTCAATGAGGTAGTTGATTTTATCTTTGATTGAATCAAAAACCATAGTGTTTGGAACTACATTTTCTTTAAAGAAGGCATCCAAGGCTTCTTTATCTTTATGAAGCATGATTTGTCCATTAACAGGACGGTTGATTTCGTTATTGAGACGGAAGTAGGTCACGTCCTCAAGATGTTTTAATCCCATAAAATTTCCCTTATCTAATTACAAAAGAAAGGCTTCTAAGTTAGCCCTAGAAGCAGTCTCTTCTGGATGATGTACTAAGATTATGCTAATTGTTTCAGTTTTCCTGGTTGGAAACCTGAAAAGACTTCAGTTGGTGTTTGGATAACAGGAGCTGCGCTGAAACCGAGCTCTTTAACTTGATCGATGTACTCAGGTTGCTCATCAAGATTGATTTCACGATAAGCGACATTATTACTGTCCAAGAAACGTTTGGTCATCTTACATTGGACACAGTTGTTTTTAGAATAAACGGTTACCATTATGTAACTCCTTTTTCAAAATAGATTACTTTCTTAGTATATCAGAAATTAAAATTTTGTCAATAATTTAGAACTAAATATAGTGGTCTGTTTTTATACATAGCTAAACAAAACACAATATGTAGTGTTTGTTTTGTAAAATGATGATAATTATCCTATAGGTTGTTTTTTAAAAAACTATATCCTGTGTTTTGTTATCTAGAATAGAAGATTTTCAGCAAGTTATCTGAAAGGAAATCGAATAAATCCCATAAAATGCTTGAAAAAAATCCTAGAAGATGGTATAATACCAAATTGTAAGGGTTATCACATATAACTCAAAAAAGAAAGAACAAAAGGAGAGTCAAACTATGGCTTCTAAAGATTTCCACGTAGTGGCAGAAACAGGTATTCACGCACGTCCAGCAACATTGTTGGTACAAACTGCTAGCAAATTTGCTTCAGATATCACTCTTGAGTACAAAGGTAAATCAGTTAACCTTAAATCAATCATGGGTGTTATGAGTCTTGGTGTTGGCCAAGGTGCTGACGTAACTATCTCAGCTGAAGGTGCAGATGCAGATGACGCTATCGCTGCAATCTCAGAAACAATGGAAAAAGAAGGATTGGCATAAGGAAAATGACAGAAATGCTTAAAGGAATCGCAGCATCTGACGGTGTTGCAGTTGCAAAAGCATATCTACTCGTTCAACCGGATTTGTCATTCGAGACTATTTCAGTCGAAGATACAAACGCAGAAGAGGCTCGTTTGGATGTAGCTCTTGAAGCTTCTCAAAACGAGCTTTCTCTTATCCGTGAGAAAGCTGTAGGTACGCTTGGTGAAGAAGCGGCTCAAGTTTTTGACGCTCATTTGATGGTTCTTTCTGACCCAGAATTGATTGGTCAAATTAAAGAAACAATTCGTGCCAAGAAAGTCAATGCAGAAGCAGGTCTTAAAGAAGTGACTGACATGTTCATCACTATCTTTGAAGGCATGGAAGATAACCCATACATGCAAGAACGTGCAGCGGATATCCGCGACGTTACAAAACGTGTATTGGCAAACCTTCTTGGTAAGAAATTGCCAAACCCAGCTTCAATCAATGAAGAGGTAATCGTGATTGCACATGACTTGACACCATCTGATACAGCTCAATTGGACAAAAACTTTGTAAAAGCTTTTGTAACAAACATCGGTGGACGTACAAGCCACTCAGCTATCATGGCACGTACACTTGAAATTGCAGCTGTATTGGGAACAAATAACATCACTGAAGTAGTGAAAGACGGTGATATCCTTGCCGTTAACGGAATTACTGGTGAAGTGATTATCAACCCAACAGATGAACAAGCGGCAGAATTTAAAGCAGCTGGTGAAGCTTATGCTAAACAAAAAGCTGAATGGGCACTTTTGAAAGATGCTCAAACAGTGACTGCTGACGGTAAACACTTCGAGTTGGCTGCTAACATCGGTACTCCAAAAGACGTTGAAGGTGTTAACAACAACGGTGCTGAAGCTGTTGGACTTTACCGTACAGAGTTCTTGTACATGGATTCTCAAGACTTCCCAACAGAAGATGAGCAGTATGAAGCATACAAGACTGTTCTTGAGGGAATGAATGGTAAACCAGTGGTTGTTCGTACAATGGATATCGGTGGAGATAAGGAACTTCCTTACTTCGATATGCCACATGAAATGAACCCATTCCTTGGATTCCGTGCCCTTCGTATCTCTATTTCTGAAACTGGAGATGCAATGTTCCGTACACAAATCCGTGCCCTTCTTCGTGCTTCTGTTCATGGTCAATTGCGTATCATGTTCCCAATGGTTGCCCTATTGAAAGAATTCCGTGCAGCCAAAGCAGTTTATGAAGAAGAAAAAGCAAACCTTCTTGCTGAAGGTGTTGCAGTTGCGGATGACATCCAAGTTGGTATCATGATTGAAATCCCTGCAGCAGCTATGCTTGCAGACCAATTTGCAAAAGAAGTAGACTTCATGTCAATTGGTACAAACGACTTGATCCAATACTCAATGGCAGCAGACCGTATGAACGAACAAGTTTCATATCTTTACCAACCATATAACCCATCAATCCTTCGATTGATCAACAACGTTATCAAGGCAGCTCACGCTGAAGGTAAATGGGCTGGTATGTGTGGTGAGATGGCTGGTGACCAAAAAGCTGTTCCACTTCTTGTCGGAATGGGCTTGGATGAGTTTTCTATGTCAGCAACATCTGTACTTCGTACACGTAGCTTGATGAAGAAATTGGACACTGCTAAGATGGAAGAGTACGCTAATCGTGCCCTTACAGAGTGTTCAACAATGGAAGAAGTTCTTGAACTTCAAAAAGAATACGTTAACTTCGATTAATGTCATTAACCTTGTAACCTAGTTGCAAGGTTTTTTGATGTATGTTGAAAAAAGTATGGTCTAATAAAGTCCACTTTTCAATGCTCTAGAGGCATGGTATAATAGAGGGAAGTAATTAGAATAAGAGAGAAACCATGTCTAAAGAAATTGATATTGAGTATTACCACCAGCTAGCCTTACAAAAGCAGAAGGAACATCGTAAAGTGCTAGCTGATCTAAAGAAAAAACCTCCTAAAAACCTAGACAAGATTGCCCAGCAGATTCACCAAGAAGTCTTTGCGGAGATTGATTGTACTGCCTGTGCTAACTGTTGTAAGACTTTGGGGCCCGACTTCAAGGAAGCAGATATTACCCGTATTGCCAAGTATTTCAAAATGAAATTACCCGCTTTTGAAGCAGAGTTTTTGCAAGTAGATGAAGATGGGGACAAGGTTTTCAAATCTATGCCTTGCCCATTTTTAGGGGGAGATAATCTCTGTTCCATCTATGACGTTCGTCCAAAGGCCTGTCGTGAATTTCCCCATACAGACCGCAAAAAGATCCATCAAATCAATCATCTAACGATTAAGAACACCTTGACCTGTCCAGCAGCCTATCTCTTTGTTGAGAAATTAAAGGATAAGTTATAGAGATTTGTGAGTTTCAATCTTGAACAGAGACTACAGGATAAAAATTTCTAATAATAACTAGAGATATGGAGGGAGTACACCTGTGCCTAGACCAAAAACAAAAGAGGAGCTAGTGCTGGCCTCTAAGGAAAACTATGACAAGCTCAATCGTTTCATCTCCCAACTAAGTGAAGATGAGCTACAGACTCCATTTGATTTTTCAAGAGACCCAAAGAAAAAAGAAGCTCACTGGAAAAGGGATAAGAATCTACGGGATGTCTTGATTCATCTTTATGAATGGCAGCAATTACTTTTAACTTGGGTACATTCTAATCAAAAGGGTCTTGAAAGACCTTTTCTTCCTGAGCCTTATAATTGGAAAACTTATGGACAAATGAATGACGCTTTTTGGAAGAAGCACCAGAAAACGACATTAGAAGAAGCAACTAGACTCTTGGCGCAATCACATAGAGAGGTTTTAGAGTTGGTGGAAGGATTTAGCACTGACGAACTCTTTACCAAAGGTGTTTATAAGTGGACAGGTGGGACAAGTCTAGGTTCCTACTTTGTCAGTAGCACCTCCAGTCACTATGACTGGGCTCTGAAAAAACTCAAAGCTCATCAGAAGAATTGTAAGGGATAGATGGACTGTTTGAAATAGAAAGAATGAGTTCTTACAAGAGTTATATAAGTTTAAAAGGGCTACCAAGTGATGTGGCCCTTTTGGATTATACAAGCAAATTACCATGCAAAAGCTGTCGTTGAAGCATTGAGAGCTTCTAACCATTGTTTATTTTTTACAGGGCAAAGAGTTACGGATATACCTGCCATATCCAGACTGGTCATAAATGTTCCTGATTTTATAAATGTGATAGTGACTCCTTCAATTTCTAAGAGTTGAAGGAGATCATTGAGAAATATGCCCATTTCTAGGTTGCTGGTAGTACCTAGATTATTTACAAGCAATATAAATTGATCACCCTTTTTCCAATGATAGTGCAATCTTAATTTGCTTATAATTTCATTCGCAAGGATTTCCGAAGATTGAAATGGGACAATACGATATCCTTCTTCGCCATGTATCCCAATACCATAGGAAATATTTCCTTCTTCCAAGCTAAATAGTGGAAGGGTGGTTTGGGGTAGACTAGCGGATTTCCTTGCAAAGCCAATCGTTGCGATTTCTGGGGCAAGCTCATGACCTAAATCGGTTAGTTGTTCTATGTCGGCACCATTCTGAGCTGCAAATCCTAGGATTTTATGAAGTAAGATTGTCCCTGCAAGCCCTCTTCCTCTAATTTGAAATCTATTGTGAGGTTCAATTGAAATATCGTCGTGTGCTAGACTATAGCCGACTTTAATTCCTTCTTTTCTAGCAGTGTTAATGGCTGAGCTAAATTCTTTGATGTCTGCTTCGAAATTTTTTACAATGATGAAGACACCGTGACCATTGTTTAAAAAACGAATGGACTCTAAGATTTCAGTTCTGGTAGGAGGAGTAAATAATTGGCCATAGATAGCAGCGGTAAGCATTCCTTCTCCCACGTATCCAATATGAGCAGGTTCGTGACCTGAACCTCCACCCGACAATATGGGAACCTGATGAGGATTGCGATTTTTTTGATAGACTAATGGTAAGGTAGGGTGTTTTTCTAATTCAGGATGACTGCTGACAGTTGCCGAAATGTAACTTGAAATAATTTTCTGTTTTTGATTTGAAATAAATGTCATTATGGTCTCTTTCCAATAATTGTCATGATTAGAAAGTCTGGTTGCGGAACTGGACTTTTTTTATTGACGTAAGCCTTCACGATTTCTGCTAGAGCATGTGAATGATAGTCTAACAAAAAACAAGTATAAGCAGATGAATCGATATCAATCTGACCGTATTCTCTTAAAATTTTTGATACAAGCAAGCGACAGTAGATGATAAATTGGTCATAGAAGTTATTTTGTCCTTGAATATCAAAAAGTTGAATATAAAAGTCACGCTCTTGTTCGAAATAAAAAAATAATTCTTGTAATAGTTTTTGGCCTGAAATGAAGTCCAAGTTATTGGTGATATACTCGGTTAAGTCATTTTCAAATATCCAGTCGAGCAGTTCATATTTGTCAAGAAAGTGATTGTAAAAGGTCTGTCTACGAATGCCAGCTGATTCCATGATATCTACAATAGAGATTTTGTCAAATTCTCTAGTAGCTAATAGGTCTCTAAATGCCTTGGCAATCCGTTTTTTTGTAATGAGTGATGATGCCATAGGAAGCCTTTCTTTTACTTCCTTCATTTTACCAAAAAAATGTTTTAAACGGGTTTAAAAGGGGACAAATAATAGAATCTGTCCCTTATCAGCCATCAATAAAAAATATATAATGAAAGCGAAAACAAAGATACATGCCGAAAGGAGTTTCTCATGAAAAAAATTATAAATAAACCGACACAAGTTGTTGATGAAATGTTGCAGGGATTGTCATTCATGCATGACGACTTGGTAGAACGCTTAGATGGTTTTGATGTCATCGTTAGAAAGGCAGAAAAGACAGGAAAAGTTGGACTCATTTCAGGTGGAGGTTCAGGACATGAACCAAGTCATGCTGGATTTGTAGGAGATGGGATGTTGTCTGCTGCCATTTGTGGCGCAGTCTTTACCTCACCTACTCCAGATCAAATTTTAGAGGCTATTAAGGCAGCTGATGAAGGTGCTGGGGTCTTCATGGTTATCAAGAACTATTCTGGTGATATCATGAACTTTGAAATTGCACAAGAACTTGCTGAAATGGAAGGTATTGATGTAGCAAGTGTTGTGGTTGATGATGATATCGCTGTTGAAAATAGTCTCTATACCCAAGGTCGTCGAGGTGTCGCAGGTACTATATTAGTCCATAAAATTTTGGGTGCTGCAGCTCGTTCTGGTAAATCATTAGCTGAAATGAAGGATTTGGCCGATAAACTTGTGTTAGAAATTAAAACAATTGGTCTTGCCCTGTCTGGAGCAACTGTCCCTGAAGTTGGCAAACCAGGATTTGTTCTAGAAGACGATGAATTTGAATATGGAGTTGGTATTCACGGTGAGCCAGGATATAAAAAAGAGAAAATGCAGTCTTCCGCACAATTGGCCTCAGAATTGGTTGAAAAATTATCTGAAGGTTTCCAACTTAAAGCTGGTGAAAGCTATGGCCTTCTCATTAATGGTTTAGGAAGCACTCCTCTTATGGAACAATACGTATTTGCAAATGATGTGGCAAAATTGCTCCATAAAAAAGGTGTTCAGTTGGCATTTAAGAAAATTGGAAACTATATGACATCAATCGATATGGCTGGCTTATCATTAACATTGATTCGATTGGCAGATGATGAGTGGTTGGATGCTCTAAATGCACCTGTTACTACACCAGCTTGGTAAAACTTTAGGAGGAAATGTCAAATGAATGCTGAACAAGCTCTTGAATGGATGAAGATTTTTAATGAAAAGATTCAAGAACAGAAAGATTACCTTAGTGAGCTAGACACTCCTATAGGAGATGGAGACCACGGTGGAAATATGGCGCGTGGAATGGCTGCAGTTATGGAAAACTTAGAAGGAAAGCAATTTGAGACCAGCAGTGATGTCTTTAAACTTGTCTCAATGCAACTACTGAGTAAGGTAGGCGGTGCTTCTGGTCCCTTGTATGGCTCTGCTTTTATGGGCATGGCCAAGGCTGATTCAAATTCGAAATTAGAAGAAATCCTACAAAGTGGTTTGGATATGATTGTCAAACGCGGGAAAGCAGAAGTTGGAGAAAAGACAATGGTTGATGTTTGGACTCCTGTTATTGCTGCCTTGTCTGATGGCCAGTTGACTCAAGAGGTTATTGATCAGGTAGTGAATGCTACCAAAGATTTACTTGCAACTAAAGGAAGAGCATCTTATGTAGGAGAACGTTCGCTTGGACATATTGATCCTGGATCATTCTCATCAGGATTACTCTTTACTGCTCTTTTAGAAACTGGGGTGGTTTAATGGGAAGTATTGGTCTTGTTATCGTTTCACATTCCAAAAAAATTGCACAAGGTCTTGTTGAACTGATCGGTGAAGTAGCTAAAGATGTTCCGATTACTTATGTAGGAGGAACCGAAGATGGAGGAATTGGAACTAGTTTCGATCAAGTAGATAGGGTTGTTTCTGAAAATCTAGCAGATACTTTACTTGCCTTTTTTGACCTAGGTTCTGCTAAAATGAACTTAGAAATGGTGGCTGATTTCAGTGATAAGAGTATCATCATCAACAGTGTTCCAATTGTAGAAGGCGCCTATACTGCAGCTGCTCTTCTTCAGGCTGGGGCAGAACTGCCGGTTATTGAAACACAGTTGTCGGAGCTTGAAATTAATAAATAAGGAATTTACTATTACTCCTTTTTTAGGTGGGCTATTAATTATCACTACTATCAAAGTTTAAGTAAATAATTTCAAAATCAGAAAGGGATTGCTTGCGCAGTTCCTTTTTAATTTAACAGGAGTAAAGCTATAGTGTTTCTAAATTGTGAATCACTCAAAACTGATTGTGATGGGACTATTCTAGCTTTAGAATTCTTCAAAAACTAAAATTTAATGCAATCAATGGCTTAGAAGAGTACGAAAACATTTGGTTTATAGGAATTCTAGGCCTAGAATTGCAAGGATATTTATGAAGTAGAGGTATTTGATAGTTAGGATTGTTCTATTCTGAAAGATTTGGGATGTCAATTGTATAGGATAGTGTTATTCTATGTTAGATTCCAGTAAAAATGATTGGATAAATAATATTAAAGAAAAATCAAAATCATAATTTTGTTTAATATGGTATAATATTTCTAATAATTTAAACATAATGAGGTAGTAATTTATGGATGAAGTTTTATTTTTTGGAGAAGATGACTTCGATATTCTTGATATTGACGGTTATGAACTAAAACCCTCAACGTTTTTTAATAAGTTACCAGAAATAGCCCAACCTTTAGCCAAAAATGCAAATATAATTTTATCTGAAGTAGAAAAAATGTTATATTCTGCTCCAGCCTTTATCCATGTTGTCCAATCTAGTATACCTGAAGAGGTTTTTCAGGCAATTCTTTCTCCAGAACAACGGGAACAAATTGCTCAAGGAGTGTTAAAATTAATGACAAAGAAAGATGGCTCTCTCTTGGCGGTATTAGTAGATACTAATACTAATAAAGTCATTGGAAATGTACCATTGAAATCTGTTAAATTGACACCAGAATTAAATAAAGCGTTAGCCGATTATTCATCACAAATTCAAATGGCTCAGATTGCAGAGGAGATTCAAAATGTGCAATTTGCTATTGAGGACGTTAGAAAAGGACAGGAGTCAGATAGACTTGCCATAGCCTATAGTTGTCAACAGAAACTCTTGCAGGCTAGAGAGATATCAGATCCAAACATTAGAACAATGATGTTACTGCAAGTTATTTCAGATGCAGAAGATAGTCGAAATCTCTTAATGCTTAGTCAAAAATCAAATGTAAATTTTATCAAAGAACAACCAGATTCTACTTGGGGTAAGTTATTAAAAGGTGATAAACCAGATAAAATAGAAGCTCGTATGAATGAGATTAGAGATGGATTAGCAGCTGTAAATATCGTTTCACTATCAGCAGCAATAGCTTATAATGAGTTGGGCGAGAAAAAGGCTGCTCAAAAAAGTTTGATTATTTTGGGAAATTTATTAACGAAACTTATCTCAGTTCTCAGGAATTAGTAGAGAGACTTGATTTACTTGATCCTTCTCCTACAAATTACTGGACAAAAGAATTGCCAAAAATTGAAACTTCTATAATGAAATTACCAAATAAACCAGATTCTATTGAGACAGAGGTGCTAGAATGAAAGAAATAAAAAAATGTAAGACATGTACTAGGGATTTACCATCAAGTTATAAGCACAATAAGTGCGAATCGTGTAGAAACAAAAAAATAGATGAAGCAAAAAAGATACTTAAAGTTGTTGGACAAGTTGGAAGTGTGGTTACTCCAGTTGTAGTTGGTATGTTGATGAATAAAACTAAGAAAAAGAAGAAATAAACTAATCTATTAAGTACTTAGAAAGGAAAACTCTCAAATTGTCCTACAAATTTCTACTCTTAGACCTCGACCACACTTTGCTTGATTTTGATGCTGCTGAGGATGTGGCTTTAACGCAACTTCTAAAAGAAGAAGGGGTTGCAGATATTCAGGCTTATAAAGATTATTACGTTCCTATGAACAAGGCTCTCTGGAAGGACTTGGAGCAAAAGAAAATCAGTAAACAAGAGCTGGTTAACACGCGCTTTTCTCGTCTATTTGCTCACTTTGGACAGGAAAAAGATGGTAGTTTTCTAGCCCAGCGTTACCAATTTTACCTCGCTCAACAGGGACAAACTTTTTCAGGCGCTCATGAACTCTTGGACAGCCTCATCGAGCGAGATTTTGACTTGTATGCTGCGACAAATGGAATAACTGCCATTCAGACAGGGCGTTTGGCTCAGTCTGGTCTGGCACCTTATTTCAATCAAGTCTTTATCTCTGAGCAATTGCAAACACAAAAGCCAGATGCTCTCTTTTATGAAAAAATTGGTCAACAGATTGCAGGTTTTAGCAAAGAAAAGACGCTGATGATTGGAGATTCCCTAACCGCCGACATTCAAGGTGGCAATAATGCGGGGATAGACACTATCTGGTACAATCCTCATCACCTCGAAAATCATACACAAGCCCAGCCGACTTACGAAGTCCATTCTTACCAAGACTTGCTGGATTATTTAGATAAACTGTAAAAAGTGGTTTAGAAAGCCACTTTTTGCTATAATAGAGGCAGTAAATACGAAGGAGTCGGCTATGGAACACTCGTCTTGGCATGATTTGATAAAGGAACAATTACCTGAAGGTTATTTTGGGAAAATCAATCAGTTTATGGAGAGTGTATATTCTCAGGGGACTATTTATCCACCCAAGGAAAAGGTTTTTCAGGCTCTCTTGACAACACCACTTGAAGACGTTAAGGTGGTGATTCTGGGACAGGATCCCTATCACGGGCCAGGTCAAGCGCAGGGCTTGAGTTTTTCTGTACCTGACTCTATCCCTGCTCCACCATCCTTGCAAAATATATTGAAAGAATTGTCAGATGATATCGGGGTTAAGAAATCTCATGATTTGACAGCTTGGGCTGAGCAAGGAGTCTTACTTCTCAATGCTTGTTTGACGGTTCCTGCTGGTCAGGCCAATGGTCATGCTGGTCAGATATGGGAGCCTTTTACTGATGCTGTGATTCAGGTGGTCAATCAACTAGATAGACCAGTCGTTTTTGTACTCTGGGGAGCTTATGCACGCAAGAAGAAGGCCTTGGTTACCAATCCTCATCATCTGATTATCGAATCAGCCCATCCTAGTCCTTTATCTGTTTACAGAGGATTTTGGGGTTCCAAGCCTTTTTCCAAGGCCAATGCATTCTTAAAAGAGACAGGACAAGAGCCAATCGATTGGCTTAGATAAGGAGAGAATATGCCTCAGTTAGCGACGATTTGCTACATTGATAATGGGAAAGAACTGCTCATGCTTCATCGCAATAAGAAGCCAAATGATGTCCATGAAGGAAAATGGATTGGTGTGGGTGGTAAGCTAGAGCGAGGTGAGACTCCTCAGGAATGCGCGGCGCGTGAAATCCTCGAAGAAACAGGGCTCAAAGCTAAGCCAGTTCTAAAAGGTGTTATCACTTTTCCTGAATTTACACCAGATTTAGACTGGTACACCTATGTTTTTAAGGTGACAGAGTTTGAGGGTGACTTGATTGACTGCAACGAGGGAACGCTAGAATGGGTTCCCTATGATGAGGTTTTGAGCAAGCCAACTTGGGAAGGTGACCATACCTTTGTTGAGTGGCTTTTAGAGGACAAACCCTTCTTTTCAGCCAAGTTTGTTTATGAAGGGGATAAATTGTTGGATACCCAAGTTGATTTCTATGAATAAAGGAGAAAGCAGATGCTACTAATCAAAAATGGTCGTGTTATGGATCCCAAATCTGGTTTGGATCAAGTTTGTGATGTTTTAGTCCAAGATGGAAAAATTGTCAAAATTGCTCCGGAAATCAAGGAAGAAGGAGCAGATGTGCTTGATGCTACTGGTCTTGTAGTTGCGCCTGGTTTGGTCGATATTCATGTTCATTTCCGTGAACCTGGTCAGACCCACAAGGAGGATATCCATACTGGTGCCCTAGCAGCCGCTGCAGGTGGTTTTACAACGGTTGTCATGATGGCTAATACTAGTCCAACCATTTCAGATGTAGAAACCCTGCAAGAAGTTCTCCAGTCAGCTGCCAAGGAAAAGATTAATGTTAAGACGGTTGCGACCATTACTAAGAATTTTAATGGGCAAGATTTGACTGACTTTAAAGCACTCTTAGAAGCTGGTGCGGTTGGTTTCTCTGATGACGGTATTCCACTTGAAAGTAGTAAAGTTGTCAAGGAAGCCATGGAGAAAGCTAAAAATCTTAATACCTTTATTAGTCTTCATGAGGAAGATCCAGGTTTGAATGGGATTCTTGGCTTTAATGAAAATATCGCTAAAGAACATTTCCATATCTGCGGTGCGACTGGGGTGGCTGAGTACGCTATGATGGCGCGTGATGTCATGATTGCCTATGCAACTAAGGCTCATGTCCATATTCAGCATTTGTCTAAGGAAGAAAGTGTTAAAGTAGTGGAGTTTGCTCAAGGATTGGGAGCGCAAGTCACAGCAGAAGTAGCGCCACAGCATTTCTCTAAGACAGAAGCGCTTCTTTTGACACAAGGAAGCAATGCTAAGATGAATCCGCCGCTTCGTTTGGAATCAGACCGTCGTGCTGTTATCGAAGGTCTTAAATCAGGCGTCATCACAGTTATCGCGACTGACCACGCACCTCACCATGCGGATGAAAAAAATGTTGAGGATATTACCAAAGCGCCATCTGGTATGACAGGTTTGGAAACATCTCTTTCTCTCGGATTGACTTATTTGGTCGAAGATGGTGAGTTAAGTTTGATGGAATTGCTCGAAAAGATGACATACAACCCAGCTAAACTTTATAACTTTGAAGCAGGTTACTTGGCTGAAAATGGTCCAGCGGACATCACTATTTTTGATGCTAAGGCTGACCGCCTTGTGGACTCCCATTTTGCTTCAAAAGCAGCTAATTCACCATTCATTGGTGAAACCTTAAAAGGGCAGGTTAAATATACCATCTGTAAGGGACAAATCGTCTATCAAAACTAGGTGGGAGTCTGCTCTGTAAACAAAAAGAATAGAGAGCCTATATGTACCAAACCCATCATTTTAAAGACAAGTTTATCTTATTTTTAAAGATATTTTTCCCTATCCTGATTTATCAATTTGCCAATTATTCTGCCTCCTTTGTTGATACGACTATGACTGGCCAATACAATACCATGGACTTGGCTGGTGTGTCTATGGCAACCAGTATCTGGAACCCCTTCTTTACATTCCTAACAGGGATTGTGTCAGCCCTGGTCCCCATCATTGGTCACCATCTTGGTCGAGGCAAAAAGGAAGAGGTTTCGTCTGATTTTTACCAGTTCATCTATCTGGCCTTGGGCCTATCTGTGCTCTTACTGGGACTGGTAGTTTTCTTGGCACCACCCGTTTTGAATCATATCGGACTAGAAGCGGCAGTAGCAGCAGTAGCGGTTCGTTATCTCTGGTTTTTATCTATCGGGATCATCCCCTTGTTGCTCTTTAGTGTCATTCGCTCTTTGCTGGATTCGCTGGGGTTGACCAAGCTGTCTATGTATCTTATGCTTTTGTTACTTCCTCTCAATAGTGGATTTAACTATCTCTTGATTTTCGGTGCCTTTGGTGTTCCAGAGCTGGGAGGTGCTGGGTCTGGTTTAGGTACTTCTTTAGCTTATTGGGTCTTGCTGGGGATTTCTGTTCTGGTTTTATTTAAGCAGGAGAAACTCAAAGCCTTACATCTTGAGAAACGCATTCCACTTAATATGGATAAAATCAAGGAAGGGGTTCGCTTAGGTCTGCCTATTGGTGGAACTGTCTTTGCGGAAGTGGCTATCTTTTCCGTGGTTGGCTTGATTATGGCTAAGTTCTCGTCCTTGATTATCGCTAGTCACCAGTCAGCTATGAACTTTTCAACTCTCATGTACGCCTTTCCCATGAGTATTTCTTCGGCTATGGCCATTGTCGTTTCTTATGAAGTGGGAGCCAAACGATTTGATGATGCGAAAACTTATATTGGTCTAGGAAGATGGACTGCCCTCATTTTTGCGGCCTTCACCTTATCCTTCCTTTACATTTTTCGAGGAAATGTGGCTAGTCTGTATGGTAACGACCCAGAATTTATCGATTTGACAGCGCGCTTTTTGACTTACAGCCTTTTCTTCCAGTTAGCAGATACCTTTGCGGCACCGCTTCAGGGAATTTTGCGGGGTTATAAGGATACAGTTATTCCTTTTTACCTTGGTTTGGTTGGTTATTGGGGTGTAGCAATCCCAGTGGCTATGGTATTTGATTCCCTAACAGATTTTGGCGCTTATTCTTACTGGATTGGTTTGATTATTAGTCTGATTGTGAGTGGTGCTCTCTACCGTTGGCGTTTAACTGTGATTATGAAAAGATTTGAATCTTTAGCAAAATTTAAACGATAAAAAAGTTTGTGAAAAAACATTCTTAACAAGAAAATCCCTTGTTCTCATCGGGTTTTCTTTTTTATTTTGTGAAATTTGTTTTAGAAAAACTTTGACAGTATTTACCAAAAACGGTAAAATAGTAAGGTAAGAAGAAAGTTAGAAAGGCAAGAAGATGTCAACTTTAGATAAAAATCTTTTGCTCGAAATGTTCCGTAAGATGGAAGAAATCCGTCGTATGGACTTAAAAATTGCGCAATTAGTAAAGAAAGGAAAAGTGCCAGGAATGACGCACTTTTCTGTTGGAGAAGAAGCCGCCAACGTGGGTGCTATGTTAGCTCTCAATCCAGATGATCTGATTACCTCCAACCACCGTGGTCACGGGCAAGCTATTGCTAAAGGGATTGACCTCAACGGAATGATGGCTGAAATCCTTGGAAAATACACTGGAACCTGTAAAGGAAAAGGTGGTTCTATGCATATCGCTGACCTTGATGCTGGTAACCTCGGTGCCAATGGTATCGTTGGTGGTGGTATGGGAATCGCTGTCGGTGCAGCCCTCAGTCAGCAAATGCAAAATACAGGAAAAATTGTCGTCTGCTTCTTTGGAGATGGTGCGACCAACGAAGGTGTCTTCCACGAAGCAGTCAACATGGCTTCTATCTGGAAGCTGCCAGTCATTTTCTACTGCATTAACAACGGTTATGGAATCTCTGCAGATATCAAGAAAATGACTAATGTGGAGCATATCCATCAACGCAGTGCTGCGTATGGAATCCCTGGAATGTTCATCGAAGACGGAAACAATGTCATCGATGTCTATGAAGGATTTAAGAAGGCTGTAGACCATGTTCGTAGTGGCAATGGTCCAGTCTTGATTGAAAGTGTAACTTATCGCTGGCTTGGTCACTCATCATCTGACCCTGGTAAATATCGTACCCGTGAAGAAGTGGAATTGTGGAAACAAAAAGATCCAATCGAAAACCTTCGCAAATACCTCATTGAAAACAATATTGCAAGTGCTGAAGAATTGGAAGAAATCCAAGCACAAGTCAAGGAAGCAGTAGAAGCTTCTGTTAAATTTGCAGAGGAAAGTCCATTCCCACCGCTTGAATCAGCATTTGAAGATATTTACGCAGACTAAGGAGAAAGAGATAAAATGGAAACAAAAACAATGTCCTTCCGTGACACCATTATCCTTTCTATGTCTGAGGAAATGCGTCGCGATGAAAATGTGTTCTTGATGGGAGAAGACGTTGGTGTCTTCGGAGGAGACTTCGGTACTTCTGTCGGAATGCTTGAAGAATTTGGTCCAGAACGTGTCCGTGACTGTCCGATTTCTGAAGCTGCCATCTCGGGAGCAGCAGCAGGAGCAGCCATGACAGGACTTCGTCCAATTGTCGATATGACCTTCATGGACTTCTCTGTTATTGCCATGGACAATATCGTCAACCAAGCAGCTAAAACACGTTATATGTTTGGTGGTAAAGGTCAGGTTCCAATGACTGTTCGATGCGCAGCTGGTAACGGTGTCGGTTCTGCAGCCCAGCACTCGCAATCTCTAGAATCTTGGTTTACTCACATTCCTGGACTTAAGGTTGTGGCACCAGGAACACCTGCGGACATGAAAGGACTGCTCAAGTCTTCTATCCGTGATAATAACCCTGTTATCATTCTTGAGTACAAGTCAGAATTTAACCAAAAAGGGGAAGTGCCAGTTGATCCAGATTACACAATCCCACTTGGAGTTGGGGAAATTAAACGAGAAGGTACAGATGTAACAGTTGTTACTTATGGAAAAATGCTCCGTCGTGTAGTTCAAGCAGCTGAAGAATTAGCTGAAGAAGGCATTTCAGTTGAAATTGTTGACCCACGTACCCTTGTTCCGCTTGATAAGGAGATCATCATCAACTCAGTGAAGAAGACTGGTAAGGTTGTTCTGGTTAACGATGCCCACAAAACAAGTGGCTATATTGGAGAGATTTCAGCAATTATTTCAGAATCAGAAGCATTTGACTATCTAGATGCACCAATTCGCCGTTGTGCAGGAGAAGATGTTCCAATGCCTTACGCGCAAAACCTAGAAAATGCAATGATACCAACAGTTGAAAGCATCAAAGATGCAATCCGAAAGACTTATAATAAAGAATAGAATTACATAAGATAAGTTATGTAAACAAAATAAAGCAGACGAGAAATTTTGTATCTTTTAGGTGCAGAGTTCTCTGCGCGCTTAATATCATAAATAGAATTGGAGAGGTCATGGCTGATGACAAGCTAAGAGCGACTCCTGCGGCTAGAAAGTTAGCGGATGATTTAGGGATCAACCTCTACGACGTTTCTGGCTCAGGTGCAAACGGTCGTGTCCACAAAGAAGACGTGGAAACTTATAAAGACACAAATGTGGTTCGCATTTCGCCACTTGCAAAACGAATTGCCCTCGAACATAATATTGCTTGGCAGGAAATCCAAGGAACGGGTCACCGTGGTAAGATCATGAAGAAGGACGTTTTAGCCTTGCTTCCTGAAAATATCGAAAACGATACTATTAAGTCTCCTGCTCAAATCGAAAAAGTGGAAGAAGTTCCTGATAATATCACTCCTTATGGTGAAATTGAGCGTATTCCAATGACACCAATGCGTAAGGTGATTGCCCAACGTATGGTTGAATCTTACCTAACTGCGCCAACCTTCACTCTTAACTATGAAGTAGATATGACTGAAATGCTGGCTCTTCGTAAGAAGGTTCTTGAGCCAATTATGGAAGCAACTGGGAAGAAAACTACTGTAACAGACCTTCTTTCACTTGCTGTTGTGAAAACCTTAATGAAACACCCTTACATCAATGCTTCATTGACAGAAGATGGCAAGACCATTATCACTCATAACTACGTCAACCTTGCCATGGCAGTTGGTATGGATAATGGATTGATGACACCTGTTGTTTACAATGCTGAAAAATTAAGCTTGTCAGAGTTGGTTGTAGCCTTCAAAGATGTTATTGGCCGTACCTTGGATGGTAAATTGGCTCCAAGTGAACTGCAAAATTCAACATTCACAATCAGTAACCTGGGAATGTTTGGTGTTCAGTCCTTTGGTCCTATCATCAACCAACCAAACTCAGCTATTCTTGGTGTCAGTTCGACTATTGAGAAGCCAGTTGTTGTCAATGGTGAGATTGTCATTCGTCCAATCATGAGTCTTGGTTTAACAATTGACCACCGTGTCGTAGATGGTATGGCTGGTGCTAAGTTTATGAAGGACTTGAAAGAATTGATTGAAAATCCAATCTCAATGTTGATTTAAGAATAAGAGTATTCATTTTAAAGATATAGATAAAGGAAGGAAGACATGGCCTTAGAAGTAATTATGCCAAAAGCCGGCGTGGATATGACAGAAGGACAAATCGTCCAATGGAATAAAAAAGTCGGAGAATTTGTAAAAGAAGGAGAAATCCTTTTGGAAATCATGACTGACAAAGTCAGCATGGAATTGGAAGCTGAAGAAGATGGGTACTTGATTGCTATCCTTAAAGGGGACGGTGAAACAGTCCCTGTAACGGAAGTTATCGGTTACCTTGGTGAAGAGGGGGAAAACATCCCAACAGCTGGAGCCGCATCGCCAGAAGCTAGCCCAGCACCTGCAGCAAGTGCCTCAAACGATGATGGTAAGAGCGATGATGCTTTTGATATCGTTGTGATTGGTGGAGGTCCTGCTGGTTATGTTGCAGCCATTAAAGCTGCCCAACTCGGTGGTAAGGTTGCCCTTGTTGAGAAATCTGAACTCGGCGGAACCTGCTTGAATCGTGGCTGTATCCCAACTAAGACCTATCTTCACAACGCTGAAATTATCGAAAACATCGGTCATGCCGCAAGCCGTGGTATCGTAATCGAAAATCCAAACTTCACTGTAGATATGGACAAACTCCTTGAAACCAAGTCTAAGGTTGTTAATACCTTGGTCGGTGGTGTTGCAGGACTTCTTCGTAGCTACGGAGTTACTGTTCATAAGGGTATCGGTACTATTACTAAAGACAAGAATGTCTTGGTAAATGGTTCTGAATTGCTTGAAACCAAGAAAATCATCCTTGCTGGTGGTTCAAAAGTCAGCAAAATCAACGTTCCTGGTATGGAATCTCCACTTGTCATGACTAGTGACGACATTCTTGAAATGAACGAAGTTCCAGAAAGTCTTGTTATCATCGGTGGTGGAGTTGTCGGTATCGAACTCGGTCAAGCCTTCATGACATTTGGTTCAAAAGTGACTGTTATCGAAATGATGGACCGTATCGTGCCAGCTATGGATGCGGAAGTGTCTAAGAACCTTCGCTTGATCCTTGAGCGTAAAGGAATGACCATCTTGACTGGTACTAAACTGCAAGAAATCATCGAGGAAAATGGTCAACTTCGTATCAAGGTTGAAGGAAAAGACGATATCATCGCAAGTAAAGCCCTCCTTTCAATCGGTCGTGTGCCAGACCTTGAAGGAATTGGCGATGTTGAGTTTGAATTAGACCGTGGACGTATCAAGGTCAACGAATACATGGAAACTTCTGTTCCAGGTATCTACGCACCAGGTGACATCAACGGTACTAAGATGTTGGCGCACGCAGCCTTCCGCATGGGTGAAGTTGCCGCTGAAAATGCTCTCAAAGGAAATCATGCTGTTGCTAAATTGAACTTGACTCCAGCAGCCATCTACACTCTTCCTGAAGTAGCAGCAGTAGGTTTGACTGAAGAACAAGCTCGTGAGAAATACGATGTTGCCATCGGTAAATTCAACTTTGCTGCTAACGGTCGTGCTATTGCATCTGACGCTGCTCAAGGTTTCGTAAAAGTTATCGCTGATAAGAAATACGGGGAAATCCTTGGTGTACACATCATCGGTCCTGCAGCTGCAGAATTGATCAACGAAGCGTCAAGCATTATCGAAATGGAAATCACTGTTGAAGAAATGTTGAAGACTATCCACGGACACCCAACTTACTCTGAAGTGATGTACGAAGCATTTGCGGATGTTCTAGGAATGGCCATCCATTCACCTAAGAAAAAATAAAATGAAGATAGATTAGACTGGAATTTTTTCCAGTCTCTATCGTATAAAGGGATATCATGAAATATATTATCAATCATTCAAACGAAACTGCCTTTAATATTGCCTTGGAAGAATATGCTTTTAAACACCTTTTGGATGAGGATCAAATCTTCCTACTTTGGATTAACAAACCATCTATCATTGTCGGGCGTCACCAGAATACTATCGAAGAAATCAACCGTGATTATGTCCGTGAAAATGGCATAGAGGTAGTCCGCCGTATCAGTGGTGGTGGAGCTGTTTATCACGATTTAAACAACCTCAACTACACCATCATTTCAAAAGAAGATGAAAACAAGGCCTTTGACTTCAAGAGCTTCTCAACTCCAGTTATCAATACCTTGGCTCAACTAGGCGTTAAAGCTGAGTTCACAGGTCGTAATGATCTTGAGATTGATGGTAAGAAGTTCTGTGGCAATGCCCAAGCTTATATCAATGGCCGTATCATGCACCACGGTTGCTTGCTCTTTGATGTTGATTTGTCAGTTCTTGCTAATGCCCTCAAGGTTTCAAAAGATAAATTTGAATCAAAAGGTGTCAAATCCGTCCGTGCTCGTGTAACCAATATTGTCAATGAATTACCAGAAAAAATCACAGTTGAAGAATTCCGTGATTTGCTATTGGAATACATGAAAAAAGAGTACCCAGAGATGACTGAATACGTCTTTTCAGAAGAAGAATTGGCCGAAATCAATCGCATCAAGGATACTAAGTTTGGAACTTGGGAGTGGAACTACGGCAAATCACCAGAATTTAACGTCCGTCGTGGGACAAAATTCACCAGTGGTAAGGTTGAAGTCTTTGCGAATGTTGTCGAATCAAAAATTCAAGACATCAAGATTTATGGAGATTTCTTTGGTATTGAAGATGTTGCAGCTGTAGAAGATGTCCTTCGTGGCGTCAAATACGAACGCGAAGATGTTCTTAAGACCTTAGAAAGTATTGATATCACACGCTACTTTGCTGGTATTAGTCGTGAAGAAATTGCTGAAGCGCTAGTGGGATAAATCAAAAAGAAGTTGCTTATTTTAGCAGCTTCTTTTTTTGAGTTGTGATTTACATAATTTATTTTATGTAGTTTATAAACTATCCAGAGCATTCTTTTGTTCATCGTTGACAATATGGGTATAGAGGTCAGTGACTTGCGTACTGGCGTGTCCTAGCTGGTGGCTAACCAAAACTTGCGATTTAGTGGCATCATAGAGCCTAGTTGCTAGGGTATGGCGCAGTTTGTGGGGAGTTACCCGTACTTTGAAGTCCTCAGAATACTTAGCAACCATCTTTTCCACGCTGGAAGCATCGATACGATTGGGAACACCTCGATAGAGAGTTAGAAAGAGTGCAATGTCCGTCTTTTCAGTCTTATAGCGTTGATTTCGAATAGCTAGATAATTCTCTAGATAAGGCTTAGCAAAGGCAGCGACATTGACCGAATCACGTTTGCCACCTTTTCGAGTGACATCAATAACCATCATCTTGAGATTGAGATCTCTTAGATCCAGATTAACAGCTTCAGATAAGCGGACACCAGATGCTAGTAGAAGGGCGATAATGGCCAAATCACGTTCCTTATTTTTATTGAATGACGAGAGAGCACGATTTGAGAGCTGTTGTGGGTACTCTTGGTCGATATAAGTCAGAAAATCTTCTGTTTCATCACCTAGAAAAAGTTTTTGCTTGATGTTTTCAGCTCTAGCAGCAAGCGTTTCTTTCTTTTTCTTGGTTGAAACTTTCTTCATTACATTGCGATAGAAATAAGGTTCTCCTTGGTCGTTTTCAACTTCCTCGGTCAGATACTTGTAAAGACTAGACAATGCTGACAAGGTGCGATTGATGGTTGTCTGAGAGACACCTTGCTTGCTTGTATTGGCATTCAGCAAAGGACGTTCACGTAGGTAAAGGATAAAGGATTCCATGTCTTTTTTTGACATATTTTCTAAGACCGATAAAGGGATATCAGATATTTTATCGGCGTTTGAGATACCAGACTCTAAAACCCAGCTGAAAAATCGATCATATTCCTTGAGGTATTCGTACAAGGTTGTAAAACTGTAGGGAACAGCAAGCTTAGATTGGTAGTATTCCAGAACATACCAGGGCATGATTTGTTTTAGTTTGTCGATTCGTTCCAGTAAAATCTCACGTTTCATGTATTTTCTCCATAAATAAGTCTACTAGTAGTATAGCATAGGTTTGTATATATTTCAAGAAAATTATAGTTTTTCGGAAAGATGTTATAGGAGTTTTTGAAGTGATAAAAAAGACTTAAACCTGTGTAAAACAGATCTAAATCTTTGGAGTTTTTATTGTGAATCATTATCTAGTGCTTTTTCTAGTTTCCAAATACTAAACCAGAATGAAATTGTCAACAGAATGAGGAAAATAAAAAAGAGATTATCAGTAACGAAACTTCTGTTCATTCTACATAACTGAAGAGCTATATAAGGAGCTATGAGATACAAAATACATTGTATAATTGCTATTGTTTTCTTTTTCATGATTTTAATCTTACTGTACAGATTTGATACAGTAAACTCCTTTCTAGCTTTATGTTTTATTATTTCTAACTTAATTATAGTTTTATTTTTACCAAAGTTCAATTATTTGTATGTGGAATATCTTATCTGAAAAAAATAACCGATTTCATTACTGAGAATCGGTTTTCTAATATATTTAACCATTTTTACACAATTTAAATTATGTAAAAAGAGCTACAACAACAAATCTTTTACTTTTCCAATTTCACTTTTTGGAATCACTAAGTGAATCATATCACCCAGATACATTCTGGTTGAGCCGTTAACTGTTTGGCTCTTGCCATTATGAACTTGTGTTGTGATGAGGACGTTGTGTGGCAGGTTGAGTTCGTGTACTTGTTTTCCAGCGATTTTGTCAGATACAGGGATTTCAATGAGTGTGACTTCTCCTTCATCTGTCGCTTCTTCTGGCAGCATTTTTTCCAGCATGGCCTCATAGACGGGTGCACCTTTAAGTAAGTCCATGATGATATAGGCAACTAGGGTTACTAAGCCAAGTGGCATGAGATTGCGAATGTCGCCTACCATTTCTGTTACCAGAATCATGGCAGTTAAGGGAGCCTTGGAAATCGCTCCAAAATAGCCACTCATTCCCAGGATGACGAATATAGGAAATTGCTCTTGACTGACAAGTCCAATATTCACACAAATGACACCAACTAGGGCACCAAGTAAGGAACCTAGCGCCAGAATTGGTAGGAAAATTCCTCCTGGAAGGCCACTTCCATAACTAATCATGCTCCAAACAAAGCGAATCAAAAAGTAAGCTAATAGAACTTGGAAACTAAAATCTTGCTCAGTTAAGGAAAGAACCAGCTGATTTCCACCACCAAGGATTTGTGGCAAGAAGATCCCGACCGGTATGATGAGAATGAAAGCCAGAATTGGATAATAAGCTCTATCCAAACGGATTTTTTGACTAACCCAGTCATATACTCTACCAACATTGAGTACAGCTTTTTCATAAAGAAAACCAGAAAGTCCTAGAAAAATTCCCATGAGGAGGTAAATCCAATACTGATCTAGGGTCATGAGTGGGATATTATCTGGCATATCCAGTACGGGTGTTAGGCCAAATATGAGCAGAGAGACAAAGTTTGCTACGAGGCTGGCTGCGAGAGTAGATACCCAGAAAAAGCGTGAAAAATGGTGATAGACTTCTTCTACAACAAAGAGAAGTCCTGCAATCGGAGCATTAAAGGCTGCGGCTAAACCTGCTGCAGCTCCACTCGCAATCAGGGAACGTTCCTCTACTGGACTGGATTTAAGCCACTTGGCAATTCCTTTACCACCAACCGCTCCGAGTTGAATACTTGGCCCTTCACGCCCCAGCATAAGGCCACTTGCAATAGCCAAAATACCTAGAATATATTTTTTCCAAAGTACGCCCCACCAGTTGAGGGTCATAAGGCCTTTCAGTTCGGCTTCGACTTGAGGAATTCCTGAACCCTTGATGTCTTTTTCTGACCGAGTTAATTTCGCACTGAGCCAACAAACTATTAAATAAAATAGACCAATGATAAAAAGATTGCGCACTAGGTGCGCTTGATCTTGATAAAGTCCTTGTATCAGGTGGAAGCCTTTTTCGATTGAAAACCGAAAGGATCCGACGATAATTCCGACAACGAGCCCCACAATGATTCCTCGTCCAACTTGGGATAATATAGTGCTCGAGGCAAAGGCAAATTCTTTCTTGGAACTGAGTGTTTCTGACTGTTCCTCCATAATCATTCCTTCTAACTTAACTTTCTTTTTCTCCTGAAACCAGTGATTTAACGGGTTCAAAGCTGATTCGGTGAATTGGGGTAACTCCTAGTTTTTCAAGTCCTTCTAAGTGTTTAGCTGTGCCATATCCTGCATTAGCAGCAAAATCATAGCCAGGGAACTGCTGGTTGTATTCCTTCATCAATTCATCACGTGTCACCTTGGCTACTATAGATGCTGCTGCGATAGAGAGAGAATTGGCATCTCCTTTGATGATGGACGTTTGTGAAATAGGCAACTCCAGTTTCATGGCATCAATCAAGAGGTGCTCAGGTTGCGGACTGAGCTGGGAGATTGCTTCCTTCATGGCTAGTTTGGTTGCTTCATAGATATTGACTTGGTCGATGACCTGATTATCCATGATACCAATTCCGATTGATAGGGCTTGGTCTTGAACGGCTTGGAAAATCTCCAGATGTTTCTTTTTAGGAATTTTCTTGCTATCGTTGAGACCTTTAATCTTACAATTTTTAGGTAAAATAACGGCTGCAGTGACTACAGGACCAGCAAGAGGACCACGACCGACCTCATCAACACCTGCAATTAAGGTCAATCCTTGCTTATAAAGTTCTTTTTCATAGGAAAGCATGGATTCCAAACGAAGATCTTCATCCAATTCTGCCTGAATGGCTTTTTTACGCTTGCTGATTTCCTTTTGAACTCCAGAGCGACTATCCTTTTCGAGTTCTAAAAAAACAGGGCTTTCTAACTCCTTGACTGTTGCAAGGAGTTCTTTGATTTCTTTAATCGTCGCCATCGAGGTCTTCCAATGTATCTAAGGTATAGTTACCGAGTTTGCCATCGCGGACTTCCTTCACGAAGAGACTGTAAAAACGATCATAGTCGTCACGGAAACCGAGGGCGCGGGTCATATCCATAATAATAACAGGCGCTTCTTCTTCAATTTTCATTTGTTTGAAGCGTTCAGCCAGCTTTTCTGGATAATGTTCTTTGAAATAATTGATACCAAAAATAGTTACCTCATCCATAGGAAGCAACTGGTCTTTAATAGCTCCAGTTAAGGCTAGTTTCAGTGCAACAGTTTCATCTTCGAATTTAGGCCAGAGAATCCCTGGTGTGTCCAAGATTTCCAGATCTTTATTGGTTTTGAGCCATTGTTGCCCCTTGGTAACACCTGGTTTGTTGCCGACAACGGCAATTTTCTTACCAGCCAAACGGTTCATGAGAGTTGATTTACCAGCGTTTGGAATCCCGATAATCATGGTACGCAAGGTTTCAATTTTGATACCACGTTCTTTCTGACGAGCAATCTTATCAGCCATGAGTTTTTTGGCAGCATCTGTTACGACTTTTACAGTCACTTGTTCTTTAGAGTTAATAGCCAGAGTCTGAATTCCTTGTGATTCAAAATACTGACGCCATTCCCTGGTCATTGCTGGATCAGCCAAGTCTGCCTTGTTTAAAATCAAGAGTTTTGGTTTGTCACCAACAATCTTTGTCAACATAGGATTTTGACTAGATAGAGGTAAACGAGCATCCACTAAAATCGTCACAAAATCAACAAATTTTAAATTTTCCTGCACCTGTCGGCGCGCTTTAGACATGTGACCAGGAAACCATTGAATAGTAGCCATTGAGTTTTTTTCCTTATAAAAATGTAATTAGTATAAATAGTGTTATTCTTATAATCTATTTTATCATAATTTGAGCGCTTTTGCATAGGCTTTTGATTTTTCACAACACGTATATTACATAAAATAAATTATGTAATATGTAATATATGTGTTTCTGATTTTTAAATTAACAGAAAATATTCAACTTTTTCTCTATATTTTTTGGATAAAATAACACCTACTATGGAATTTCCATAGTAGGTGTTATTCATATCAATAATCGTTCTAAAAATGGTTTGATGCAGTTTAGGAGAATTCCTTCTATCCAGCTTTCTTGTGCTGAGGAAAAATGTTCTACCTGAAGGCTTTCTTTTAGAAAATCTCGGACTTGTTCTGGTGAGATTTCAAACTCAAAAGCTTTCATTTTATAGAAAAAGTCGACGAGATGATTTGACAGGTATACGGTTGAAAAGGGAACTTCTCCACTTTTTCGATATTTTAATAAGAGCCTAGAAAATCGAGCTTTTTCTTCAGGAAGATCACGGAAATAGGAATTGAGGAGCCAGGTCTGCTTCTGCTTTCTTTCAACTGGATCCTGACTCGCAATTCGTTGGTCTTTTTCCAACTCTTTTTGGTATTGTTTGGCCTTGATAGCCCGTTCTGTTCTGTTTTTACCAAAAAGTATTTTCTCCCACTTGCGTTCTTCTTGAGTCAGGGTCTCTGTAAATCCAAAGTAATCCTGATAAGCCCGCTCTGCTGGGCCCATAGCTAGGACCAGATTGTCTGCATATTGCTTGGCAATTTTATCCCTCTTCTTGCGCTCTTTCTCTGCCTGGATACGGAGTTCTTGTTCGTAGTCAATTTTCTCCTTGCCTAGCTTAACAAGGTAGAGTTGGTCATCTGATTTCCCAAGTAAGAAGGGTTTGATGCATTTTTCAAGGACTTCTTCCATGCGAGCCTTCTTCTTTGGCTCTGCCTTGGTCCAACTTCCTCCTTGAAAGACTTCTAGGAAGAGCTGGTAGTCTCTCTCAGGTGCAAATTGATTGCCACGATTGGGCTTGAAAACACCTTTTTCCCAGAGCCATTTTAGAAGGCGTTCGTCAAAGTCACTTTTATTGACCTTGATTTTTTCCTTTTTCTGGGCTTTTCTGGTCAGATTTTCAACCTTTCTGAGTAGTTTTTCTTCCTCTTCCAGTTGCTGGTCAAGGGATAATCGATGAAAATGACGAACACAATCGCTCCCTATCGGAAAGAGGCGTTGACCTGTGACACCGTTAAAGAGTTCGTAGGCGTATTTGATGGCATTTCCACAGACACAATTGCTACGGCCGATACCGTTAAAAATCAAGGAAACTTCATTCCATTCCTTGGTAGCTTGTTCCCAAGTATCGGCTTTTGAAGCCTGTAAAACCGCATCGTGCAGGGATTTTCTAACTGGAAGTGTCATGAGGTCTCCTTTCTAGATTATACTTTTACAACTTGAACCTCGTCTTTACCGAGTAAAATCAAGTATTTCTCAATATTTTCAATCGAATAGGCTCGTGATAAGGCCTCTCCGTATAGGGCTAATTGACCACGATAGCGGTCTACGAGTTGACTTGGCTCATCATAGCGGTCTGTCTTGTAGTCGAACAGAATAATCCTGTCCTCATAAAGCAGATAGCCATCAAGGATACCACGGACAACGAAGTCTTCCTGACTCTTTTGGTCTCGTTTGAGCATGGAGAAAGGTTGCTCGCGGTAGAGATGTTCTGTATTGGCAAGAATTTCCTGACCAAGTGCTGTGTCAAAGAATGCAAGAATTTTCGCAAGATTGATCTTGTCTTTGACAGCTTGGCTGGTTTGAACGTGTTTGAGAGTTTCTGTTAGGCTAGCAAGGGTTGGTCGCTGACTGAGGTCAATTCTCTGCATGAGTTCGTGGGTAGCACTACCGATTTCAGCTCCAGTTACCTTTTCTTTGGTTGAAAAATCTGGCAAATCAAAGTTAATTTTCTTGTCTACTGACTGGCCTTGACTAGCAATCTCGACACCTTCCATATTCATAACTGGTTCGTAGAATTTCTTGATTTGGCTTGGGGTTTGAACACTAGGAAGCTCAATGGCTGCGCGGTGAAGAGTATTATAGACTTCCACCTCTTTCAGCATTTCAAGAGCTTCTTTAATGGTTTCTGACTGACGATTGTCTGTTTGAGAGCTATCTTGGAGAGGACTCTTGGATTCCAACTCTCCGATAGCTTCTCTAGTCAGCTGATCTTCGCCAATAAAACGATAACTAAAGTTGAGATGATCCTTGGCAAATACTTTGGTAATAGCCCAAATCCAATCTTGGAAATTCTTGGCTTGGAGTCTAGTACTGCTATCTAGTTTTCCATTTTTAGCTGCTGGGTATTCCTTGGCTTCCAGCTTTTCACGAGATCCCTTGCCGACAAGATAGAGCTTTTTCTCAGCCCGCGTCATGGCCACATACAGCAGACGCATCTGCTCAGAATAGCTTGCCAGCTGTAATTCCTCTTCATTCTGCCTATAAGTTAGGCTAGGAATAGAGAGCTTGATGGTTTTCGGATAGTGGTCTTCCACTGCTCCTGTCTCCATCTTGGCAATATACTTGACACCTAGTCCATTTTTACGGCTGAGAATGACTTCTGACATGCTGTCTTGTTTGTTAAAGTCTTGATCCATATTGAGAATAAAGACGTAAGGAAACTCCAGCCCTTTACTCTTGTGAATGGTCATGAGTTCTATAGCATCCTTGGGCGGTGCGACAGCCACGCTCGCAAGATCGTGCTGTGCTTCCAAGACTTGGTCAATCATACGAATAAAACGCGACAAACCTTTGAAATTGCTCTTTTCAAATTGGTCAGCACGCAGTGCTAGGGCATAGAGATTGGCCTGTCTAGCAGGACCATTTGGCAAAGCTCCAACATAATCGTAGTAAAAACGGTCGTTGTAAATCTTCCAAATCAAGTCATAGAGAGAGTGAGTTTTGGCATACAAACGCCAAGAATCCAAAATATCCATGAATTGGTTTAGTTTTTCAGCTAGAGCTGTGTGAATCAAGTTTTTCAGGCTTGTTGCTTGTTTTTGAGCATTGACCAGTTTCTCATATAGATTTTCGTGGACTTTATCCTCTGCTTTCTGAAGAGATAAACGTGCTAACTCGTCCTCATCAAAGCCAAACATAGGAGACTTCATAAGGGCAACCAAGGCATAGTCTTGCAGGGGATTGTGAATGACACGAAGGGTGTCCAGCATGACTTGCACTTCTAGAGATTGGAGGTAATTGTTTTGCTCACCGTCAGTTTTGACAGGTATCCCGTACTCAGATAATGCAAGGAGAATCTGGTCATTCCGACTGCGACTGGAGGTCAGAAGGGCAATTTCTTTAAAGGCAACACCTTTTTCTTGATGAAGTTTCAGAATCTCCTTGATGACTAAGCGCATTTCCCCTGTTAATTTCGTTTCTGCTTGGCTCTCTTCTTCATCTTGCCCGCTGTCGACCTTATCGTAGAGGAGAAATTCTGCCTTGTTGTCTGGATTGGGAGTCAATTTGGTATTGGCAAAAACAAGCTGGTGCATGTTATCATAGTTGATTTCGCCGACCTCTTGGTCCATGAGACGTTCAAAGACATCATTGGTTGCTGACAGCACTTCTGAACTGCTACGGAAATTTTCCTTGAGCAGAATCAGCTTTCCTTCTTGATGATTTTGTGCATAGCGTTGGAACTTTTCATTGAAAATCTGCGGATCTGCCTGACGGAAACGATAGATAGATTGCTTGATATCTCCCACCATAAAGCGATTGTGGCCATTAGATAGCAATTCCAACATTCGTTCTTGAATGTGGTTGGTGTCCTGATACTCATCGACCATGACTTCGTGGAAGCGCTCCTGATAAGCCTCACGAACTTGCGGGAAATTCTCTAAAATCTCAATAGTGTAATGGCTGATATCAGCGAATTCAAAGGCATTTTCCTGTCGTTTTCTCTGACGATAAGCCTCCACAAAATTACTCATGAAGGTTTGGAAAGTCTTAGCTAGTTCCCAGGTGTCTTCATGATACCGTTCTTGATAGTCGAGAATGGTTATCTGGTCCGCCAGTTGTCCTAGTTTAGCAAACTGCGCCTTTCTTTCTTCGTTGTAGGTATCAGCCAGGGGCTTCAAATCAGCCTTTCGACTGGCATTAGTCAGTGCCCGCCCATTTTTTTCTTTCGAAATGGCGACAACACGCGCAAGCACTGCCTGATAAGCCTGACTATCGGACTCCTGATTTAGGGAGCCAATTTCATCTAAAATCAACTGAACATTCTCTAGATAAGCAGCCTTTGGAAACTCCTTGGCATCGTTATCCAGATGATAACGGAAAAAGCTTTCCAAGTCCCAAAGGGCTTGCTGGATTTGCTTAGTCAGTTTTTCTTTTTCACTCGTAAAATCAGCTGTTTCAAAGCCTTTGAGGAAAGAGTTCTTCAGCCATTTCTGAGGATTGCTGGTGGATTGGAGGAAGTCATAGATTTTATAGACCTGCTGGCGCAGACCACGTTCATCCTTGCCACGCCCTGCAAAGTTTTTCAGCAAATGACTAAAGGTCTCTTTCTGTTTACCTTGGTAATGTGTTTCAAAGACCTCGTGGAAGACTTCATTTTTTAGAAGGAGTTGCTCGCTCTGGTTTTGTAAAATACGGAAATTAGGGGCAATATCAATCAGATAGCCATGTTTGCCAAGGAATTTTTGTGTAAAGGAATCCATGGTACCGATGGCAGCGTTGGGTAGGTCCGCCAACTGGCGTCCCAAGTGTTGTTTGAGGTCAACATCGCCACTTTCTTGAATTTGTTGGCTGATTTTTTTCTCCAAACGTTCCTTAAGCTCTGTGGCAGCCTTGACGGTAAAGGTTGAGATAAAGAGTTGAGAAATTTCGACACCACGCGCTAACTGATCCAGAATACGCTCAGCCATGACAAAGGTCTTCCCAGAACCAGCTGATGCTGAAACTAGGATATTTTGCCCTGCTGTATAAATGGCTTCGATTTGCTCGGCTGTTTTCTTTTGTTCCTTGCTCGAATGCGCTTCTGCTTCTTGCAATTTTTGAATTTCTTCCTCAGTTAAAAAGGGAATGGGCTTCATCGATTCAACTCCTCTCTTATTTTTTCAAACCAAGCTTGCTTGAGCTTTTCTCCGACCAGACGCTTGCCGTCAGCCAAGTCTAACTTCTCTAAGAAACGGGCCTGCCCCAAATGGTAATTAGCTTCAAATCCTGTAATGGCTTGGTGTTGCTGGACGTATGGAGCAATACTTCTGCCATTTTCAGTATAAGGATTAATGGCGAACTGGCCTGCTAAAATCTTTTCTGCAGCTTTTCTGTAAAGATGGGCATTGTAGTCCAGTAGGAGCAGGAATTCCTCATCAGTCAACTGGTTAGCCTTGTTTTTGTTATAAAATTCGCCCAAATGACTGCTTTCTTTTTCTAAAAAGAGTCCTTGGTATTTCATAGACTTGCTGGCTTCTACTACTGCACCTGCTAGACTTTTGACGGCCATCAGAGATTGGACTGGCTCAGCCATTTCCAAGTACATGGCTCCGAAAAAGTTCTGCTCCCCTTCTCTTTTTAGGGCAGCTAGATAGGTTGGTAACTGGGAATTGAGCCCATTAAAGAAATGAGGAAATTGGAACTGAGTCAGACTGGACTTGTAGTCTACCACTCCTATCGCCCCATCAGCTTTCAAACGGTCAATGCGGTCAACCTTGCCTCGTACAAAGACACTACGTCCATTATCCAATTGAATAAAGGCCTGCTCTTTTCCACCGAAATTCGCCTCTTCTTTGATGGTTTCAATAGCTGGATTATGGCGGAGAATATGGCCAGTCGTCCGTGCCACATCAAGCAGAACTTCCTTGGTAAACTGGGCTTCCAAACTTTCTTGATAAATAGCTTCAAATTCCCGTTCCTGACTGGTTTCTTGGATAGCTTGTTCCAAACGTTGGTCAAAGGAATCTTCGTCAGGCAACTGCAAGGCACGTTCAAAAATACGGTGCAAGAAATTTCCATGACTACGAGCATCCGGACGCAGGCGCAATTCTTCCTGTAAGCCTAAAACATAACGGAGGAAATAACTGTATTGGTTCCGGTAAAACTCCGTCAAACCAGACGTAGACATGTAAAACTCCTGATCAGCAGGATAGAGAGCTTGTAAGGTGTCCTTAGCCAACTGCTTACTGCTTGGACTGGTTGGGAGGGCAGGATTTTCCAGACCTTGCTGGTCTAGTTTTTTCCCCATGACACGCGCCAGAACCTTGACAAAGGTCAAATCTTGCTCACTATCACTCGTCTCGCCCTGCTGGTGATAGGCGACCAGACTAGACAAAAGACTGTGATATGAGCCCATATCTTCTTTAGACAGCCCTTTGTGATTCATCCTCTTCTCTTTCCGACTAAATCCAAAATGGACTAGCTCTTGAAGATAGGCTGATTCCTTACTTTCACTTTCATTAAAGAGGCTTGGAGCTGACAAGACCAACTGCTTACGAGCAGAATTGACCAAGGAAAGCATAGTATAGCGATTTTTCTTGAGGTTCTCACTGCTGGCAATCAGTAATTGCGCCCCCTCTTCAGTCGCTTGGTTTAAGTTTTGTCTCTCTTCATCTGTCAATAGACTAGTGTTTTGCGCTATTTTTGGTAAATTGTCCTGAGTCAGACCAATGGCATAGACAAAGTCAGCTGTCAGAGGGGCAATCAAATCGTAACTCTGCACCAGAACGGTGTTCACTGTCGCTGGAATGGTGCGGTATTGGGACAAACTCATTCCTGAATGAAGCAAGGCTAGGAAGTCCTCTAGATTAACCTGTGAACCAGCAAAAACAGTCGCAAATTGTTCTAAAACATGACAAAATGCCTTCCAAACCTCGGCTTGTCTTTCCTGTTCAAGAGTTTCCATGCTAGCTGTCAAATTTTGCAGCTGCTTGGTCACCGCTCCTTCTTTTAGAAAAGCATTCCACTTTTGCAAGAGATTTTCAGCCTTCTGTTTTCGACTGGCAAATAGGGTTTCAAGAGGGGCTAAAATACGCAGACGAAGAGCATTTAAACGCCCTAGATCAAATTTTCCATGGTGGGATTTGGTGAAGGTTTGCTGAAAGGCTGGCAAGCCATTGATACCAAGATAACGGATATATTGCTCAAATGCGTCAATATCAGCCTGACTGAGGTCGCTATACAAACCAGTTCTGAGGAGGTTAATCAAATCTTCCTGACGGAAACGATAGCGTTTCAAAGCTAAAATAGATTCGACAAACTGTGTCAATGGATGATGCGCCATAGCTTCACTTCTACCAAGATAAAAAGGAATCTGATACTGGTCAAAAATCGTTTTTAGAGATAACTGATAAGAAGACACATCTCCCAAGAGAATACGAAAATGCTTGTAACTCAGGGCTGGATTGGCATGCAATTTCTGACGGATGCTACGGGCTACTAGCTCCAACTCCTCCTTTTGAGTCAAACAAGACCAGATTTGCAGGTTTTCACGGTCCTTCTCATCAACCTCCAAAGTGAGCTCTGAAAAGTCATAAGAAGACTCCAGCAAACGAGAGACCTTGTCAAAACTATCCATCTTCTCATGAGATTGAGAAAGGTCTTGTGCAGGTGTTTGGTATTTAGAAGCTAGATGATGGAGAAACTCCACACTGGCTTGATAAAGATTACCCTCGCTAAAAGGACTGGTATAGGCTTTCTTACTAGCATAGGCTCCAATGACAATCTCAACACCCTTGCCATGAAGTAGGTCCACAATCCTCTCTTCCTCGGCAGAAAAACGGGTAAATCCATCAATGACAAGGGCAATTTGAGTAAAATCACTACTTACCTTGTCATTCTCAATAGCCTCAATCAAATGGGACAACTGACTGCCCTGAGCCAACTGCCCTTGATTGAGATAGGCGGTTACTTTCTCAAAAATCAAGAGCAAGTCTACTCGTTTATCCTCATCAGTCAAACTTTCTAAGTCCAAAAAGCTCATCTGAGCAGTCGTCATCTCATGATAAAGTTCAACCAACTGCTGGATAAATTGAGGATCCTGCTTTATAGCACCATAAACACGCAAGTCCTTGGGATCTAGTTCCGCAAGACACTTATAAAAAGCCATCCCAAGCCCGATGTCATCTAGACTCTTCTTAGCTGGCAAATCATTTAAAACTAGGTAACGAGCCATTTGAGCAAAGCGCGTGACGGTAATCGCAAAAGAAGCCTGCTGGGACAAGCATTCCAGCACGGCGCGTTCCTTTTCAAAAGAAAGAGAGTTGGGGGCGATGTAGAAGACCCGCTTGTCCGCAGTAACTAGCTCCTCCGCCTCTCTCGTTAAAATTTCTGTCAAAGAAGTCCGAATATCAGTATAAAGTAGTTTCATCTCTGCCTCGTTGGAATTTTTCATTACCTTTTATTATACCATTTTTTAATTAAGCAATCCTGTAAATAATCGGTTATTGCTCATCTATTGAAAAGAAAATGCCGGTAAGTTCCGACATTGTTTTAGTAAGCTAACTTCCTGAAAATAGGAGTAACCACAAGTTCCAGAAGGCAGTGATATTGATGAGGATATGAACCACTATTGGATAGTAGAGAGTTTTTGTCATGCGATACAATAGAGCCAAAATAAGACCTCCACTAGCATAAATGAAAAAGGCAAGAGGTGTTAAAGCGAAATTGATATGAATACAACCGAAAATAATAGCAGAAAGCAAGACATCTCCGTACCAAGGCGAGTTTTTGAAAAAGGTTGTCATAAGCACACCGCGATAAATCAATTCCTCAGAAATAGGGCCGATGAAGCAAACTATGAGTAAGAAATAGGGTAATTCCTGTCGCCCCATCATTTCTATCGTTTCATTCAAAGAAATTTGATTTGAGGATGAGGGTATGAAATAAGACAAGAGGAAGTCCAACATATACGAAATGATGTAGCCCAGTAAAAGGTAGATAAAATACCTCAGCTGCCACTTGAAATGAAAAGTCTTCTTTCCTGCAAAAACTAGTAGATAGATGACTGCTGACAAAAGAACACCACTTTCCAGCAAAAGCAGAATCTGAAAAAATTCACGACTTGCTGGTAGATAGGGCTTTGTGAGGTGGTTGAAAATCTTCCAAAACCAAGTTGATTTGTAAAAAATTAAGGACAATGCTAGTAAAATTTGAATAACCCGTTTTTTCATATTAAACCCTCTGTTTTCCTTGATAAGCTTACAAAATACTTGATTGAAGCACAAATTTAGTATAGCATATCTTTTCAAAATATCCTCTTCAAATCATAAATCGTCATTAAAACATCTTAAACTGTAAAATCAATTAGCCCCTACCCTCTTACCATTATCTTTTCTAAAATATGCTATAATAAGACCAAAAGATAAAGAAGGAAGACCTATGATTAAACTACTTGCCTTGGATATGGACGGAACCCTCCTCAATGAAGCCAAGGAAATCCCACAAGCTCACATCACTGCTATTCACCAAGCTATTGAAAAAGGTGTCAAACTGGTACTTTGTACGGGTCGCCCCCTTTTTGGCGTCCTCCCTTACTATAAAAAACTAGGGCTGGACCTCCAGAATGAGTATGTCATTGTTAACAACGGTTGTTCAACTCACCAGACCAGTGACTGGCGGCTAGTTGACTGGCAGGAACTCAGTCCATCTGACATTGAATACCTCTATGACTTAGCTGAAAAAAGTGATGTTCAGTTGACTCTTTTTGATGAGGAGCATTATTTTGTTCTCGGTGGCAAGCCAAATGAAATCGTTCAAAATGATGCTAAACTAGTCTTTTCAGACCTGACTGAAATTTCACTAGAGGAAGCTACCAGTGGTAAGTACCGTATGTTCCAAGGAATGTTTTTAGGAACTGAGAGTCAAACAGACGATTTTGAGAATCGTTTTGCTGGGGAACTCTGTCAACGATTTAGTGGAGTTCGTTCACAGCCTGTCATTTATGAAGCCATGCCACTTGGAACGACAAAGGCTACTGCTCTTTCTCGACTAGCTGAAATTTTGAAGATTGAGCCATCAGAAATCATGGCCATGGGCGATGCCAATAACGATATCGAAATGCTCCAGTTTGCAGGACTGGGCATTGCTATGGGAAATGCCAGCGATTATGTCAAATCCCTAGCTGATGACGTTACAGCCAGCAACGAAGAAGACGGCGTTGCGCGTGCTATTGAAAAATATATTCTATAATTAAGAAGCCCAGTTCGTATCAACTGGGTTTTGATATTTAAGAATTCTAAAAACTTTAGAAACTCTTTAGAAATGCTTGAGCTTTCTTTGATTTCTATGCTTTATACTAAAGTTATCAAAATAAATCAAAAGGAGAGAATCATGAAAACAGTACTTGACATTCATGAATTGTCCAAAAATTTTGCCAAACAAACTATTCTTCAAGATCTTCATCTAACGATAAGAGAGGGAGATATTTATGGACTTATAGGAAAGAATGGAGCTGGGAAGACCACCTTAATAAAAATTATTACACAACTACTCTTTGCGGATAAGGGAACTGTTTCCCTCTTCTCTAGCAAAACGGAAAATGAGTGGAGCAAGTCTCTATCTCGAGTAGGTTCGGTGATTGAATCACCTGTAGCTCATAATCACTTAACAGCCTATCAAAATCTGAAATATTACTGTATGATTCGTCATATTCCAAATGCTGATCAAGTCATTCGAGAAACGCTGGACTATGTTGGTTTGTCAGATACAGGTAAAAAATTCTTTCGAGATTTCTCTCTTGGAATGAAGCAAAGACTTGGTATCGCTATTGCCCTTCTATCTAAACCAGACTTCCTAATCTTGGATGAACCTATCAACGGTCTTGACCCAATTGGTATCAAAGAATTTCGTCTGATGATTCAACGGCTCAATCAAGAAAAAGGAATCACCATTCTCATCTCTAGCCATATCTTGTCAGAACTCTATCTCGTAGCAAATCGCTTTGGTATTTTAGATCAAGGCAAGATTATCCGTGAAATCAGCAAAGCTGAATTTGAAACACTAAGTGAGGATTATATTGTACTTAAAACAGCTGACCAAGAGAAAGCTTGTCAAGTATTGAAAGAACAAATCCAGCTCCAGTTCAAGGTTGTCAATCCTGAGAATGAAATCCACATTTTTGGTCAGGAACAAGATGTCAAACAGATTCTCAAGGAATTAACCTTGGCAGATGTCGTTATTGACGAGATTTACTACGCCCGTCAAAACCTAGAAGAATACTTCACTCAATTAGTCGAATAGGAGGAAAATCATGATACATACCATTCAAGCAGACTTTTACCGTCTTTTCCGTTCCAAAGGATTCTGGATTACAGAGTTCATTCTCTTTGTACTCATGTTAATGGGGGCTGTTTTTGGGGCTACTGGCCATCTGATGGCAATTCAGACAGAAGAGCCAGACATTCCAACCCATGGTTGGGACGGTGTACAAGCCCTGATTAACGCATCTAGTCAAGGTTCAAACCTCGTTTTTCTCTGTATTGTTCTAACTTGTCTCGTTCTCGGTGTTGATTTAATCGGAAAGCTCTATAAAAATAGTTTGACAGTAGGGATTTCTCGTACAGAGTTTTTCCTTGCCAAAGCCTTTGTACTGGCTTGTATTGCACTTTTGCAAGTTGTCATCAGTCTTGTGATTGCCTTTATTCCAGCAACTATCTTAAATGGATTGGGAACGATGCCTGATGGCTTTATTGGCAATCTACTGATAACCATTTCCCTTCAATTCCTTTGCCTCCTTGCTTGGCTTTCCATTGTTTCCTTTATTCTCTATGTTAGTCACTCTTATCTTGCAGTATTTATTGGTTATTTGGTCAGTTCTATCTTGCTTTCTACGCCAATGCTCATCTTCCCAAGTATCAAAATTTTGCCATATTTATCATTGCAATTTTTCTATGCTATGACTGCTAATAGTGAATCCATTTTCTATACACTTATAGTTACCTTAGCTGTTATTGTAATCTTTAATCTAAGTGGACTGGCAGTTTTCAAAAAGAAAAGTTTATAAAAAACGACCTCCTCTAGCCTACAGAGGAGGTTTCTTTTCGTTAAAAATAAATGAAAACCGACAACCACTGCCCATCTGTTCTTAGTTTCATCTCTGCACCAAGAAGATGGCATAATTCCTCAGTGATATAAAGGCCTAAACCAGAGGATTCTTCGGTGTCTGATAGATTTTCAGAATAAAAACGGTTGCTAAGATTTTCTATTTTTTTGATAGGCTGTTTGACAAGGTTTGCAATCTCTAAGACAGGCTGTTCCTTTTCCTTTCGCAAAGATAGACGGGCTTCTTCCTTACCATGCTTGAGGACATTTCCGAGCAAATTTTGTAAAATTCGATCCAGCAAGTCTTCATCAGTCCTCGTTTTTAAACTAGCTTCAACCTTAAAATCAAGCGTGATATTTGCTGCCTGAAAAACATCATAATAAGCCAGAGTCTTTTTGGTAATAAAAGCGGAAAGGTCCACTTCTTCCAGTTTCGGTTTGACAGCCCCTTCCATCAAACGACGATATTCTAGAAGAGCCTCCAAACGTTTGGAAACTAAATCAAGATGCTGGGCGATTTTTTGTAAGGTTTCTGCTTGGTTTTCAGGAGACTTTATCAATTGTTGGGTGTAACCTGAAGCAATAGTCAAAGGTGTCCGAATATCATGAGCGATATTGCTGATGGCCATATCCAGAGTCTGCTTTTCCCTTTTCATCACCAACCGAGATTGTTCCACTTCCTGAAATAGATTCTCAATCTGCTGGTAGAGCTGTAAAAAATGTTTGGAAAAAATACTGACTCCGACTCTTTTCATACTACCTGTGAGAATCTTGTCTTCAATCTGTTGACTCAGGCTTTCAAGTGCAAGATGATAGCGAATCAATGTAATCGATAAAATAATTAGGAGAACCAGTAGAACAAAAATTAGGATGTAGGTCATTGCTTATCTCCTTTTAATCTTACCCCAACTCCCCAAATAGTTTCAATGTATTCCTGAGTTGGGTCCAGCTGGTTTAATTTTTTACGAAGATTACTCAAATGAGTATTAAGGGTATTATCTCCAGGTAGGTAGCTATCCTCCCAGACCAATTCATAAAGTTCTTCCTTGGTGAAGATCTTCTTAGGATGTTTAAGGAGAGTTTGGAGAATCAAGCATTCTTTCTTGGCAAGACGAATGGTTTCCTGACTATTTTTGATTTCAAAACTTTCGGCATCAAACTGGATATTTTTCAAGTTTAGTGGCAGATTTTCAGTTTTTCCTAGTTCTATAGGCTGTTTTTCTACACTTTGGCGTAACTGAACAGTAACTCTGGCAAAGACTTCGTCCAAATCAAAAGGCTTGACGATGTAGTCATTGGCACCGCCTAAGAGGTATTGACTGATAAGTTTTTTATCGCTCAAAGCCGTTAGCATAATGACTGGAGTTTGACTTTGTTCCCTGATAGCTTTTAAAACCTGATCCCCATTTTTCCCAGGAAGCATGATATCTAGCAAAACGAGGTCAATCCCCCCTTGGTCAAAACGCATGATTCCTTCTGTACCAGAAAAGGCTTGAATAACCTCGTGCTCCTCAGTGAGAAGTGTTCGTAAAATCTCTTGAATGTCACTATTGTCTTCAATAACCAATATCCTAGCCATAAACACCAACCTTTCTGCAACTATTATAGCATGTTTTATTGATAAAGCTTAAACAGAAAAGCTCTTTTCATTAGAATCGTGCAACTTTTTTCAGACAGTTTTAAAAGATTGATTTCCTTATATTTTTCCTTTATACTGGATAAAAAGGAGAATAATATGTCAGAAACAAATCACGAAATTGATTCAAATTTTGCAGGTCGTTTAAATATCCTGCGTGCGGGCGTTCTTGGTGCCAATGATGGGATTATTTCCATTGCTGGTGTGGTTATCGGGGTTGCCAGTGCTACGACCAATATCTGGATCATCTTTTTATCAGGCTTTGCGGCTATCTTGGCTGGTGCCTTTTCTATGGCTGGTGGGGAGTACGTATCCGTTTCAACTCAAAAAGATACCGAGGAAGCAGCCGTTGCGCGTGAGCAAGTCTTGCTAGACCAAGATATAGAGTTAGCTAAAAAGTCTCTCTATGCTGCCTATATCCAAAATGGAGAATGTGAAACATCAGCCCAACTTCTCACCAACAAAGCCTTTTTAAATAATCCGCTCAAGGCTTTAGTAGAGGAAAAATACGGGATTGAGTATGAAGAATTTACCAATCCTTGGCATGCTGCTATCTCTAGCTTTATTTCTTTTTTCCTTGGTAGCTTACCACCCATGCTTTCAATTACCATTTTCCCAAGTGAATACCGCATCCCTGCTACTGTCCTTATCGTCGGTGTGGCCCTTCTTCTCACTGGTTACACTAGTGCCAAACTTGGAAAGGCTCCGACTAGAACAGCTATGATTCGAAACCTAGCTATTGGTCTCTTGACCATGGGAGTTACCTTCTTACTCGGACAACTTTTCAGCATTTAGTATATAAGAAATACCTCGATTTTGAAGTCGAGGTATCTTTTTTACATTTGCACAATCTTGCGATAACTTCTTGAAGTAACCATGAAAATCAGCACATAGGCGATGAGGAAGATAGCGCAGATAGACAAGGTTACGATCAACATCATAGTCGTATCTATTACACCAATCACTTTTAAAATCAGACTAAGCATATGGTAGGCAAAGGCAAGATGTATGAAGGCAAAAAGCAAAGGAAGGAAGAAAACAGTTAAAACCTGTTTGTTGATGGTTTGTTTGATTTGCTTTTGATCTAAACCGACTTTCTGCAAGATAATAAAGCGCTCACGGTCTTCATATCCTTCAGAAATTTGTTTGTAGTAAATAACCAGAACGGTTCCGACCATAAAGATAATGGATAGGAAAATACCGATAAAGAAGACACCACCAAAGAGGGCGCTCATCTGAGAACTAGCATCTGCTAGATTGCTACCATAAACATAGCTACCTTCTGTGTTTAATTGAGTATTAAACTGATTGAGGTATTTTTCATACTCGTCAGAGACCTTGAGTTGTTCTTCTTCGCTGGCATTTACATTCATACCACCGTAAAGTTGATTATAGATAGCCGAATCTGGGAATTGGTCCAAAAAGGCTTGTAGATTAGGAACAACAAGGTAATTGTAATCAGTAGTAAAAATATTAAACTGATTTGGGACATGGTTGACAATAAAATCTGTATTAAATTCTTCTTTCACAGAAAATTGATGATCATTTAGAGTTAGTGCTTTCTGTCCTTTCAGTCCGTCATTTTTGGCAAAGAGACCGACCTCATTTCCTGATAGAGACAGTTTTTGACCAGTCATATTTTCATAATCTTTTTGGTCAAATACCATGAAAACTGTTTTTGGTTGGACGCGGTTTTGTCCTTTTTCAAAAATAGTTAACTTGGTTCCTTCTTGATTTGCAATACCAAAGTTACTGTAACGAAGAACTTCTTTCTCTTTGACACTATAACCTTTGTCACTTGCAAACTGGCTCAAGAGTTTGTCCAAATCTTCTTTTTCAACATTTTGTCCAGTAATTCCAAAGTCATGCGGATTCATCACTTTTTTAAAGGATTCTGAAGCATTGAAAATGCTTGTCGCTGCTGACATGGTTACCAAAACCATTGTTGACAAGATAGCGATGGTTGCTAGACCAACCGCATTTTTCTTCATACGGAAAATCAAGTTAGACACTGAGATAAGGTTATTGGGCTGGTAATAGTATTTCTTGTTTTTCTTTAAGATTTGGAGGAAAACAGTAATCCCTGCATTGAACAAGAGATAGGTTCCAAAAATAACCAGCAAAACAGCTAGGAAGAAGGTTGTTAGGGCTGTAAGAGGATCTTTTACCGTAAGGGCAAGATAATAACCAATCCCTAAACTAATCGAACCAAGAATAGTTTGGAGAGGTAGGAAACGACCTTTTTTCTCACCACTAGCTTTCTCACGAGAGAGCTGGAGGGCATTCATACGAGCGATTCGAAGGGCATTCAGGAACATGAGGCCTAGGAAAATCAAACCGAAGACAACAAGTACTGCTATGACAACATTCATCTGAAAGGTAGCGACTAGTTCTACCTTCAATTTCATCAGTTTGAGTAAGAAAGCGAAAATCAACTTGTCAAACAAGGCTCCAATACCGATTCCTGCTCCAACAGTTAGAATTCCAAATAGCACCAACTCTTTAAAGGTCATACTGATCAGATGGCGCTTCTCCAAGCCCAACATGCCATAAATTCCCAGTTCCTTGGAACGGTTTTTCATAACAAAACTATTGGCGTAAAGGACAATAATAGCTGACGCAAGGGTGACGACAAACATACCAAATCCAAGAGTAGCTTGAATGGTTGTCCCTCCACGGATTTCCGAAATCTTGGGATTGAAGGTTAGAGAGTAAAAGAGATAGGTGACGGTGACTGCCAAGAGAACAGCCAGCGCAAAAGGATAGTAGAGTTTGCGGTTTTTAATCAAGTTCGATACCGCTAACTTATTGGTTAATCGAAACATACTAATTCACCTCGCTTGCCATGACAGTCAAGGTATCAGAGATTTCTTGGAACATCTGACGCTCTGTCTTCTCTCCACGGTAGATTTGATTATAAAGAATGCCGTCCTTGATAAAGAGTACACGCTTGGCCCTGCTGGCTGCTGCTGTTGAGTGGGTAACCATGAGAATGGTTTGACCACGCTCATTGATTTCGTCAAAAACATCAAGTAAGGCTGCAGATGATTTGGAATCAAGAGCTCCTGTCGGTTCATCCGCAAGGAGAATTTCAGGTTCTGTAATGATAGCGCGTGCTACTGCTACACGCTGTTTCTGCCCACCTGAAATTTCATATGGGTACTTCTCTTGCAATTGGTTGATACCTAGATTCTCAGCAGTCACCACCAATTTTTTCATCATCTCCGTAATGGGTCTTCTTGACAAGACAAGGGGAAGCAAGATATTATCCTTAACAGATAGGGTATCTAACAAGTTAAAGTCTTGGAAGACGAAGCCCAACTTTTCACGACGGAAGCTAGAAGCTTGTGAATTTTTAATGGTTGCTGTGTCAGTTCCATTCAGGTAAACCTGACCACGAGTTGGTTTGTCCAGCATAGCTAGGATATTGAGCAAGGTTGATTTACCAGAACCAGACTCACCCATGATGGCAACGTAGTCACCCTTTTCTACGGTAAAGTGAATATCCTTGAGGGCCTCTACTTGGTTGCCCTGAAAACGAGTTTTATAAATTTTTTGAACGTGTTTTACATCTAAAAGTGTCATGAGAATCTCCTTTCTTAATATCCCATCAAATGAAATGTAGCTTGCATCATAGCGCATCCCAGCTGAACGCGCTCGATTTCTTTGTGACTTGGTTTTCTTCTTTTCTTATGTAAGATTTGTTTCATGATGTTACTCCTTTGTTCTTTATGAGTCTAGTTTACATCAAAAAAAGACCGCTTGCCATAACCTAACCTTACAAAATAGACTTTAATCTTACATTTTTGTAAGATTGGGGGGAATGTAAGCAAAATTGCTTAGAAAATGATTTGATTTCCTATTTTTAAAGTTGTAAAATATAAGTGTGAAAAGGCTTACTTTGGAAAGGAGGAAGCGGGAACTAACATTTGAGTAAGCTTACCTAGATAACATACCATTAAATTTAACACTTGTAAGTCGTTCAACCTATAAGGAAAGAAGGTGCGCTTTAATGAAACACAAAGAACATATACTCATCGGACTTCTCTATCTCCTCTCTCCATTCATCGGTCAGCTCTTAGTTGAAAAGACATACTTTATCGGTACAGAATTTACAGCTACTGCTTATGCTATTTGCTGGCTATCAGTTGTTATCAGTATCCATCATTTTTCAAAAAACGTATTGTCTCAGCAAGAAAAATCAGATTAAAAACCTGAGTTTAAAATAATGATTTTAGTTTGTAGAAGAAGTTGGAAAAACAGCTAGATGACAAGAGGATGGGTAAAAAGCATTTAATATTAAAAAAGCATAATATCAGGTGTTCGAAAATATTGATATTATGCTTTTTATTATGAGAAGATTTACATCTTTTTCTATTGACATTGAGTTTTAACCAACCTATTTGATTTGTTATTTGACTGCAACAGTCAATAAGACATTCATAAACAATTTGAAGGTTCATTATAAGAATATGTTACCGGAACTGTTTTCCTCTATACAAAAATCATCTTTAATCAACAAAGTTAATTCTTTTGAACTCACAGCTTCACTTTGGTTAAGTCGGACAGCTTGATTCATTATTAAATCTTCATATAGATTTCGAACAAAGCGACCGTTAGAAAAATTGGCGAGATTACTTTCTAACTTTTCATTAAGATAATTTAATAATACTTCTTTCAGCTTGTCATCTATATGGTAGTCGTCTTTTCTTGCTAATGTTTCAAAAATATCTAACAATTCTGTAGAAGAATAATTTTCAAAATTAATAAAATAATTAAATCGAGATTTCAAACCAGGATTTGATTCAAAGAAATGGTTCATTGGTTCGGTATAACCAGCCACAATAACAATTAAATCATCTCGTGAATCTTCTAAAGCCTTTGTAAGTTCTGTTAAACATTCTCGCCCATATGAATCAGTATTTTCATTTTCAGTAATACTATACGCCTCATCAATAAAGAGAACTCCACCTTTCGCCTTTTCTATGACATTTTTAACTTTCAGTGCAGTTTGTCCTTGGTAACCTGCAATTAAATCTGTTCTGGAGACTTCCATAAAATGTCCTTTGGATAAAAGCCCCAATTGGTAGTACATTCTTCCAATTATCCTAGCGACAGTTGTTTTTCCTGTTCCTGGATTTCCCATGAAAGCCATGTGTAAAGTTCTTTTAGGAATATTTAAGCCAGACTCTTTCCTTTTTGACTGAATTTTTTGATAAATAATTAAACGATTAACTTCTTTTTTTACCTTCTCTAAACCTACTAACTGATTTAGTTCCACCAAAAGGTCGTCTAAAGACGATTTCTTTTGGTGACTCAACTCTTTTTCCAAAGTATCAAATAGATAAGTATATCCAAGGAAACTAGCTAGATTATCAGATAAATCTTTTAATAAAGGTGTAAGCTTGTTTCGTTTGTTAATTTGCTGTAATAAAAAAATAGATTTATACAATTCTGCTACTGATTTTGTATCAGTATGATTTTCTATAATATTATTTACTTTATCCAGATAATTATTTTCTTTTCCAAAGTAGATGTCTAATTTCTTTGCGCTACAAATTAATTTATCTCGAGAAGTTGACATATCTTACCTCAATAACATGAAAAGCAAGGCAATCACTAACATACCAATAGAAATTCCAGAAACAACAAAGACTATTAGAAGGCGATTTGAAATAAATTGAATTTGTTGTTTACTTTCATTCAATTCTCTCCTAAGTTGCTCAATTTCTCCAGTATTTGAAACTGGTTCTGAAGGAAGAGTACTTGCGAATTGTTCTAGATTTACAAGTCTATCATTGAATTTAGAAAGTATTACCTCATGTTTTTCGATAGAGTTTTTGCTATTTTCTTCGTTAAATTTCTCTTTAAATTGCTTAAGAGCTACTAGAGTTGCTTTTTGTTTCTCAATGGTTTTATCAATACGTACTTGTTCTTTTAATATTTTTTTATTTGTATGATCAATTGCTGCTACAGAAGAAAGAATTGCTTGAATATGACCTTTATCAAGAGCTTCTAAAGCTTTATAAACTTGACCAAATTCTTCAATAAGTTTGTGTTGATTATCATAAAATTTTGAAATGTAATTTTGAGTTTGTTCAACTAAAGTATTAAACTCTTTACCAGTAACCCCATGTTCAGCAAATTCAAAACCAAAGAAATCTTCATGAGTTCTAACTGTATCAAAATACAATTCATCTTGACTTTGTTCAGCAAACTCTTTCAGATGCTCTTTCGCTTCGTCGAAATCATGTTTGCTAATGTTTATTTCAATTGTTTCTTGTTCTTGCTCAAATACTTCTTGTTCCATATTTTCTCCTTAATCTAATAACTCTTGTAATAAAGTATCAATCTCATCAAAGTCACTTTTATCGTCTCTCGTGGATTCTGCAAAAATATCTGACAGCTTTTCTTTCATCATTGAAGCAGCGATATCATGTCTTTCCTTAATAGTATTGATAACAGAATTTTTTTCAACTTGTAGCTTCATACTCTTTACATCTAATAATTGATCTTGGATTACTAACATTTCATTATTTTGATCAATTTTCTTAGAACTTAGTTCAGAAATCTGTTTATTAACAATTTGCTGATCAATCATTTTTAGTACGAAAGCGCCAATAATTCCTGATAAAGTTGCTCCCATAAATGTTCCAATGACGCTACCGATTGTTCCCAAAAGTGGTATTGAAATAGCCAAAACTGGAAAACTTGCAGTGAGGGATGCTCCTAAAACTTCCCCAACTACAATTGCACCTGTAGCTGTTAAACCCGCAACAATAATTTTTCCAACCTCTAACATCATAATATCAAGGCTTTTATCTTTATTTTCAGGATTATTTATATAATCTATTGCTTCTTTCAAAGATTTCCAACCTTGGTGTATAAAGGTCCAAGCTTTAAGAACTGTATTAATTACAGGTCCAACTATTGCAGACGCAATCATTGTAACTACAGATTTACCGACATTTAATACATGATTTGCTAAGTTATTTACAAAAGATATGATAGCCTCTTTTATTTTATCAATAAAAGTCGATAAGTTTCTTTCTGTATCTTTTAGCCAAGAGATAAATTTAGAAATCAATTCTCGCAAAAATTCTGATAATAACTGTAAAAGCGCTGCTTTCAAAGCTTTTCCGGAAATTTTTAACGCCTCATCACGACGTGATTTTTTACCTGATTTTATAGCTCGCTTCTCAGCTTCATCTCTCACTCTGTCGTATTCCGTGCGTGCCTCTTTATCTTTCTCTCTTAACTGTTTCTCTTCTTTTGAACTAATATTATGGACTTCTCTAGCATATTGTCCCTTAGAGTTTGGATTATCGAATAACTCTGATGTAGATAAATCTCCCTTCGCTTGATTAACTTCACTCCTAATTTCGTTAAGATTAGCTTTACTATTTGCAAAAGCAATCTGCTCTTCTTTTGTCAAAAAAGCATTTGCTTTTGGATCACGTATAATCTCTCCAGCAGAAACTGTATGATCCATTTGGGTTCCTTTTTCTTTTGAACCTGTTGGCCTTCCGGTGTCAAATGGTTTTCTCGCTTCTTTGGTTAAAGTGTTTACAATTTTACCTGAACGAGTTGAGTGTGTTTGAATATTCCCTAAGTCGTCTTTAACAAAATTATTTTGCCAAGTGTCGTATCTTTCTTGAAAATTAACATCTCTATTATGAGTCGCGAGTTTCCCTTTTTCAAAATTTTCAGCAGTTTGTATATGTGCTTCTTTTCGTAAATCTAGGGTTTGTCCGTTATTCTCTTTAATAAACTCATCGCCAATTTGGGCAGCAAGTTGAAGTTGTACTTGCTCCCAGACTATATTCTCAATAGATTCTTGAAGGTATTCATTATTTTGTAATTTTTCCCTATCTAAATCAATTTTTTCTATATCTTTAATAAGATCTGTGAGATTATTTTCTAGAGAATTTTCTAAACTAAGCAATTCATCGTATTCAATCTCAATATCTGATGATCGTAATGCGAGTAACTCATTCTCATTAGCCATAATACATTTCCTGTCAAATTATTTTTATACGCTTATTATACCATTTAGCCATGGATTCTGACAAGATGAAAAAAAGCCTTGTCTTTTATAAAACAAAGCTTATTTCATTATTCACCTCACCAAAACCAACCTTCATTATCGTCAATAGCTTGGGCTTCTTTGCGTTTGCGTGGGCCTGTTCCGTACATTTCTGCTTCGATTTCTTCCTTGGTTGGCATGACAGAAGCTAGGATGATATAGATAATCACGCCAAGTCCAAAGTTTGCGACTGTAAAAATGGCAAATAAGAAACGAACAAGGGTAACATCAAAGTTCCACTTGTCTGACAGACCTGCCAGAACTCCTGAAATCATGCGATTTCGTCTCATTTTATAAAATTTACTGTTCATGTTATTTCCTCTTTCTGCTAGGTTAGACTTAGTATATCACGGATAGGCTAGGCTTTCATCAGTCCTCAGGCTGATTTACTAGTAGCAACTTTCCTCGACAAAGTCCACAGCGATAGCGTTTGGTATCAATCCTTCGTTTGCGATGATAAGTTTGCTGGCAGGATTGACAACGATAGAGCTTGATTGACTTGGAGTTGATATTGGGCAAGGTCGGCACAAAGCGTAATCCATCCACTGCTTTCAAAAGTTCCTTAAAATCCCGATCCTTGTGTTGATAGCCCTTCCCTTGAAAATAGAGGTGATAATGACAGAGTTCATGGCGGACAATTTTCCTAAAAACATCCAAACCCAGTTCTTGATAAACCTTGGGATTAAAATCCAAATGCCCATCTTTTGGGAAAAATCGCCCACCTGTCGAACGTAGACGCCTATTCCACTGGGCTTGATGGATAAAAGGTCTGCCGAAGTCTTCTAGCGAAACCTGCTTAACGTAATCAGTCAGTTTCATTTGGAGCTAGAAGCGACAGATTGACTTTTTCCCGTTCAGTATCAATTTTCTTAACCCAAACGGTAACCAAATCTCCGACGGACACCACTTGACTAGGATGTTTGATAAATTTGCGACTCATATGGGAAATGTGAATCAAACCGTCCTCATGAATTCCGATATCAACAAAAGCACCGAAGTCAACGACATTACGCACCACTCCTTCAAGCTTTTGCCCAACCACTAAATCCTTGATATCCAGGACATCTTGGCGAAGCACAGGTGCGTCAAAGGAATCACGGAAGTCTCGACCTGGTTTGAGAAGGTCGGCAATGATATCTTTAAGAGTTTCGGGACCAAGGTCTAGCTCTTGCGCCATTTTCTTGACAGAAAGGGACTTAAGCTTATTTTGTGCTTCTTCGTTTAGATCTTTAATATCTAAGCGTTTGAAGAGTTCCTTGACGGCAGCATAATTTTCTGGGTGAACTCCTGTATTATCAAGGATATTGCTACTTTCAGGAATACGGAGAAACCCAGCGGCCTGTTCAAAAGCCTTGGCACCAAGACGCGGAACCTTCTTGATTTGGGCGCGTGAAGTGATTTTTCCTTCTTCCTCACGGTATTTGACAATATTTTCAGAAATGGTTTTATTAAGTCCAGCCACATGGGAAAGAAGAGCTGGGCTGGCTGTATTGATGTTGACACCGACTTGGTTAACCACCGTATCCACGACAAAGTCCAGACTTTCAGACAATTTCTTCTGGCTGACATCGTGCTGGTATTGACCGACACCGATTGACTTAGGATCGATTTTGACCAATTCCGCAAGAGGATCTTGCAAGCGACGGGCGATAGAGATAGCCGAACGCTTTTCAACGGTCAAGTCTGGGAATTCCTGACGAGCAAGTTCGCTGGCAGAGTAAACCGAAGCGCCACTTTCATTGACGATAACATAGCTGACTTCTGGAAAATCTTTCAGAACGTCCGATACAAAGGCTTCACTTTCACGACTGGCCGTCCCATTTCCGATGGCAATAACTTCTACGCCGTATTGACCAATCAAGTCTGCCAAATCTTTCTTGGCTTCTTCGATTTGACGAGCTGATGCTGGTTTAACGGGATAAATGACCTGAGTTGTCAGCATTTTCCCTGTTGCATCCACGACAGCTAGCTTGGCACCTGTACGAAAGGCTGGGTCAAATCCAAGAACTATGCGCCCTTTCAGCGGAGCAACCAAGAGAAGATTGCGCAGATTGTCAGAAAAGAGTTGGATAGCTCCTTCTTCTGCCTTTTCAGTTAATTCTGTCCTAATTCGGCGCTCAATAGCAGGCAAGACTTTTTTCTTAACAGATTGCTGAACCACTTCATCAATATAGGCATTTATTACCTTGAAACGAGCAGCAAAGAAAGCTAGAATACGATCCGTCGCATGTTCAAAACCGACTTTCAAGACACCAAGTTTCTCCCCACGATTGAGGGCCAAAGTACGATAACCTTGCATATTTCCAACTGTCTCTGAAAAATCATAGTAAATCTGAAAAACCTGCTTTTCATCAAGACTTTCATCCTTAACTTGAGAAGTGAGTTTAGAGTGTCTCAGCACCTCCTGATAAGTCATAGCACGTAAATTGACATCTTCCGATAAGGCTTCGATTAAGATATCAACTGCACCAGCCAAGGCTTCCTTGCCAGTCGCAAATCCTTCACAGACAAACTTATCTGCCTCTTGCTCTAAGTCAGCTACATTCTGCAAAATCAGACGAGCAAGAGGAAAGAGTCCAGCTTCACGGGCAATGGTTGCCTTGGTCCGACGCTTTTCCTTGTAAGGAAGATAGAGTTCTTCAACGTCTGCTAATTTTTCGGCAGCCAAGATAGCTTCTTCCAACTTCTTGGTCAGCTTGCCTTGTTCTTGAATCTTAGCTAAAACAGCTTCCTTGCGGTCATTGAGATTGGTCAGACTTTTATCCAAGTCGATAATGGCCTTAATCGCCACCTCATCCAAACTACCAGTCATGTCCTTGCGATAACGCGCGATAAAGGGAATAGTCGCCCCTTCAGCTGTTAAACTTAGAACGGTATCAATTTGCTTTAACGTCACTCCCAAATCCTGGGAGATTTTTTCATATTTTTTATCCATGCATCTATTATACCACAAGCCAATCTTATTCAAATTATCTCTTACAATTTTAAAACATAAGTTGGGAAATAAATTTACTTCATTTCAATATTCTATTCATTTAGAAGGTTGCAATTTAATTCTAATAGTTTACAAAAGGATCAGTGATTAATTTCACTGTTTTTATTTTTGACAATAATGTGCCACGATTCTCCCTCCCTATTCTTCAAGAAAATGCTTTTTTGAACAATAGGATTGTAATTTCTGTTTCTAATCGTTCAAAATGCGTGTTTTGGAGAGATAAAAAAACCGCAAGCCTGAGCCTGCGGTGGGTGTAATCTATTTTGAAATTTTAAATAAAAAAGGAGCATTTAAGCCCCTCATTTGAAATAACGGACACTTGGCTGGTCGGTGTACCCAGCATCTCAGATACCTTTTTCAAGGTGCGGCAGGAACCTTTCTGCCCTCAAATGTCTTTCATTAATGTTATTCTAGCACTATCTACTTTTTTTGTCAAGCTTTCTCAATCTACCAGACTTAATACGACTTTGTAACTTGAAATCTTGTAAGCGATACATGGTCGGAACATAAAAGAAATCGCCACTTTTATGTAACTTGATGGCAACAAGAACATTATCATCAAATCTTTTAACATATTCAAAACTAGTATCTTTCTCTCGTGGATTGACCCCAACGAAATCTGGATTACTTAGTATAAGTTCCAGATCTTCGATATGATGAATCACATCATTATGATGCCGTTTCAACATATGACTTCTTAAACCTTCTTTGTTAACCTTGATATCACTAGCTTTAAGAACAATATTAAAAATTTCTTTTACTTCGTCGGTAACTTGACCGATTTTTTCGTGTTCCATCATTTCCTCCGTTATTCCACAACTATTATATCACAATCATAGTGTATATCAGGCTCTATCAAGCTCTATTATTCGTTAGATACTCAATTTTAACTTTTCCCTTTTCCTCAAAATAATAGTATAATAGGGGTAGAATTTAGAATCGAGGTACACCTATGGCTGTAAAATTTACAAAACGAGACGACTTGGACAAGATGTTTGAAGAGTTTGCTAAACTCCCTGATTTGAAACAAGTCACTTTCCCTGATGACAAAGAGAAAAAAGCTAAAGCAGAAAAGAAAAACTAGATGACTGCTTTCCAACAACTCCCATCTAGTGTGCTTCAGACTGGAGCTATTTTTCTCTCAATTATCATTGAAGCCCTCCCTTTCGTGTTGATAGGAAGTATTGTATCAGGGCTGATTGAGGTTTATATCACACCTGACAAGGTTTATCATTTTCTCCCTCGAAATCGTTGGGGGAGAATCTTTTTTGGCACCTTCGTTGGGATACTTTTTCCCTCTTGTGAATGTGGAATCGTCCCCATTATCAATCGTTTTCTGGAAAAGAAAGTTCCCAGTTATACGGCTGTTCCTTTTCTTGTGACTGCACCAGTTATCAATCCCATTGTTCTATTTGCGACCTATTCTGCCTTTGGCAATTCCTTTCACATCGCCCTGTTACGAGCTCTGGGTTCCATTGTTGTGGCTGTAATTCTAGGGATTTTTTTAGGATTTTTCTGGCAAGAACCGATTCAGAAAGAAAATCGTTTGGCCTGTCATGAGCACGATTTTTCTCACTTGAACCCTGCAAAAAAAGTTTTTCAGGTCTTTGTGCAGGCCATTGATGAATTTTTTGATACGGGACGTTACTTGGTATTTGGCTGTCTCTTTGCCTCTATAATACAGGTCTACGTTCCGACTCGGATTCTGACCTCGATCAGTGCAACCCCTCTTTTTGCCATCCTGCTCTTGATGCTTTTGGCCTTTCTTCTTTCGCTCTGTAGTGAGGCGGATGCTTTTATCGGTGCTTCCCTTCTTTCAATTTTCGGTTTGGCACCAGTTCTGGCCTTTCTCGTTATTGGTCCAATGCTGGATATCAAAAATATTCTCATGATGAAAAATTACTTGAAAGCACGATTTATCAGTCACTTCATTACGATTGTAACTCTGGTCGTTTTGGTCTATTCTCTCTTGATTGGAGTCATCCTATGATTCGATTTTTAGTTTTAGCTGGCTATTTTGAACTGACAATTTATCTCCATCTGTCGGGCAAATTAAACCAGTACATCAACATGCACTATTCCTATCTGGCCTATATTTCCATGGTGCTTTCATTTATATTGGCTATTGTTCAATTGTATATCTGGATGAAGCAAGTCAAAACCCACAGTCATCTGAACAGCCGATTGGCGAAGGTGACGAGTATTGCTCTTCTGGCTATTCCAATTGTTGTTGGTTTAACTTTCCCAACTGTTAGCTTGGATTCTCAGACCGTATCTGCCAAAGGCTATCATTTCCCCTTATCAGAAGGAACGGATCAAGCCATTCAGACAAGCGAAGGGACGACAAGCCAATATTTGAAACCAGATACCAGTTCTTATTTCTCAAAAACAGCCTATGAAAAGGAAATGAGAACGGCGGCGGATAAATACTTGTCTCAAGATAGCATTCAGATTACGAATGAAAACTATATGGAAGTCATGGAGGCTATCTATGACTATCCAGATGAGTTTGAGGGCAAGACAGTCCAGTTCACAGGCTTTGTCTACAATGACCCCAGTCATGCCAATAGCCAATTTCTATTCCGCTTCGGCATTATTCACTGTATCGCAGATTCTGGTGTATATGGATTGCTGACAAAGGGAAATACCCGTCAGTATGAGAATAACACCTGGATAACAGCCAAAGGAAAACTGGTAAATCACTACCATAAAGAACTCAAACAAAATCTCCCAACCTTGGAAATCGATAGCTTTACCAAAGTCGATAAACCAGAAAATCCCTACGTGTATCGAGTGTTTTAAAAGAAAAAAACGAACAGGTTCTCTTCTGAATGACAGAAAAAGAGCCTGTTCGTTTTTTGTTGAGTATTGTATAGTAGAACATAAATTGCGATTTTTAATATGATATATAACTAGTGAACAAGACACAAATCAAATATATCTTCATCCAACTACTTAATACTATGTTTATTCATCTTTTGTTCAAAGATAGTTGTGATAATCTGACGCAATTCTTCGCGTTCTTTTTCTGGAATCTCACCACTTGTTTGAGCTGCAGCGTAGAGTTCAGGGTGTTCAATTGAAATGCGTTTAATCGTACGTGTTGTAGCATGTTTTCTGACGAAAAATGGGATGCGCTTAATCAAGTCTTGTGGGACGAGCGCAAGAATTTTCGCAGCAGTTTCCTTGTCACTAATCTTAGACGTCGTCAGCCCCTTCTTAATCATTTCCTGTTCTTTTTCTGTAAAATCTTTTAATTCCATCCGATTAGTCCTCCTATTTTCTTTAAGTTAAATTATATACCAATTGTAACAAGACGACAAATAGTCTGTTTGTAAAATCTTCTCTATACTACAACTTTCCTGACGCTCATGATTGCTCTTTAATGAAAAATCACAAATCCTTTTGGAGAGATGACAAGATGATTCTCTAATTCTTGGCAATTGCTTGCTAGTGCTACTGCTTCTTTTTGTAAATGATAATCTTCTTTTGATTGGTTGAAAATGGCTTTGAGGACTTGGTTATCGTAATTCCATTGCAAGATTAGTACATCAGCTTTGATTTCTTGAAGGCTATACTTGCCATGCTGAATGATTGCTGACGCATGTTTCCGAATCTCAATCAGCTTCTTCATAAAGTTCAACATATCATTGTCACTTGACACACGTTCCCAAGGCATACAACGACGGCAATCTGGATCTGGTCCTCCGGTCAAGGCTAGCTCGGTTCCGTAATAGATACACGGTGTTCCTTTTTGTAAAAAGAGAAAGGCTAAGGCTGATTTGACCAGTTGAGCGTCTTCATTGGCCGTCCACAAAATACGTTCTGTATCATGCGAATCTAGAAGATTAAACATCACTTCTGAAATCTGCTGTTTGTAATACATGGACTGACCATTAATTTCATCGATGAATTGCTCTGTCTTCTTAATACCACGTAAGAAATAATCCTTGATGCTATCAGATAAAGGATAATTCATGACAGCATGAAACTCATCTCCATTTAGCCAAGGTTGAGCCGTATGCCAAACTTCTCCAAGGATATAAAGATTAGGTTTTTTAGCTAATACTGCCTTGCGAAAATCCTTCCAGAACTGATGGTCAATCTCATTAGCCACATCCAAACGCCAAGCATCAATATCAAACTCTTCAATCCAATAAGTCGCAACCTTTAAAAGATAGTCCTTGACCTCTGGATTGGCTGTATTTAGCTTAGGCATATAGTCCTCGAAACCAAAAGCATGATAGGGTAACTCTCTCTTATTGGCTAACTTTTCAGTCGTCACTGGGAATTGTTGAATATGGAACCAATCCTTATAAGCAGACTGTTCACCATTTTTGACAACATCTTGCCATTGAGGCGATTGAGAACCAATATGGTTAAATACAGCATCCAGCATGATTTTCATGCCACGCTGATGGGCTTGCTCAATCAACTCCCGAAAGGTCTCTTTATCCCCAAAATGACGGTCAATTTCAAAGTAATCCGTCGTATTGTACTTATGATTGCACGTAGATTCAAAGATGGGACAAAGATAAAGTCCAGTAATGCCCAAGTCTTGCAAGTAATCCAGATGGTCAATAATCCCTTGTAAATCACCACCAAAGAAATCATCACTTTTAGGTGTGATAGAGGAATCCCAGTCTAATGCCCCTTCTGGGTTTAATCGAGCATTTCCATTGGAAAACCGCTCAGGAAATATCTGATACCATACCGTATCTGAAACCCAGTCAGGAACCTGACAGGCATCAACTTCATGAATATAAGGCAGCTTAAAGCCATTTCCAATAGCATGAAGATTGTCTAGAGAATTTTCAACACACCCTTTATCTCCGTACAAAATGCTTTGGCCTTCTGTATCCTTGAGTTCAAAGAGATACTGGATACGTGCAAAGTCAACAGACACTTCAACCTGCCAATAGTCAAATAAGGCGTCAGAAGTCAGCTTAGCCATTTCCTTTGCATCTTGATAAAACTCCTCCATAAAGATAAAAGGGTCCCCGTAATGCAAGTTTATGCTTTTAATGTCCCCTTTCTTAGTTCGAATCCGAATATGAAGTTTCTTATCCTTATAAAGATAGGCAAACTCAGACTCTGTCCTATGGGAAATAGCACTTAATTCCATTATTTTATCTCCTAAAGTTTTAATCTATTTTTACGCAAACGTTTTCATAATTGTGATTCTAGTATACTACTTTAAAATTTTATTTTCAAGACTTGTCCATAGTTTCGAGTGGATTGTTTTGAGAATATAAAAAAGCAGCCAGTCTTACAACTTACTACTTTTCAAATGATGATTTACAAATGCCTTTCCAACCAATCTATCTTTTTAAAATCCTTATTGTTATTGTGGTCATTTCGATAGGAATCTTGGGAAGAAGCTTTATATATACTGAAATACTGTTCCAAACTTGGAACACGAAAAGTGATGTCCTCGAGATGAATCAACTCTATATCTGATTCCGAAACTCCCGCAAAATCAGGTAAGGAATCAATACTTCCAAACTCAACACTCAGACCATCTTTTTGGAATTCATGCTCATGAATATCTATTAAGGTATAGCCTAAGTGATTCATCACTTTCATTATCTTGTCCCAGTCATAAATCCTGAGATGATCAGGCGCTTCCCAGCCTCTAGGATCTCCAGGAACATGAATATCAATGTCAGACGGCCGCCATTCTTCATTTGAACGGTATTCAAAACCCAAAGACCCCATGAGTGTCGGTGTGATTCCGACTTGATTTAAATGAAAACAAATTATTCGAAATTCATCAAATAGAGAATTCATTCCTCCTCCAATCGTTGATATAGAACTTAATTTCGTTGTGAATAATAAACTGATTTTTACCTTTTACTCTTTCGGTTTTGAAAATACTTCTACTCGCTGAGCTAGGACTTTGATTTCTACAGGTAGGTTATCGGATTTATCACCATCAACATCTGACTCCAATTCACTATCTGAAGAGATTTTAATATTACGCGCTTTGATATATTCGATATTATCATTTTCTACAACATCACCTTTTAATAGGTCAGGAATGATGGATAATTTGGAGAATAGAGACGCGTCTTTTAAAATCAAAATGTTAGCATATCCATCTTTGTTTTCTTCAAAGATTTTTTTGTCAGCGAAGTAATTTGTCAAGAGAACCAAAACATGGCTAGCTTCGCCAACATAATTTCCATTTTCTGTTTCAACCTTAATATTAAAGACCTGATCCGTCATGACAGACTTCATGGTATTTACAGCATAGGCTAAAATACCAAATTTTGTCTTATCCTCGATTTCCACATTGTGAATCGCTTCAGGAAGAGAACCAATACTAAAGATATAACCAAAATAGTTATCATTTGCTTTACCAATATCAATCTTATTAGTTAAATCAAAATCGAGTTCATCAATAGCGCCATCGATATCTTGGTTGATGTCTAAAAGTTTTGTAATGAGGTTACCCGTCCCACCAGGGATAATCCCTAACTTAGGAATGTAGTCTCTCTCAGCAATACCCGAAATGACTTCGTTGACAGTCCCATCTCCACCAAACACAATCACTGCATCGTACTGCTCACGTGAAGCTTCCTCAGCAAAATGTGTTGCATCTAACGCTTTTTCAGTAATTTTGGTTTCCACGTGCTCAAAGTATTCTCTTGCTTTATTCTCCAGCTTTTCTTTGTAATCCAAAGCCTTCTCACCACCAGAGGTAGGATTGATAATTAACATTGCTTTTTTCATTAATTTTCTCCTTAATATTCATTAGAAATGTTTATATTTCATCGTATGCATGTAAATGTACTACCATTATACAATGAAAATACGGAAAAGAGAAATATGACGTACCGGAGATTAAAACTCTTTTATTTTATATCAACCTTATTATCCCATCGCCTTAGTACATCCTTTAAGGGTTCATCAAAGTAAGAGTAGGCCTTTTCCTTTATCCAATCAGGAATACCATAAGCTGCCTCTACTATGCTGCCAGTGATTGCAGCAAGTGTATCACTGTCGCCACCAAGTGAGATGGCATTTCTACTTACAATACTCTTTTATTTTACCAGCATATTCACTCAAGAGATTATTTGAATAAATTTTTTCAGCATTTGAATTCCTAACTTCTTTCCAAAGAATAGACGCTACTTTTAACTTGTTTGAGTAGTTACGACTATTTTCGTCTGCACAGAAGTCCTTTAAAAATTGGTTCCATTGACAAAACGAATGATCATACTTGGCATAGTCTGAATTTCCATAATAAACTTTTAGCATGTCTTGAATTGTAAAAGCCAAATCATGTTCTTTTTTTACTTTTCTCCAAGCTGTAGCCATATCAGCAGTAAATTTAAAAGGTGAAACATCTGTTAAAGTTGAGAAATATTCTCTAAAGTAAGTGTTAAAGGAGAATCCACATTGAAGTAAGGGTGTATCTAAGGCAAGAGCTTCCACTCGTTTCTTATTTCTTTTTGTTGATGATTTTTTAATCAAATTCCCCTTAAAGTACTGCTCAATAATATGATTGAGTTCTTGTTTGGTACCCCTATATTCAAGTTCCAATGTCTTGCATATCTGTGAAAGTTCATCACGATACCAATAATATTTATTAAACTCATCAAAGGATGAGATTTTATCAAACTCAGGTCTGTTCTCTATCAATATAACACCTCCTTAAAAATAGTTTAAGTTTTCATTTCTAAATAATGGTATTTGGGTTTCTTTATTTTGAGGATTAGCAACGTTTCACTAATAAACTCACAAACTCAGCGGTTCGAACTTACCGTATCGTTTCGTCGGTTTAGCTCCTCATTCTACGAGTCCTATCCCATGGGCGGAGCATCTACTTCTACTTCGCTGATGCCTCAGCTCGTACAAGCAGTGATACCGCCTCAACGTGATGCGTTTGTGGGACTCAAAAGGTTTGGGTGAACCTTTTGAGGATTAACTCCGTTTCACTAACAAACTTACACACTTAACATGTGTTGAGTTGCTGGCATTGATGTCTAGTGTCTATTTTTTATCCCACGTATGAGGGAACATATCAATAGATTTTATCTGATTTTTTAGAAATGAACTATGGGGAAACATATCAATGATGAATTAACTTTTCTTAGTATAAGTATATATTTTTTATGTAATCAGTAAAAGGAAGACCTTCCGTAATATATCGTTGCGAAGAGTTCATTCTCCAATCAATAATAACATACAAAAATGGTTTCAACCCTTCAAACGCACTGATTGAAACCATTTGAAATAACTATATGTCGATATTTTCGTTATAAAAATATGTGATAAACTACTTATGAATTTTATTAAACAAGAGGCTTATTCGTTTATTTTTGATTTTACTGGCAAAATATAATCGATAACTACTTTTTCACCACGACTTAATGGAAGGGAATATCGTTCTTTTGTATATACCTCACACCAATAAAACTGTTCAAAATCAATTTCTTGATCAGTTTTTTCAATGGTTTCTGTAATTAACAAGAAGGCTGAGTCAACAATTTCTGCGATGTTATTTCCCTCAATTTGGATACAAGCAACCGTTCCGCTTGGAATATGTTTTTTGTACAGATCATGGGGAACCGGTGTATTTACCCTCATAAAATCTCCTAATATTAATTCAAAAGTATTTGTATCTTGAAAATTAAACATCATTCCTATACCATCATTTTCATCAATATCCTCACAATAAGTAAATTCAGATAAGTTTTTTAAATAGTCAATCTTATCGCTTTCAAAATAAGATTTCCATGCGTTCCCAGCCTCAAAAAATGAAGTGTTATTATGAACTCCTACCATTAAACGCTCCTCAAATTTCTTATAAACAATCTTCTTTAATTCTGCCATAATTCTTTTCCCTCCTATATATCTCATAAAACCTTTTAACGTTAGCATAAGGTTATCGTTAAAAGATATACCTAGACAAACTAGGATTTGTTCATTTCATTAAATCAGCTATTTCTTTCTTCCCATACGCCTTTACATTCTGAATTACATTCTGTTTCCTCTTTATTGATTCAAACAATGATATATCTAGTAGATTTGCGAATTCTTCAAACTGAATCTGCCCGATTCTTCTTATTTCTTTAAGTTTCTCAGCATCTCTTACCTTTCTCGCTGCCTCACTTTTTTGGTATCCTTGCCCAAATGGCTCCGAGAAAAGAGCTTCTATTGTTCTTTCGAGATTTTCAGTACCTGACCATGTATAATCTTCACCTAATGGTAATGATATCGCATTTCCATTATTAATCTGGGCAAATAAATAAGCATCATTCGGTGTAGGTGCATACCCGCAAATGACATCAGGCATACTATTACAAGCAAGCATCATTCCTTGTCCGGAAGAACAGCCCGTAACAACGAAATCAACTGTCCTACTTGCCAACAAGATACCTACAAGAATAGAAATCTCTATATACGAATATTTTTCATTTTCTTCTATCGTACAGCCAAAATTTATAACCTCAGATTTCTTTGGAGCGTACTTTACTACAGCATCATAGATTATTTGATTTTTGGGCGCTTGCGAGCTTGCTTGAATAACTCCAATTCTCATACTTCCCCCCTACAACTTCTTATTTAATTATTTCTTTTTCTTTGGTTTAGGTACCGGTAATTCATCATATATTGAATTGAACAAGCCTTTATTTTCTACACTTTATTTATTCAATGGTTGCAACTTTTGACATCAAAACTACTGCCTCAACATGGTGCGTCTGTGGAACTCAAAAGGTTTGGGGAATCTTTTGAGTATTAACTACGTTTTACCAACAAACTTACACACTCAACATGATGCGTTTGCGGAAATAAGTCCACCGGCTGTACTTTCTTCAACTCATATCCCAATTCTTGGTAGAGTTTAATATCACGCGCCATGGTTGCGACATTACATGAGATATAAGCGATGCGGTCTGCTCCTGTTTGAGCGCTTGCTTTGATAAAGCTTTCTGTGAGACCTTTTCTTGGTGGATCCACTAGGATAACGGTTGGTTGAATTCCATCTTTAAGCCAATTTTTCATGGCATTTTCGGCTGTATCACAGACATAGTGGGCGTTTAAAATATTGTTCAGTTGAGCATTCTTCTTGCTATTTTCAACCGCTTCTGGAATTACTTCAACACCATAAACTTCCTTGACGTGTTTCGCAACAGAAAGACCAATCGTCCCGATACCAGAATAGGCATCAATAACCACATCATCTTCTTTTAATTCCCCAAAGTCAATGGCTGTTTGATAGAGTTTTTCAGCCATTTCTGTATTAACCTGATAAAAGGCTGGGCCAGCAATTTGGTAGTCATTTCCCAACATCTGGTCGGTAATATAGTCTAGTCCATAAAGAGTCTTCCACTCCTTACCAAAAATCGCATTGGTATTTTGGTCGTTGATATTTTGCATAACAGACACAATCTCTGGGAACTGCTTGATTAGTTGTTCAATCAATTGCTCCACACGAAAAACTTTGGGACGAGTTGTTACCAAAATAACCATAATTTGACCTGAATAGTGTCCGCGACGCACCACAAGATTACGAATCAAGCCAGACTGTTCCTTTTCATCATAAGGTTTCAAATCATAACGGCGGAGCAAGTCGCGTAGAGCTACCACTACCTCGTCAATCACAGGATCTTGGATAAAGAAATCTTCCAGTGGCATGAGGTCGTGCGAATTTTTACGGAAAAATCCAGTTTCCAAGACACCATTGACTCGACGAACAGGCACCTGTGCCTTGTTTCGATACTTGACTGGATTTTCCATACCGAGCGTTTCAGCAACCTCTATATCTGCAATTCCAGCAATCTTGTATAGACTATCCTTGACTTGCTTGATTTTAAATTTGAGCTGTTCTGGATAGGCAAGATGACCTAAATCCGCGATTCCTGAACGCAGATAAGCCAAATCTAGATCTTGATTACGGTGTGGCGACTGGACAAGGTATTCTTCAACTTTCCCAAAGCCAATCTTTTTATTAACCTTGAGAACTCGCATGAGGATTTTTTCACTTGGTAAAGCATTTTCTACAAAAAATACCAAACCATCCACCTTGGCCACCCCTGCACCTTCGTGGGTCAAATCAACAATTTCAACTTCGACAATATCGTTTTTCTTTAACATTCTCTTCTCTTTCTATTGACCGACAAAAAAGACGGCAACATTACGGTTACCATCTATTATACCATGATTTTTCTTAAGAACCAAAACTCTTGAAGAAGTTGACTATGGCTTGCCAGAGGGAGCTTAAGAAGTTACCTCCGTCCTCCAGCGCCTTATCAGCATCAAAGTTAAGGTTGATATTTTTAAAACTGTCGCCAGCTTGTGAAACAATACTTTGTTTCAGGTCATTTAGAGTTTTAGTGAAGTCTGCATTGCTGAGGATATCACTTTTTGAAAGATTCAAAGCAAAATTGATGATGATATTGATCTGGTTTCCTGTTATGACCTGATCCAGTTTGTAATTTTTCAAGGTATCTTCAACAATTTTACGGACATCTTCTTCTGTCAGATTTCCCTTGCTTTCTTTAGCTTTGGCAAGTCCTGACTTGATATCAGCTAGGGCAACGTTTAGTTTATTAGCATCATAGCCTGATTTGTCTTTGTTTTCAGCATTGATATCTGACAAAGCCTTCAACTCTTCTTGAGCCAAATCTTTATTGGCTTGCGGTACCTTAGCTCCATTAGCCTCTAGCGAATAATAAATCCCGGCTAAAGCACTTTCTCCTGTAACTGGAATTGGGGCTGCTACAGTGATTTTGGCATGCTCAACTCCCAGCGTCACTGCTGCATTTCGGTACATATCCTGCGTCACTTTAGTGATGTTTTCTGGTGTTTCAATTTTGACCTCAAGGGGCGATTTGTCACCCAGCTTTTGAATCTTGGCTGATGAATACAACTGTAAACTAGAGTCATTGGCCACATTCATAATTTTAGAATAGACATCAGGCGTCATGGTCTTGAGTTCTTTGGTGTCTGTTGAGGCATTGTAGCCTAATTTCTTAAGAGTTTGATTTTTTTGGTCTTCAGATAATGATGAACCTAGGACATATTCAGGTTGGACATAGGTTTCATCGATAACTTTTTGCACATCTGTGGCTGCATGGACACTATTCATAGCTGTTACTGCCCACAAGACCGCAGCACTGGTCAGAAAGAGTTTCTTTCTCATGGGGAATTCCCTCCTTTACCTTTCTAGAGTAATATATCTATCTTAAAGAAAACTTATAGCAAAAACACCTGGACTAGCCAGATGTTGAAAAGAGAGTGAAACATTTGATGATGTAAAGGTTAAGTTGCACCTGTCTAGAATAGTAATAGTTTCCTCCATTTACGTAGAGTTCAGCACCATGAAAAATAGAAATGGGGTGAATATAACTATAAGTCTTTCCAGTAGTATTACCCAGCAAGGGAGCAACAGTATCACGAGAATACTGTTTGGCCAGTGCTAGGGTATTTTCCTTACCATTTTGGGCAATATAATCGATATAGGCAGGGCCAAAATTATAGGCTTGCACAGCCGTCCAAACATCAACGTCCTTTTTCTGGGCCAGATAGAGATTGTCTGTCAGAGTTTGCACCCCTTGCCGAATGCTGGAGGCATTATCATTGATGGTATTGGTGGAGCCACTTGCAGACTCACTAGACTGCATGACATCACCTTCTTTTCCTTTGGTTTCTGTATAAATCATAGCGAGCACGAGCTCTTCGTTTGCTGGGGTGTCTTTTTCACTCAAGATTTCGCGCACCATGGGTTGATAGGTCATGACTTGCTTGACATCTTGGTGCACACGGTAAGCTTTATAGCCAGCAAAAAGGAAGACTGCTAGTACAAGCACTCTTCGAATTCGTTTAAACATTATTTACTTTGAATATCCTCGATATTTTTGATTAAGATAGAGTAAGTTCCATTGTCGTTTTGGATGAATTCAACAGACTCGGCGTCTTGATATACGTTATTGGGAACGATGAGCTCAATTCCATTTGACAAGGAGAGTTTTTGGTTTTCAAATTTTTTAAGCTGACGACTGGCATCAATTTCATCAAACTGAACAGGCTCTGGTACGGCTTCTTTGACTTGGTCAATAAAGCTTAAACGAGCCGTCAGATTATTGTCAAAAAGGTCATTAGCCAATTTTTCAGGCGATAATTCATTGCTTTCTTCCAGGTTATTGAAAATAGCTGATTTGACCTTAGATTGAAATTGAAAATCATCTGTATTAAAAGATTCAGCAATCCTCTGGGCCGTTTTTTCTAGTTCCTTGATAGATTTCTTGGGTGAAATCTTAGGGGCTACGGCAAGGAGATTGTCTGAAAAATAGTTCAAAAAAGTCCCGTTGTACTTGATTCGTTTTTCAATCAGATGGTACTTACGACTTTGAAGATTAACCACCAAGGCCTCATCAGCCCCCGTTCCAAATCCAGGCAGGTTATTCTGAGTTAGCTTGATTGGATTATCAACCTCTCCACCGAGGTGAGTCAAGGTCTCACGCAGGGCAATTCGCAAGAAAGCGAAGTGCTCCACGCCTTCTTTAGAAAATTGCACAAAAATCAAGTCATTGGTCTTGAGGTTTTCAGAAATACTGAACTCTTCTTTCCAGAGATTAGCCAGTGTTACTGATGTCTCCAACAAATCGTCTGTGATGTGATTGAAGAAGGGATTTTCTTCTTCGAAAATCCCAGTCTTGGCTTCATCTGAATACACACGTTCAATTTTTTTGCGCAGGTATTCTTCGATTTTTGGAGTAATATTGAGAAACTTATCCGCTAGAAACAGCTCGGTATCATCCGGACTGAACTGATGGATAATGGCTTTCTTAATATAAATGTCCATAAAAATGTTAGTCCTCGTATAATGGGAAGGCGTCTGTCAATGCTTTGACTTCACTTCTCACTTCTTCTAAGACAGCTTCATTTTCTGCATTTTTAAGGGTTTTAATGATAAGTTCAGCCACTTTGCGACTCTCTTCTTCACTAAATCCACGTGCAGTAATGGCTGCAGATCCGATACGAATACCACTTGTCTTGAATGGTGACAAGGTTTCGTATGGAATTGAGTTTTTATTTAGGGTAATATTGACCTCATCAAGCAAGTTTTGAGCAACTTTTCCGTTTTCTACAACCTTGGTTACATCAACTAGGAAAAGGTGGTTTTCAGTTCCACCAGAAATGATACGGAAATCAGGGTCTTGCAAGAAGACATTTGCCATAGCCTTGCTGTTTTTGATTACATTAGCAGCATATTCCTTGAAGGCTGGATCCAAAACTTCTTTGAATGAAACAGCCTTGGCAGCTACAACATGTTCCAAAGGACCGCCCTGAATACCAGGGAAAATAGCTGAATTGATTTTCTTAGCTAGGTCCTCATCATTTGTCAAAATCAAGCCACCACGCGGTCCACGAAGGGTTTTGTGGGTTGTTGTTGTCGTGATATGAGCGTATGGCACTGGGCTTGGGTGAAGACCAGCTGCCACCAAACCAGCGATATGGGCCATATCTACCATGAGCTTAGCCCCAACAGCATCAGCAATTTCACGGAATTTTGAAAAGTCGATAATTTGAGAATAGGCTGAAGCACCTGCTACGATCAATTTTGGTTTTACTTCTTGCGCTTGTTTCAAGATAGCATCAAAATCCAAGAGTTCCGTTTCAGGGTCAACACTGTAAGAAACAAAGTTGTAGGTTTGACCTGAGAAGCTAACTGGAGCTCCGTGGGTCAAGTGTCCACCTGCTGCCAAATCCATCCCCATAACGGTATCACCTGGCTCAATCAAGGCCATGTAAGCCGCACAGTTGGCTTGGCTTCCTGAGTGAGGTTGGACATTAGCGAATTTAGCGCCGAAAATTTCTTTTGCACGTTCAATAGCTAGAGTCTCTACAACGTCTACCACATCAGTTCCACCATAGTAACGGCGTCCTGGATAACCTTCGGCGTATTTATTCGTCAAGATAGACCCTTGAGCTGCCATAACAGCCTTGGAAACTACGTTTTCCGAAGCAATCAACTCAATGTTGTTTTGTTGGCGTTCTTCTTCTTTGGCAATAGCATTCCAGAGATCAGCATCGTATGCTTTAAAATCATCTTTGTCAAAAATCATAGGTCTTCTCCTTTATTGTGTGACTAGTCCATTAGTTTCATTTTCTTATTAGAAAATCAAACTAAAAGATGCGAATAAACCGTTTCTGCATTTTATCACAAGTATAACCAACTTTTTCATAAAATGCATGAGCCCCCAGACGATGATCAGCAGAGTTTAAGCGGATAAACCCATAACCACGTCTTTTTGCTTCTTGATCCAACCCTTGTAATAAGCTTTTACCAATACCTTGACCTTGCGCTTGAGGTGAAACCGCTAAGCCTAAGATATTAAATCCTGCTTTGGAATAAAGTGATTCATAGACCTCAGCGTGGACATAGCCAAGTAAGACATGACTGTCTTCATCCTCATAACCAAGTAGGAAATGATGTGAATCCTGAAATAATCTAGCTAGTTGACTAGCCGTGTCCTCTGGACTAAAAGAATAACCCAAAGCATCTTGGTTGATCTCACAAATTGCTTTCACATCAGTTTCTCTTAAATCTCTTAGCATCTCATTCCTCCTCAAAAGAAATCTCTGGCAACCGAGCAAGAATATCTTCTCGCTTAATGGCCCCTTGGCGTAAGATTTTCACCTTGTCTCCAGACAAATCCAAAATAGTCGAATCTTGTCCAGTTAGAAAAGCATCGTCTTCCAGCCCCAAAACCTCTTGGTCAAAATCCTTCAGAATTTGTTCAAAGGTTACACCACTTGCCTGACCTGAGATATTAGCAGACGGTCCAATCAAGGGCCCCGTCTCTCTAATCAAATCTAGTGTAATGGGGTGACTGGGCATCCGAAATCCCACCGTTGCAAGACCAGAATTAACCCAATAGGGAACTCGGTCATTGGCTTCGAGAATAATGGTCAAGGGACCCGGTAAAAAAGTCTCTACAAGTTTTTGTAGATAAGTTGGCTGATTCTTTGAAAAGTGCAAGATGCCCTCTAGAGAAGCGACATTAAGATTGAGCGCCTTTTCTCTAGGTCGACGTTTGAGTTGGTAAACATGATCAACTGCTTTTTCGTCTAAAGCCTTGGCAAAGAGACCGTAAACTGTCTCTGTAGGCAGAACGACAGCTCCACCATTTTCCAACTCTTGTTTAATCCTGTCCATCATCAACCACGACCATCCTATCTTGACCAAATTGGTCCTTGAGTGTTCGTACTCGCTTTTCAGGAAGATATTTCTTAAAAAGTTCAGGAACACTTTGACCTTGCTTGTATCCAATTTCAAGGTAAATCTTACCACCATCTTTGAGATAGTCTGTTGCATCTTCCGCAATTCTACGGTAAATAGCTAGACCATCCTCATCTGCAAAGAGAGCAAGATGAGGTTCCGAATACAAAACATTCAAGCCTACCTCCGACTCATCTTCACTAGAGATATAGGGTGGATTGGAAACAATTATATCATATTTTTCAGAAATTTCTGTAAAACAGTCAGATTTTTTTAAAAATATTTGAAGATTTTGATTTTTAGCATTTTCGCTGACTACATCTAAAGCATCTTGGGAAATATCTGCTGCTGTTACTGACCAATTTGGTCTGTTTTTTGCTAGGGCAAGAGCGATAGCTCCACTACCTGTTCCAATATCTAGAACTGATAGATTCGTCTCAGGATTTTCAGCTAGGATAAGCTCAATCAACTCCTCTGTCTCTGGACGAGGAATCAAAACCCGCTCATCAACTTTTAACTGCATTCCATAAAAATCTGCCTGTCCAATGATATACTGAGCTGGCTTGTGAGCTGCTAACTGTTGGAAAATTCCTTTAACAAAAACTTCTTCCTCTTCCGTCACTTCCTTCTGAAGAGCAAAGACAAAGTCCGTAAAAGAGAGATTTTTCAGGCTACGATAGACAAAAGAGAGGCTTTCAGCTTCCTCTCCTTGTCTTATCAACTCTTCTTCAAAATCTGAAAATAATTGAGCTAATTTCATTATTTGTTTAATTCTTCTAATTTTTGTGTTTGGTCATAAAGAACCAAGGCATCCACAACTTCATCCAATTTACCAGACAAGATGGTATCTAGTTTTTGGAGGGTCAAACCGATACGGTGGTCTGTGACACGGTTTTGTGGGAAGTTATAAGTACGAATCCGTTCTGAACGATCCCCGGTACCGATGGTCGACTTACGCTCAGCGTCTTGTTCATCTTGTGCAATCTGAGCAAAGTGGTCAGCAACACGCGCACGAATAATCTTCATAGCCTTCTCACGATTTTTCTGCTGGGTACGTTCTTCCTGCATCTCAACCTTAATATTGGTTGGCAAGTGAACGATACGAACGGCAGTCGCAACCTTATTGACATTCTGTCCACCAGCACCAGATGCGTGGTAGATATCGACACGAAGGTCTTTAGGATCGATATCGTACTCTACTTCTTCCACTTCAGGCATGACAAGAACTGTGGCAGTTGAAGTGTGTACACGACCTTGGCTTTCTGTCACAGGGACACGTTGCACACGGTGGGCACCTGATTCGTACTTGAGTTTAGAGTATACAGACTGACCCGAAACCATGGCAACCACTTCTTTGAAACCACCGACACCATTCATAGAAGCCTCCATGACTTCAAAGTGCCAGCCTTGGGCTTCCGCATACTTTTGGTACATAGTAAGCAAATCCCCAGCGAATAGTGCTGCTTCATCTCCACCAGCTGCTCCACGGATTTCAAGGATGATGTTCTTGTCATCGTTTGGATCCTTTGGAAGGAGCAAGATTTTTAGTTTTTCTTCGTATTCTTCTTTTTCAGCCTTGGCATCTTTGAGCTCTTGCTTGGCCATTTCTTCCAAGTCCGCATCTCCGCCTGATTCCTTAATCATTTCTTCAGCATCAACGATGTTTTGAAGGACTTGTTTATACTCACGGTAGGCTGTTACCGTGTCACGAGTTGAAGCTTCTTCTTTTGAAAGCTCCATGAAACGCTTGGTGTCTGAAACGACATCAGGGTCACTGAGCAATTCTCCTAGTTCTTCATAACGGTCTTCTACAGCTTGTAGTTGATCATAGATGTTCATTTTTTCTCCTTATTTCTCAATTGTTAAATCATAGATTGCTACTACTTCGTTCTCAAATATTTCCCCAGTTTCTTTAAATCCATAACTGAGGTAACAAGATCTTGCATGTTCATTTTCTGGTTCATAAGACAACCAAAGTTTATTGCTTAAACCTGCTGGCGCTGTCCGAACATAGTCTAATACTTTATCCATAATTGGTTTAAAATATCCTTGATTTTGAAAATTCATATCAATCATAAAACGAAATAGTAAATAATTTCCACTACTAATTCCGATCTTTTTATCATAAGCTAACATCACAAACCCTATGATTGCATCATTATCATAAACTGCCAATGGAGCTACAAAATCTCCATTTTTAGTGTAGACATATGCTTCAGCTAAACTAATTGCGTTGGTTGCAATGAATTGTTTTTGATATTCCTTGACATCCAAATTCAAAACATCAAAATAATTTTCCATTGTAACATCTCTTAGTTCAATTGTCATAGTTTTGCTCCTTGTTAGAGGTTATCATTGGCGCAAAATAATGTTTACGACAAACCGAGATATAGGTTTCATTTCCACCGATTTGGATCTGCTCACCATCATAAACGGGCAGACCATCCTGAGTTCGCAACACCATGGTCGCCTTTTTCTTGCAATACTGACAGATAGTTTTGATTTCATCAATCTTATCTGCTAAAAGCAAGAGATATTTGGAACCTTCGAACAATTCATTGCGAAAGTCATTTTTCAAACCAAAAGCCATGACGGGTATGTCTAACTCATCGACAACGCGAGCTAGGTCGTAAACATGGTGACGCTTGAGAAACTGGGCTTCATCGACCAAAATACAGTAAGGTTTTTCTGGCAGGTCTCGGATATAGCCGAAAATATCCGTCGTTTCCTCAATCGCAAGGGCAGGGCGTTTCATGCCAATCCGACTCGACACATAGCCAACACCGTCACGCGTATCCAGAGCCGAGGTCATAATAACAACACCTTTTCCTTGCTCCTCATAGTTATAGGCCACTTTGAGAATCTCAATGGTCTTACCAGAGTTCATGGTCCCATAACGATAATACAACTGTGCCATGTTTCTTGCTTCACGTCCATTTCTAAATTTTTGCTACATTCTAGTATATCATAATTTTCTTAAGCTTTAAACGGCAAAATGTGGTAAAATAGAAGAAATCAAAAACTAGTGGAGGAAGCTATTATGCCATTTGTACGCATCGATTTATTTGAAGGACGCACGCTCGAGCAAAAGAAAGCTCTTGCTAAGGAAGTAACGGAAGCTGTGGTCCGCAACACTGGAGCCCCTCAATCTGCTGTCCATGTCATCATCAACGACATGCCAGAAGGAACCTACTTCCCACAAGGGGAAATGCGCACCAAATAAGCTAGCTTAAGCAGAATTGCTTAGGCTTTTTCAATCTCCAAGTAGCATCCATTGAAGAAATAGTCTAAATTTGTTACAATTTGAAAAGAGAATTGGAATATTCCAAGAAAAGAGCTATTAAAGGAAACACTATGATTACACGTGAATTTGATACCATCGCTGCTATCTCGACTCCACTAGGCGAAGGAGCTATCGGTATTGTCCGCTTGAGCGGAACAGATAGTTTTGCGATTGCGCAAAAGATTTTTAAAGGAAAAGACTTGAATCAGGTTGCTAGCCATACACTTAACTACGGTCACATCGTTGACCCTCAGACAGGAAAAGTCATGGACGAGGTTATGGTTGGGGCTATGAAGTCTCCAAAGACCTTCACTCGTGAGGATATTATCGAGATTAACACCCACGGTGGGATTGCGGTGACCAATGAAATTCTTCAGCTAGCTATCCGTGAAGGAGCTCGGTTGGCAGAACCTGGTGAATTTACCAAACGTGCCTTTTTAAACGGTCGTGTGGACTTGACACAAGCTGAAGCGGTGATGGACATCATCCGTGCCAAAACTGACAAGGCCATGAACATTGCTGTCAAACAACTTGATGGTTCCCTTTCTGATCTTATCAATAATACCCGTCAAGAAATCCTCAATACTCTTGCCCAAGTCGAGGTCAATATCGATTATCCTGAATATGACGATGTTGAGGAAGCTACTACTGCTGTTGTCCGTGAGAAGACTATGGAGTTTGAGCAATTGTTAACCAATCTGCTTCGAACAGCCCGCCGCGGCAAAATCCTCCGTGAGGGAATTTCCACTGCTATTATCGGCCGTCCCAACGTTGGGAAATCTAGCCTCCTCAACAACCTCTTGCGTGAGGACAAAGCGATTGTAACTGACATAGCTGGTACTACTCGAGATGTCATCGAAGAATACGTCAACATCAATGGAGTACCTCTCAAATTGATTGATACAGCCGGTATTCGTGAAACAGATGACATTGTAGAACAAATCGGTGTTGAGCGTTCGAAAAAAGCCCTCAAAGAAGCCGACTTGGTTCTACTAGTGCTAAATGCCAGTGAACCACTGACCGCCCAAGATCGCCAACTCTTAGAAATTAGCCAGGATACCAACCGCATTATTCTACTTAATAAAACTGACCTGCCAGAAGCTATCGAAACCGAAGAACTTCCAGAAGATGTCATCCGCATTTCAGTCCTTAAAAACCAAAATATCGATAAGATTGAAGAGCGCATTAACAACCTCTTCTTTGAAAATGCTGGTTTGGTTGAGCAAGATGCTACCTACTTATCTAACGCCCGTCACATTTCCTTGATTGAGAAAGCAGTCGAAAGTCTACAGGCTGTCAATGAAGGTCTTGAACTAGGTATGCCAGTTGATTTACTCCAAGTTGATTTGACTCGTACTTGGGAGATTTTAGGTGAAATCACTGGAGATGCTGCTCCTGATGAACTCATCACCCAGCTCTTTAGCCAATTCTGTTTAGGAAAATAAGTAAAATCCATGATCCTTCTTGCGGTCATGGATTTTATTGTTTTTATTAGTAATCTGGTCTTAAGACACCCGTTACAGTTGCCTTAGTCGCTTCGTAGTCGCCATCTACGACAACCTTGATAATGCGTTTGGCATCTTCTTCTGGTGCTGGAACAAGAGGTAGACGAGTTGGTCCAGCTTCAAATCCCATGTAGTTCAGAACTGCCTTAACAGGTGCAGGACTTGGATAAGAGAAGAGGGCATTGACCTTAGGAATGAACTTGCGCTGAATAGCTGCGGCTTTCTTCATATCGCTTTCTGCAATGGCAGTAAACATTTCGTGCATCTCATCCCCATTTGTATGGGATGCAACAGAGATAACCCCATCCGCACCAAGGTTCATGGCATGGAAAGCATCTCCATCTTCACCAGTATAGACCAAGAACTCTTCTGGTTTGTGCTCAATCAAGTAAGCCATATTGGCCAAGCTAGTACATTCTTTGACACCGATGATATTTGGATGGTCAGCCAAGCGAAGCATGGTTTCTGGAGTCAATTCGACAACCACACGCCCTGGAATGTTATAGATAATAATTGGTAGGTCAGAAGCGTCTGCAATTGCTTTAAAGTGCTGGTACATCCCTTCTTGCGAAGGTTTGTTGTAGTAAGGTACGATAGCAAGTCCAGCTGCGAAACCACCAAATTCTGCTACTTCTTTGACAAACTCGATAGAGTCACGCGTATCATTGGTACCCACACCCGCAATCAAAGGAACACGTCCATTAACAACTTTTTGTACAGCCGCAAAGAGTTCCAACTCTTCATCGTGGGTCAAGGTTGGACTTTCAGCAGTCGTCCCTGCAAGAAGAATGCCGTCTGTATGATGGGCCAATAAATGCTCAATCAAGGCTGGAATGGCATCAAAGTTGATGGAACCATCCTCATGGAAGGGAGTAATAAAGGCTGTGATGATTTTACACTCTTTTAAATCTTGATAAGACATGAGAAACACCTCTCTATTTCAAAGAAGGAGTTCATCTGAACTCCTAAACAATATGACTATTTTAATTCAAATTTCAACTCAGCTGTTGGACGAACCAATCCACGTTCATGAAGAGTTTCTGCAATCTGAACTGAGTTCCAAGCAGCACCTTTGAGAAGGTTATCTGAAACAACCCACATGTGGATTCCTTTTTCAGCATCCAAGTCTTTACGGATACGACCAACAAAGGTATCACGCGAACCTACTGCATTGATGGCTTGAGGATAAATTTGATGAGCCACATCATCTTCAAGAACAGCACCTGGGAAGGCCGCGATAGCTGCTTTGACTTCTTCTATTGGAGCTACTTCTTTTGTTTCGATATAAACTGACTCAGAGTGAGCTGACAAGACTGGAATACGAACACATGTTGCAGATACTGCAATGCTATCATCTTCCATGATTTTCTTAGTTTCCTTAGTCATCTTCATCTCTTCATAAGTGTAATCATTGTCAGTGAAGACATCGATTTGTGGAAGAGCATTAAAAGCGATAGGATAATGTTTCTTATCACCACCTGAAGGCAAGATTTCCGCATGCAAATCACGTGGGTTTACACCATCATTCAAGACTTCACGAAGTTCACGTTGTGTTTCAAGAATCGCTCCCATACCAGCACCTGAAACGGCTTGGTAAGTTGAAACAATGATACGATCCAAGCCCCATTTTTGGCGAACTGGCTCAAGAGCCACCATCATTTGGATTGTTGAACAGTTAGGACAAGCAATAATCCCGTTGTGGGCATCAAGTGCATGAGCATTGACCTCTGGAACAACCAAAGGAACATCTGGATTTTGACGGAAGTAAGATGTATTATCTACTACTACCGCTCCAGCTTTCACTGCGTATGGTGCATACTTAGCTGATGTTGAACCACCCGCTGAAAAGAGAGCAATATCAACTCCTTCAAAAGCTGTTTCAGTCGTTTCTTCAATCGTAATATCTTGATCTTTAAATTTCAAAGTCTTGCCTGCTGAACGTGCAGAAGCAAGTAAACGGATTTTATCGATTGGAAGTGTTGATTCTTCCAACATTTTTATCATCTGAGCACCGACAGCACCTGTCGCGCCGACTACAGCAACTGTATATCCCATAAGTAACCTCTTTCGGAATTTTCTAAAAATTTCTATAATAGATGTATTATACTACTTTTTCCATGAATTGCAAAGCATTTTCATCATTTTTTGGAAAATAAAAATCCCCAGTCGTTAGACTAGGGACTAAGAGGCATCTTCATGTGATGAGCAGGTTCACACAACTCATCAAGGTCCGCTCCTGCGTTATGACCTCCTTATGCTCAATAGTAGTCCGAAGACTACCTATCGACTCATCGCATCTACTATTCTACTAAAGAGAATCACTTTTGTCAACAGACAAAACTCTTTGATTTTATTTACACAGGTGCATAAGAAATATCTTTGAAAAATTTGGGGCAGACATAACAAAAACCCTTGTAAATCAAGGGTTTTGCTGTCTATTTCATGCTAATTGCCGGGATTGAACCGGCGACCTCATCCTTACCATGGATGCGCTCTGCCAACTGAGCTAAATCAGCTTACTTAAAAAGTATACTATAGTTAGAAAAACTTGTCAAGTTTCCTTAGACATTTTCCATAAGAAAAAGCCAGGTAAGAGTCACCCAGCTTGTCTTCTTCTATTTGCTTAAATCGATTCGACGACCAATTTTTCCAATGATAATCGCTCCAATAATTAATGAGGCAAATTCACCAACTCCTGTTGTAAACCAAGTAAGGAAAAATGGTAATTGCGCTACAATATTCAACTCTGCAGCGATGGTAAACATGGAAATTGAAAAGAGGATTGAAAAGAAGAAATGATCTTTTCGAATTAATCCATTAAAAAGGTAATCTTTGCTGTATTTTGCAAAAAGCCAAACACCTAGACTGAGGAATACTAAGGTTGATCCACCACCAACAAAGACATCTAGCAGTCCGAAACTAAAGAAATTAGCAATCATACAACCGATGGTAACTCCGATGATGTACTTAGGATTGTAAAAAGCCATAAAGTTCATCATTTCTGAAATACGGAACTGATAAGCACCATAGCTGATGGCATTTAGAGGCGGTGTAACAGTCAAAACGACATAGATAGCAGCGACGATTGCAATATCTGCAACATCACGAATAGTTAATTTTTTCATCTTTTCTCCTTTAGCGGGTTATCCGCGTGTAATATGCTTGGTGAAAGAAGCTAAGCACCAAGGGTTGCTTTATTCAACCTTACTAGTATAGCACAATAGCCTGCTTTATGCTATACTTAAACCATGAAAATTCCTATTCAAAAATTTTTTAACAATGAAATCTTATCCTATCTCTTTTTTGGCCTTGCAACAACTCTAGTTTCGATTCTCTCACGACTAGTTATTTATCAACTAAGTCATCAAGAACTCCTTGCGACTGCCCTGGCAAATATCATCGGTATCCTCTTTGCCTTTATCACAAATGATACGATTGTATTTAAGCAAGCTAGGCAGAATTGGCCAAGACGTTTAGTGAAATTTACTCTTGCCCGCCTTTCTACTTTTCTGTTAGACTTGCTCCTTACTTTTCTCTTTGTAAGCCAGTTTCCTCATATTATAGGACAATTCGTAAATGAAAATCTTGATAAAATCAACGCAATCGAAACAGTCTTTGCACAAGTCTTGATAATTATCCTTAATTATATTTTTAGTAAGGTTTTTATTTTTAAAAAATAAAATTTCTGAGCATATAGCTTGCAAGCTCTTCTCAATTAATATATAATGAAGAGTAAAAATTTTTTGAAAGGTAAAATGAAAATGTTAAAAGATCTTAAAGCATTTTTGCTTCGTGGTAATGTTGTTGACCTTGCTGTCGGTGTAATCATTGCCTCTGCTTTTGGTGCAATCGTTACATCACTTGTTAACGATATCATCACTCCACTTATTTTGAATCCAGCCTTGGAAGCTGCGAAAGTACAAAACATCGCTGAGCTTGCTTGGAATGGTGTTACATATGGTAAATTCTTGAGTGCTGTTATCAACTTCCTAGTTATCGGTACTGTTCTCTTCTTCGTTATCAAAGGAATTGAAAAAGCTCAAAGCCTTACTAAGAAAGAAGAAGCTGCTGAGGAAGCTCCAGCTGGTCCAACTGAGTTGGAAGTACTTCAAGAGATCAAAGCTCTTCTTGAGAAAAAATAATCAATTAAAAGGATCTAGCACAAAGCTAAATCCTTTTTTCTTTACTCTTTTGGTAACTTACCTGCTTTTTCAAGCATTTTCTTAATAAGATAAGGCATCTTAACATTTTCACGACCTTTTTTCTCAATCAATTTTTTAACAAATTCTGGCATTTGTAAATCTTGAGATTCAGCCAAGATGTTTTTCGTCTCATCTGAAGGAACTAACTCATCAAAGGTTTCTTCTTCTGGGAGAAATTCCTTAAATTCTTGATGTTCATTAGCTCTGACTGTATTGACCAAGGCATCAATCAAACGAGAATCTGTATTTGGCATTGGTGGACGATGGTAGTTTACCCCAAATTCCTGACATAAGTCATAACATTCCACATCATTGTCAAACAAGACTTCAATATGCTCGCTAATGAAGCTGATAGGAACAAAAATATAATGGTCTGGATGTTCTTTCTGTTCTCTGAGATACTCCAAGACATCGGGCTTAATCCATGGAATCCCGATATCACTTTCACTCTGCCAAGTGTTAGTATATTGCTCTGAACTCAAGCCTAGTTTTTCAGCGACTAGCTTGCTATTTTCGAAAATTTGGTCGATATAGGGGTCGCCAAAATCCAAGGCAAAAATAGGCACACTGTGGGCTGAAAAGATGACTTTAAAGCTATCCTGCTTTACTTCTTCTTTTAAAATCTTATCAATTTCATCTGCCCAATAATTTAAGAGCGCTTCTTCCTGATACCAGTCCTTAATGACCAAAAATTGAATTTGTTTGCTTTCCAAAAATTTCTCATAGCCCATGACAGAGTAGAAAGAATAATGAGGCTCCAAAATCAAGCAAATACACTGTTCAATGCCGTCTGCTTCCATCTGACCAATTACATCTGGAATAAAAGGTCTGGAAAATTTATTAGCAAAGTAGACACTGTATTCATTCCCCAGCCTAGCTTTTACCAAGGCAACCTCTTCACGCGTAATTCTTTGCAGAGGCGTGCCTCCAATTCGTACATAATTATCATAGAGAGTTTGAATCTCATGGTCTTGGGGTCTCACTCCACGACGAATATTTGTGAAAAAATCAGCTACTCCTTCAAAGGTAATCGCTTCTGGCGAACCAAAGGTCATCATTAAAATTGCTTTTTTCATAACTGCTTCCTTGTGATATTTTTATCAAGTTTATTGTATCATTAATTCATTAATAAGTAAACGCTAACATAGCGGATTGCCCTAACTTCTGTCTTTTGTTTTTCTCTTCTTTCTATGATACAATGGAAAAAATGAATTAAAAAGGAGTTTTTATGACTTATCCAAATCTCTTGGACCGCTTTTTAACCTACGTTAAGGTCAATACGCGCTCTGATGAACACTCAACTACTACTCCAAGTACACAGAGTCAGGTAGATTTTGCTACAAATGTCCTGATTCCAGAAATGAAACATGTTGGACTTCAAAACGTCTACTACCTTCCAAATGGTTTTGCGATTGGGACCTTACCAGCCAATGATCCGTCTTTAACACGTAAGATTGGCTTCATCTCCCACATGGATACTGCTGATTTTAATGCCGAAGGAGTCAATCCTCAGGTGATTGAAAACTATGATGGTGGAGTAATTGAACTAGGGAATTCTGGTTTTAAACTGGATCCAGCAGATTTCAAAAGTCTTGAAAAATATCCAGGACAAACACTCATCACAACCGACGGAACAACCTTGCTAGGGGCTGATGACAAGTCAGGGATTGCTGAAATTATGACAGCTATTGAATATCTAACTGCTCATCCTGAAATCAAACACTGTGAGATTCGTGTCGGCTTTGGTCCAGATGAGGAAATCGGTGTTGGTGCCAATAAATTTGATGCAGAAGATTTCGATGTAGATTTTGCCTATACTGTTGATGGCGGTCCGCTAGGAGAACTTCAGTACGAAACTTTTTCAGCAGCTGGGGCTGAATTGCATTTCCAAGGACGTAATGTCCACCCTGGTACCGCCAAAGGACAAATGGTCAACGCCCTTCAGCTAGCAATTGATTTTCATAATCAACTTCCAGAGAATGACCGACCTGAGTTAACAGAAGGTTACCAAGGCTTCTACCATCTAATGGATGTGACAGGTAGTGTCGAGGAGGCGCGTGCAAGCTACATCATTCGTGATTTTGAAAAAGATGCCTTTGAAGCGCGTAAAGCAGCTATGCAGTCTATCACTGATAAGATGAATCAAGAACTTGGTAGCGACCGTGTCACTCTCAACTTGACAGACCAGTACTACAATATGAAAGAAGTCATTGAAAAAGATATGACTCCAATTATCATTGCCAAAGCCGTTATGGAAGATTTGGGTATCACTCCTATAATCGAACCAATCCGCGGCGGGACAGACGGCTCTAAAATTTCCTTTATGGGAATCCCTACTCCAAATATCTTTGCGGGTGGTGAAAATATGCACGGACGTTTTGAATATGTCAGCCTTCAGACTATGGAACGTGCAGTTGATACCATCATTGGTATCGTAGCTTATAAAGACTAAAAAGACGAGGTAGCTCAGCTACTTCGTCTTTCTTTTTATTCTGCTGGTTTTTCTTGATTTCCAGTACTTGTTGTAGATTCTGTTGTTTCCTTTTCTGAAGTTGATTCAGCTGGTTTAGAATCTGTTGCCTTGCTCGGCTTGTTTTCTTCGCTAGCAATTCCACTGTTAGATTCTGCAGCTACGTTTGGTTGGTTCTCAGCACTGGTCTTATCACCATTTGCTTCGGTAGTTGTTGATGGAGTTGCTTCTTCACTTGCGCTTGATTTTGACTTGATTTCTTGATTCAAGACCAGAATAGCTTTTGTCAATTCAAGTAAAGCAGCTTTATCTTTACTCTTAGCAGAAAGTTGATCTAGTAGAGCATCTACCTTATCAAAGTCGGCATCAGAACCCTTATTGTTTTCTAAATAAGCATGAAGCGACATAAGAATATCGTAGAGTTTTTGATAGAGAACAATCGTCTGAGGATCTTGCTCAGCATTTTCTTTCTCTTGTTGAAGAGCGCTAGCGATACGAGTCAAGACGTCTTTCACCTGACTATTTACTTCATCCAAGTCTGCATCAGCCTTGTTTGTGGCAACTTTGAGATTTTCTACTTCTTCTGCCAAAGATTGTCTAATGCCTTCTTCTTGAATTTGTTCCAAGAGTTGAGTTGCCTTGCTCAAGAGACTTTCTACTTGTTCCTTGCTAACATGATTGACATGCTCTTCAGGCATAAAGTCTCCGTACAATTCTTTCAAGAAGCCATAAATAGCTGTCTTGGCACTTTGATTATCAACTTTTTCAGTATCTAGAACTGTTTGACTTGATTTCGCAGTAGTTGGCTGAGCTTTCAAAGCTTCTTCCACTTCTTGTTTTGCTTGATAGATGCTTGGGAATAATTTGTTCAATTCTGCAGCCTTAAGGAAGGATTGAGATTGATACAAGGTCCAAGTCAACTGAGCTACTTTGTTTCGAAGTTCATCACTCAAACGACCGTCATTTACGTGTTCGTAGAAATACTTGATGTATTCTACAGTTGTAACACCTGTTCGGTCATTAAAGTCTTGAAGAGCTTGAAGTTGTGATTCAACCGCTGCCAAACCTGCCTCATCTTTAGCCAACTTAGCTTCTTGGAGTCGAACGAGTAGGTCTTTCTTAGGAAGTCCATAAGTGTCTGTATCCAGTGTATTGATCTTATCAATCAAGGCCTGATATTTCTTATCTAGAGCGCTTGTTTCAACAGGTTTGACACTTTCATCAATATGGATATATTGCTTATCAAAGAGTTCAAGTGTTGCAAGATAACCCTCTGTAGAGTTAGTTGCCAGTTTCTTCATATTTTCAGTAAACTGACCTAAGGCTAACTCAATCTGTCTTTGTTCGATAGGCTTGTCTTTATAGATGCTTCTGCTATCAGCTAGAAGTTGGTCTACTTTTGCCAAGACTGCCTTCTCATCAAAAGCTCCAGGTTGGTAGTTGGATTGGAGAGCTGGAATCTTGTTTTTCAAAGCCACTTCATAGCCCTTGGTTTGAACCTTGATGTAGTGATTGTGGTCACCATGAGGAATCACAAAACTACCATTTTCTACCTGTAAGCTATAAGGAGACACACCATCACGTAAGGCAGTCGTGTAGAGTTCGTTTAGGAAATCAAGTTCTGGATTACCAGTTTGGAGTGGAAGTCGAACGTGTTCCTTACGAACAGCATAGGGATGGATATGAGTTGGATCGTAGGCTTGGTCTGGATTTCCAAAGACAAAGAATCCGTTTGAAATTCTAATCGCTTCAAGTGGAACACCATAGGTCTTAGAAATATAAGCAATTTTTTCTTCATCGCTAGCATCTTTTGAGAAAGACTCTACCGTTTTAGCAAGAGGTTTTACAGGCTCTGCATCATGATGTGTTTTCAAATGATCCTGCGCTGCCTTGATTTGTTCAGCTGTCAAATCTTTCTTGAAGAAGTAATGATTGTGATCACCGTGACTCATGACAAAGCCTTGCTCATCCTCACTGATGACACGATTGGCATCAAAACCGTGATCGTGTTCCTCACCATGATGATGTCCATGATGATCTTCGTCGTGATCGTCATCATGAGCTGGACTTGGTGTTGTCGTATTCGCCCCTTTCAAGTGGTCTTGCGCTGCCTTGATTTGATCAGCTGTCAAATCCTTCTTGAAGAAGTAATGATTGTGATCTCCGTGACTCATGATAAATCCTGATTCATCTTCAGCAATAATCCGGTTGGCATCAAATCCGTGTCCACCTTCTTCATGTTCCTCATGTGAAACACTAGGATTGGCTGGAAGAGATGGCGAAGGTGTTGTCAGACCATTATTTGGAAGAGTCGGCTGCCCAATTGGTTTCGATTTCGGAATGTAATGGAAATGGTCACCATGTCTGACGATATAAGCTGTAGCTGTTTCTTCAACGATATCTTTAGGATTAAAGATATAGCCATCAGATGTTGCAGAGATAGCTTTATTCGCAGCCAATGAACCATGATTCAAAGTAGATGGACTACTTGAAAGACTTCCTAGACTAGACACTAGTTCATTTGGTTTTTCATTTGTAGAGACCGTAGAACCAGTTCCACCGATAGGCACCAATTTGGCAATCTTTTCTTCTAAAGGAGAGAGTTTGCTGTAAGGAATAAAGTGATAATGGTCGCCATGCGGAATCGCCACTCCATTTTCCGTGCGACTGATAATCTTAGCAGGGTCAAAAACCAGACCGTCTGATTCACTGTAACGTTGGTTGCTAGGTGAATCATAGAGTTCCTTCAAAAGACTTTGAAGATTTTCAGCTTTATTTGCTGGCTTGCTAGTTGAGCCTTGCACTGTTGATTGCTTAGTATTGTCACTAGATGCTGAAGAATAACTTAACTGACTCGGTTGCGTATTTTTGCCAGCTAGAATAGCTTTGGCTGCTGCTAATTCACTAGCAGACAAATCACTCTTTGGAATATAGTGATAGTGACCTCCGTGAGGAACGATATAAGCATCACCCGTATCTTCGATAATATCAGCTGGATTAAAGACATAACCATCATCTGTCGTATAGCGACCCTGAGACCTTGCTACAGCAACATCTGAGCTAACCTTCTCATTATCTTTGACATGTTCTTGTTTTTGATGGTTGATTTCATCTTTGGTTCGAACATTATCAGCATGAGCTACATCTTTCAGGTAGACATAATATTTTCCATCGACCTTGATGATATAACCACCTTTGACCTCATTGACAATATCTCCATCCTTAAGTTGGTAGTTTGGATCCTTCATCAAAAGTTCTTCACTAAAAATCGCATCAAAAGGAACTTTCCCATTATAGTAATGATAGTGATCACCGTGTGACGTTACATAGCCCTGGTCTGTAATCTTAATAACAATTTGCTCAGCCTGAATTCCTTCTTTTTGGCTAACCTGGTCTGGTGTCAGGTTTTCACTTTTCTGACTTGACTGGCTACCATCCACATAAGAGACCCGATTATTGTCCTTATTTTCCTGAGATAGATGCTGGTTCAGTGCATAGGCGCAAAGACTCAAGGATACGATAACAGCAGATCCAGCTGCTATATACTTTTTACTGAATTTCATAAATCCCTCGTTTCAATAAATGATGAAGCTATTTCGTAACTTCTTTTTATCGGTTAAACAGTTTTTTCTAAACCGGTTATTTAACCAATTAATTAACCAGTAAATAGTTTACCTTTTTTAAGTTTATCTGTCAAGAAATTTTAGTGAGTGATAATAAAATTATTACTTTAAGAATCCTTTCTTCATTTTTATGGCCGGAAATTTCAACTATTTATTAAAAAATAAAAGGACATTATTCTATCCCAAAATAGAACAATATCCTTTCAAGTAAACTATCATTAATCAAAATATTCTATAGATTTATTTGCTTAAGAGTTTTAATATCATAGGTTACTAAATCCCCATTCTTATTATAAAACTGAACTCCTTCTGATGAAAAAATAAGATATTTAGAATCAATTTGAGCAATTTTCACTATTTGATTTATATGATCTTTTAGAGTAGCTTTATCTAATCCATAATCCGGTATATCATCATAGTCATCTGCTTTATTTTCTGTATGTGATTTTTCTTCTTCACCAACTTTTTCTACTGAAGGATTGCTGCTAGTCGCATCTGCCTCATTTTGAGATTTATTATCCTTTTGTTGTTCATCAACTTTATTTGAATCTGTTGCATCTTTCTTTGTTTCCGATTTCTTATCTGAAGAAACTAGATGCGAATTAGAAGAACCATTTGTTGTTTCTTTTCCTTCATTTCTTTTAGCTATCAACTCCTGAGCTTGTTTCCACTCTTTCTCTGATAAATCAGACTGATTGATACTTCTCAATGAACCACCGCTAGCTTTTGGAATACTGAAAGATTTATCTGCCCAAATATAAGTTCCCTTCGCCAATACATCCTGAGGATCAAAAATATATCCATCTGGAGTTGCAAACTTGCCTTCTTTAAGTGCTTTCTGTACTTCTTCAGCAGAATGGATAATTTGCCAATTCTGCATTCCGGCACGTTTTTCAAGAGGCGTTACATTAGCAATAACAGATCCAGCATCATCATGACCTGGTTTTGACCAAACTTCAGGACGCACATCAGGATGCTGCATTACATATTTTATTGTTGCAATTTGATCACTACTTAACCAAGAATAAGGCACGACATGAATGTGATCGATATGTGGAATAATGAAGGAACTTCCAGTATCATATGTAGTATTCGCTGCATGCATAGGCAAGCTAGATACATCCACAGCTAATCTTGGTTTAATATCTGTTTCTACAATATCATAACGATAATTATCTTTATCTTTAAGCATTAGTTCCTGCTCAGAAAAAGCTATTTGAGTAAGATCAAGTTCTTCACGTGAATAAAAATAATCTTTACCACCTTCATTAATTATATAACCAACTTTACCATTTCTAGAAACTTTACTAGTTACTTTTTTATAATCAAACTTTGGTTTTTCGTTCTCATGAGAGTGAACTGAAGAAACGATGTCATCTGGATTTTTACCAGTCTCTTGAATCCATTTAGCAACCTCATCCAATTCGAATTGTTCTAATTCACCATACCCCATATAATGGAAATGATCTCCATGTTTGGCAATAACACCTGATTTATCAACGGAATCAATTGAATCTTTGGTAAATATATATCCATCACTCGTATCATAAGGCTTACCATCTAAACCTTTTCCATATGCTTTGATCGGTTGTCCTAAGAACTTATGTACTACTTCTTTTGATGCTAAAGGTTTAATATCTGTACCAATTTGATTTAATCCATTTTGCCCTTTTAACGGAATAATTCTTGCAATCTTCTGCTCTAGATCAGACATTTGTGAATAAGGGATAAAGTGATAATGATCTCCGTGGGGCACTGCGACACCATTAGCTGTACGTTTGATGATTTGTGCTGGATCAAAGACTAAGCCATCAGATTCCACATGTCGTTCTGACAAAGGTTTGGCATACAATTCACTTAAAAGTGTTGAAATGTCTTCCCCTTGATTTTGATGATAAGTTGGTGTGACAGTCAGACTAGGAGTCTCTGTCAAACTTGGTTGTGCCGGACTCGCATTATCACTACTTGGTTTACTTGAACTTGTAGAGGAATGTGAACCCTGTTTACCATTCCAATAAGCTTGAGCGGCAGCCAATTCTCCTGCTGACAAATCACTCTTAGGTATATAGTGGAAATGATTGCCATGCGGTACAACAAAAGCGTCACCTGTATCTTCAATCACATCTGTCGGACTAAAGACATAGCCATCATCCGTTGTATAGGCTCCTCCAGTTCTTCGATTTGGTGCCTGCGTATTGAGATTAAAGTTTGGTTTAATGGTTGAACTTGGTGTTGAACTTGTTTTCTCAGGACTGCTTGGTTTCGTATTATCAGAATGACTTTGAACTAGCTGACCTCCAATTGGTAGATTTCGAGCCAATTTTTCTTCCAAAGCAGACATTTGCGAATAAGGAATGAAATGGAAATGATCTCCGTGAGGCACTGCCACACCATTTGCAGTACGTTTGGTAATCTGTGCTGGATCAAATACTAATCCATCAGACTCCACGTGTCGTTGGCTAAGTGGCAAAGCGTATAATTCTTGAAGGAGACTATCCAAGTCCTCATTTTGACTTTCAGAATCTGTTGCAGGATTTTGAGGTGTCTCAGCTTGACTCGTTCTCACACTAGATCTTGTTTCTCCTCTGCTTGAACGATATTCAACAGTACTTAATTGGCCACCTTTTCCAGATAAGAAGGCTTGGGCAGCAGCTAATTCACTAGCAGACAAATCACTCTTAGGAATATAGTGGAAGTGATTTCCATGAGGAACGATATAAGCATCACCCGTATCCTCAATGATATCGGATGCATTAAAGATATAACCATCATCCGTTGTATAACGTCCTTGAGCTCTGGCTGCAGCAACAGCATTATCTGTGCTTGCATTATGATTATGACTATGTTCCTGCTTCTGACGTTTAATCTCTTCTTTTGTCCGAATATTGTCCGCATGGGCAGCATCCTTGAGGTAAACATAGTATTTCCCGTCTACCTTAATCACATAGCCACCCTTGATTTCATTGACAATGTCTGAATCCTTCAACTGATAATTCGGATCTTTCATCAGCAATTCTTCACTAATGATAGCATCATAAGGAACCTTACCATTATAGTAATGATAATGGTCTCCATGAGAGGTCACATAACCTTGATCCGTAATCTTGATGACAATCTGTTCTGCGTTGATTCCCTCTCTCTTACTGACTTCATCTGGTGTCAAATTTTCTGCCTTTTGACCAGCCTGATCACCGTCTATATAAGCAACTCGATTAGACTCTTTCTTAACTTGACCAGCTTGGTACCGTCCAAGCTCATAGGAACAAACACTTAGGGCAAGAACTGCCACTGAACCCGCCACATATTTTTTATTGATTTTCATTCTTTCCTCATTTCAATTCTTCTGCTAGAACACTCATATTTTCTTCCAGATTTTCTAAATAAGTCTTGTCATTTTGTGGGTCTGCCTCTAAAGGATTCAAAGTTTTAAGGCCCACACCTGTTGATTTGACAAGAGTTTCAGCTACTTTTGAAGAAGCATTACTTTCTGTAAAAATTGTTTTAACCTTATAGGTTTTAACAAATTCCTGAATTTCAGTTAGTTGTCTTGGACTTGGTTCTTGTTCAGGAGAGATACCTGCAATACCAAGTTGATTAAGTCCAAATCGCTTCGCTAGATAAGAAAAGGCTGTATGTTGTGTTACGAAGGTTTTCTGACTCGCTTTTTCAAATTTAGGTTGGAATTTCTTAGTCAATTCTTGAGCTTTTTTGATAAAGGCTTGCGCATTTTTCTGGTAAGTTTCTTTATGCTCACTATCCACCTCTGAAAGTTTATCAGCGATAATTTGCGCTTCTTCGCCAGCTTTCTCAGGATCTAGCCAAGTATGCGGATCGTAGAGCGTTTTTTCATCAACTCCATCCCCTGCTTCCACATCTTCTAGGCCTGGGACGCGGTCCAAGGTCATTCCCTCAGATGCTTCTAAAACCTTAACTTTAGATTTTTTTAGATTTGGATCCAAACTTCCTGCCCAAGATTCGAGCGTATGCGAATGATAAACAAAGACGTCTGCATCATAGATGGCTGCGATATCATTTGCTGAAGGTTCAAAGGAGTGAATTCCACTACTTGACTGAATCATTCGAACATCATTCAAGTCACCAGATACTTCCTTTACCATAGCATAGATAGGATAGAAACTGGTTACAATTTTCATCCCTTTCCCTGTCTGGCTTTCCTTTTGACCACAAGCACCTAAACACAAAAGAAAGACACTTAACAATACTAAAAATAAACTTTTTTTCTTCATATATAACTCCTTAACTATTTAATTAACTGGTAAATAGTCTACTCCTAAAAATTTAATCTGTCAAGCTATTTTTAGAAAAAATTTGAAATTTCTTTCACATATAAAAATCTGCTGAGTTTCAACAACTCAACAGATTCTCACTTTATATACTCAATGAAAATCAAAGAGCAAATTAGGAAGCTAGCCGCAGGCTGCTCAAAGCACGACTTTGAGGTTGCAGATAGAACTGACGAAGTCAGCTCAAAACATGTTTTTGAGGTTGTAGATGAAACTGACGAAGTCAGCTCAAAACATGTTTTTGAGGTTGTAGATGAAACTGACGAAGTCAGTAACCATATATACGGCAAAGCGAAGCTGACGTGGTTTGAAGAGATTTTCGAAGAGTATTATTCTTCTATGGTAGAATGCTTATAACCATAAGTGAAATAAATCATACTTCCTACTAACAATGCAACTAGGAAAGCAATCCAGGTTTCCATATTATACTGCAACATAAAGGACAAACAAATGATGATTGATAAAATTGGTAACAGAGGTACCAATGGTGTCTTAAACTCACCCGCTTTGGGCATTCCTTTTTCTTTCCGTAGGCGAATCAGCCCATAAGCTAGCAGGATCAGGTAGGACAAGGTACAAATATTTAAGAAGGCTGCGATACTAGCAAGAGGGAACATTCCTGCAGCTACCGCTGAAGCTAGACCTGTTAAAATAGTAGCATTCTTTGGTACCTTGCTAGTCTTCGTTAGTTCTTTAAAGGCTGCAGGCATCAAGCCGTCACGCGCTAAACTGTAAATCATACGCGATAGGGCATAGGTCATCGAAATACATACTGTAATCAAGGTCAAGATAGCCACCAATGACACATAGTTGGCTGCCCAACTGATTCCAACACTACGAAGGGCAAAGGCAACGGCATCGTCGACATTTAGATGGCTATAATGGACTACACCAGTCAAAACAAGCGTCACCAAGGCATAAAGAATGGTTACAATAGAAAGCGATAAGACAATCCCTCTAGGAATATTTTTTTGAGGAGTCTTGACTTCATCTACAGCCATAGAGATTGATTCAAATCCCAAAAATCCAAAGAACATTAAGGACGCACCAGCCATGATACCAGTACTAGCACCATAGATTTGTCCAAAACCGTACGGAGCAAAATTGCTCCAATTATCAAGTTTGATATGCCAAATTCCTACTAAAACAAAGAGAGCTAAAGCGGAAAATTTCAAAATAACTAGAATTGAATTAAATCGTAAGGCTGCTTTAGCATTGAGTAAAACAAGCGAGGTCACCAAGACCAAGACAAGAATAGGCAATAAATCAACAAATGTCCCTGCTTGAGGATTAAAGGTACCATTTAAAGCCTGAGGAAGGGCTATCCCGTATTGAGAGAGCAAGCCTTTAAAATAAGCTGCCCAACCCGAAGCCACACCTGATATGGCTGTCATGAACTCCATCATGGTTAACCAACCAGCCAACCAGGCTGGGAATTCTCCTAAGATGGCATAAAGATAACTGTAGGCACCACCTGTAGCGGGTACTCGCGAAGCAAATTCTGCAAAAAAGAGGGCTGATAATCCCACACACAAGGCAGAAATGACGATTGAAATAACTAGGGCTGGACCAGCAAGCGTTGCAGCTGCAGTACCTGTAATTGTAAAGACACCTGTCCCTACCATGGCTCCGATACCTAGCAAAATCAAATCCCATAACTTCAAATGCCTGTGCATCTCTGTTTTATCTAAACTAACGTTCTTTGTTCTAAATATATTCATCTTTGACTCCAAAATAAAATGATGATTCTATTTTACCATAAATATAGGAGATTTGTGAATATTTATAAAACATTTTTCTGAAAAAATCTGACTACATCTTGTAATCAGATTTTTATCGATTCTAGTTCATTTCTTTAAAAGCTGCTTCTGCATCTGCATTACTGATAGCACCAAATTGAATCTTTCCAATCTTTCCTTGGCTATCAATTAGGTATTCTGTAGGAATGCTTCGAATTTGATAAGCTTGGAAGGTGGTTGCTTTGGTATCATAAAGAACAGGGATATCCTTATAACCTTGTTCTTGGAACCATTGTGGGAATTGCTCAACAGTTTTTTCGCCTTGAATTCCTGGTGCAATGACACTAAGAATTTCGAAATCACGATCTGGTTTCGCCGCTAGTTCCATCAACTCTGGCATACTTTTCTTACATGGACCACACCAGGAAGCCCAAAACTTCAAGTAAACTTTTTTTCCCTTATAATCAGATAACTTAACTTCTTTACCATCCATGGATTGCAAGGTGAAGTCTGGAGCCTCTTTCCCAACAGCAATTTGTTGTACAGTCGTTTGTTGTTTTGGCTGTTGTGCTGCTTGAGGATTTTTAGTCTCTTCCTCACCACAGGCCATCAATACGACTAATGACAAGAGGCTTAAGCCAGCAAACATTACTTTTTTCATCTTTTTCTCCTTTATTCAAAAATTCCAGCTAGAACATTTACTTGTCCTAAGATTAACAAAATTCCCATTAAAATAATGAGGAAACCACCAATTTTCTTCAGTAGCATCATATGACGCTTAATCTTACTAAAATAAGGCATGACTACGCCTGAAGCTAGTGCCAAAACCAAGAAAGGAATGGCCATCCCCAGAGTGTAAATCAAGGTATAAATAGCTCCCTGCCAAGCCCCATTACCACCAGAAGCCGAAAGCGCTAAAACCGAACTCAAAACTGGACCGATACATGGCGTCCAACCAAAGCTAAAGGTAATACCGAGTAAAAAGGCTGACCAATAACGATTTGCTTCTGATTTCTTAAAAGTAAAGCTTTTTTGAACCTCTAATTTCTTAAAATGAAAAATTTCCATCTGGTGAAGGCCTAAAATGATGATAATCGTACCCATAGTATAGCGAAACCAATTGGCATAGAGAATATTACCAAAGTAACCAGCACCAAATCCTAGAATAAAGAAAATAAGAGAAATACCCACGATAAAGCAAAGCGTTCGAATCAGACCCGACCAAAGAACCTTTCTCCCAAATAAGGAAAAACTTTTTGCACTTTCCTGATCATCCAGCAAAATTCCAGTATAAACGGGTAACAGAGGAAAAATACAAGGGGAAAAGAAGGACAAGATCCCTGCTAGAAAAACGGAGATTGAAAATACTATCGTTTCCAATAAAGAACCAACTTTCTTAAGATTTCTAACCCTATTTTACTATAATCAATTTTATTTGTATGATTTCTGCTACGCTAATTAAGTTAGTCTGTATCTGAGTGAACTTTTCCATCACCAGCTAATTTAGATTTTTCTCTCTATACACAAAAAAGCCCATCACACAAGCTCAAATGCTTGATATGATAGGCTTTTAAAAGGCTGATTATTTAACAGCGTCTTTAAGAGCTTTACCAGCTTTGAATGCTGGAACTTTAGAAGCTGCAATTGTGATTTCTTTACCAGTTTGTGGGTTGCGACCTTTACGAGCAGCACGTTCACGAACTTCAAAGTTACCAAAACCGATCAATTGAACTTTTTCACCAGCTGCAAGGTAGTCAGCTACTGCTGCGAATACAGCTTCAACTGCTGCTGCTGAGTCTTTCTTAGTCAATTCTGTAGCTTCTGCTACTTTAGCGATCAAATCTTGTTTGTTTGCCATGTTAATGATTCCTCCAAATTAATTTCTAATTAACAAATATAATCATATCCTAAAATCCCTTTTAGGTCAAGTTAAAAACGCTATTTCTTCCCATTTTCTTTATTTTTTTAGGAGTGATAACGTACCAAAATAGCCCAAGCGTTCTCACCTGTGTGAGTTTGAATAATGGAACCCGTTTCCAAAACAGAAATTGGCTGTTCAACATAAGCTTGTAAGCTTTCTTTCATCTCTTTTGCCCAATCAGCGCTACCAGAATATGAAATTCCAATCTCTGCGACAGAACGTTCAGAGAGTGATGTTCTCAACTCATCCAACCATTTTTTAAAGGTTTTAGCACCACGGCCTTTAACCATTGGCTGCAATTCATGGTCTTTCATTTGCATGACAACTCGGATATTGAGAAGTGAGCTCAACAATCCAGTTACACGGCCAATTCGTCCACCTTTGACAAGATTTTCCAAAGTTGAAACGCCAATATAGAGTTCTGTACGGTTTTTAACCTCTTCTACATGAGATAAAATTTCCTCCAACTCTTTGCCTTCTTGTGCTAATTTTGCAGCCTCAACAACTTGGAATTTCAGTGCTTGGTCAGTGAAGGAACTATCAATAACTGTCACATCGGCAGTAGATAAGCTAGCACCTTGGCGCGCTGCTTCTACAGTACCAGAAAGAGCATGAGACATATGAATAGCAAGAATCTGGCTACCATCCTTACATAGGTCTTCAAAAACTTCAGCGAAGACACCTACAGGCGGTTGACTTGTCTTAGGAAGATTCTTACTTGCTTGCATCAACTGAAGAAATTTACCTTCTTCTTTCAAATCAGCATCAGAATAAACAACATTATCAATCATTACAGATAATGGAACAATTGTAATATCTAATTGTTTTACGAGTTCTGGTTCAATAGTAACAGATGAATCAGTTACAATCTTAATTTTTGTCATAGTATCAATCTTTCTATTTTAGGATTCAGATTGGTTTTCTTACTTCTAATTATATCAAAAAAAGATTAAAAATCCTAATGGAGTCAATCAAATTTTCCGTAAAAATTTGATATAATCAACTTATAAGAAAAGAGGTGTCCTATGATTAAAAAAATTTACCCCATTTTTACCATTTTACTAGGTGCTGCTATTTATGCTTTTGGACTGACTTATTTTGTAGTTCCCCATCATCTCTTTGAAGGAGGGGCGACAGGTATTACCCTCATCACCTTTTATCTTTTTAAAATCCCTGTTTCCCTCATGAACCTGCTGATTAATATTCCCCTTTTCATCTTGGCTTGGAAGATCTTTGGAGTAAAATCTCTCTATTCTAGTTTGCTTGGAACCTTAGCTTTGTCCGCCTGGTTGGCTTTTTTTGAGCGTGTTCCCCTTCATATTGATCTTCAAGGTGATTTACTAATCACAGCTCTTATAGCGGGAATTCTATTGGGAATTGGCCTCGGAATTATCTTTAATGCTGGAGGTACAACTGGTGGTACTGATATTCTAGCTCGTATTCTCAACAAATACACTCATATATCCATGGGGAAACTGCTCTTTATCTTAGATTTTTGTATTCTCATGCTTATTCTCCTTATCTTCAAGGATTTGAGATTGGTTTCCTACACGCTCTTATTTGATTTTATCGTTTCGCGTGTCATTGATTTGATTGGCGAAGGTGGCTACGCTGGTAAAGGCTTTATGATTATCACAAAACGTCCTGACCAACTTGCTAAAGCGATTAATGATGACCTAGGAAGAGGTGTTACATTTATTTCCGGTCAAGGCTACTATAGTAAAGAAAATTTGAAAATCATTTACTGTATTGTCGGTAGAAATGAGATTGTGAAAATGAAGGAAATGATTCATCGAATCGATCCTCAAGCCTTTATAACTATTACAGAAGCCCATGAAATCCTAGGAGAAGGATTTACCTTTGAAAAAGAATAAAAAGAGGTCTTGTAGTTACCTCTTTTTTGTTTTATTTACTCAAACTTTTAAGACCAATTCCGAGCTACTTCTTCGTCTGCCTTTAACTGATCCACTAATTGATCAACTGAGTCAAATTTGGTCATGTCTCGAATGCGATCAAGCCAATAAACCATGACAGTTTCCCCATAAATATCTTGATTAAAATTAAAAATATTAACTTCAAAACGGGCTTCTTCTCCATCAAAGGTCACATTTTTTCCAACACTAGCCATGGCACGATACTTCTGTCTTTGAATTTCAACATCAACGACATAAACACCATCTGCTGGCATATAAGTACGGTCTAAGAGGACAAGATTAGCAGTAGGATATCCAATTGTTCGGCCACGAGCATTGCCATGAACGACCATACCTCTCGATGGAAGTGGTGCCCCCAAAAGTTCCCCTGCTTCTTTCACATTTCCGTCTAAAATAGCTTGACGAATACGAGTAGAACTAATCTTTCCTTTTTCATCTTCTACAGGTGGGACAATGATGATTTCTCCATCAAAGTAATCCTTTAAATCTTCTGCCGTTTTTTTATCAGAACCAAATGTATAATCAAAACCTGCAACAATAATTTTGGCATTCATAGCCTTGATATAAGTTGCAAAAAATTCTTCTGCCGTAAGACTAGCGAATTGACTACTAAAATCAAGGAGATATAATTCTTCTACGCCTTCACGCTTTAATTTCCTCTCACGTTCAGCAGGGTTCAAAATATGTAAAAACAAATCAGGATGATAAGGCTCTAAAGCGATTTTTGGAGATTCATTAAAGGTCATAACGACGATAGGCAATAAATCTTTTCTCGCAGCCTTATTGGCAACACGAAATAATTCTTGATGCCCCTTGTGTATACCATCAAAATAGCCGAGAACAACGACTGAATCAGATGGTGTGCCAATATCTTTTTGGTTTTTTATAGGAATAGTAATAATCATAAAATAATTATATCATAGCGATAGCTATTTCTGGAACAGAAAATCTGAAATGTCGTTTTTTTAACCTGAAGTGCCTATTTTTGAAGAATTATATTTTTAAAATCAGAAAAACGCATTATATCAGGCACTTAAAAGCTTGATACAATGCGTTTTATCATGAAAAGATCTACTGAATTCTATAGGAAATGAATTTCCAGCAGCCTTTTCACTTTCTTTTAATAAGTTCCTTCTTCACCTTGACTAGTCAAGATAACAGGTCCATCTTTTGTAATCACGAACTGGTGTTCATATTGACAAGATAGGCCACCGTCGATGGTCTTATGCGCCCAACCAGTCTTCATATCTGTATCAATTTCCCAGTCACCAGTATTAATCATTGGTTCGATAGTCAGTACCATGCCTTCACGGAGACGAAGTCCACGTCCTGCAATACCATAGTTAGGAACCATTGGTTCTTCGTGCATTGTTGGTCCAACACCATGTCCTACAAGATCGCGAACAACACCGTATCCACGGCTTTCAGCGTATTCTTGAATGGCTGCACCAATATCACCGATACGATTTCCAACGACAGCTTGCTCAATCCCCTTATACATAGCTTCTTTGGTTACATCCATCAAGTTTTTCACTTCTTCGGACGGTGTACCTACAGCATAAGCCCAACAAGAATCTGCTAGACCACCAGAATAGCTCTGAGTGTATTTTTTCATTTGCTCAACATTGTTGAAGTTTAATTTTGAGACATTCAAATCCGATTTGGCAATAGGACCTCCCAAAACCATATCAACCTTGAGCAAATCACCATCTTTCAAGATATAGTGACGAGGGAAAGCGTGAGCTACTTCATCGTTAAGAGAGCAACAGGTAGCATAAGGATAGTCCATCATGGCACCGTCAACCCCAATCTGAAGCGGAAGGAAATTTTCTTCTTTACAACGACGGCGAACATACTCTTCAACTTCCCACATATCTACGCCAGGTTTAATCAAATCACGTAAGCCGATATGAATACTTGCGAGGAAATCACCGGCTTTATCCATAGCTTCGATTTCACGAGCTGATTTTAATGTTATCATCTTTTCTCCTAGTTTCTAATTAATTTTAACGGTCACATTTGCTTTTGAAACAATCTGATGACCATGATAAATATCGTAATCAATAATAGCTGATCGTCTAGTATGATGGATAATGCGTGCTTGAATGCGCAGTATATCATCTATCTGAACAGCCTGTAAAAAGTAGATCAGCATCTGCTCGATAATGAGATTGCGACCACTATTTACAACTAAATCTTGGGTCATATGAGTCAAGATTTCTGCCAATACGCCGTTAGCCAAAACACCATTTTTTTCAAGCATAAAGGGCTCAACTGTAATGACGACTTCATCATGGTGATAAGAAAGTTTTTGTCCAATCTGTTCAGAAAAAGTCGGTAGAGCCGAAACTTGGGAACGACTCATTTTCTCCATGACATCGCGTCGTGTCACAACTCCAAGCAAGGTTTGATTATTCCGAACAACCGGTACCATTTCAAAGTCTTCAGCAATCATCCGTTGACTCACATTGGCAATATTTGTCGATAATCCAACCAAAAATAGACTACGCGACATGACCTTGTCAATTGTCGTACTTGGTGACTTATCACCTGCATCTCTCATGGTTACAACACCAACAACAACCTGGTGTTGATTGATAACTGGGAAACGACTGCTACGATTCTTACGAACTAAGTCCAAATAATCTTTAACGGTGTCGGTCTCTCTCAGAAAACCATACTCATGACTCGGACGATAAAGTTTCTCAACTGTCAAAATATCCGTCTTGATTTGAACATTTGACAGGGCTTTATTAATCATGGTTGCGACGGTGAAAGTATCATGCTTGCTTCTTAAAACAGGAATTCCTTTTTGATTGGCCAGTTTAAGAACATCATCATGAACATGAAAACCACCTGTAACCAAAACGGCATTTTCATTTTCAAGCGCTAGTAATTGGATACGGGTCCGGTCTCCGACAATCAAGAGCCCCCCATCGTGAAGGTAAGACAAGATATTTTGTTCTGTCATAGCACCGATTGAAAATTTACTAAATTCTCTCTCTAAACCTTCTTGCCCAGCCAGAACCTCAGAAGAAGTCACTTCTGCAATTTCAGCAAAAGTTAATCTTTCAATCGCAACTTTCTGGGATTTAACACGGATAGTACCACTTCTAGGTCGGGTCTCTACTATTCCACGGTTTTCAGCTTCCTTGATAGCGCGATAAGCCGTTCCATCACTGACTCCCAGATGATTGGAAATACTACGAACACTGACCCTTTTACCTACTGGTAATTCCTCTAAATAGCTTAGAATTTCCTGATGCTTACTCATTGAATTCTCCTTTTACATACCGAAATTCAAGATAATCCCGCATTTTTCTTGTGTAGCGATCACTTCCCTTAAACTGACGGAACAAACTAAATCCAGCTTTAAGAGCAACCTTTTGACTTGCTTCATTTTCAAGGTGGGTAATGATAGATAATTGTTTTAAGCCAAATTCCTCAAAAGAAAGCTGACAAATTTTTCTAACAACCTCTGTCATAAATCCTTGCGACCAAGCATCTTTTCTCAAAAAATAGCCAAGTTCTGCTTCTTTTTTAATTTCATCTAACTTTTCAAACTTAACAGAACCAATCATTTTTTCAGTTTTCTGGTCACAAATTGCCCATACTCCCAAAGGAGCCTTCATAAAGTAATTGGCCAGTGCATATTGACTCTCTTCCAGACTTGCCTGAGTCGGGAAAATAAATTGTAAATTTTCAGGATTTGAGGCTATCTCATGGAAGTCTTGACTATCACTAAAAAAGAAAGGACGCAAATACAAGCGATCCGTTTCAAAAAAAGAAAACATTGCTAATTTGGTCCAAATATTCATAAACACCTCTACGGTTTAATCCTCAACAAGTCTAATATCCGCCCCTAGATTACGTAATTTTTCGATAATATCAGAATAACCACGTAAGATAAACTCGATATTGGTAATTTCAGTTTGCCCCTCGGCCATCAAACCAGCAATAACTAAAGCTGCACCAGCTCTCAGGTCAGTTGCTTTAACACTGGCTCCACGCAAATCACATCCACCTGTGTACAAAATATGACCATTTGTTGTCGAAATGTCTGCATCCATCTTTGCTAGTTCAAAAACATGATTTACACGTTTTTCGTAAATCGTATCGACAATTGTACCACGACCATTCGCTCTTAGTAAAAGTGGGGTAATCGGTTGTTGCAAATCAGTTGCAAAGCCTGGGTAAGGAGCTGTCTTAATATTGATTGCTTTCAAATTAAACTGCTCTTCGACAAAAATGCTGTCTTCAGATACAGTCATTCTAACTCCCATTTCTTCCAGTTTAGCAATAAATCCTTCTAGGTGTTCGTAAAGAACATTATTTATACGAATCCCCTTGCCGACTGCAGCAGCTAAAGAAATATAGGTTCCAGCTTCAATACGGTCTGGAATCACCTGATGACGCGTTCCATGTAATCTGTCAACACCATCAATAATGATGATATTAGTTCCTGCACCACGGATATGGGCACCCATATTATTCAAGAGAGTAGCTACATCAATAATCTCAGGCTCACGGGCTGCATTTTCAATAATGGTACGACCATTTGCTTTAACTGCAGCAATCATCGTATTAATCGTCGCACCCACACTAACCGTATCCATGTAAATACTTGCACCATGAAGACCAATCTCTTTAGAAGACAACTTCATGGTATCCCCTTCGTAGCTAACCTTAGCTCCCATGGCTTCAAATGCCTTAAGGTGTAGGTCAATCGGACGAGGACCAAGATCACATCCTCCCGGTAAACCAACTGTTGCTTCACCAAAACGGCCTAAGAGGCTCCCATAAAAATAGTAAGATGCACGAAGACTGTTAATTTTACCATAAGGCATTGGAATATTTTGAACACCTCTTGGATCAATCTCCAATACATCATCATAACGCTTAACAGTAGCTCCCATCAATTCCATAATTTCGACAAGACTGGCTACATCCGAAATATCTGGAACACAATCCAAAGTCACCACATCATCAGCCAATATAATAGCTGGAATTAAGGCCACAACACTATTTTTAGCACCACTAATAGTGATTTCACCTTGCAGTGGTAATCCACCATTGATAATAATTTTTCTCATTATAAGTTTTTAATACTCTTTCAAGATTTCTAATAAGGTCCTACACTACAGTATATCATAAATTCACCTTTTTTTCCATCAATTTCAATTTTATTAGATGAATCCTATTTGTTAGTAACTGAGATTTCTTAAAAGGTTATGCCCCTTTTTTGCCCCCTGAACACAAAAATAGCCCTTCGGAAAAATCCGATGGGCTAGAAACGTTGTTAAATCAACGGCCGAACTTTTGAGTTTCAAGGTTCGGGATAAAACAGTTCACTGAACTATTTTATTTTTTCAAGTTGTAGAATGATTTCAATCCACGGTATTCTGCTACTTCACCAAGTTGGTCTTCAATACGAAGCAATTGGTTGTATTTAGCGATACGGTCTGTACGTGAAAGTGAACCTGTCTTGATTTGTCCTGCGTTAGTTGCAACTGCGATGTCAGCGATTGTTGAATCTTCAGTTTCACCTGAACGGTGTGATACAACGGCAGTGTAACCAGCTTCTTTAGCCATTTCGATAGCGTCGAATGTTTCAGTAAGAGTACCGATTTGGTTAACTTTGATAAGGATTGAGTTAGCAGCACCTTCTGCAATACCTTTTTCAAGGTAAGAAGTGTTTGTTACGAAGAAGTCGTCACCAACCAATTGAACTTTACCACCAAGACGTTCAGTAAGAGCTTTCCAACCATCCCAGTCATTTTCGTCCATACCATCTTCGATAGTGATGATTGGGTATTTGTTTACCAATTCTTCAAGGTAGTCGATTTGTTCTGCAGCGGTACGTACAGCAGCGCCTTCACCTTCGAATTTAGTGTAGTCGTAAACTTTACGTTCTTTATCGTAGAATTCTGATGAAGCACAGTCAAATCCGATAAATACGTCTTTACCTGGAACATATCCAGCAGCTTCGATAGCAGCAAGGATAGTTTCAACTCCGTCTTCAGTTCCTTCAAAACGAGGAGCGAATCCACCTTCGTCACCTACGGCTGTTTCCAAACCACGAGATTTAAGGATTTTCTTAAGAGCGTGGAAGATTTCAGCACCCCAACGAAGAGCTTCTTTGAATGATGGCGCACCAGCAGGTACGATCATGAATTCTTGGAAAGCGATTGGAGCGTCAGAGTGAGAACCACCGTTGATGATGTTCATCATTGGAGTTGGAAGAACTTTAGTGTTGAATCCACCAAGGTAGCTGTAAAGTGGGATTTCAAGGTAGTCAGCAGCAGCACGTGCTACAGCGATAGACACACCAAGGATTGCGTTCGCACCCAATTTACCTTTGTTAGGAGTACCGTCAAGTGCGATCATAGCACGGTCGATAGCTTGTTGATCACGTACATCGTAGCCGATGATAGCTTCAGCAATGATGTTGTTTACGTTGTCAACAGCTTTTTGTGTACCAAGACCACCGTAACGAGATTTGTCACCGTCGCGAAGTTCAACTGCTTCGTGTTCACCAGTAGAAGCTCCTGATGGAACCATACCACGTCCGAAAGCACCTGATTCAGTGTAAACTTCTACTTCAAGTGTTGGGTTACCGCGTGAGTCTAGGACTTCGCGAGCGTAAACATCAGTAATAATTGACATTTTTTACTCTCCTTATGAGTTAAATTTTTTACACCTCTATAATACCTTAAAACCCCTCCTTTTTCAAGAAAAAACGTTATCTTTGTGCAAATTTTCCTTAACTTTATAAAGTAATCGCTTTCTTTTGTCTGTTTTATTCTAACTTTTATGATATACTGTTTTCATGACAGATTTATCAAAACAATTACTTGAAAAAGCTCATGGTGGGCCAAAATTAAATCCAGATGAACAAAGACGCTATCTTGGTACTTTTGAGGAAAGAGTTCTTGGCTATGCAGATATTGATACGGCAAATAGCCCTCAATTAGAAAAAGGATTTTTATCTATCTTAGAAAACCTTCAAGAAAAGGCTGAGCCACTATTTGTGAAGATTTCCCCAACTATCGAATTTGACAAGCAAGTTTTCTACTTGAAAGAAGCAAAAGAAACCAATAGTCAAGCTACTATAGTATCTGAAGAACACACTTCTTCTCCTTTCGGCCTGGTTATTCACACCAATGCACCCGTTCAAGTAGAAGAAAAGGATCTTCGACTTGCTTTTGCAAAACTTTGGGAAAGTAAAAAGAAAGAACCAGCCAAAACATCCATCTGGAAGAAATGGTTTGGCTAAATCTTAGGCATCTTTAATAAATGTCCAATATTGGTGGCCGTATGCTCCAAATAGAAACTTGCTTTTTTCATACTATCTTCTAGTGGTTCACTTTTCTCCAAAATAGAAAAGGCTGCTTGGATATTTTCAAATGGTAGGGAAGGTAAATCTTCAGCGAGACTACCGCAAATGGCAATAACAGGAACTCCGACAGGGGTTCTTTTTGCTACGCCTATAGGCGCTTTCCCTGCTAAACTTTGACGATCTAGTCTTCCTTCACCAACGATAACCAAATCAGCATCTGCAACTTTCTTATCAAAGTCAATCAAGTCTAGGCAGGTGTCAATTCCAGATACGATACTTGCCTTAGCAAAGGCACACAAACCGCCAGCAATTCCTCCACCAGCTCCTGCTCCTTTAATTTTCAATGTTGCAGAGGAGACTTTTTCATAAAAATCTTGGATTGCCTGATCTATAGTCTCAAACATAGTAGGATCTAGGCATTTTTGCTTGCCAAACGTGTAGGTCGCACCTTGGTGTCCACATAAGGGACTCACGACGTCTGCTAAAATACGAATTTGAACATCTTCAGGAATTTTATAACGATTTTCTGTTGAAATAGAAGCTAAGTTTAGTAAGGATTGACCGCAAGCCGGCAAGGCATTTCCATCCCTATCATAAAATTGATAACCTAAACCAGCAACAATCCCCAGTCCTCCATCATTACTAGCCGTACCACCAACGCCAATATAGATATCTTTAATTCCTTGATCAATGAGGTGGCGAATCAACTCTCCAATACCACAAGTTTGGATTTGCAGTGGATTTCGTTTCTCCAGAGGAATTTTTCCAAGGCCAACCAAATCAGCAACTTCGAAGAGGGCTAATTCCCCTTTTTGAAAATAGCGCATGGCTTCTTCTTGACCAAAAGGTCCTGTCACTTGGATCCATTTTTCTTCAAGCTCAAGAGAATGTCGGATAGCATCTACAGTGCCTTCTCCCCCATCACCAACAGGGCAGAGGAGACAGTCTACATCTGCAAGCGATTGTTGGAAACCTCTCTTAATAGCTTCAGCAACTTTCTGTGCGCTTAAGCTTTCCTTAAACGAATCTGGTGCAATTACAATCTTCATATTTTCCCTCATTCTAAATAGTCAATCAAAGGAAGAACTTCTAAAAAATCCCTCTTGTCAACATGATGTGGTATTTCTTTTTTCAGTACTTCTTTAGCACAAAAAGCAATTCCTAGTCCTGCTGATTTCAACATTAATAAGTCATTGGCACCATCACCGATTGCAACTGTTCTTTCTCTAGGGAGTTTGAGTTCCTTTCTCCATTTTTCCAGAGTTGCTTGTTTGACTTCAGGGCTTATAATTGCTCCAACTAATTTTCCTGTTAGAAGACCGTCTTTGACTTCAAGTTGGTTGGCAGAGAAATAGGTAATGCCAAGGGATTTTGCTAGTCTCTCAACTATTGGTGTAAATCCACCAGACACCAGACCTACTAGGATGCCATTCTTTTGGAGAATGGAAATGAATTCCTGGGCATTTGGCGTTAAATGAATAGAGTTAAAAACTTTCTCAAAGACCGAAACAGGAAGACCTTCCAACAAGGACACTCTTTTTCTTAAACTGCTTTCAAAGTCCAACTCTCCTCTCATTGCCCGACTTGTAATCTGCGCAATTTCCTCCTCACAACCTGCCTCTCTTCCCAAAAGGTCAATCACTTCTTCTAGGATTAAGGTGCCGTCAACATCCATGACACACAAGCCTTTTATTTGAGACATAAACTCTCCTCTCTAAACAGCCCAAAAATCGTATGAAGTCATCATACGATTTTATCTATTAGTTAACTAAACTATGGTACAAGTCAAGGTATGATTTGCAGGCTGTATCCCATGAGAAATCACACTCCATAGCTTGTTTTTGTAAGTTTCTCCAAACGTCAGGATGGTTCCTATACAAGTCCAATGCTGTTTGGAAAGTCCAATTTAACCAATAAGGAGATAGATTGTCAAAGCTAAAGCCTGTACCGCTTCCTTCGATTGGATTGAAAGCGCGGACAGTATCTCGCAAACCACCAACTTCATGAACCAATGGCAAGGTTCCGTACCGCATCGCCATCATTTGAGACAAGCCACATGGTTCAAAACGACTTGGCATGAGGAAGAGGTCACAAGCAGCGTAGATTTCTTGAGCAAGTTTGACATCAAAAGTGATATTTGCTGATAGCTTGTCTGGGTAAATCTGAGCAAACCACGAGAAAGCACCTTCAAAGGCTGGATCTCCAGTTCCCAAAAGAACAATCTGAACATCATTTTGCAAGATATGATGCAAACTTTCGACCACCACATCAAAACCTTTTTGACGTGTCAAACGAGAAACAATTCCCACCAGTGGAACGTCAGCTCTAACTGGCAAGCCAACTCTCTCTTGCAATTTTGCCTTATTTTGGGCTTTCCCAGACAAATCTTCTTGATTAAAATGATAGTCTAAAAGAGCATCTGTCTGAGGATTATACAGGTCAGCATCAATCCCATTCACGATACCAGAGACCTTGCCAGATTCCATTCGAAGAATCTGATCTAAGTTACATCCGAACTGACTGGTCATAATTTCATGAGCATAGCTAGGTGAAACTGTTGAAACACGATCCGAATAAAGAATACCAGCCTTCATCCAGTTTAGACAGTTGTTCCAGCGAAGGGTACCATCAGCGTAACGTTCAAAGCCAACCCCAAACAAATCCCATAACATTCCCTCTGAAAATTGTCCTTGGAATTCCAAATTATGAATGGTTAAAACAGTTTTAATTCCTTGATAAGCTTGAATCCAACGGTATTTTTCCTTTAACAAGAAAGGAATCATAGCTGTATGGTAGTCATGAGCATGGAGAAGATCAGGGATAAAGTCAATTCTTTCCATAGCCTCAATGGCAGCCAGTTGGAAAAAGGCGAAACGTTCCCCATCGTCAAAATCACCATAAACATGACCACGGAAGAAATAATATTGGCTGTCAATAAAGTAGAAGGTCACACCGTTTAAGACGGTTTTCTTAATCCCACAGTACTGTCTGCGCCAACCGACGCTCACCTCAAAATGAAGAACATCTTCAATCTGATTTCCAAATTTAGCATCTACCATGTCATAGTAGGGTAAAATCACTGCAACTTCGTGCCCAGCTTTTACCAGTGATTTTGGAAGAGCGCCAATGACATCTCCCAAACCACCTGTTTTTGAAAAGGGTGCACCCTCTGCTGCTACAAATAAAATTTTCATGAATGAATATCCTCTGTTACTTTGCTACCTTTCTTAACGACAACTGGATGTTCTGCAGTTCCTCGAATCACAACACCAGGCTCAACTTCAACACCCTTGTCCAAGATAGCATATTCGACCTGAGCTCCTTCTCCAATAACAACACGAGGGAAGAGCAGGCTATCTTTAACTAGGCTATCCTTATGGACATGACTATTACGTGATAGAACAGAATTAGCCACTTGACCTTCAATGATACTACCAGAAGCAAACTGAGAAGTACTTACCTTAGATGTATTAGCATAGTAAGTCGGCTCTTCATTTTTGACCTTTGTATAAATCTTTTGGTTTGGTGAGAAGAGAGAGTAGAATTTTTGAGATTCAAGCATATCAATATTCGCTTGATAGTAAGACTCTACAGAGTGAATATTTGCCAGATAACCTGTGTACTCGTAGGCAAAAGCCCCTTCTTTTGCAGCCAAATCCCGTAAAACATAACGCAATTTCTCTGGATGTTCTTTCTTAGCTTCTTCTTCTAAGCGTTCTATCAACCAAGGTGTATCAACGACAAAGATATCTGTGGACATGTTATAGATTTGATCTGGTAACTTGCTATCAAAGAGTTTATGAGAACGAACATGGTCTGTTTCATCCACTTCCAAAATCGCATTTACTTCTGAAATATCTTTCTTAGCTAGTTTTTTATAAACTACAGTGATAGGCCCTTTTGTTGTACTGTGTAGGTGGAAAACTTGGTTCAAATCAATGTTAATCAGAACATCACAGTTGAGTGAAACTGTTTGGTTTGAGCCAGAACGTTTTAAGTAAGTAAGAAGCTGTTGGTAGTATTCTTTTCCAACTGTACTACTTTCCACACGGGTATTGTAAATACCTAGATAATAGTGACTTAGAAGAGTAGACAAGCCCCACTCACGTCCTGAACGGATATGGTCAAAGACAGAACTGATATTGTCTTGTTGGAAAATACCAAAGATACTACGGACACCTGCATTAGCAAGACTTGAAAGTGGGAAGTCAATCAAGCGATATTTACCTCCAAAAGGCAAACTAGCTACTGGACGATGGTCTGTCAGTGTTGACATATCATGAAAACCAACTGTGTTTCCTAAAATGGCAGAATATTTATCAATCTTCATCTGTTGCTACCCCCACTACTTCATTATATCCTACAACTTGTACTTCTTCTGTTCCATCAATTTCGACACCGTCAGAAATAACTGCACCTTCACCAATAATGGCACGTTTGATTTTAGCTCCCTGACCAACAATTGCACCACTCATGATAACTGAATCTACTACTTCTGCCCCTTCGCGAACTTGCGCCCCTGTTGAAAGGATAGAATGCTTAACAGTTCCATCGACAAAACAGCCATCGACAACCAAAGAATCTTCAACATGTGCATTTGCACCAAGGAAGTTTGGTGGTGAAATCAAGTTTCTTGAATAAATCTTCCATTGACGGTTACGGCTATCCAAGGCATTTTCTGGGGAAATGTACTCCATGTTGGCTTCCCAAAGTGACTCAATCGTACCGACATCTTTCCAGTAACCATTAAATTCGTAAGCATAGACACTTTCACCTGACTCAAGGTAATTTGGAATGACATTTTTACCGAAGTCTGACATATCGACATTGCTCTTTTCAGCAGCAACAAGCATATTGCGAAGACGTTGCCAATCAAAGATATAAATCCCCATAGAAGCTTTAGTAGATTTAGGTTGAGCTGGTTTTTCTTCAAATTCAACGATACGGTTGTTAGCATCTGTGTTCATGATACCAAAACGGCTTGCTTCTTTAAGAGGGACGTCTAAAACCGCTACTGTCAAGCTGGCATTATTATCCTTGTGAGACTGGAGCATATCATCATAGTCCATTTTGTAGATGTGGTCCCCAGATAGAATCAAGACATACTCAGGATTGACACTATCGATATAGTCAATATTTTGGTAAATAGCGTGACTGGTCCCTTCGAACCAACGATTTCCCTCACTTGCAGAATAAGGTTGAAGAATAGAGACACCAGAATTGATACCGTCTAATCCCCAACTTGAACCGTTCCCGATATGGTTGTTGAGAGCAAGTGGCTGGTACTGGGTGATGACTCCAACATTGTGAATCCCTGAGTTGGCACAGTTTGAAAGAGCAAAGTCAATGATACGGTAGCGCCCACCAAATTGCACAGCTGGTTTTGCGATGCTTTGAGTGAGTTTACCGAGACGAGTTCCTTGCCCACCAGCAAGAATCAAAGCTAACATTTCATTCTTCATTTTCTACTCCTTTTTGGTTTTTACTTGTGACGGTTTTTGCAGATTTCAAGCGACGCTTGATTTTCCATACACTTGCTCCCATAGCCGGTAGGGTAAAGGTCAAGGTCTGCTCATAATCCTTCCATAGTCCTTCTTGCGTTTGAACAGTTTGATTGTGCTCTTTCCAAACGCCTCCCCACTCTTCTAACTCAGTATTCCAGACTTCTTCATAAATCCCTGCGACAGGCAATCCGATTGTAAAATCTTTTCGTTCAACAGGTGCCATATTAAAGACGCAGACTAGCATGTCGCCCCTCTTACCCTTACGGATGAAGGAAAGAACACTCTGGTCTCGATTATCCGCATCAATGATTTCAATACCATCATAGCTGGTATCGATTTCCCACAGACAGCGATGGTCTTTGTAGAATTGATTAAGCTGAGAAGTGAAATACTTCATCTTAGCATTCATAGGGTCTTCTAGATTAGACCATTCCAACTGCTCTTCAGATCTCCATTCTAGGAATTGGCCGTATTCGCTACCCATGAAGAGCAATTTCTTACCAGGGTGACAAATTTGGTAAGTGTAGATATTGCGTAAGCCTGCGAATTGATTGTAACGATCTCCCCACATCTTATGCATCATACTCTTCTTACCGTGAACCACTTCATCGTGCGAGAATGGTAGGAGATAGTTTTCATTGAAAACATACATAAAGCTGAAAGTCACCAAATTAAAGTCATACTTACGGTAAATAGGGTCTTCTTCGTAGAATCGGAGGATATCATTCATCCAGCCCATATTCCACTTGTAGTCAAATCCTAGACCACCAAGCTCTTTCATTCCCGTAATCTTGGTTGCTGACGAACTTTCTTCCGCAATCATCATCACATCTGGATGTGCTAGTTTAATGACATCATTCAAGCGTTGAAGGAAATAATATCCTTCATAGTTGAGATTGCCACCATCTTTATTAGGTGTCCATGGAGCATCATCGTAGTCAAGATAGAGCATATTGCTGACAGCATCCACACGAATACCATCTAGATGGTAAAAGTCAATCCAAAACTTAATACTAGAAATCAAGAAGGACTGGACTTCATTTTTTCCAAGGTCAAAATTGAGAGCACCCCAACCGTAGTTATGAGCTTTATTATGGTCTTGATATTCAAAAGTTGGTGTCCCATCATAATAAGCTAAGGCATCATCATTAATGGTAAAATGACCAGGTACCCAGTCTACAATAACCCCAATATTGTTTATGTGACATTCCTCGACAAAATCTTGAAACTCTTCAGGGCGACCATAAGCATGCTCTAAAGCGAAGTACCCCATAAGCTGGTAACCCCAACTCAAACCTAGTGGGTGGGACATCAAGGGCATAAACTCAATATGAGTATAGTTCATCTCAACTAAGTAAGGAATGAGTTCATCTTTCAATTGAGCAAAACTATAAGGACTTCCATCTGGATTTCTCTTCCACGATCCAGCATGAACTTCGTAGATATTGACAGGACGTTCAAAGAAAGTCCAACGTTTTCTTCGAGCTAACCAAAGCCCATCCTTCCATTTCTTTTCTGGAATCTCTGTTAAAATAGCTCCAGTACCCGGACGTGCCTCATACCGTACAGCCAAAGGGTCAATCTTCATCAGCTGATGACCATTTGCACGTGTGATATTGTACTTGTAAATTTGGCCTTCATGAGCAAGGCTGGTAAAGACTTCCCAGACACCAAATTCATTTCGTTCCATTGGAATTTGATTTTCTACCCAATTGGTAAAATCCCCCACCAAGTGGACAGCCTGGGCGTTGGGAGCCCACACACGAAATGTATAACCGTACTCTCCATTTAGTTCTTCCCTATGTGCTCCTAAATAATGCTGAAGGTGAAAATTTTCTCCTGTCATAAAGGTGCGCAAAGCTTCTCTTTTATCCATAATACCTCCCCTTTTCTGTAAGCGTTTTCTATAGATTTATTATACTACCTTTTTATGGAAGATTCAAGTAAATTACCATATTTGGTAAAAATTCTTTTGAAAATCTTCAAAAAATGAACTTATCCATTCACTTATAAATCAAGGAATGACAGATAGTTTGTGAAAACGTCCTATTTTTGATTACTATCATATCACAAAGTTCGTATTTTATCCAAATGTAGCATTGTTTTTATGTGAAAAATAAAACCAGGAAAACAATTTCCTGATTTTACATTTTATTTCATATCAAAAACAATGGATTTGACATTTGTCATCGCTTCAATGCTATATTTAATTCCTTGAACACCAGCACCAGAACCTTTGACACCAAGGAATGGGAAATTATCTGGACCACGCTGGGTTTTATTATTAATGTGGACCGTACCCACTTCAAGTTTTTCAGCGATTTCAAAGGCCTTTTTGAAATCATTTGTAAAGACTGAGGATTGAAGGCCGAATTCAGATTCGTTGGCAAAGGCAATTGCTTCTTCTACACTAGCCACACGAATGATTGGTAAAACAGGACCAAATGGCTCTTCCCATGCTACTTTCATATCTTTTGTAACTTGGTCAAAAAGCACAGGCCAGAGAAGATTGCCTTCACGTTTGATTGGTGTAAGAGCCTGAGCCCCTTTTTCTTGCGCATCCTCAATCAAGCCCCAAATGAAGTCGGCTGAAGCATTGTCAATAACAGGTGTAATATCAGCATTGTCAAATGGATCACCAACTGTTAATTTAGAAACTTCTTCCTGAAGCAAAGTAGCTAATTTATCTGCTACGCTTTCGAGAACAATGACACGTTTAATGGCCGTGCAACGTTGACCTGAATAGCTAAAGGCTCCTGCAACGATTTGCTTAGCAGCGCGTTCCAAGTCTGCATCTTCTAGTACAAGAGCTGCATCTTTTCCGCCAAGTTCCAGCATGATAGGACGCATACCAGCTAAACGACCAATACGTTCTCCGATTGGAGTTGAACCTGTAAAGTTGATGAAGTTGACTTCTTTGTGCTCAATAATATAATCCCCAATTTCTGAACCACGACCAGTGATGGTGTTGAAGACACCTGCTGGGATTCCTGCTTCTTCAAAGGCTTTAGCTAGTAAGAGCCCAGAAATAGAACCTTGTGTTGGTGGCTTAAACATAACCACATTCCCTGCAATTAAGGCCGGAGCAATCTTAGATCCAGAAAGGTTGACTGGATAGTTAAAGGGCGCGATAGCCAAAACAACTCCAACCGGCTCACGACGGACAACAGCCAGTTTGTTTTTACTTGCTGCCTCAAAACCGCCACCTTCCATTGCTTGTCCTGTGATTCGTAGCCCTTCCTCAGCAGCATAGCGAATCAAGTCTGCGGTACGCACTACTTCTCCAATTGCTGCTTTAATCCCTTTAGCAACCTCTTTTGCAAGAATTGTACCAATTTTTTCTTTATCACGTTCCAAAATAGCTGCTGTCTTATGCAAATAGGCTGCACGCTCAACTGGTGCTAAAGCCCGCCATGCAGGGAGTGCTGCACGCGCAGCTTGCATAGCCTCATCTACTTCTGCCTGACTCATAGCGGGTACTGTCCCTAATTCTTCTTGATTGATTGGTGAATAAATCGTAATTTCTTTTTCAGATGATTTCCATTCTCCATTTACTAAATTCTGATATCTTGTCAAATTCTCGTCCTCCTGAAAATGATTAAGATATATTTTATCAAATTTTCAGAAAATTACAACCCTTTTTACAATATTTTTGAGATTATTTTCACAAGCTTGATTTTTCAAACTATTTGAACACTCTTGTTAAGCAGTAATACTCAATGAAAATCAAAGAGCAAACTAGGAAGCTAGCCGTAGGTTGCTCAAAGCACTGCTTTGAGATTGCTGATAGAGCTGACGTGGTTTGAAGAGATTTTCGAAGAGTATAAGTACAAAAAGAAAAGGCTTAGACGAACTAAACCTTTTTCTTGCTATACTATTTTTCATTGACTTTTGTGATTTCTAGCATCAAGATATCCTAAAAATTATACGACATACTTGATAACTTTTGATTTCTTCTACAAGACTTTAAAGACGCTGGCACTAACGCCACCAACCATGTCTTTATCATCTAAATGGCTATTGGTCACCAAGAGTTCTAGATTTCCAGCATTTTCAAACTGGAAGGGCTTCCCTTTAGCATTAAAGACTACCAATAAGTGATCCTCTCCATGAATCTCATAGACAATCCAACCGCTATGTTCGTGAGCTGAATGCACAAATACATGATGGTAAATTTCATCATAAGTAGGGTAAGAAAAGGCACAGGTTTCTGTCTTCAATCGAATAATTTGACGGATAAACTCAATACTATCTTGACGCTCATTAATCAAGTCCCAGTTTACTTGGTTGACACTGTCTGGAGCATTATAGCTATTCATAGCACGCTCTCTATCATCATGGGTCAACTCACCATTTTCACCAGTCGCAACTAGTTTGGTACGACCAAATTCTTGACCGATTTCCATAAAGGCCATCCCTTGCATGAGCAGATTCATGGCTGTGGCTGTCTCAACCTTACGCATGATTTGCTCAGAACTTTGGTCTGGATGAAGGGTTGCCAATAAATCGTGAAGATTGTAATTGTCATGGGCTTCCACGTAGTTAAGCACTTGATTTGGATGTGTATAGGTTCCTAGTTCACGACTGCCTAGGATTGCTTTGGCAAGAATTGGCTCCGTTGCAGCACCGCTGACAAAACCTGACTTGATAGCACCGTAGACTTCTCCACCTTTGACAGCATCGCGCTGATTGTCATTAAAGAAACCGATGTTTGGCATCTGATAGGCATTGTCTTTCTTAGCCTTATCATAAGGCGCAAGACCTGTTCCCATATCCCATCCTTCTCCATAGAGGATAATGTTAGGATCGATTTCATCCAAGCTTTGACGAATCATCTGCATAGTCTTGACATCATGAATTCCCATCAAGTCAAAACGGAAGCCGTCAATGTTGTATTCCTGCACCCAATATAGAAGAGAATCAATCATATACTTGCGGAACATTTCGTGTTCACTGGCTGTTTCATTTCCAACACCTGTTCCATTCTGGAAGGTGCCATCTGGGTTCATACGATAGTAGTAATCAGGGACAGTTGTTTGGAAAGGTGCATCAACAACTGAGAAGGTATGGTTATAAACCACATCCATAATAACACCAATACCCGCATCGTGATAGGCTTGAACCATAGTCTTCAAATCACGAATAACCTGAGCAGGATCATCTGGATTTGTTGAAAGGCTGGTTTCTGGTGCGTTGTAGTTTTGTGGATCATACCCCCAGTTGTAGGTTACTTTCCCATCCGCATCATATTCTTTGTGACGGTCTGCAATTGGTTGCAACTGAACATAATTGTAGCCGATCTTCTTGATGTAATCAAAAGCAGTTGCTTGGCCATACTGGTTAACTGTCCCAGTCTGAGCAGCCCCCAAGAAAGTTCCTCGAAGATGTTCATCCACACCTGAGGTCGGTGATTTTGTCAAATCACGAATATGCATTTCACAGATGACTGCCTTACATGGATTTGTCAAACGCCAAGTAGCCTCAGAACCGTGCTTGACCTCGAAGTTTTCAACTTGCTTTTCTTCATGACTCAAAATAGCTGAACGTTTGCCATCAGGACTAGTCGCGATTGTATAAGGATCGCGTGTCAGTGTTTGGTGATGAGGGAATTGGACTTGATACTGATAAGCCTTACCAGTCAAATCTTCCTCAACATCCAAACTCCAGACACCGATTGTATTGTCTTTATGATTATAAGAGTAGCTATTGCCTCTCTCCATCTCAAAAGTCTTCCAAACAGGTGCATCATTAGTAGCTGATTCATAAACGACAACCTGCACTTCTGTCGCTGTTGGAGCCCAAAGAGCAAAATGAGCCTGATTGTCCTCTACACGGCAACCCAATTCACCTTGGTAGCCCCAGTGGTGGTCGAAACTAGCGCTATTGATAGCCTTGTCAAAGGCAAAAGGATTTTGATTCTTATAAAAAGGACTGGCAATAGCAGGATTTTCAGAGTAATAAATCCTATCATCGCCTTCCAAAATCCAGACCTCCGTTAAGAGAGGATAGTGATTAAAACGGATGGCATATTCTTTACTGGTTTGGCCAGTATGAACCACAAAATTCAAGCTTTCTAAGGGATGAACACTTGGGTGTTCAAAACTAAATAAAGCACCAAAATAATCCTCTTTATAAGTCAGTAAATCAATTCGTTGATCCTTACTCTTTACAAAAGAGCAAGTGTCGTATTCACCATTCTTGCGATGGTAATGAATGCGCATAGGGTAGTTATACATTTTTTATTTTCCTTTTTTCAATTTGTTTCTGTTTCACTAATAAATTCTTGACCAATCTCGTCTCGATTGACAAAAAATTCGATGTGATGATGGCAGACTTGAAGTTCAACTGGGGTATCTCCTCCATATTCCCCATCTAGGTTCAGCATAAATGGTTCCTGGTCATCTAAAACTTCTAAACTCAGTTTGCTCGTTTTGAGGTATTCGATATTGACATCTGAGACATGCTGCCCACCATTAATGGCCTGTATCAATAAGCCCAACATATCAAATAGCTTGTCTGTCTTGACCAAAATCAGAGTAAAATTGCCATCGTCTAACTTGGTATCAGGCGCTAACTGCTCAAACCCTCCAATGGAATTAGTCAGGGCAACAAAAATCAAGGACACCTCTCCTTCAAAGACCCCCTGATCGTGTGTGATTCTCACTGGACGAACCTTGGTCTTAGGAAACATTTCAATGCCTTTAGCAACATAGGCAAAATAACCCAGATGCGTCTTGACTTCACTTGGAACACTGTAAGTCAATTCGGTTAATGTTCCAGCAGCGGCAATATTAATAAAATATTTATCGCCAAAAGCTCGTCCAATATCCATATGAATGGTCTCATTTTTAGCAATAATCTGAGCAGCTGCAACAGGATCACCCATTGGAATTTTTAGGGCACGCGCATAATCATTAGTCGTCCCTGTTGGGATGATGGCAAGCCGAGGCCTCTTATCAAGCGAGGCAACCCCATTGACTACTTCATTAATTGTTCCATCACCACCTGCAGCAATAATCAAATCAAAACCAGCTTTGGCTGCTCTCTCAGCTTCTTTTTGTGCTGAAAGAGGTTCTGGAGTCGTTTGAAAGGCACTGGTTTCATAGCCAATATCTTCCAAAACATCCAGCACTTCTGCTATATTTTTCTTGATAATTTCCTGACCTGAGGTTGGGTTATAAATTAAACGCGCACGTTTTCTATCTTCTGTCATTGTTACAAACTTTCTAGCCAAGCTTCATCTCGAACTTCAATACCAAGTTCTTGTGCTTTTTGTAGTTTACTTCCAGCATCTGCACCAGCAACGACAAGATCAGTCTTTTTAGAAACACTGCCTGTTACCTTGGCCCCCAGACATTCGAGTTTACTTTTAGCTTCTGAGCGTTTGAGACGTTCCAATTTTCCAGTCAATACAACTGTTAAGCCTGACAAGGCCGCATCCGCTACTACAGTCTGTCCTTTATAGTCCAAATTAACCCCAGCTTCTTTCAATTCTTTAAGGAGAATTTCAGAGCCCTCTGTCGCAAAATAAGTCTGAAGACTCTTGGCAATCACGCCACCCAGACTTTCAATACTAGCTACTTCCTCTGGATCTGCCTGAGCCAGATTTTCAATTGAGTGGAAATGTTGAAGTAAAAGCTGACTGGCTTTACTTCCGACATGGCGAATACCCAGACCAAACAAGAGCTTCTCAGCAGAATTTTCCTTTGAAGCTTGGATGGCCTGATAAAGTTTAGCAGCAGACTTTTCCTTAACTCCCTCTAAAAGGAGGAAATCTTCTTCTTTCAAACGATAAATATCCGCCACATCCTTAACAAGATTAGCAGCAAAAAGCTTCTCAACTACTGATGGACCAAGACCTGTAATATTCATTGCATCACGAGCGGAAAAGTGAATCAAGCCTTCCATGATTTGGGCAGGACAACGCGGATTGATACAACGGAGAGCCACTTCATCTTCAAAGTGCAACAAGTCAGAATCACAACTTGGGCAGTTTGTAGGAATATCTAGTTTCTCTTCAGAAATCCGTTTGGACTCTACCACACGCAAGACAGCAGGAATGATATCTCCTGCCTTATAGACGATAACCGTATCGTCCTTGCGGATATCTTTTTCAGCAATATAATCCACGTTGTGAAGGGTCGCACGGCTAACAGTTGTCCCAGCAAGCTGAACGGGAGTCAGATTGGCAGTTGGAGTCACAACACCCGTTCGGCCAACTGTCCAATCAACTGACAGGAGTTGAGCTTCTTTTTCTTCAGCTGGGAACTTGTAAGCCACTGCCCACTTTGGAGCCTTAACGGTAAAACCAAGTTCTTCTTGACTTGCTAGGTCGTTTACCTTAATTACCACTCCATCGATATCATAAGGTAGATTATCTCGCTCCTGTCCTACTTCTTGGATAAAATTCCAAATCTCATCCATGCTTTCAGCCAGAACTCGCTTAGAATTGACTACAAAACCAAGTTGTTCTAGGTGCTTCAAAACTTTTTCTTGGCTGTCACGAGTTGAAGGGCTGGCTTCTTGATAGAGGAACGTTGCAAGGTTACGCTTGGCAACTACTGCTGTATCCAACTGACGCAGGGTTCCTGCCGCCGCATTACGAGGATTGGCAAATTCAGGTTCTCCATTTCCTTGGCGAACTTGGTTAACCTGGTCAAAAGAAGCACGTGGCATGTAGCATTCTCCACGAACTGTGATATCTAGTTCTTCTGGTAATGTCAAAGGAATGTCCTTAACACGCTTAAGATTTTCTGTGATGTTTTCACCAACAGAACCATCTCCACGCGTTGCACCTGCAACTAAAATCCCCTTTTCATAAGTCAGCGAGATAGACAAGCCATCGATTTTCAGCTCACAAATATAGGTTGGGTGGGCTAGTTCCTTACGAACACGCGCATCAAAAGCTTCAAGCTCCTCACGTGAAAAAGCATCCTGCAAACTATAAAGAGGATACTGATGACTGTATTTTTCAAAACCATCTAAAACCTTGCCACCAACACGATGGGTCGGACTATCTGCTAATACTTGATCTGGATAGGCAGCCTCCAACTCAACCAACTCACGGTAAAGGCGGTCATACTCACTGTCTGAAACTGACGGATTGTCGCTGGTATAGTACTCAGTCGCATAGCGATTGAGCAAGGCAACTAACTCATTCATTCTTTTATTCATAAGACCATTTTACCATAAAACAAGCCCTCCTCACAAACGAGAAGGGCGGAAAAAACACTTAGATTGGAATTATTTTTAAAACTCAAACAGACTTATATCTCTTTTTTAAAATGAGTTCGAACATAGCCCAGAGCTAAGAAGGATAAGATGACAACTCCTAGTCCTATAAACAAGAAAGAATTAATATGGACACTTGGAAGCAAAGTCATTAAACCTGTTGCAATTGGCATAAATAGTATAGCTAAGGTATAAATCGAACTGAGGACTCTGCCCAGATATTCACCATCAACCTTGGTTTGTACTTGAGTAAAAAAGTGAATATTAAAAATCGTCATAAAGAGTTCACAAATGAAATTTCCTGAAAAAGCAAGATATGAGGGGAAGTTGAATCCCATTATCATCACTCCAAAGCCAGTCAGAGCCAATAACAACAAAAGCTTTTCCATACTAGCTTTAATCTTACTAGCGAGTAAAGCCCCAACAATAGATCCGATAGCACCCATTGTTAAAATAGTGGCATAGGCACCTTGAACCCCATAGAGCTGATTTGAAAAGGGGAGGAGATAATTAAAGGCTGCAAAGAAAAAATTGACACTTGAAGCCATGACTAATAAAAAGAAGATTTCCTTTTTCTTCACAATATAGTGAACTCCCTCCTTAATATCAGAAAAAATAACTCTGAATGTGAGTCTCTTCTCACCCAAAGTCTTCTCTTCATTCTTTGGAAGCAAGGCTACCAAGCCAAAAGCGAGAAAAAAACTAAGGGCATCTAATACCAAGGTAATGCGGAGACTTGCGAATTGTAAAACCAGAAAAGAGAGTACAGGGGAACTCACACTGACAACCTGCAAGACCAACTCCAAACGAGAATTATAGAGGACCAGCTCATCCTTCTCTACCAATTCTGTGATAATGGCCTTATTTGCAGGTCTAGAAAAAGCAAAAGCAATAGCCTGCACAATGTTTGCAAATATCAAAGCCCCAATCATCCAACTGTCATTTCTTATGAACGAAATAGCTAAACAAAGAATTCCACAAATAAGATCTGTCGTCATTAAAATCTTACGACGAGAAAAACGGTCTGAAATCACGCCTCCAAAGGGATTAACTAGTATGGATGTAACGAGTTCAGAGATCTGATAAATCCCTAAAACTGTCTGTCCGATAGTTCCCATGGAAGCCAACCAGACACTATTTCCATAATCATAGAGCATATTCCCTATCTTGTTAACAGCTCCACGGCTAATCAACTGTAGTGCATAGCGATTCATATAAAAACTCCTCTCAAATTTTGAAACTATTGTATCAAAACCGAAAGGAGCTTTTTATTTTTTCCCTTATTTGGGAAAATTAATCTTTGACAAATTTTTCGTAATGTTCTTGATAGTAGGCTACTTGCTCTGGAAGACCTAACACATCAAAAATATGCATGGCCTCTTGCATCTGCTTACAACCTTCTTTACACTGTCCTTTTTGGTACAAGGCAAAGCCGTTTAGGTAATGTAAAATATTTCGTTCATACAGACTAATGTTTTTGCCAATGATCTTCTCTGTATAAGTTTCAAAATAGTTGGCATTATCAAAAGAAGAATTCTCTAAACAATGCTGGTAACAATTAAGGGCCAAAATCAAAACCAATCTCTTATGGCGACCAATCTCTTGGTAAAATTCTTCCCTCTCCATAACTTCTCTACCAATCCGAGTAACATAGTCCACATCGTAGAAACTATAGAGGTTACCAAACAGAATCAACTCATACATGGTCCATTCTTCTGTTTTGAAGAGATAATCTGCTACCTTATCCAAATCATCCTGCTTCATATCATAACTCGCATCTCTTTGACAAATCAGACCTTGTAGCAAAATCCAGTTCAGCTCAAAATAAAGGGGAGTCGTTGAACTCTTAGCCTTTTCAAGTTGTTCTTCTTGAAGCTTTTGAAAACCTGCAATATCATTTGAATAGTAAAGAGGCACAATTTGTCCCATCATGGCAACATGTTCATGATTATGAAAATTCCTTGCCTTATCCATGAAATTTTCGATTGTTACATGAATGTTATCCAAAAGCTCAAAGAAACGTGAGACTGCTAGGTCAGACTCCCCAAGCTCAAAGCGAGATAATTGAGAGGTAGAGCAAGACTCTCCTGCCGCCTCTTTTAAGGAATAATTGCCACTTGTCCGAAATTCACGAAATACTTTTCCAAGATGTTCCATCTTTACACCTGCTCTGATAATTCTTCCCACTCAAGCATAGCTTCTTCCTGACGATGGCTGATTTTGTCCAGCTCAGCCTGCAATTCCATGAGTTTACCTGCATCGTTTGTTTCTAACATTTGCTCAGAAATGGCTTGGCTTTGACTTTCTAACTCTTCGATTTCAACTTCTAGATTTTCGATTTGTCGCATGAGTTTGCGAACTTCTTTTTGACTTTCTTTCTGAGCTTGATAGTCATTGACTGGGCTTGGTTCTTTTGCTTGATTGCTGGTTGAATCTTCCTCTAGCTGACTGACTTCCATTTCAGCCTTTTTATCGACATAGTAGTCGTAATCACCCAAGTAAAGAGTCGAACCATTCTCAGACAATTCCAAAACATGAGTGGCTACACGATTGATAAAGTAACGGTCGTGGCTGACAAAGAGCAAGGTTCCATCAAAGTCAATCAAGGCATTTTCTAGCTCCTCCTTGCTATCAATATCCAAGTGGTTGGTTGGTTCGTCAAGAATCAGGAAGTTGTTGTTTTCCATAGACAATTTAGCCAAAAGCAAACGAGCTTTCTCGCCTCCAGACAGCATGCCAACTGATTTTTTAACATCATCTCCTGAGAAAAGGAAGGCACCTAGACGGTTACGAATTTCAACTTCAGGTGTCAGTTTAAAATCATTCCAGAGTTCATCAAGGACCGTATTACTTGATGTTAGCTTGCTTTGGGTTTGGTCATAGTAACCCACCTCCACATTAGCGCCAAATCGCTTCTCTCCCCTGATAAAAGGAATCTGATCCACAATAGACTTGATAAAGGTTGATTTCCCAATACCATTGGGACCGACGATAGCAACAGCATTCATCTTACGAAGGTCTAAGTTGATAGGCTCTGACAATACTTCCCCATCATAGCCAATAGCCGCATTTTCAACAGTCAGGACAACATTACCTGACGTTTTTTCCGACTGGAAGGTCATGTTGGCTGATTTCTTGCCAGCTTCAGGCTTGTCCAAACGTTCCATTTTTTCCAGTTGTTTGCGTCGAGATTGAGCACGTTTGGTCGTTGAAGCACGGACTAGATTGCGATTGACAAAATCTTCCAGAGCAGCGATCTCCTTCTGCTGCTTTTCATAGTTTTTTGCCTCAGTAGCTAGTTTTTGCTCCTTCAGCTCGACAAAACGAGAGTAATTTCCCACGTAGCGATCCAAGGAATGCTTGGTCAAATCCAGCGTAATCGTCGCAACCTTGTCCAAGAAATAACGGTCGTGGCTGACGATAATGAGGGTACCGCTATAATTTACCAAGTAATTCTCTAGCCAGGCAATGGTTTCGATATCCAAATGGTTGGTTGGCTCGTCCAAGACCAAGAGATTTGGCTTTTCAAGAAGCATTTTAGCAAGTGCCAAACGAGTATTTTGACCACCAGAAAGCTCGGCAATTTTCATCTGCCACATAGATTCGTCAAATTTGAATCCATTTAAAATCGCTCGAATATCAGCTTCATAGGTAAAACCACCTGCTTGACGAAAATTCTCAGATAAGCGGTCGTAATCTGACATCAGTTTATCCAAATCCTCACCAGACTTTTCACCCATCTCCAATTCCATCTGACGAAGTTGTTTCTCAGTTTGACGCAGGTCATCAAAGACATGAAGCATCTCATCGTAGATGGTATTTTCAGACTCAAAACGGCTATCTTGAGCTAGGTAAGACAGAGAAATATCTTTTTTCTTATTGATTTCTCCACTAGTTGGTTCCTCTTCTCCAACCAAAATCTTCAAAAGAGTAGACTTACCCGCCCCGTTTTTCCCAACGAGGGCAATCCGATCTCGTTCATCAACCTGCAGGTTGATATTATCAAAAAGAACCTCTCCTGCAAAAGAACGTTCAATTTTATTAGCTTGTAAAATAATCATACAAGTAGTATAGCATGTTTCCCAAAGGCATTCAAGATAATGGTAAGTATTAACCCAAACATCCTAGAAAAATCGGCTCTGCTTATTCTCAGTATTCAAAAATATTTGGATTAGAAACTCTATTTATTTTGCAAGATAGCTGATAAAACATTTTTACTCGTTTACAATAGCGCCTCAAACTCAGCGACAGTCATACCTAATTGCTGACTTGCAACCTCAGGTGTTAGAAGACCTTGACGTACTAAATTTGCTAACATCGCGAAACCACCTTCAGCTTTCCCACGTTCAAGACCACGTTCCAACCCTTGTTCAATACCTTCTGCTCTAGCTGTTTCCAAGGCATAGTCCTGTGCTAACAAGGCTTGTTCTTCACGCCTGCGTTGTTCACTAAACATTTTCCTATCCTCCTCGGACCAGCTCTTATAGTCCAGCAGTTGGTCTGCTTGGCTGATGGCTCGCTCGGGTTGCTGGGTAAAGGGTTTATTCCCGAAAAACTCTAACCATGGCTTGCGAACCTTATCTTTGCTGGTTTCTCTGTATTTTTTTAGTTCCAAGAACGCCATCTTGACTAGATGATGTTCCTGTCCATTGTTTGTGATAGTTAAGACCTCACCTGTCGTATCCTCTCGCATGCTAAAACTATGAAAAGCCAAGTCATCTGAGAAATAATTACTATCCACAATAGCGATTGCGTAAACAGGTGCGATATGCTTGTAACTCTGGTGGGTATCCCCTTCACGTTGGCGAATTTTTTCTAGGTTTTGATTGACCTGACTACACAAATAAGCCCACAGGCGATTGATGAAAAAATTCTGATGATGGACTTGTATTTCGATAATAACCTGCGTACCATTATCCAACTCCGCCAAGACGTCTATACTAGTGTAGAAATCCTGGGCCGAGTAGTGTAGAGAAGGCAAGACATGAATGTTACTTCCCTCTAAAATAGTCACATTTTTTGCTGGTAAATCCAACATATCGCGAATAAATTGACAAGTGATTTCTGGATTGCTAAAGATTTTCTTAGCAACCAAGTCATTTGTTGGGCTGATGCCCGGATGTCTTAAAGTCATCCATTTCCTCCTTCTATTATACCATATTTTTAAATCTAATTTTGATAGATTCGATGGTTCTATCTATTTATTCGGAAAAGAAAGGAGAAAGTTCTAACTTTCCTAACAAAAAAGATAGCCAATCTCTTTTACATCAAGAAATTTAGCTATCCTTTTTAGTTGTTTTCATATCGTGTTATAGTTACAGATTTCTCACTTATGTCTTTCTAACAAGGCCTCAAACTCAGCGACAGTCATACCTAATTGCTGACTTGCAACCTCAGGTGTTAGAAGACCTTGACGTACTAAATTTACTAAACCTACTTTTAATCCCTCTTCGATACCCTCTGCTCGACCACGCTCTAGACCTTGCTCTAAACCTTTTTCGATTCCTTGTTCAATACCTTCTGCTCTAGCTGTTTCCAAGGCATAGTCCTGCGCTAACAAGGCTTGTTCTTCACGTCTGCGTTGTTCACTAAACATTTTCCTGTCCTCCTCGGACCAGCTCTTATAGTCTAGCAGTTGGTCTGCTTGGCTGATGGCTCGCTCGGGTTGCTGGGTAAAGGGTTTGTTCCCGAAAAACTCTAACCACGGCTTGCGAACCTCGTCTTTGCTGGTTTCTCTATATTTTTTTAATTCCAAGAATGCCATCTTGACCAGATGGTTTTCCTGTCCATTACTGGTGATAGTTAAGACCTCACCTGTCGTGTCTTCGCGCATGCTAAAACTATGAAAAGCCAAGTCATCTGAGAAATAATTACTATCCACAATTGCAATAGCATATACTGGTGCGATGTGTTTGTAACTCTGATGAGTATTGGCCTCTTGCTGGCGAATTTTTTCAAGATTCTGATTGACCTGACTACACAAGTAGGCCCACAGGCGATTGATGAAAAAATTCTGATGATGAACTTGGATTTCAATAATTACTTGAGTGCCATTATCCAACTCCGCCAAAACGTCTATACTTGTATAGAAATCCTGCGCCGAGTACGGCAGGGAAGGCAAGACATGAATGTTACTTCCCTCTAAAATAGTTACATTTTTGGCTGGTAAATCCAACATATCGCGAATAAATTGACAAGTGATTTCTGGATTGCTAAAAATCTTCTTAGCTACCAAATCATTGGTCGGGCTGATGCCCGGATGACGTACAGTCATATTTGCTCTCCTTTCATTATAGCACATTTTTTAATCTAATTTACTAGATTTGATGCTTCTATCTATTTATTCGGAAAAAGAGTAAAAAAAACAAAAGAAATCTCAAACTTTATAGCAAAATGAAATAAACTCTGAACAAATAGGATAGTAAAGTCGAATCAATTTCTAGCAATGTTTTATAAGTTATAATGTTCTATTCTGCATTTAAGATAACATATAATTTAAAGAGACTGGGCCAAAACTCAACTTCCGGAGAAAATGAAGTAAATCTTCCCACAATAAAACGCATAGTCTCAAGTTCAATACCTGAAACTATGCGTTTTTCTGATTTGAGAGGCTTTTTTCTCAGCCTCTTCTTAATCTTAGCTTTTCTCAACCTGCTACAGTTGATAAAGAGCTTTATTTTTCATCTTCTTTCTTCTTGAAGAAGCCTAGTCCTAGACCAGCTAACAAGGTCATGATACCAGCGCTAGCTAAGCTAGCATTCGCTTCTGTACCTGTGTTTGGCAACTCTGCCTTATCAGATGTTTTTGTAGATGTTGCACTATCTACTGTCTTTTCTGATGTAGCTGTAGCCACTGCTTCACCTTTTTGTTCTGAAACTTTAGATGGTGCTGGGCTTGCAGCCTGTTCTGGACTTGGAGTTTGAGCTTTGTTTGGTTTTTCAGGCGTTGAAGTTGATGGCGAACTTGATGGAGTCTTTGGATGACTAGTTGGTCTTTCTGGTAAAATTGGAGATCCATTCGCTACTTTCTCAAATATATGAGTTGTAATACCATCTTTCGTTGTAGTCATAATCAATCTATATCCAGGAATATTCCCTGCTTCATAAGTACCTGGTTGGTCTGGTTTAATTGGATTACCATCTTTATCAAACCATACTGTAACCTTGTATTCTGGTTTCTCTACTGATGGCGTTCCTTCAAAGTAGATGTGTGTAATTTTATCTCCTTCAAGAATACTTTCTAACCAAACGTAATTATCAAATTTTTCTTTCTCATGAACACCTTTTTCAAGAGGTTTCAATACTTCTCCATTTACGTCAATCCATTCTGTAGCTCCTACAAATTCAGGTACTTCAAGGATATTTGGCATGACGCTAACAATCTTACTTTGTTTGTTTTTATGTTTTGTTTGCGTATCTACCCATGTCTTCGGTTGAACTTGCTTACTTGGAATGTAAACAAGACCATTTGTTGGATTGATTGTAACTCCTTTTGGAGCTTTTTCAATCATCCATTTACCATCTTCATCTTTCTTCGTAACGATAGTTTCTTTTTCAGTACTATTTCGTTTTGTAAATGTAATAGATAATGTATCCGCATCTTTATTTGGCACTGAAACTTCTACAGTATTTCCACCTGAACGTTCCACAATTCTTGGTGTTGGTGGAAGAACATTTAGTGCATCTTCTGGTTTCACTGGTATTCCATCAGGTTTTGTTGGTTCACCTGGCTGAGCTGGTTGCACTGGTGTTCCATCAGGTTTTGTTGGTTCACCTGGCTGAGCTGGTTGCACTGGTGTTCCATCAGGTTTTGTTGGTTCACCTGGCTGAGCTGGTTGCACTGGTGTTCCATCAGGTTTTGTTGGTTCACCTGGCTGAGCTGGTTGCACTGGTGTTCCATCAGGTTTTGTTGGTTCACCTGGCTGAGCTGGTTGCACTGGTGTTCCATCAGGTTTTGTTGGTTCACCTGGCTGAGCTGGTTGCACTGGTGTTCCATCAGGTTTTGTTGGATTACCTGGTTGAACTGGTTGCGTTGGTGCTCCATAAGGAGTGGTTGGTTGTCCTGGTTTTGGTTTTGGAGTCTCTGGTGTGTCTCCTGGTTTTGGTTGCGGAGTCTCTGGTGTTCCCTCTGGTTTTGTTGGTTTATCTGGTTGAACTGGTTGCGTTGGTGCTCCATAAGGAGTGGTTGGTTGTCCTGGTTTTGGTTGTGGAGTCTCCGGTGTTTCTCCTGGTTTTTCAGGTTTTGGAGTTTCCGGTGTTTCTCCTGGTTTCGGTTGAGTACCACGTTTTACAACACGAGTTACAGGGTTTGTTGTTACACTTGTTGGTTCATTTGCAGTCACTTCACCTGTTGTTGGGTTTAGTTCATAAGTAGTGGTCTTAACAGTTTCTCCATTGACACCTGCTGTTACTTCTCTTTCTTCCCCTTCTGGAATTGAATTGTCAAGTTCGTAAGTTGTTTCAAATGGAATTGGTGTTTTCTCTACTTTCGGTTGTGTTCCCTTTTTAACAACTCGTGTTACTGCGTTTGTTGTAACACTTGTTGGTTCATTTGCAGTTACTTCACCTGTTGTTGGGTTTAGTTCATAAGTAGTTGTCTTAACAGTTTCACCATTCTTACCAGCTGTTACTTCACGTTCTTCTCCTTTTGGAATAGAATCATCACGTTCGTAGGTTGTTTCAAATGGAATTGGGGTTCTTTCTACTGTTGGCTGTGTACCACGTTTTACAACTCTTGTTGTAGGGTTTGTTGTTTCACTTGTTGGTGTATTAGCAGTTACATCACCTGTTTTAGGATTCACTTCATAAGTAGTTGTTGTGACCTTTTCACCATTGACACCTGCTGTTACTTCACGTTCTTCTCCTTTTGGAATAGAATCATCACGTTCGTAGGTTGTTTCAAATGGAATTGGGGTTCTTTCTACTGTTGGCTGTGTACCACGTTTTACAACACGAGTTACAGGGTTTGTTGTTTCACTTGTTGGTGTATTAGCAGTTACATCACCTGTTTTAGGATTCACTTCATAAGTAGTTGTTGTGACCTTTTCACCATTGACACCTGCTGTTACTTCACGTTCTTCTCCTTTTGGAATAGAATCATCACGTTCGTAGGTTGTTTCAAATGGAATTGGGGTTCTTTCTACTGTTGGCTGTGTACCACGTTTTACAACACGAGTTACAGGGTCTGTTGTTGCTGTTGTTGGTTCATTTGCAGTTACTTCACCTGTTGTTGGGTTTAGTTCATAAGTAGTTGTCTTAACAGTTTCTCCATTCTTACCTGCTGTTACTTCTTCTTCTGTTCCTTCTGGAACTGAGTCATCACGTTCGTAAGTTGTTTCAAATGGAATTGGTGTTTTCTCTACTTTTGGTTGTGTTCCCTTTTTAACAACTCGTGTTACTGCGTTTGTTGTTACACTTGTTGGTTCATTAGCGGTTACTTCACCTGTTGTTGGGTTTAGTTCATAAGTAGTTGTCTTAACAGTTTCTCCATTCTTACCTGCTGTTACTTCTTCTTCTGTTCCTTCTGGAACTGAGTCATCACGTTCGTAAGTTGTTTCAAATGGAATTGGTGTTTTCTCTACTTTCGGTTGTGTTCCCTTTTTAACAACACGAGTTACAGGGTTTGTTGTTACACTTGTTGGTTCATTAGCTGTTACTTCACCTGTTGTTGGGTTTAGTTCATAAGTAGTTGTCTTAACAGTTTCTCCATTCTTACCTGCTGTTACTTCTTCTTCTGTTCCTTCTGGAACTGAGTCATCACGTTTGTAAGTTGTTTCAAACGGAATTGGTGTTCTTTCTACTTTAGGTTTCGTACCAACTTCGTAAACATCATCTTTCTTGTCGATGTGGTCTCCGTCATTAACATGAATTTTATAACCACCGTTCAATACAACGGAGCCGTCATCATTGACAACGTTGTCTTCAGCATTCGCATCGATAGTAAATGGTTTACGAGCAACGACAATACTATCACTCTCGTCAATTACTCCATCACTCTCTTCATACTTACCATCAGGACGATATTCCCATACTCCGGGTTTATTGTTACTACCCTCGGCATCACTCGTAAGACCCGAATCAACCACATGCGGATATTTGGGGTCTTTGTATTTTTCGTCAATCTCACCATCACCATCTTTGTCATACAGTGTGTTAAACAATTTTGACAGTTTTGACATGTCGTCGTAAGGGTCATGAGTTTCACTTGGCACAATAAAACTTCGTCCATTATAACCTGGGTCTATAAGTTCAGGTGTTTGATTGTCCTTCTCATCATTTCTAATATATTTCTTACCTTTTGGAATAATCACTTCATAACCATTGTCCGGATGAGAAATTTCGTGAATATCCGTATCTGTCCCCCCACCAGAGTTATTATCTGAAGCATGAACCGTAACAGTTGGCGCCATGATTGCAGCACCACCTAGACTAATAATAGTTGCCACTGCACATGATCCGAAAACTTTTCCGATTTTTCGTAGAGCATATTTTTTATTCTTAGTTGATTGTCTTGACATATTTTCCTCAATTTAGTATTTATTTTAGTTTATAGATTGTTGACTCCGAGCCAAAAGCCGGATCATTCATCCAACTTTTGGCAGGAAACAACATTTTCTATATTATTCGGATTCATCTTCTTTTTTCTTGAAGAATCCTAGTCCTAAACCAGCTAACAAGGTCAAGAGACCTGCACCAGCTAAGCCAGCATTGGCTTTAGTACCTGTATTTGGCAACTCCTCTCTCTTACCTGTCTCGTAAGTTGGAACTTCTGGGTCTGGATTCACTGGAGTTTCAGGACTTGGAGTATCTGGTTCTGGTATTGGAGTCTCTTGGTTCGGTAGTTCTGGACTTGGTGTCGGAACATTTGGATGTTCTGGATTTGGTTGTGGTCTTGACTCCTCAGGTCTATCTGGAATTGGCTCATCAGGAAGAACTGGCGGTATCTTTTCAAATCTATGAATCGTTACACCATCTTTCGTTGTAGTCGTAATCAATCTATATCCAGGAATATTTCCTGCTTCATGAGTACCTGGTTGGTCTGGTTTAATTGGATTACCATCTTTATCAAACCATACTGTAATCTTGTATTCTGGTTTGTCTACTGATGGTGTTCCATTAAAGTAGATATGTATAATTTTATCTCCTTCAAGGATACTTTCTAACCAAACGTAATTATCAAATTTTTCTTTCTTATGAACACCTTTTTCAAGAGGTTTCAATACTTTTCCATTTACATCAATCCATTCTGTAGTTCCTACAAATTCTTTTAAATCATGAATGTTCGGCATAATTCTAACAATCTTACTTTGTTTGTATTTATGTTTTGTTTGCGTTTCTACCCATGTCTTCGGTTGAACTTGGTTACTTGGAATATAAACAAGACCATTTGTTGGATTGATTGTAACTCCTTTTGGAGCTTTTTCAATCTTCCATGTACCATCTTTATCTTTCTTCGTAACGATAGTTTCTTTTTCAGTACTATTTCGTTTTGTAAATGTAATAGATAATGTATCCGCATCTTTATTTGGCACTGAAACTTCTACAGTATTTCCACCTGGACGTTCTACAATTCTTGGTGTTGGTGGAATAACGTTGATTTGACGCAATTTCACAGTAAAGACTTGAGACGGATCTTTTCCTTCTTCATCTTTTACTTTGTCAAATGTTGCTCCATCTTTCAGCGGATTTTCTACCACTTCGTAATCACCATTAGTAGTTGGGTCCCCAGTTAGTTTCTTCAATTCTTCGTTGAAGGCATTTGTTGGGATTGTTTGTCCTGTAATACCTGTAGTAGTGATTCTTGAAGTTACAAGTTCAGTTTCTTTTCCATCTTCACCTACGACAACAAACTTGATGATAGCTTTTTGTTTAGGTGTAGCTGGATTTGGTTTGACTGTAACTGTATAGATTTGATCTACACTACTATCCTTATCGAAAATTCTATCTTTTTCTTCTGGATAAGTGCTTGACTCTACTGTATAACCTTTAGCTTTTAGCTCTTCAATTGTTGAAGATACTAATCCAGCTTGTGTGAATTTCTCACCTGAGTTACCAGATTCTAAAATAGTCGGCGCTACTACATTCCCTTTATCGTCTACAAAGTTCACGATAACTTTTTGCCCATCTTTTACATACGTGATTGGAATATCCTTAGATGGATCTGTTGGTATATTCGGCACTTCGTATCCACCGTTTGGAGTTGGATCTAACGGTTTCAGTGGGTTCGTTGGACTCACTGGTTTGGTTGGATCTGTTGGTACCATCGGTGTATATCCTGGGATTGTAGGTACTTTTGGCTTATCAGTTCCTGGTTTTGTCGGATCTGTAGGATCATTTGGATATGGTTTAGGTGTTAGATCAGTTCCAGGTGGAGGTGTTACCCCTTCTGGAATTCTTGGCACCCATGAACCAAGTTTTTTGTAAACTACTTCGATAGCTTTATCTTTAGTATTTTGATCAACTGTTTCAGAAGCGACTTCTTTTTGGTTAGTATCTTTTAGGATGTAACCAGGTACTACTGGAGATGTTACTTTTTCAAAATTCTCTCCCTTAGCAACCCATGTTGAATCATGAGTTACTTCGCCTGTTACAGCATTCACCTTAGCTCCACGAGTAAATGTTGCTTTGTTAATGACTGGTGATGTTGTTTCTTTACCGTTCGCAGTATAAGTAATTCTATTTCCATCTTCATCAACATAAGTGATTGTACGCGTTACTTCTTTCTTAGTAACTAGTTGCTTGATTAACTCTTCCGTCCATTTTGGTCCTTCCGGATTATTAGGGTCAATTGGTTTTCCTGGTTCCGGTTTTGGATTATCTTCATTTTTCGGTTGAGTTGGATCAAATGGTTTCACTGGCTCAACGTGTGGCACTAGTGTCACCTTGTAGTATTGATCAACCTTAGGATCATTGTCAAATGTTCCTTTAGATGGATAATTATTACTTACAACATCATATCCTTGTGCTTTCAACTTCGCAATTGTCTTGGCTACTTCACCGTCTTTTGTAAGTGGTGTGTTTGAATCACCTGTATCTGTTACTGGTGGCTCGATTTCTTTTCCACTTGGATCTACGAAGCTTGTAATTGCACGCTGTTGTCCGTCTTTTACATACTCGATTGGCGTATCTTGACCTGGTGTTGTTGGTACTGGTGGTACCTTATATCCTTTTTCTGGATGGTTTGGATCCACCGGTGTTAACGGTACTAGTGGGTTTTCTGGACTCACTGGTTTTGTTGGGTCTTTTGGTATTACCGGAGTATGTCCTGGTACTTGTGGAAGTACTGGTACTTTCGGACTGTTTGGATCGTTTGGATCTTGTGGTTTTTCTGGGTTTGGTGTTACCACTTTACTTGGATCCTGTGGATCGTTGTCATACGGTGTTGGACTTGGTGGAGTTACTCCTTCTGGTACTTTTGGTACATATGAACCTACTTTAGTGTAAGTCACCGTGATTGTTTCATCTTTTGCATCTGATTTAACAGTTGCTGATGCGACTTCTTTTTGGTTAGCGTCTTTTAAGATGTAACCTTTAACCACTGGTGATGATACTTTATCAAATGTATCGTCTCCATCAACTGCTTTCCAGTCTCCATACGTAATCTCACCTGTTACTACGTTAATCTTAGCTTCACGTGTAAAGGTTACTTTGTCAGTTACATCAGCTGTAGATTTGTTTCCATCTTTGTCTGTGTACTCAACTTTGTTACCTTTTTCGTCAACGTAAGAAATTGTACGAGTAACGTGTTTAGTTGTTTCTAGTTTCTTGATTAAGTCCTCTGTCCATCTTGGAATCGTTGGATCATTTGGATTGTTTGGATCTACTGGTGTAGTTGGATCAATTGGTGTTCCAGGTGTAATTGGTTTGTCGTCTGTTGGTGGTGTCACCGGCACAAGTTTTTCATGTACTTTCAAGTTGAATACTTGCGTTGGATCTCCATCTGTTGAATCTTTTTCTTTATCGAATTTTTGATCTTTCAACAAGTCTTTATTTTCAACTACATATCCACGTTTTTCTAAGTCTGCAATCTTATCTTCTAAAGATTTTGTTGGAATTGCTGAGTCTGTTGTTCCGTTATCAATACTTACTTTCTCTTTTGGTAATTCTACCTCAGTTCCAGTTGTTGTGTTGAACACTTTCACTACAGCTTTTTGAGGATCTT
>CAJNBW010000003.1 GCA_905221105.1 bacterium
TTGTCACGAGCTGCTTGGACAAATTTTTCTGCTGAAACGATTGCCATTTTATCAGGCCTCCTGTATATTTTTATGGGATATCCCATTTACATTGTTCATTTTATCACTTTTTAGCAAAAAAAGCTAGTTTTTCCTGTAGTTTAGATTGAATTTCTTCTATCTAAAAATATGGAACTCTCCTCAAAGTCCTATTATCAATAGCCTTGAAGCAACTTCATATAAAAGACTAAGTGATCTTCATATCTTTCAAAGCGATAGTCAATTTCTTCATTTTCTAATAAACTTTTGACTACGAATAGTCCCAAACCAGCTCCCTTACTTTGGCGACTAGAAGTCGTAAAGGATTGTTCAAATTTATCTTGCTCCTCAGGTGTACAGGTGTTTTCAATGAAAAACCAGCCATCTTCTGTCCCAATTTTTAGATAGCCTCCTTGGACAGAGTGTTTCACCGCATTACTGATAAGATTGGAAAGAATCAGCTTGAGTACTGAAGGATTTAGATAAACGTGCTGATCAGTTAGCTGGTTCTCTACTGAGATTTTTCTCTCCTTGGCTAACAAGTCATAGTCCTTCAATAGAAGATTGGTCATATCCAGAAGATTGATTTCTTCCTTCTTATCTCGCAATTCCTGTACCGAAGAAAGGGATAGAATTTGCTGGACATGGTGACTTAAATCATCCACAATTCCTAGAGAAACTCCTAGATAATGGTCACGGTCTTTATAACGTCCAATATTGGCTTGCATATTTTCCAGAAGAATCTTCAGACTAGCAAGAGGTGTCTTGAGCTCATGGGAAGCTCCTCGCAAAAACTCAACCTTCATTTTTTCTAGCTGGAGAATAGCTTCATTCTTCTCATGCAAATCTGCAATCACAGTCAAGAGATGCTGATAGAGGCTATTGATTTGTTCCTTGAGATCCCCAATCTCGTCCTTAGAATCCACGCGCAGCCTCACTTCTGCATCCAAATCCATCATCCGTCGAGTCACTCGTTTGATTTCCAAAATAGGTGCTACAATGGTTCTCGCATAGATAAAGGCAATGAGGAGTGAAATGATGAAAGACGCTAACAGAGTATAGGGTAGAAATTGCAGACTGATGTCTTCTGCTTCTTTCTGCAAATCCATAGAAGCTAAAAACTGTAAGGTCATCGTCTGACCATCCTTAGTTTGAACTTCTCTTTCCTCAATAACTAAAGAAGCTGTTTGACGTTGTCTATCCAGAGGAAGATTGTCATTGACCTCCAACTTATCCTGAGTCATCTCTCCCTTAACAGCTCCCTTGATATCACTGCTTTGAGAATAAAGTCCAAGGACTTCCTGAATAGCTTGACTGTCCTTACCTTGGAGGGACTGGGCAATTTCTGTAGCCTTTTGCCCTATGCTCTCCTGACGATGACTGAGATAGATCGGAGGAAAGAGAAAATAGATGGCCAAATGCAAACAAATGACCAAGGTAGAAAATACCGAGAAGGTATAGATAAAAATTTTTTTAAATAAACCTGAACGTCTCATTTTCTCTCCAATTTATAACCAACATTGCGAACAGTAAGAATACAGTCTAAATCCAATTTTTTCCGTAGTTCCTTGATATAGACATCGATCACTCTGTCAAAAGGAACCTCATCTGTCATCTTCCATACAGCATCGATAATCTGCGACCGTGTTAAGGCTCGACCTTCATTTTTAACCAGATAGTCTAAAATTTCCAGTTCTTTTGCATTCACTGCAACTTCTTGACCAGCCACTTTGGCGCTATAGCTGTCAAAGTCTACCTGGGTGTCTCTATAGGTAAAAATACGACCAGTATCATAATAACGTTTAAAGATGGCATCCACTCGTACTTTTAACAAAGATAGAGAAAAAGGCTTTTCCAAATAACCATCTGCTAATGCAGCAAAGGCACTCATCTTATACTCCTCATCCTGAAAGGCTGTTAACATCAAGACAGGAACTTGACTACTTTTTCGGATTTCTGACAAAACCTCTAAACCATTGAGTTTAGGCATTTGAATATCTAAGAGAACCAGAGCAACTTGATGGTTCGAAAACTGCTCTAAAGCTTCTTGACCATCTGCAGCCTGAAGCGTTTCATAGCCACAATCCGATAAGTAATCACTAATTCCCTCACGAATCATGTCTTCATCTTCTACAATTAGAATTTTCATATAAATCCTTTTCTATCAAAAATGCTACCTATATTATATCTCATTTGAGTGAGAATAGGTAGCAGGTTTTTTTATTCACTATCTATCAAAAGTTCTTTTGGTTGTTTAAAGAGGAGATTGCTGGAAGCAAGTGCCATAACTAGTACCACTAGAACTAATCCAAGTACAAAAATGATGGCAAAGTCAGAAGGTTGAATGGATATATCTAAACTTGAAAGAGTCTTGCTAAAGCCGTCCACTTCTGCACCACCACCAAGATTTGATGCTTGGGCTGCCTTACTAGCTTGCTTAGCCACATCTGATGTGACATTTGCAAGCACTGTATTTCCAATGGCACGAGCAGTATAGTTAGCTAAGAAGTAGGCTGAAATAAGAGCTGGAATAGCAATCATAACTGCTTCTGTGATAAATTGTCCCAGAATACTTACTTGTTTAAGACCAATCGAAAGAAGAATTCCAACTTCTTTACGACGGGCATTAATCCATAGCGTGAGTAAGAGAGCAAGTAGAAGAACAGAGAAGCTCAAGCTACCCCAGAAGAGAAGATTAGCCATCTTGTACATACCTGAGATCGATTGTTCAAGGGCAGGATAGTTAGATGAACTCTTAATCAAGCTATACATCTTCCAGTTGATACCGTTGATAGAGCCTAATTCTTGCATGACACTATCTAGGTTCTTATCTCCAGCTACAAAGAAGGTAGCATCGCCATAGATAGCTGTATCTTCAGTATAACCATAGAGCTGAGCAGCTGTGTGAATATCTGTGATAGCTGTATTCTCATAGAGTTCTTGTGAGTAGGTTACAGCAGATTTGTTGTGTCCATCAAAAAGTCCTTTGATCGTTACTTCTACTGTTTCCTTGGCTCCTTTTTCATTATCTGCATCGTAGATATTGGAGTTCAGTTTGACCTTGTCTCCTACTTTCCAACCGTGTTTAGCAGCCAGGTCTTTATGCATGAGAATCTGGTACTTGTCGTCATTGGTTAAATGCTCACCTTCGACCAGTTTGTAAGAGCCTGATACAAACTTGTCTTCTTTAGAAGAGTCATTAACCCCTGTTATCATCAAGCTACTTCCAAAACGTTGAGCTCGATCTGCAGTTAGATTTTTCTTGGTTTCAGGTGTCTCAATCAATTCGTAGCCTGTTAAATCACCGATAGCATTAATCCGTTTGATGTAAGATTCGATGGCCTTATTTTCAGTAATTTTTTTAATATCTTCACCCTTGATATTCCCCGCACCACGTGGAGTTCCTTGGTTGACTCTGCGGTTGATTTGCATGGAGAAACTATTGGTGATATTTTTAAAGGTTTCTTGAGAAGCCTTGGCTGTCGCACCCTTGATAGACAAGCCGACCAAACTCAAACTAGCCATCAAGAGAATGATAAGAAAGATCACAAGCGACTTAAAGAATTTTCTTGTGACATAGGCAAATGCGTTGTGTAACATAAGATTCCTTTCTAGATTTACTTCACTTATATATTTAAAAGATTTAGTTACTATTTTTTCTTGTTTCAGTCAGTTTCTTATCCTTCAATTCAAGTGTAATATCTGACGCTTGAGCAACTTCCTTACTGTGGGTCACAACGATTACACACTTGCCTGTTTTCTCAGCGAGAGATTTGAGCAAATCGATGATATCCCCAGCAGTCTTAGGATCTAGGTTTCCGGTTGGTTCATCTGCTAAAATCACTGGCGCCTCAGATACAAGACTACGAGCAATGGCAACCCGTTGTTGCTGCCCACCTGATAATTGGAGAACATTCCGCTTGATCTGACTTTCATCTAAACCAAGTTCAAGAAGCGTATCCTTGCTGGCCTTTTTATTGACCAAGCGGATATTTTCCAATGGAGAAAGATAATCAATAAGGTTATAATTTTGGAAAACGAGCGAGATATGGTGCATTCGGTGATAAGAATATCCTTGTTCACGAATATCCTTGCCTTCGAATAGGATAGCACCTTCGACTGGGCTATCAAGTCCTGCTAAGAGAGACAAGAGTGTTGACTTCCCAGCTCCTGATTCTCCGATAATACTATAAAACTTACCAGGTTCAAAATCGTAATTGATTTTATATAATACTGCTTCTGCAGTGTTCTTGTAACGATAAGTAAGATCTTGTAATTGTAGTAAAGTCATAATTTCTCCTTTATTAACTAATAGATGATAATATTTCTTTCGGTGATTTTCTAAATAAAAAGATAAAACAAAGTGCAACTGACAAGCAGCTGATCATAAGTAGGAAAATATAAGATTCTCCAAATGATAGAAGACTTGTTGAAAGATTCGTTGCTTTTGCTAGCGTATCTTGTAGCGCAACTTGGTCGCCATTTGATAGTACAGTCTTCAAGAGATAGGAAGTAATGGCATTCCCAGCTACAAATGCCGGCAAAATAGATGCCAATGAAACTAGGATGACTTCCAGACAGAATTGGCTAAAGATTGCTACTTTCCCTTTACCTAGTGCCAATAAAATACCAACCTCGTAGACTCGCTCTCGTAACCAAAGTGACAAGACCAAAATCAGCGCTCCTACCCCAGCAATCATAATGCCATAGAGGAAAATTTGGAGGAAGGTTTGGAAGGTCGAAACGGAATCCTTGATTTGTTCAAACGCCTTATTTTCCTTCTCGACTTGGTAACCTTTAGTTTCCAGGGATAACTTTTCAACTTCTTGAATGATACTATCCATATCATTTGGATTTTCTAAATAAAAACGAGCGGCGCTAACTTGAGCTTCCTTGTTGCCAAGTAAATTTTGGCTACTTTCGTAGTCTGTATAGACCGTATTTTCACTAAAGTCTGATGATAGACCAGTGAATTTTTCTTGCTTCTTACCTGAGAAAATACCTACGATTTCATAGTCTAGCCTTTGTCCACTATTTCCTTCAACTTGACCAGGATTTAAGCTAATCTCGTCTCCTACTTTTAGATTGTTTTTCTTGGCTAAATCTTCGTGGATTAAGATTTTTTTACGATCCCCTTTTTGGATATGTCTTCCTTCTTTAAGAGTAAAGGCAGAGCTAGTAAAGGAGACATCCTTAGAGGAATCTTCTAAAGCAATCAAACTGATAAGATTTTTTTCAGCCTCTGTCAAATCATCTCTTTGGATACTTTGTTCTCCAGTAACGACTTCTTTGTCAGTTAACTTGGCTATTGTTTCTAGCTCAGGTGAAATCTTCTCAAGGCCTTTTATCTTTTTAAGCTCATCTAGTTGAGACAGTTGAAAGGTCTGATCTGCTTCGATTCTTTTAATCGAAAAAGATGTATTCAATGAACGATAGAGATTATTTTCTACTGTTTTGTTGGACTTCATAAGCGTCAAACAAGCTGATATTCCTGCCAATAAAACAAATAGAATCAAGAATAATATGAGACTTCTCAGTCGTTTTCTGCTGACATAAGCCCAAGCTCTTTGAGTGGGATTCATATAGCACCTCCATATTTGTAAATCCATTATAATATTCAAATATGAAATGTTTATGAAATACCAAAAAAAGAGCAAAAATATTTTTGCTCTTCTTTATGAAAAATAAAAAGCTAGCCGAAGCTAGCTCACTATTATGCGGAGAGAGGGACTTGAACCCTCACGACCTAAAGCGGTCACAGGATCCTTAGTCCTGCGCGTCTGCCAATTCCGCCATCCCCGCGTCGATTACTTTACTAGTATATCAACTTTTGGGATGCTTGTCAACACTTTTTTCAGATTTTTTTCATTTTTACTAAGCAAGTTAGTCTGAAATTTCATCTAGATTTTCATCTACTAACTTAGCTCCAAGTGTGTTTTTGAAATGACCTAGGGCAAATTGATGATTTTCAGGCCAGATGGAAGCAACGGCTGGTTTTACAATCTCGATATCATATCCTAGATTATAGCCATCTATAGCTGTATGCAGGACACAGATATCCGTCAAGACTCCTGTTAAGATAACTGTAGACACGCGACGTTCTCTCAAGCGGATATCCAGGTCAGTTCCTGAAAAAGCCGAGTAATGGCGTTTATCCATCCAAAAGACACGACTGTCTGAACCATGCTCTTGATAAAAGGTTCCCAAATCTCCGAATAAATTACGCCCACTAGTCCCAATCAAATTATGAGGAGGAAATAGTTTACTTTCTGGATGGAAACAATCGTTTTCCTCATGAGCATCGATAGTAAAGAAGATGTAATCTCCTCTTTCAAAAGCCAATCGAGTTACCTTGCTGATGGCATCCGAAATCGCCTGAGCTGGAGCGCCTGCTGTCAATTTTCCACTATCAGCAACAAAATCTTCTGTATAATCAATTGAAATTAAAGCCTTAGCCATTAGTAATCTCTTTTCTTCACTTCTTCAAAAATATCTGAAATCAAGACCTTAAGATAGGTTCCCTTCATTCCAAGTGAGCGACTTTCAATAATCCCAGCAGATTCAAGTTTGCGAAGGGCATTGACAATCACAGAACGAGTAATTCCAATACGGTCTGCAATCACTGACGCAGTCAACTGACCTTCGTTTCCGTTTAATTCCCCTAAAATTGCTGAGACAGCACGGAGTTCTGAGTAAGAAAGGGTATTGACCGCCATGGTAACAGCAGTACGGCGACGGATATTTTTCTCATCTTCTTCACGTTGGAAGTTGAGGAGCTGAATCCCAACAACGGTACTAGCAATCTCAACAAGAATCAAGTCCTCATCTTCGAATTTCTTATCATTGCGCCAAATAATCAAAGAGCCCAAGCGAATCCCTGATACATGAATCGGTGCAATAGTCGTCAAACCATCTGGAAAGTCGGCACGACTTTCCACAGGAAAAATACTTAAATCATGATCAACTGTCAGATTGGCTTCTGTATCGTAAATCATGTTTGCGCCTTGAATGTAGTCATCTGGGAAAATCTTAGTTTGGAAGAATTGCTCCACGCGATCTGTATTGGTTTTATAACGCATAAAATAGCCAAGGAGACGTCCCTTGCTGTTAACAATACAAGCATTACAATCAATAATATCAGCAAGCTGACGTGTAATCGCATTGTAGGGGAGTTCTTCCTGCAACTGCTCGTCTGAGCGCTTCAGTATAGAAGTAATTTTTCTAGTTTTTTCTAATAAATGTGCCATTTTTCACCTCGAATTTAATCGCTATCATTATAACATAAACAGGTTGAATTTTCAATTATTATCTGAAAATTGCTTATTTAATTGCAATTTGAAAAAACAAGAATATTTTTAATTAAATTGCTTCTTTTCTATTGACAAGCTCCCTATTTTTGTGTATTATAATATTACAAGAAGATAATATACCCATTTTATTTATCTTTCTTTTTTCCATTCGGTCTCCTTATATAAAAAAGCGATTCATTTTGAACCGCTTTTTCTTATTTATCGCCCTTGTTACGAATAACAAAGCCTGTTTTCTTTTCGCTTGAAGTAGTGCGTGGTTTTTTATTATCCTTACGGTAACGTTTTTCTTTATCAAAACGATCATTTCCACGACTTCCTTTTTTGAAATCATCACGGCGACCATTACCACGTCGTTCGCGATCACGACGGTCATCTCCACGACGACCTCCCTTACCTTTACCACCGAAACCATTACCTGATGGTTTAAATGGCAGTGGTTTTTCACGCGCAATCTCCACTTCTGGAAGACTATCTGGATCTTGTACAGTCAGACTCAAGATATACATGGCCAATTCTTCTGGAGTAAATTCAGCAGCCAACTTGCGAGCATCCTTACCAAATTTCTCAAAGTTGCCACGGATTGTCTCATCTGCAAAATCACGTTCGATTTTCTTGAGCGCTACTTGTTTCTTAGCTTGGAAGGCTTCTTCAGCTGTCGCTGGTTTCAAGCCTTTCATGCGTTTCTTAGTCAAGTTTTCGATGATTTGAAGGTAGCCCATTTCATTTGGAGCAACAAAGGTAATTGATTGACCTGATTTACCAGCACGACCTGTACGACCGATACGGTGAACATAACTTTCAGGATCTTGTGGGATATCGTAGTTATAGACATGGGTCACACCTGAAATATCCAAGCCACGCGCTGCAACGTCTGTCGCAACCAAAACATCGAGATTTCCGTTTTTGAAGTCACGAAGGACACGAAGACGTTTGTTTTGGTCTAGGTCTCCATGAATTCCTTCTGCACGGAAACCACGAATTTTCAGACCACGAGTCAATTCATCTACACGACGTTTTGTACGACCAAATACAATAGCAAGTTCTGGTTGTTCCACATCCATGAGACGAGTCATGGTATCAAATTTTTCTTGTTCCTTAACACGGATGTAGTATTGGTCAACCAATTCTGTTGTCAATTCCTTGGCAGCAATCTTGACATGCTCAGGTTCTTTCATAAACTGAATACCAATACGTTTGATAGCATCTGGCATGGTTGCTGAGAAAAGCAAGGTTTGACGATTTTCAGGGACACGGGAAATGATGGCTTCGATGTCTTCAAGGAAGCCCATGTTGAGCATTTCATCCGCTTCATCAAGGATCAGAGTTTCAATATCTTGTAATTTCAAGGCCTTGCGTTTGATCAAGTCCAAGAGACGGCCTGGTGTTCCTACCACGATGTGGGCACCAGATTTAAGAGCTTTGATTTGTTTTTCAATGCTGGAACCACCGTAAACTGAGCGAACTTTCACTCCTTTACTACGGCCAAAGCGGAAGAGTTCCTCTTGACTTTGGACAGCTAGTTCACGAGTTGGAGCGATGACCAAGGCTTGGATGGTCGCTTCTTCTGTACGGATTTTTTCAAGGGTTGGCAAACCAAAGGCTGCAGTTTTTCCTGTACCAGTCTGAGCTTGACCGATAACATCCTTACCTTCAAGTGCCAAAGGAATGGTTTGTTCTTGGATAGGACTAGCTTCTACAAAACCAGCTTTTTCAATCTCTGCTAGCAAATCAGCAGACAAGTTTAATTCATTAAATTTCACGTTATTCTTCTTTCTAAAGGTGGTGCGAAGCCACCCTATAGGGCTTAGTTTATACTTTTCTTTTTATGACGTATTTTCATATACTGGATACAAAATCGTGTTGCTTCTTTTCCACAAAAGAAAAGTACTGTTTTCTTTGCAACCTATCTAGTATAACACAAGACCAGAGCAAAAGATAGTTAAATCCGTCGATAATGTCATGTAAACGATTTTCTGAGAAAATGAAGCTAAAATTTCCACTATTTTATTAACTTTTTTAAAGCGTAGCAGAATTGTGCAAAAGTTTTTTTCTTGTGCTAGAATGAAATTCGAAATAGGAGGAAGATTAATGTTAACTTATGATTTAATCGTTATCGGATTTGGTAAAGCTGGTAAAACACTGGCTGGTAAATTGGCTTCAGCTGGCAAAAAAGTTGCCCTCGTTGAACGTAGCAAAGCTATGTACGGTGGAACTTGTATCAACATCGGTTGTATCCCAACTAAAACTTTGCTAGTTGCTGCTGAGAAAGACTTGTCTTTTGAAGAAGTGATTGCTACTAAAAACACGATCACTGGTCGCCTCAACGGTAAAAACTATGCAACTGTTGCTGGTACAGGTGTCGATATTTTTGATGCGGAAGCTCACTTCCTTTCAAATAAAGTCATCGAAATCCAAGCTGGTGATGAAAAACAAGAATTGACTGCTGAAACTATCGTCATCAACACTGGTGCTGTTTCAAATGTCTTGCCAATTCCTGGACTTGCTACAAGCAAAAACGTCTTTGACTCAACAGGTATCCAAAACTTGGACAAATTACCTGAAAAACTTGGTGTCCTTGGTGGCGGAAATATCGGTCTTGAATTTGCCGGCCTTTACAACAAACTTGGAAGCAAGGTTACAGTCCTAGATGCCTTGGATACTTTCCTTCCTCGTGCAGAACCTTCCATCGCAGCTCTTGCTAAACAATATATGGAAGAAGACGGCATTGAATTGCTTCAAAACATCCGTACTACTGAAATCAAAAACGACGGTGATCAAGTCCTTGTCGTAACTGAAAACGAAACTTACCGTTTCGATGCCCTTCTCTACGCAACTGGACGTAAACCAAACGTAGAACCACTTCAACTTGAAAATACAGATATTGAACTTACTGAACGTGGCGCTATTAAAGTAGATAAACATTGTCAAACAAACGTTCCTGGTGTCTTTGCAGTTGGGGATGTCAACGGTGGCCTTCAATTTACTTACATTTCACTTGATGACTTCCGTGTTGTCTACAGCTACCTTGCTGGAGATGGCAGCTACACACTTGAAGACCGTCTTAATGTACCAAACACTATGTTCATCACACCTGCACTTTCACAAGTTGGTTTGACTGAAAGCCAAGCAGCTGATTTGAAACTTCCATACGCAGTGAAGGAAATCCCTGTTGCAGCCATGCCTCGTGGTCACGTAAATGGAGACCTTCGCGGTGCCTTCAAAGCTGTTGTCAATACTGAAACAAAAGAAATTCTTGGAGCAAGCATCTTCTCAGAAGGATCTCAAGAAATCATCAACATCATCACTGTTGCGATGGACAACAAGATTCCTTACACTTACTTCACAAAACAAATCTTCACTCACCCAACCTTGGCTGAGAACTTGAATGACTTGTTTGCGATTTAAATTGAGATTCAATCGTATCTAACAGCCCTCTTTGGGCTGTTTTTACTTCTGCGAAATCTCAAATCTGTCTTTTCCCTCTTTTATGATATAATAGAAACATGAACTTAAAAACTACTTTGGGCCTTCTTGCTGGGCATTCTTCCCACTTCGTTTTAAGCCGTCTTGGCCGTGGAAGTACTCTCCCAGGAAAACTTGCCCTTCAATTTGATAAAGATATTTTACAAAACCTAGCTAAGAACTACGAGATTGTCGTGGTCACTGGAACCAATGGAAAAACCCTAACAACTGCCCTCACTGTCGGCATTTTAAAAGAGGTTTATGGTCAAGTTCTGACCAACCCAAGCGGTGCCAACATGATTACAGGGATTGCAACAACCTTCCTAACAGCCAAATCTTCTAAAACTGGGAAAAACATTGCCGTACTAGAAATTGACGAAGCCAGTCTATCTCGTATCTGTGACTATATCCAGCCAAGCCTTTTTGTCATCACGAATATCTTCCGTGACCAGATGGACCGCTATGGTGAGATTTACACAACTTATAAGATGATTTTGGATGCTATTCGTAAGGTACCTACGGCTACTGTTCTCCTCAATGGTGACAGTCCGCTTTTCTACAAGCCAGCAATTCCAAATCCTGTTCAGTATTTTGGTTTTGACTTGGAAAAAGGACCAGCCAAACTGGCTCACTACAATACCGAGGGGATTCTCTGTCCTGACTGTCAAAGCATCCTCAAATATGAGCACAATACTTATGCCAACTTGGGTGCCTATATCTGTGAAGGCTGCGGATGCAAACGTCCTAATCTGGACTATCGTTTGACAGAACTGGTTGAGTTGACCAACAATCGCTCTCGCTTTGTCATCGACGGCCAAGAATACGGTATCCAAATCGGTGGACTCTACAATATCTACAACGCCCTAGCTGCGGTTGCCATCGCCCATTTTCTCGGTGCCGATTCCCAACTCATCAAGCAAGGATTTGACAAGAGCCGTGCTGTCTTTGGACGCCAAGAAACCTTCCATATCGGCGATAAAGAATGCACCCTTGTCTTGATTAAAAATCCAGTCGGCGCTACCCAAGCTATCGAGATGATTAAACTAGCACCTTATCCATTTAGCCTTTCTGTCCTCCTCAATGCCAACTATGCAGACGGAATTGATACCAGCTGGATTTGGGATGCTGATTTTGAACAAATCACTGACATGGACATTCCTGAAATCAATGCTGGTGGCGTTCGTCATTCTGAAATCGCACGCCGTCTTCGTGTGACTGGTTACCCAGCTGAGAAAATCACTGAAACAAATAGTCTGGAGCAAATTCTCAAGACCATTGAGAACCAAGACTGCAAACATGCCTATATCCTGGCTACCTATACTGCTATGCTTGAGTTCCGTGAACTACTGGCTAGTCGTCAGATTGTTAGAAAGGAGATGAACTAATGGTTTATACTTCACTTTCCTCAAAAGCTGGCAATTACCCTTATCAGCTCAACATTGCCCACCTCTATGGAAACCTCATGAATACATACGGGGACAATGGAAACATCCTCATGCTCAAGTATGTGGCTGAAAAGCTGGGAGCCCATGTGACCGTTGACATCGTTTCACTCCATGATGACTTTGACGAAAACCACTATGACATCGCCTTTTTCGGTGGTGGTCAAGACTTTGAACAGAGTATCATTGCAGAAGACCTACCTGCTAAAAAAGAGAGCATTGACAACTACATCCAAAACGACGGTGTGGTTCTTGCTATCTGCGGTGGTTTCCAACTATTGGGTCAATATTATGTTGAAGCTTCAGGGAGACGTATCGAAGGTCTCGGTGTCATGGGCCACTACACCCTCAACCAGACTAATAACCGTTTCATCGGTGACATCAAGATTCACAATGAAGATTTCGATGAAACCTACTATGGATTTGAAAATCACCAAGGCCGTACCTTCCTCTCTGACGACCAAAAACCGCTGGGACAGGTTGTCTATGGAAATGGAAATAACGAAGAAAAGGTCGGCGAAGGGGTTCATTATAAGAATGTCTTTGGTTCCTACTTCCACGGACCTATCCTCTCTCGTAATGCCAATCTGGCTTATCGTCTAGTCACTACTGCCCTCAAGAAGAAATACGGTCAGGACATCCAACTCCCTGCCTATGAGGACATTCTCAGCCAGGAAATCGCTGAAGAATACAGTGATGTCAAAAGCAAGGCTGACTTTTCTTAAACCAAGAAAAACCATATCAAAGAACTCTGCTATCTTACCGGAGTTCTTTTTGCTTGTTCTTTTACCCTTCTCCCTTGCATTTTCTCTCTTTTTTTGCCAAAATAGAGGGGTAGAAAGAAGGTAGCATATGTCTAAATTACAACAAATCGTAACATATCTTGAATCAGAAAAACTAGACGTCGCTGTCGTATCTGACCCCGTCACAATCAATTACCTCACTGGCTTTTACAGTGATCCCCATGAACGCCAAATGTTCCTTTTTGTTCTAGAAGATCAGGAACCTCTCCTCTTTGTCCCAGCCCTTGAAGTGGAACGTGCAAGCAGCACCGTTTCCTTCCCAGTTGTCGGCTATGTGGATTCTGAAAACCCATGGCAAAAAATGAAACATGCTCTTCCACAGCACGACTTCAAACGCGTTGCGGTTGAGTTTGACAATCTCATTTTGACCAAATACCATGGCTTGAAAACAGTCTTTGAAACTGCTGAATTTGAAAACCTCACTCCTCGTATCCAACGCATGCGCCTCATCAAGTCAGCTGACGAAGTTCAAAAAATGATGGTTGCAGGTCTCTATGCTGATAAGGCTGTCAATATTGGTTTTGACAATATTTCTCTTGATAAAACTGAGACAGATATCATCGCCCAAATCGACTTTGCCATGAAACGTGAAGGCTATGAAATGAGCTTTGATACCATGGTCTTGACTGGTGATAATGCTGCAAATCCACACGGTATTCCAGCAGCTAACAAGGTTGAAAATGATGCTCTTCTCCTCTTTGACCTTGGTGTCCTCGTCAACGGCTACGCGTCAGATATGACTCGTACAGTCGCTGTCGGTAAACCTGACCAATTCAAGAAAGACATTTACAACTTGACCCTTGAAGCCCAACAAGCTGCTCTTGACTTTATTAAGCCTGGTGTGACTGCCCATGAAGTGGACCGCGCTGCCCGTGAGGTCATCGAAAAAGCTGGTTACGGCGAGTACTTCAATCACCGTCTTGGTCACGGTATCGGTATGGATGTCCACGAATTCCCATCTATCATGGAAGGAAACGACATGGTCATCGAAGAAGGCATGTGCTTCTCTGTTGAACCAGGTATCTATATCCCTGGTAAAGTCGGTGTTCGTATCGAAGACTGCGGTGTTGTTACCAAGGACGGCTTTGACCTCTTTACAAGCACCAGCAAAGACTTGCTTTATTTTGATTAATATTCATCTAATACTCAATGAAAATCAAAGAGCAAATTAGGAAACTAGCCGCAGGTTGCTCAAAACACTGTTTTGAGATTGTAGATAAGACTGATGAAGTCAGCTCAAAACACTGTTTTGAGATTGTAGATAAGACTGATGAAGTCAGCTCAAAACACTGTTTTGAGGTTGTGGATAGAACTGACGAAGTCAGTAACCATATATACGGCAAGGCGACGTTGACGCGGTTTGAAGAGATTTTCGAAGAGTATAAAATCTTCCCACAATAAAACGCATAGTATCAGGTGTTGAGAAACCTTGATACTATGCGTTTTTCTGATTTTTAAGACTTTTGACTCAGCCTCTTTATACTCAATGCAAATCAAAGTGCAAACTAGGAAGCTAGCCGCAGGCTGCTCAAAACACTGTTTTGAGGTTGTAGATAAGACTGACGAAGTCAGTCACATATATACGGCAAGGTGAAGCTGACGTGGTTTGAAGAGATTTTCGAAGAGTATTACTTAATCTTCTTGATACTTTGACTAAGGATAAATCCTACAACCATCCCTACTATATTTTGCATGAAATTTGGTAGGATTTCTGGTAGAGCTGCTGCCCAGCCATTCATCAAAGTTGAACCCAAGGCATAGCCCCCTACCATGACAATCGTTGCCAAGATAAGGCCTAACCACTGAGTTTTGCCTTTAAATCCTGCGAAAAATCCCTGCAAGCCATGGTTGACCAAGCTAAAGAACATCCACTGAGGATAGCCTGATAAGAGGTCAATCAAGAAACCTGCTAGTCCTCCGACTACCGCTCCTTCACGACTACCAAAGTAGAAAGCCGCAAAGAAGACACCCGCATCTAAAAGAGTTAAAATGCCTGTCGGTGTTGGGATTTTTAGGAAATAACCTAGAACCACAGAAAGGGCGGTTAATAGGGATACAAGGGCAATTTTAGTTGTTTTGGTTTGCTTCATATTGTCTTACTCCATACTGATCTGCTTGTGCAATAGCGCGATAAACGAAAGCTTTAGAACTTTCTACTGCTGGTAAAAGTTCATCACCTTTAACCAAGTGACTGGCAATGCTAGAGGCAAAGGTACAACCTGCACCGGCATTTTGGCCTTGGATAACGGGATTTTCTAGGACTGTAAAGGTCTGTCCATCATAAAAGACATCTACAGCCTTGTCCTGACTAAGGCGATTGCCTCCCTTGATAATGACTGCTGGCGCTCCTAAGTCATGTAATTTCTGCGCTGCAGTTTTCATGTCTTCCAAGGTTTTGATTTCCTGACCAGCCAATAATTCTGCCTCTGGGAGGTTAGGCGTAATCACACTGACATGAGGGAAAAAGCGAATCAACTCTTGGCAGAGTTCACTTACAGCCACATCGTGCGTCTCCTTGCAGACCAAGACAGGGTCCAATACCACGGGCACACCTGGGCGCTGCTTGATAAAGTCCAAAGCCTTCTCAGCCACACTAACAGTTGGTAGGAGACCGATTTTAATTCCCCCAAACTCCACATCTCTCAAGCTATTTAATTCATGTTGAAAAATGACATCGTCAGTTGGAAAGACTTCAAATCCCTTCTCTGTCAAGGCTGTCAAACAAGTCACAGCTACAAAACCATGCAAGCCGTTCAAAGTATAGGTAGCCAAATCAGCTGACAAACCACCACCACTAAAAATATCATTTCCAGAAAGTGCTAAAATACGATTATTCTTCATAACGAATCTCCTTCAAATACAAACCATTAGGTGCTGCAGTGGGACCTGCAAGCTGCCTGTCCTTTTTCTCCAAGATCAGGTCAATCTGCTCTACTGGCATTCGGTTGTTTCCGATTTTGAGCAGCGTCCCCACCATATTGCGGATTTGTTTATACAAGAAACCATTTCCTGAAAAGGTGAAGGTCAAAAATTGTCCTGTCTCATCAACCCTGAGACTAGCTTCTGTAATGGTACGAACCTTGTCCTCTACACTGGTTCCAGAGGCTGTAAAACCGGTAAAATCATGGGTCCCCTCAAGCTTTTTGACGGCCTCCTGCATCCGCTCCACATCAAGCGGATAAGGAAAGTGAGTAGCATAGTGACGGCGCATGGGATTTTTAGGACGTCCCCTATCAACAATAAACTCATAGGTCTTGCTGTGCTTGGCATAACGACAATGAAAATCATCCGCCACAAGCTCAATTGAAATCACATCAATATCTTCAGGGGACTGGGTGTCCAGAGCAAAGCGAAGTTTTTCCTCATCCATTTGATAGGGCAAGTCAAAATGAATCACCTGTCCCAAAGCATGAACCCCACTATCAGTCCTACCAGCACCGTGAACAGTGATGGCTTGCCCCTTATTCAATCTAGTCAAGGTTTTTTCAATTTCTTCCTGAACGCTTCGCGCATGAGGCTGGCGCTGAAAACCAGCAAAGGCGTAACCATCATAGGAAATAGTTGCTTTATATCTCGTCATAATTTCTATTTTATCAAGAAACTAACCTCGTAACAAGCTAGAAAATCCAAAACTGTCTGGGTACAGAAATTAAAAAGAAAAACTTAGGAAACTAATCCTAAGCTCTCTTTTGAAGTAGGTACATAACAAAGATAGAGGTTACAATCAACCAAGATCCTAAAATGGCAAAGACCAGCATCCCATTGTGAGTTAATAATCCAATCGCACCTAGAACGAATGGGGTTGTGAAAGCTCCGAAACTACAGCCTAAAACTGCAAATGAGGTTGCTTGATTGAGGAGTTTAGCTGGAATTCTTTCAGAGACAAGTTGAAAGACCGTCGTCAAGGCTACACTGTAGGCAAAACCAGCCAGAATGCTTCCTGCCACTACCACCCACAAGGATGGAGATAAAGCAATCACAATTTGCCCTAAGCCGAAGGTAATACCAGACCAGAGGAGCAGTTTCTCTTTAAATATTGAAATCAGAAAAGAAAAACTAACACCAGCCACAATCCCGATTAACTGCATGACACTAAGGACAAAACTAGATAACTGGGCATCCCCAAGTCCTCTTTCCACCATCAAACTTGGAATACGAATAGTAATAGCTGTATTGGTACAAACTACAACCGCCGCTTCAATAGCTAGGGTAAAAATCAAGCCTTTCATTTCACGAGTTAAACGACTGGCTTCCTTCGCTTTTTTCTTGACTTCTTTCTTTTCTTTTCCATAAGGGACAAAGAGCAGATAGAGGGTCAGCACCAAAAATCCAGCACTATAGGCTAAGAAGGTAGCTGTCCAACCAAAGGTCAACAACTGACCAACTGCCAAGGTAATGAGGGACGCTCCAACGACCTCTGCAGAACCGCGTAGCCCTAACATCTGAATTCGCGTTTTCCCTTGATAACGTTCACTGATAATGGAAATGGCCTTGGCGTTGATCATCCCAACACCCAAACCAAAGAGAATCCGTGTTCCAAAGACAAAAGGATAGGCTTGATACCAGAAGGGAGCCGTCCCGCTCAGTGATAAACTCAGTAATCCCAAACTAATCTGTAAGCGCTCAGGGAATATTTTTTCTAAGAAACCATTTAGTAGCAACATGATCATGATCCCAAAGGAAGGCAAGCTCGCCAAAAGCTCAATTTGTTCCTTAGGATAACCTTGATAATAGTCAAACATGGCTGGTAGGGCACTTGAAATCGAAAAGGAGGTAATCAAAACGAGGGAGAGAGCCAAAATACTGGCCCGTTCTAAAAATTGTTTCATGAAATCTCTTTCTATCTTTCTCTTAATCTTCTATTTTTTGATAGTTATCAAGCAAGAAAAGAAGAAGTCTCATTCGTATATAGACTCCTTCTTAAACTCGAAAATGAATCCCTTGTGTCTTATACTCAATGAAAATCAAAGAGCAAACTAGGAAGCTAGCCGCAGGTTGCTCAAAGCACTGCTTTGAGGTTGTAGATGAAACTGACGAAGTCAGTCACATATATACCCTAAGGCGAAGCTAACGTGGTTTGAAGAGATTTTCGAAGAGTATTAGGATGACTTTCTCTTGATTTGCTTAATAAAGTAGAAGATAAATCCTGCCACCATATAGGCAACAAAGATAATCAGACACCACTTGAACACGACATCCCACCCCTTGTTCACATTCAAAAAGAAGTAAGGGAAAGGACTAACCTTAGAATTAGGAATGTCTAGTTTCAATACCAAGCCATTAAAAAGAGCAAACATCATATACAGCAAGGGTAAAATCGTCCACACAACTGGATCCCAAATCTTGTATTGACCCTGTTTATCAAAAAAGAGGGTATCCGCTAAAAACCAAAGGGGAACGATATAGTGGCAAAGGAAATTTTCCAGAGTATAGAAATTAGTCGCAATGGGCGCTAAGAGGAAATGGTAAATCACACAGGTAATCATGATACTCATAGTGACTCCACCTTTTAAGCGCAAGAGGCTTGGCCTTTGCCAATTTTCACCTAAACGGCTCATAACCTTTAGGAGATAGAGCGTAAAAATCGCTACTAACAGATTTGACAGAACCGTATAATAGAGGAGCATCCCAAAACCACCATGCTTGGCGATTTCAAGATAAACTCCCGTAAAAGCCGCTAGAAACAAGAAGATACGGCTATAAAATACAAGTTTGTAGTGCTTTGACATGTTTAAATTTTCTTCACAAACTCTGATTTGAGTTTCATGGCACCAAAGCCATCAATCTTACAGTCGATATTGTGGTCGCCTTCTACAATGCGGATATTTTTCACGCGCGTTCCTTGTTTCAAATCTTTTGGCGCACCTTTTACTTTCAAGTCCTTGATGAGGGTTACTGTATCACCGTCAGCCAATTTATTTCCGTTGGCATCGATAGCGACAAGACCTTCTTCTACTTCTGCAACTTCAGCAGGATTCCACTCATGAGCGCACTCTGGGCAAACCAGTAGGGCACCGTCTTCGTAGACATACTCTGAGTTACATTGTGGGCAATTTGGTAGGTTGTTCATGGTTTCTCCTTATAATCATTCACTATTCTTTGAAAATCAAAATTTCTCGAACAGCAACTATTATACCTTAAAATTAGTATTTTGACAAATTTAGAAAAAACCGATATCAATCTATCGGCTTTTCAACATTTACATTCTTTTTTTAGCTTCTGCTTTGATTTTTTCAACTACTTCTTGAATGTTCAAGCCAGTTGTGTCAAGGTAAACAGCATCCTCTGCTTGTTTGAGAGGGGAAGTCTCACGATGACTATCCTTGTAGTCACGCGCAGCAATTTCCTCTTTTAAAGTTTCAAGGTCTGTTTCAATTCCCTTGGCAATATTTTCCTTATAACGGCGCTCTGCTCTCTCATCAACAGAGGCTACTAGGAAAATTTTCAACTCTGCTTGTGGTAATACGACAGTTCCAATATCGCGACCGTCCATGACAATCCCACCTTGCTGGGCAATCTCTTGCTGGAGAGAAACTAGTTTCTCACGCACTTGAGGAATTGCTGCAATAGCAGAAACATGATTGGTCACTTCATTTTCACGGATAGGATGGGTAATATCCACATCCCCTACAAAGACAAGCTGTTCCCCAGTTTCTGAGCGTCCAAAACTAATTGGATACTGGTCCAATAAGTCTAAGAGTTCTTCAACTTGTTCAACTCCTAATTGGTTCTTGAGAGCCATGTAGGTTGCTGCACGATACATAGCACCTGTATCTAGGTAGGTGAATCCAAAATCTTTGGCAATAATCTTTGCGACCGTACTCTTACCACTTGAAGCAGGGCCGTCAATAGCAATTTGAATGGTTTTCATATCAACTCCTATTTGATTTTAACAACATCACCTGGATTAGCAAACCAAGATCCTGTAGCCATGTGCCCAGGATTCAAGGCTTCTAACTGAGCAATCGAGATCCCAGCGCGAGCTGCAATGGCTGCTTCTCCTTCTCCAGCCAAGACTTTTGTCGTCCCTTCTGGATCTGTAGCTTCCTCCGAGTGCTCAGAAGAAGATTCTGATTCTGAACTCTGTTCAGGCTGGGAGCTACTAGAAGATGAAATCTGTACTACATTTGCGTCTGAATCGTGAAAATCTTTCAAGGCTGCTGTGCGATTACTCCCACCTGACGAAAGATAGATCAGAACAATAATCATCACTACCACAATTACAAAGAAAATACTGGCTAGGATTGTCAAAACACGATTGGCTACTACATCTCTACCTTGAGTTCTCTTACGACGTTCTGATCTTGTTTCTTCTTGGTTTTCATAAATATCTTCTTGCCACGGTTCTTTTGCCATACCTTACTCCTTGTTTTTTTTAACTTTTCTTATTACAATATAAATATGAAAATCACACTTATACCTGAACGATGCATCGCCTGTGGGCTTTGCCAAACTTATTCTGAATTATTTGATTATCACGATAATGGAATCGTACGTTTTTACGATGATCCTGATCAACTGGAAAAAGAAATTTCTCCTAGTCAGGACGTCTTAGAGGCTGTTAAAAATTGCCCAACTCGCGCCCTGATTGGAAATCAGGAAGCCTAAATCAATGGCGATAATCCACTCCCTCTAGTTTAGCACATTTCCATGTAAAATTATAGTCTTTTCTCTCTATTTTTTTCTGTAAAATCAGGAAGATCACTTTTTTCTTTGATAAGATAAAGTGGTCTTTTTTTGGTTTCTAGATAAATCTTACTGATGTACTTGCCGAGAATCCCAATGGTCAAGAGTTGAATGCCTCCAAGGAAGAGAATAACAGCCATCAGAGAGGTCCAACCTGATGTCGGATTGCCCAGAATGAGGGTCCGAACCACAACAAAAAAGGTCATTAGTAGAGAAATAAAACAAGATAGGAGACCAGCTATGAAGGCTATAATCAAGGGAAAATCTGAAAAATTCACAATCCCTTCAACGGAGTAGAAAAAGAGTTGCCTAAAATTCCAACTGGTCTTGCCAGCCTGTCTTTCTACATTAGGATAATCCAGATAGTGGGTTTTAAAACCCACCCAAGCAAAGAGTCCCTTTGAAAAACGATTGGACTCGGTCAAGCTTAAAATAGCATCCACTACAGACCTTCTCATCATGCGAAAATCACGGACACCTGACGGCAGGGCTACTGGACTGATTTTTTGCATGAGGCGGTAAAAGAGATTGGCGCATAAACTGCGAAAGAAGGGTTCTCCCTCCCGACTGGTTCTCCGTGTCCCAACGCAGTCCAAGTCTGTATTCTGATCTAGTAAGGCTTTCATCTCAAGCAACATTCTAGGAGGATCTTGGAGGTCCGCATCCATTACCACCACCAGATCTCCTGTCGCATACTGCAGGCCTGCATAGAGGGCTGCTTCTTTGCCAAAATTTCGAGAGAAAGAAAGATAATGCACTGCCGGATTTTGTTCCCGATAGACCTTTAAGAGTTCCAAGGTCCCATCACTCGATCCATCATCGACAAAGACATACTCGATTTCTGCTCCCAAATCAGGAATCAAATTTTCCAAAGCCTGATAAAAAAGAGGAAGTACTTCCTCTTCGTTTAAACAGGGGACAATGATTGACATCACCATCTTAGTCTTCAAATCCATTTGGATGCTTGCTTTGCCAACGCCATGCGTCTTCACACATTTGGGTGATATCTAGTTCTGCTTCCCAGCCGAGTTCTGCTTTTGCTTTTGCAGGATCTGAATAGCAGGCAGCGATATCACCTGGGCGACGGTCTACGATACGGTAAGGAATTGGACGTCCCACTGCTTTTTCCATATTTTGGATAATTTCAAGAACTGAGTAGCCTTTACCTGTTCCAAGGTTATAAACGTTTAGACCTGAACCTTTTTGGATTTTTTTCAGAGCTGCAACGTGACCTTTAGCCAAATCGACAACGTGGATATAGTCACGAACACCAGTTCCGTCTTCTGTATCGTAATCATCTCCAAACACTTGCACTTGCTCTAATTTTCCAACAGCTACCTGAGTCACATATGGCAAGAGGTTGTTTGGAATACCGTTTGGATTTTCGCCCAAATCACCACTCTCATGGGCTCCGATTGGATTAAAGTAACGAAGCAAGACCACATTCCATTCTGAGTCTGCCTTGTAGATATCGGTCAAAATTTCCTCAAGCATAAGCTTAGTGCGACCATATGGATTAGTCACTGAAAGTGGGAAATCTTCCAAGATGGGCACTGTGTGAGGATCTCCGTAAACTGTCGCAGAAGAACTGAAAATGATGTTTTTACAGTTATTTTCTTCCATGACCTTCAAAAGGCTGACAGTTCCAGCGACATTGTTGTCATAATAGGCAAGAGGAATACGGGTAGATTCGCCAACAGCCTTCAAACCAGCAAAGTGAATGACCCCCGTTGGTTCTTCTTGCTTGAAAATATCTCTGAGAGTATCCGTATCACGGATATCTGCCTCATAGAAAGGAATTTCAACTCCTGTAATTCTTTCAACAACTTCTAAACTTTTGCGATTGCTGTTGACAAGGTTATCCACCACAACAACCTGATGACCTGCTTGGATTAACTCAATAACAGTGTGAGTTCCTATAAAACCTGCTCCACCTGTTACCAAAATCTTTTCTTGCATCTTTTTTCCTCGATTCTCGGATTTTTTCTTATTTTACCATTTTTGATAGGGAATGTCATTTGCCATCCTAGAGGGGAAGATAAAATTTCAGTAAAATGCTTATACTCTTCGAAAATCAAATTCAAACCACGTCAACGTCGCCTTGCCGTGGGTATGGTTACTGACTTCGTCAGTTCTATCCACAACCTCAAAACAGTGTTTTGAGCAGCCCACGGTTAGCTTCCTAGTTTGTTCTTTGATTTTCATTGAGTATTATTCGCTTTTTAGTCGTTTGACATAGTTCTCAATTGGGTAGTTTACTGGGTCCAAGGTCAATTCCTTGTCTTGGACCAGTTGGGCTAGATGGTAGCCAATGATAGGACCAGTTGTGAGGCCTGATGAACCTAGACCACTAGCTGCATAGACACCTGGTAAGCCAGGTACTTGCCCAAAGAAAGGTGAGAAATCACTGGTATAGGCTCGGATTCCCACGCGCTCAGCTCTGGAAGTCGCTTCTGCCAAGCCTGGATAGTGAGGCAAGGCCGCCTCCTCCATTTGTTGGAGCAAACTTTCATCTACTGTCAAATCAAATCCCATATCATTTTCATGGGTAGCACCTAGGGACAATTTCCCACCTGAAAAAGGTATCAAATCCCACTCCCCCTCTGGCATAACAACAGGGTAAGATTCCAGGTCTTGAGCAAGTTGATAGTCTCGGAGTTGCCCTTTCTGAGGACGAACATCCACTTCATAACCTAAGGGTTTTAATATGTGTCCCAACCAAGCTCCCGTCGCCAAAATGACCTGATCAAAGACGGCTGCACCAATCTGATATCCTGATGCTAAAGGTGTCAGACTCACTTTTTCTTTGACCAGCTTGACCTGACTGGCTTCTAGCAGACGAGTCACCAAGAGTTGACCATCTACTCTCGCTCCACCAGAAGCATAGAGCAGGCGGTCAAATCCCTGCAAGCCAGGGAATAACTCATTAGCTGAGGCTTGATCCATGATAGCTAACTGACCTATCAAGGGAGACTCTTCTCTGCGCTGGAGAGCTAGTTCATAGAGTTCTTCTAACTTGGATTCATCCTTTTTCAGGAGAAAGACTCCCGAAAGTTGGTAAAAGTCGATTTCTTGCCCTGATTTTTCTAAATCAGCCAACAAATCCACATAAAAGTCAGCTCCCAAGCGCGCCATCTTGTACCAGGCTTTATTACGGCGTTTGGAAAACCAAGGACTGATAATTCCTGCTGCAGCCTTGGTAGCCTGACCCTGTCCATGGTCAAAAACGGTCACCTCTAGGTCACTTTCTTTTGAGAGGTAGTAGGCAGCTGTTGCACCTACAATCCCTGCTCCGATAATGGCAACTTTTTTCATTGTTTTCACTTTCTAACTAGATATGGTGGAAAGGATTGGTCGATGCCTGACTAGGCAAGATATCAATATCCCAGCCCTTTTCTTCCTTCCATTGAGTAAGGAGTTCTGCGATTTTTTCTACAAACAGCACTTCTATATAGTGGCCTGGATCCAGTGCCAGCAAGCCATCAGACAGCATATCCTGAGCTGTGTGATAGTAAATATCACCAGTGATGTAGACATCTGCCCCCTTAGCTAAAGCATCCTTATAGAAAGACTGCCCGCTACCACCACAGATGGCCACTCTTGAAATAGACTTCTGCAAATCACTCTCTTGATAATGCACCATTCGAAGACTATCTAGACCAAAGACTTGCTTGACATGCTGGGCCAATTCCCCAAAGGTCTGAGTCGGAATATTCCCAATACGTCCAATTCCACGTTCTGGACCTGTCTCCTGTAGATAAGTCGTCTCCTCGATTTCTAGCATCTGGCAGAACCGGTCATTGAGACCATTTTCAACGATATCAATATTGGTATGACTGACATACACTGCGATGTCATGCTTGATCAGGTCGATGTAAATCTGATTTTGCGGACGGCTGGCCACCAAATCCTTGATGGGACGGAAAATCGGCGCGTGCTTGACAATAATCAAGTCCACACCCTTTTCAATAGCTTCAGCCACCGTTTCTTCACGAATATCGAGGGCAACCATGACCCTTTGGATATCCTTGTCCAAAGTGCCTATTTGCAAGCCACGACTATCGCCCTCCATGGAAAATCCCTGAGGACAAAAGGCTTCATAAGCTTGTATCACTTCACTTGCTAGCATGGAGAACCTCCTTGATGGCTTGAATTTTATCTACTAGAACTTGACGTTCCTCCAGATTTTTTTCTGGGATTTGTCCGAGGGCAAACTCTAGCTTGGCAGCTTCTTTTTGCCATTTTTGGACAAAGACTGGACTGACTTCCTTGGATAAGAAGGGACCAAAGCGGACATCACTGGCTGATAACTTCATTTGTCCCGCTTCCACCACCAAAATCTCGTAAAACTTGCCAGCTTCTTCTAAGATGCTTTCAGCTACAATCTGAAATCCGTTCTCTTGTAGCCAGATACGCAAGTCGTCTTCACGATTATTGGGCTGGAGGATCAATCGTTCTACATTAGCTAACTTGTCCAAGCCTTCTTCCAATATCCTAGCAATCAAACGGCCTCCCATGCCAGCAATGGTGATGACCGATACCTGATCTGCCTCTTCAAAGGCTGCCAAGCCATTGGCTAAACGGACTTGAATTTTCTCCTTTAGGCCGTGAGACTCAACATTTTTGACCGCAGACTGGTAGGGGCCTTCCACCACTTCCCCTGCAATGGCACTTTTGATTTGTCCTCTTTCGACCAACTCGATAGGCAGATAAGCATGGTCACTCCCCACATCTAGTAAAATGGCTCCCTGTGGCACAAAGGAAGCCACCAATTCTAATCTCTTTGAAATCATCTTCTCTCACTTTCCAAAACTCTATTAACTCTTATTATACCACATTTCGACTGGCAATCTTGTACCTAAAAAGACCGCAATCCACAGATTGCAGCCTTTCTTTATTTTCTGGCTTGATAGCGACTAGTCAGGATGAAAATCACGGTAAAGACCAACATCATGACCCCATAAACAGGTAATGTTTGTCCTGTTAAGGTTGAAATTTCAAGTAGTTTCTGGATCCTTGGGAAGAGAGCTGTGGCTAGGAAGCCTCCTACTGACCAAACAATCAAGAGGACACGCCATAGGGTAAATGGCATGCAAGCTCTAAATACGGATAAGAAACCAATTGACCCCAAGAGATAATAGAGTAGAGTTGAGATTTCTAACTCAGACCAACCTTGGCTACTTCCAAATAGTTTCACAAAAAGAACGCTAAACACAACCATAAGAGCACTTGGTAGAGCACGAAGCATGGATCTTCTGAGGAAATTTGGCTCAACAGGCTTGATATTTCGCTCAAAAGTCAGAACGAATGGTGGGAAACCTTCCACAAACTGGTCAATCATGGTAATCTGGATTGGAATGAAGGGGAAAATCAAGATCCATTCAGACCGTCCCAGAAGAGCACTGGCAATACAGATGACTGCGAGCAAGAAAGAATAGATGGTCTTTATCAAGAAAATCGGAGCGATGTGGGCAATGTTATTAACCACGCGACGACCTTCAAAGAGAATCTCAGGAACATCATTAAAGTCAGAGTTCAAGAGAACCAGATTGGCAATCTGACGAGTCGCTGGGTCTCCCTCAGCCATCACGATGGAACAGTCCGCCTCACGAAGAGCTAGAATATCATTGACCCCATCTCCTGTCATAGCTGTTGTGTGCCCTGCTTTTTTCAGAGTTTGGATGATGAGTTTCTTTTGATGAGGGGAAACACGTCCGAAAATAGCTGTCTCTTCAGCCATAGCAACCAATTCCTCATCCGTGATTTTCGAACAATCTACATAGCTGTGATAGTCAACAAAACCAGCCTTCTGAGCAATGCTGGATACCGTAACTGGATTGTCACCAGAAATGATTTTGAGTCCCACTTCTTGAGAACGGAGATAGCCCAGCGTCTCTGCTGCTCCCTCCCGAATGGGGTCCAAGATTTCCAGTAAGGCTAGAGCCTGAATATCAGAAGGTTTCTGTGGTTTGTGATGGTCTAATTTCTCCTGACTGAGAGCTAAGACCAAGACACGTGACCCTCTCTCCAAGGCCTCTCTGGCTTCTGGAACTTCAGAGTCCAGCAACATCTCAGGCGCACCTAAGAAAACTGTCCCCAGACCTTCCAATTCCATGGCTCCCCACTTGCGGTCGCTTGAGAAAGGAAGATTAGAGATCATAGGGTAGGCTACCTGACCTTGGAAACGCTGGCGAATGGCTTGAGCTGTTGGATTCTTATCCTCACTATGGGCCATATAACTAGTCAAGATACTGGCAATAGCCTCTTCACCGTAAGTTTTCGTCAGTGGAAGAACAGCCTCCACCTGCATCTTTCCTTGGGTGATGGTGCCCGTCTTGTCCAGACAGAGCATATCCACGCGCGCCAAGGTCTCAACAGAATACATCTCCTGCACCAAGACCTTTTTCAAGCCCAGCTTAATAACCGCAGTCAAAAGCGAAGTGATGGTCAAAAGGGCAATTCCCTTAGGCAACATTCCCAAAAGGGCTGTCGACGAGTTTACAACGGACGACTTAAGAGGCAAGCCTTTTAACATCAAGGCTTCTAGCAAGAGAGCCAGACCAAAAGGAATGATAATCTTCCCAGTAAAACCAGCTAGCTTGTCCAGCGATTTCATGATACGGGAGTTAATGGGGTTCACTGTCTTAGCTTCCAGCATGAGTTTGGCAGCATAATTGTCAGCACCGACATGATGGACTTGAGCCAAAACTGACCCACTGGCTAAGAAACTTCCAGACAAAAGCAAGTCATCCACTTCCTTTTGCACCAAATCACTTTCCCCCGTCAACATGGCTTCATTGACTTCCGCAAAACCTTCTAGAACCAAGGCATCACTAGGAATCTGTTCCCCAGCAGACAAACGAATGACATCACCTAGCACCAATTCTTCAGGATTGAGAGCCACTTCCTGACCATCACGAATGGTTTTAACCTTTTCCTTGGTCATGAGATTGAGCTTGTCCACCATGTGTTTGGCCCGTAGCTCGGTCACAATTCCTGAAAAAGCGTTAAAGCAAATAACGGCAAAGAAGACCAGATTGCTCCAAGCCTGCACAAAGGCTAGTGCCAAAGCAATAGCAAAGTTCAAAGCATTAAAAAGAGTAAAGACATTTCGTTTAACGATTTGCCAAGTGCTGGTACTAGCCGATGCGGTAAAATCATTGACCAAGCCCTTAGCCTGTCTTTCCTTGACTTCTCTTTGGGTTAATCCCATAATCTTATTTTTATCCATAAATTCTATCATATCATTTTTTCTAAAAGAATTCTAATCTCATCCCAAATATGCACCTAGTCAAGGGAAAAGTTTGCCAGCCCTCCTTTGATAAGGTATAATAATAACAAGAAAACAATCGAAGGAGATCGCATGTTTTATACTTATTTACGTGGATTGGTTGTCCTGCTCCTATGGTCCATCAATGGCAATGCCCACTATCATAATACCGATAAAATTCCTAATCAAGATGAAAATTATATCCTGGTTGCGCCTCACCGCACCTGGTGGGATCCAGTTTATATGGCCTTTGCGACTAAGCCAAAACAGTTCATCTTTATGGCCAAAAAAGAACTCTTTACCAACCGTATCTTTGGCTGGTGGATTCGTATGTGTGGTGCCTTTCCTATTGACCGTGAAAATCCAAGCGCTTCTGCCATCAAATACCCTATCAATGTTCTCAAAAAAAGTGACCGCTCTCTCATCATGTTTCCAAGTGGGAGCCGTCACTCAAACGATGTCAAGGGTGGCGTAGCTCTGATTGCCAAAATGGCCAAGGTCCGTATCATGCCAGTTACCTATACAGGTCCTATGACCTTGAAAGGCTTGGTTAGCCGTGAGCGTGTCGATATGAACTTTGGAAATCCAATCGATATCTCAGACATCAAGAAAATGAATGATGAAGGCATTGAAACAGTCGCCAATCGTATCCAAACAGAATTTCAACGTCTGGACCAAGAAACCAAACAATGGCACAATAATAAAAAACCGAACCCACTCTGGTGGTTTATCCGCATCCCTGCCCTCATACTTGCCATTATCCTTGCTATCTTAACCATCATCTTTAGCTTTATCGCAAGCTTCGTCTGGAATCCAGATAAGAAGAGAGAGGCTCTTGGTTAAAAAATACAACAATCCCTTGGCAAAAGCCAAGGGATAATTCTTTTACTTGATTTTCCATTTTTGAGTCAACCAGCTGGAAAAAGCTAGGAATCGTTCAGCCACTTGCTCATGATGCCCATAAGAATCAAAGACAAACTGACCATTCGGATAGCGTTTTTGAAGACTGGTATGGATCTGCTCAGCATAGACTGGTGCTTGAGCCAAGCGATTAGTATGGTGTGCTCCTTCTGTTTGACCATTCTGTAAATACAGCAAACAGTCTATACTTTTCACTGTCTCTGCCTTGCAGTAAGTCACAAAATCAGGATACCAAAAGGAACCGCAGATGGAGAAGACACAAGAAACCTTGTCAAAGCTGAAAAGACTGTATACTGCCACCAAACCACCTAGTGAATAACCTCCGTAGGCAAGGCGTGCTTTATCCAGTCGATAAAGCGACTGCAACTTGTCTAAAAGACCTCCAAACAAATGATCATGATAGACAGTTGCCTGACCGCCAAAATCTGGAGCCCCATCTCTCAGAGCAGCTGCCTTCCAAGGAGTGTAGTCGTCTAGACGATTTTTAGAGGTCAATCCCACTAAAATCACAGATTCGGAAAGGGACGATAGGAAATCCAAGTTTCCATCATTCAATAAAATAGCTGGATAGGTTTGATTGGGATCATAGGTCGAAGGAAGGCTGACCTTGACTTGAATTCCTTCCCAATCAAACTCATTATTTGTTGATAAAGTCATTGATTTTCTCAAGGGAATCAATCACTGCTGGACCATAATCCATCAACTCATCATAAGAGATGGTCATGATTTTTTGATTCTTAATAGCAGGAACGCTTTCCAAAACAGCATTTGCCTTCATCAACTCTACTGCTTTTTCATCCAATTTTTTATTGCGGTCGCTGGTTACATAGATAATCAATTCAGGATCCATTGACACGAGATTTTCCAAGGTCAAGCCTGATGTCCCCGTAACAACGTTTGTATAACCAAGTTGGTTCAGCAAACTTTCTTGCAAAGCAGACTTGTAGGCACCGAAGGTTTCATCATTATAAGCAACCATAATCAAAGCCTTTTTCTTTTCACCTTGGCTTGCTGGGTTTGCTTTCTTAACAGCATCAATTTTAGTTTGTAATTGGGCTGCGTATTCATTAGCCTTGTTCTGAACATTAAAAATCATTCCAAGATTTTTAACGTCTTCTACAATATTTCCCAAATCTTGCTGAATTGTTGAGAGAGAAGCTTTTTGAGTATAAACTGGGATTTTGTTTTCATTCCAAGTGCTAACTGTCCCCAAGGATTTTTCAGAAAACATCATGTTTCGACCCATCACAGCGTCTGGCTCATAAGAAAGGACTGTCTCTTGTGAGACTGTTTTTTTATCCCCAATTTGAGGAATAGTCGCAATCGCGTCCTTGTATTTGTCCGTCACAGCATTGTCTGGATTGAGCATGCCAACAATTTTATCCTTCAACCCTAACTCCAATAAGATTTCAGTGGTTGAAAGATTATTGGTGATAACTTTTTCAGGTGCCTTGTCAAAAACTTGTTCGACTTCATTTCCTTTAGCATCATAAGTTTTGACCGTTAGTGGATAAGTCGTCTCTGCGCTTGCCTTTTGACTTGTTTCTGCGCTAGACTGCGTGGTAGCTTTTTCTGTAGTAGTATTGCCACAAGCTGCCATGGTTAAGGTAGCTACTGTTACCAGTAAAATACTGAGTGTTTTTTTCATCTTGTTTTCCTTTTCATTCTTATAAATAGTGAATCATAGCTTGCTGATCCTCGGTCCAAGTCACCTGACTTTGAACTCCGTATACAGTTTGCAATGACTCAGGGGTAATTGTCTCCTTTGGAGTCCCTTGGTAAAGGACTTCTCCCTCTTTCATCAGATAGAGATAATCCGAATAGCGACAAGCAAGTTGAATATCATGCAGGACAGCTAGAACATTGACCTTGAGCCCCTTCACAATGGCCAACAAGTCTAGCTGATACTTGATATCCAAGTGATTGGTTGGTTCGTCCAGGAGCAAGAGAGTCGGTTCTTGCGCCAAGGCACGTGCTAATAAGACTCGCTGTTTCTCTCCCCCTGACAGAGACAAATAGAGACGAGTTTTCTTCTCTAGCATATCCACCTTGACGAGAGCATCTTGAACGAGGGCATAATCTCTTTCCTTTTCCTTCTGTAAAAAAGAGAGGTGGGGAGTTCTTCCCAGCAAGACGATTTCTTCAACTGTACAATCAAACTGCAGCTGGTTAAACTGGGTCACAACTGCCATTTGCTTGGCTGTTTCTTTGAGTGACCAATGATCCAGCGGCTTTCCATCTAGGCTTATCAAGCCTTTGTCCGCCTTTTCCTGACGATAGAGGAGTTTAAGTAGACTGGTTTTTCCACTTCCATTTGGTCCTAATATCGTGTGAAATTGATTCCCTTCAACCTTAAGAGAGACTCCTTTGAGGATTTTTTTCTCTCCTAGTCCAAAGTGGACATCCTGACAAATCAAGTCCATATCAGACCCTCACCTCCCTTCGCCTACCTCCAACAATGTAGATAAAGAAGGGAGCACCTACTAAGGCTGTGAAAATACCAATAGGAAGCTCTGCGTTTGGAATGATGATACGAGAGAGTACGTCTGCCCAAATGACAAAGAGGGCACCTAGCAAGGTTGCAACAGGAAAAAGCCTCTTGTAATTCGTTCCTACTAACCCTCGAGCTAAATGTGGGGTAATCAGACCGACAAATCCAATAATCCCACAGGTTGCCACTAAGACTGCTGTCAGCACAGCTACCATTGTCACATAAAGATACCAATAAAAGCGTAAGGGAATCCCCAAAGTTAAAGCAGCCTCATCTCCCATCATCATCGCATTGAAAACACGATACTGAGTAGAGAAAAATAGAAAGGCTATTCCTACTACTATAGTTGGCAGGACCAAGTCTGCCCAGGTAGTCCCGGCAAGCGAGCCCATAGTCCAAAACTTAATGGTCATCACACTGTCCGCATTGGCGCCAACTGAGATAATAAAGTTTGAAAAAGCCAGAAAGAGAGCGTTGACCACGGTTCCTGATAAGATCAGACTAGAAGTCGTCATCCTTCCCTGCATAGAGGCAATGATGAGGACAGCAATTGTTGCCAAAATAGCTCCAAGAAAAGCTCCAAGGCTAATCATCACTTTTAAACCAAGAATGATGCTCAAGGTTGCTCCTAGAGTTGCACCCGCAGATATTCCTAAGACATAGGGCTCTGCGATGGGATTGTTCACTGTAGACTGCATCACACTACCACACATAGAAAGGCCTGCTCCTACTACCAAACCTAACAATACTCGGGGGAATCTCATGTTCCATACAATGGCAAGAGTAGACTTGGAAACCTCTCCTATCTCAAGAGGAAATCCCAACCTGCTCAAAATAATCCGATAGGTATCTCCTAGATCAATCGCAACAGATCCCATAGAAACTGCTAGAAAGAGAGAAATCCCTAAAATACCTAGCAAAACAACTAAAAGTAACACAAATTGCTGGTCTTGTCGGCTTCCAGAAAATTTGGAAAGCATGCAAACCTCCTTTGATAGAATCTTAAAAATTTAGAAAATTCTCATGAAAAGTATACCATATTTTCAACAATGGAACAAGATGAGAACGAATGAATATAGTTGGTTTTATTGTGCTAGGAACCGTAAGTAAAGATAATACTTGAGTATATAGAGGTAAGGTGACAACGTAAAAAGCCCTCTGAAGTCAGAGAGCTGATTTGAGCTCGGGCTAAAATCCTAGTGAAACAAAAAGATCTACACGATCAGAAAAGTCTCTATCGTGCCATTTTCATACATGATGTATAGTCCAAGTAGAATGAATACTAAGGGCACAATGATTCGCTCGTATTTTTCAATTGTCTCGAATATTAACGGAATAGAGGATAACACCCGACTAATCTCGCATAAGATAATTATGCCGATTACAAACACAAGCAAGGCCACGAGGGTCTGTGACCAATCTAACGAAGCAAAATAAGGTATATAGATACCTAAATTATCTCCGCCAGACGCAATTGTTAGCAATGTAACTGTCCAAAACAGTTGATTTGCCTTGCTTTGTTCTAATCTTTCAATAATTTCTTCCTCTTCTTCCTCACCTTCTCCAACAATTGCAAAGCGAATCCCTAAATAGATAGGGATTAAACCAAGCAATCCAACCATCCATTCTTCAGGCACGAAATTAACGACATAAGCAGCAACTAAACTCGCCCCTACAAGTAAGCCTGTGCCTAGATATTGCCCCGCATAAATATGCCATTTTTGTTTATTCTGTGATAGCTGTGCAAATAAAATAAATAAAATAATTAAATAATCGATACTGGTGGAAATATAAACACCAATAGCAGATATGATTGTCTGTCCCATAAAAAACCTCCTGTATTGGTCAGTAATAAATCAGCAGATTTTAGGAGAGCACAGACACATTAATTTAGCTATCGCTAGTGGGTAATGTCGAACATAGGAAAGCATTTTACTCCTCCTCAAAACGTAGTTACAAAGTAATTTCTAACTGGAATTCGGTGACTACTTCCATGTAAAGTATAACATACTATACTTTACTTCGTAAAGTGTGGGCTCTCCGAGTAGCTACGCACCCTTATGGTGTAATTAGCTGATACCATTTGAGGTTTTTGTAGTCTCCAAAATTGTGACCGATAAAACCTCAATAAAAAAGCCCTCTGAAGTCAGAGAGCTGATTTGAGCCCGTGCTAAAATCCTAGTGAAAAAGATGAAACTCCTTGTGTTCATCGAACACTGTGTCCTTTCCCTATTTTCATACGGATTTCTTACACCCTTGGCATCATGTTTCTTGCTTATAGACTAGGCGACGAGACGAAGATTGTACAAAATTTTTAGTGAAACAAAAAAATCTCCCTGAAGGGAGAAGATCTGGTTTATTTTACCTTACAGTGCTAGGAAACGTAACCGAAGATTATACTTGAGTATATCGAGGTAAGGCGACAACATAAAAAGCCCTCTGAAGTCAGAGAGCTAACTTGAGCTCTGTCTAAAATCCATACAAAAAAGCTACCCAATTTTGAGTAGCTTCATTATCAAGATATGCTCAATTGAACACGGCCTAAGCACTTGGCAAAAAAGATAAAATCTCCTAGAAACTGAAGTTTCTTCGTCAATTTTCCTATTTTTGCTTTGTGCTTTTGACGGCCTTTGTATCTTGAATTAGCGACGAAGTCCTAGAGAGTTGATCAACTCACGGTAACGGTTAACGTCGTTTTTACGCAAGTATGCAAGCAAGTTACGACGGCGACCGATTTTCTTCATCAATCCACGGTAAGTAGCGTGGTCTTTTTTGTGTTGTTTGATGTGTTCGTTAAGGTGGTTGATTTCCCATGTAAGGACAGCAACTTGAACCTCTACTGAACCTGTATCACCTTCGTGACGTGCATATTGTGCGATGATTTCATTTTTTTTCTCTTTTGAGATTGCCATGATGTTTCTCCTTTTTATTTGGCTTCATCCGAGTGACAGGTTGGCATGCCTGCAACCAAGAAGAAGTTATTTGTCTTTACGACATTCCCTATTCTACCAATAACTAACTTCTTTGTCAACAGATTTACTTTCTTGTTTTAAACATGCTATAATAATCATAGCAAGAAATCTAAGTTGTCTGTTTTTTTTTAAACGAGGTGATTATCATGCCTAGATTCTATTCCCATCTCCCCTACTATTTGGTCATCTTTTTCTTTTACTGGCCACTTTATGAGTTGTTACCACTAATCATTTCTGACCCCCTTTTTCTCAAGAGTCTCTACGTAAATAATATTCTCTTCTATACACCTCTAGTGATCTTCATTGTGTCGTTACTATATAGCTACAGATTCTATTTTTCAATTTGGTGGTTACTTACTATTGGTTTGCTCTTTGGCTTTACTATCATAACTTTTGGTGAGTTTATACTCATTTACTTGCTAATCTATGAAACCTTGGCTCTGATGGGCACGGCTTCCGGTATTGGTATCAAGCATATTCTACAAAAAATGAAAAACAAAAAACTTTCACAAAATCCTTGAAAAATCTCACAATCATGCTATAATAATCCATAGAGACAAGTCATTTAGTCCCTTTCTACTAGAGAGTGCGTGGTTGCTGGAAACGCATAGGAGGCCTAAACTGATACTACTCGTGAGTTTTTTATGAAAACATAAAACGGTGGCCACGTTAGAGCCAATCAGAGGTGTCCCTCTTTTTTGAGGAACATAAATGAAGGTGGAACCACGTTGCGACGTCCTTTCGAGGATGTCGCTTTTTGTTTTTCTAGCTTTCTCAATCCTCTGTCCCTATTTTTAAAATAGGACTAACACATTCGTCAATAATATAAGTAAGGAGAACATCATGATTAACATTACTTTCCCAGATGGCGCTGTTCGTGAATTCGAATCTGGCGTTACAACTTTTGAAATTGCCCAATCTATCAGCAATTCCCTAGCTAAAAAAGCCTTGGCTGGTAAATTCAACGGCAAACTCATCGACACTACTCGTGCTATCACTGAAGATGGAAGCATCGAAATCGTGACCCCTGATCACGAAGATGCCCTTCCAATCTTGCGTCACTCAGCTGCTCACTTGTTCGCCCAAGCAGCTCGTCGTCTTTTCCCAGACATTCACTTGGGAGTTGGTCCAGCCATCGAAGATGGTTTCTACTACGATACTGACAATACAGCTGGTCAAATCTCTAACGAAGACCTTCCTCGTATCGAAGAAGAAATGCAAAAAATTGTCAAAGAAAACTTCCCATCAATCCGTGAAGAAGTTACTAAAGACGAGGCTCGTGAAATCTTCAAGAACGACCCTTATAAGCTGGAATTGATTGAAGAACACTCTGAAGACGAAGGTGGTTTGACCATCTACCGTCAAGGCGAATATGTAGACCTCTGCCGTGGACCTCACGTCCCATCAACAGGCCGTATCCAAATCTTCCACCTTCTCCATGTAGCAGGTGCTTACTGGCGCGGAAATAGCGACAACGCTATGATGCAACGTATCTACGGGACAGCTTGGTTTGACAAGAAAGACTTGAAAAACTACCTTCAAATGCGTGAAGAAGCTAAGGAACGTGACCACCGTAAACTTGGTAAAGAGCTTGATTTGTTCATGATTTCTCAAGAAGTCGGTCAAGGACTTCCATTCTGGTTGCCAAACGGTGCAACTATCCGTCGTGAATTGGAACGCTACATTGTCGACAAGGAGTTGGCTTCTGGCTACCAACACGTCTACACTCCACCACTTGCGTCTGTTGAGCTTTACAAGACTTCTGGTCACTGGGATCATTACCAAGAAGACATGTTCCCAACTATGGACATGGGTGACGGGGAAGAATTCGTCCTTCGTCCAATGAACTGCCCACACCACATCCAAGTCTTCAAACACCATGTTCACTCATACCGCGAATTGCCAATCCGTATCGCTGAAATCGGTATGATGCACCGTTACGAAAAATCTGGTTCCCTCACTGGTCTTCAACGTGTGCGTGAAATGTCTCTCAACGACGGACACCTCTTTGTTACTCCTGAACAAATCCAAGAAGAATTCCAACGTGCCCTTCAGTTGATTATCGATGTTTATGAAGACTTCAACTTGACTGAATACCGCTTCCGTCTCTCTCTTCGTGACCCTCAAGATACTCACAAGTACTTTGACAACGATGAGATGTGGGAAAATGCACAAACCATGCTTCGTGCAGCCCTTGATGAAATGGGTGTTGACTACTTTGAAGCTGAGGGCGAAGCAGCCTTCTACGGACCAAAATTGGATATCCAAGTTAAGACTGCCCTTGGTAAAGAAGAAACCCTTTCTACTATCCAGCTCGACTTCTTGCTTCCAGAACGCTTCGACCTTAAATACATCGGAGCTGATGGTGAAGAACACCGTCCAGTTATGATCCACCGTGGGGTTATCTCAACTATGGAACGCTTCACAGCTATCTTGATTGAGAACTACAAGGGTGCCTTCCCAACATGGCTTGCACCACACCAAGTAACCCTCATCCCAGTTTCTAACGAAAAACACGTAGACTACGCTTGGGAAGTTGCTAAAAAACTTCGTGACCGTGGTGTCCGTGCAGACGTAGATGAGCGCAATGAAAAAATGCAATTCAAGATCCGTGCTTCACAAACAAGCAAGATCCCTTACCAATTGATTGTTGGAGATAAGGAAATGGAAGACGGAACTGTCAACGTTCGTCGTTATGGCCAAAAAGAAACACAAACTGTCTCAGTTGATGACTTTGTTCAAGCTATCCTAGCTGATATCGCCAACAAATCACGCGTTGAGAAATAAGAGATAAAACCTGGGATAAAATCCTAGCTACCTAAAAAGCAACAACTATTTCAGCTGTTGCTTTTTATATTTTATTTAACCTGAGCTAGTAGTGATTGGTCAAACCACCACAAATGATATCCTCCCAAGATTTGCTTTCATGAGTTGGATAAGGTCAATATCCTCATTCCTTGTCTGCTTCATTTTCTTTTACGAGATCTTTTTGTGAATCTTTTTCAGAGAGTTTTTGATCGATATACTTGTTAATGGTTTCATAAAATTCCTTGGTCATCTCACTATCTAATTTTGTCGAATTATGGACTTGATTGACTTTCAATTGAACAGATTGAATACCGTAAGAGGCTTGTTTTTGGTGGATCGTTTCTAATTCTTCTTCTGAAATCGGATCTCCAACAACCGTCAAGACTAATTCATTGTCCCTTGACTTATAGACTTGATTAATGACCGTGTGATTAGCGAATTCTTTTCCTACGAACTGTTTGATTCCTTCTTTTCGCGCTTGATCTATCGTCAGAGTGACTGCTGAATAGCTGGCTGGAAGAATCAATAATACAATCAAGGATATCAACCCAATTCTCATTTTAATGTTTAGCTCTTTAAATGAACTTAAGGAAGATTTTCTCATCAAAATTCTTGTTCCAACAATGTTTGTTAGCATGATGAAGACACAATTGATCAAGAAAAGATAGAGAGCCCCAAATAAAAATCGTACATTTCCATTAGCTAAACCATAACCTGCAGTACAAATAGGTGGCATCAGAGCTGTTGCAATAGCTACTCCTGGAACAATATTGTTTGCTTCTTTTTTCCTTGAACCAATTACGCCTGCTATCCCACCAGCAATAGCAATGAGAACATCCCAAATGGTTGGAGAGGTTCGTGCAATCAATTCGCTACTTTCATAAGATAAGGGAGAAATCCAGAAATACAGAGCAGAGACAAGCAAGCTAACCAATACTTGAGTAAATAAAACCTCTAGAGATTGCTTGATTAAACGCGTATCAAAAATAGCTAAACCAAATCCGAGTCCAACAATCGGTGTCATAAGAGGGGAAATTAGCATGGCTCCAATAATGACAGCTGTTGAATTCATATTTAGGCCGATAGAGGCAATAAAAATCGCACACATCAAAATCACTGTATCTCTTAATCGAACATGAAGATCATCATATAATTTCTCACGGTATTCACGTGTTGAATAGTTTCCAGTCACTGGTTACTCCTTTTATTTCATATAATCTTGTTTCTGCATGGATGATGGTAGAGAGACTTTTGTCCAATCCTACATATTTTTCTTCTCACCTGTAATTCTTTTGAAAATTATCCTCTAAGTATCCGCCAGTCCATCCTTAACATTATATCAAAAATTTTACAGTCTTTCTCTGACGAAATCTATCAATTGAATAGATAGATAAGGTTATCGTCAACATCATGGTAGCATCAACTACTTCAATGACCTTGAGAACTCAACAAAGCATATGATAAGCAAAGACCAAATGGAGAAAAGCGAAAATTACAGGAAGGAAGCAAACTGTTAAGATTTGCTTGTTAATGGTTTGCTTAATCTGCTTTTGATCTAGACCACCTTTTCGTTCGTGGTCTCATATCCCTCAGAGATTTGTTTATAGTAGATAAAATAATTTACTAGAATACACAGTTAAAGATAAAAAAGTCCAGTTGTCTTATCCTGGACTCTTATCTATGATGCTCACTCAATTATCAGATTCCTATCGGAAAACTTGATCCGCACTGTCGTTCCTTTTCCGACCTCAGACTCGATCCGAATCTGATGACCCAGTTCTTCAGAAATTTTCTTGGACAGATAGAGGCCAAGTCCAGAGGACTGCTGGGTTAGACGACCATTGTAGCCTGAAAAGCCACGTTCAAAGACTCGGAGAACATCACTGTTTTTTATCCCGATTCCCGTATCCTTGATACAAAGCTCTTGCCCGTCCATATAAATCTCCAGACCACCTTCCTTGGTGTACTTGAGACTGTTTGAGATGATTTGCTCAATGACTACTAGCAGCCACTTTTTATCCGTCACAATTTCTTTATCAAGGTCATGTAGATTGACACTTAAGCCTTTTTGAATAAAGAAAAGAGCGTATTTACGAAGTATTTCCTTAACCAAGTCTTCAATTTGAACCTGCTTTAAGACCAAATCATCATGGAAACTTTCTAAACGCAGGTACTGCAAGACTAGATTTGTATAGGAGTCTATCTTGAAAATTTCCTGTTCTAGCTGCTGCTTCAGTTGGCGATCGGCTACTTCTGCAACTAAGAGTTGACTAGCTGCAATGGGGGTCTTAATCTGATGAACCCACAAGGTATAGTAATCTAGCAAATCCGTCAGTTTTCTTTCTGATTCTGACCGCTGCTGATAGAGTTCCATCTCACGCGCTTCTAATTTCTCAGCCAAAACTCTTTCCAATGGAGATTTGGCTTCCCTCTCCCCATAGAGAATTTCCTGACGATAGACCTGCATTTCCACCAATATGTCCCAAGTGAAAAATAAGATGGTTACAAAGCAACACAAGAGGAAAAAGTAGAGAAAGTAAATTCCTAGACTGGCAAATAAAAACTGAAAGAGCAAAACTAGAAATGCTAAAGCAAGCAGATAGACAAACAGACGACTACGGGAGCGCAGATAGGCTAGAAAAAATTGTTTCCAATCAAGCATGCTTCAATCCGTACCCTATTCCTTTCTTGGTTTCGATAAATCCTACCAAGCCCTGCTCTTCCAATTTTTTACGCAAACGAGCCACATTGACAGAGAGGGTATTATCATCAATGAAAAAGTCACTGTTCCAAAGTTCCCGCATCAGGTCATCACGCGCTACGATATTGCCCGCATGCTCAAACAAAACGCGTAAAATCTGGAATTCGTTCTTGGTCAAATTCAAGACTTGGCCTTGATAATGTAAATCCATGGATTTGGTATTGAGGATAACACCAGCATATTCCAGTAAACTCTCGTCACGCCCAAACTCATAGGAACGGCGCAGCAAGCCCTGAACCTTGGCTAAAAGAACCTGCTGGTCAAAAGGCTTGGTCACAAAGTCATCCGCCCCCATATTAATCGCCATAACAATATCCATAGCCTGGTCTCTGGAAGACAGAAACATAATCGGCACCTTAGAAATCTTGCGAATCTCCTGACACCAATGATAGCCGTTAAACAAGGGCAAGCCAATATCCATGAGAACCAGATGAGGCTCCGACTGGACAAAAAGACTCAAAACTTCCATAAAGTCTTCTACCAAGACCACTTCAAATCCCCATTCAGAGAGCATTTTCCCGACCTGTTGCCGAATAACCTGATCATCTTCTACTAATAAAATCTTGTGCATCTGATTCTCCTTTTCTATTATTATAACAGATTTTTCCATGCTAGCAGGCCTGAAACTGAATTTGAAAGAGCTTGTTTTTAACCATCAAAGAAAGGCAATCCCAGTAGCTAATTTGAGGGAAATTTGATAAGATAAATAAAAAGAAAGGAGCACTTATGGCCAATATTTTTGACTACCTGAAAGATGTCGCATACGATTCCTTTTATGACCTTCCTTTAAATGAATTAGACATTCTAGCCTTAACAGAAACCACCTACCTCCCATTTGATAATCTGGTATCCACAAGTCCTCAGCGACTTTTAGACCTGGCACCTCAGGTTCCAAGAGAATCTAACATGTTGACCAGTAAAAATCGCCTCCAGCTATTGGATGAATTAGCTCAACACAAACGCTTCAAAAATTGCAAACTCTCCCATTTTATCAACGACATCGACCCTGTGCTGCAAAAGCAATTTGCGGCTATGACCTACCGCCTCACTCTCGATACCTATCTGATTGTCTTTCGTGGGACTGATGATAGTATCATTGGCTGGAAGGAAGATTTCCACCTGACCTATATGAAGGAAATTCCTGCTCAAAAGCACGCCCTCCGTTATTTAAAGAACTTTTTTGCCCACCATCCTAAGCAAAAAGTCATTCTGGCTGGGCATTCCAAGGGAGGAAATTTAGCCATCTATGCTGCTAGCCAAATTGAGCAAAGCTTGCAAAATCAGACTACAGAAGTCTATACTTTTGATGCGCCTGGTCTTCACACAGAATTGACACAAACCGAAGGCTATCAAAGGATAATGGATAGAACCAAGGTCTTCATTCCACAAGGTTCCATTATTGGTAGGATGCTAGAAATTCCTGCCCACCAAATCATCGTTCATAGCACTGCCTTGGGTGGCATCGCCCAGCACGATACCTTTAGCTGGCAAATTGATGACAAGCAATTCGTTCAACTGGATAAGACCAATAGTGATAGTCAACAAGTAGACACAACCTTCAAAGAATGGGTAGCGACAGTCCCTGACGAAGAACTCCAGCTCTACTTCGACCTCTTCTTTGGCACCATTCTAGCTGCTGGAATTAGCTCCATCAATGACCTGTCTTCCTTTAAGGCTATTGAACACATTCATCATCTCTTTGTCCAAGCTCAATCCCTCACTCCAGAAGAAAGGGAAACCATGGGACGCCTTACCCAAGTATTGGTTGATACCCGTTACCAAGCCTGGAAGAATAGATAAAAAAGCTTATGAAAAGGTAATACTCTTCGAAAATCTCTTCAAACCATGTCAGCGTCGCCTTACCGTACTCAAGTACAGCTTGGGGCTAACTTCCTAGTTTGCTTTTTGATTTTCATTAAGTATAAAAACCTTCTCATAAGCTTTTCTTGTTTTAAAGAAGAAATCACTCCTTCATCTGACTCTCTGCATCAGCCACGACTTGTTCTAGACTGGTCTGACCAAGTTCAGCCTCCATAGCCAGCTGGATTCTCTCCAATTTTTGATCCAAAACCTCATGAATATGAGCTCCGACTGGGCAATTTGGATTTGGATTGTCATGGAAACTAAAGAGTTGGCCTGTCTTACCAAGACACTCAACCGCTTGATAAACGTCTAAAAGACTAATGTCTTTGAGATCCTTGACAATCTCTGTTCCCCCTGTTCCGCGCGCTACTGAAATCAGCTCTGCCTTCTTCAACTGGGACAAGGTTTTTCTGATAATGACAGGGTTAACCCCGACACTAGCAGCCAGAAAATCACTGGTCACCTTGCTTTCCTTCCCCTTGAGGGCAATAATTATCAGCATATGAGTCGCAATGGTAAATCTACTTGGAATTTGCATCCTCTTCTCCTTTTTACGAGGCCACCCTGCCTCTACTCTTCTTTTTCTTTTATTATACCCTTTTTGGTTGTAATGTCAATCGTTACCACTTTTCAACCAAGCATCTAATTCCCTATCATAGCCCTCTTTCTGGGCCAATTCTCTCAGAAATTCCTGATTGTGAGTATGGTGGATACCATTGACCAGACTTTCATAATAAACCTCAAAATAGGGAAGTTTGAGGTCTTTAGCTAGCTGCAATTCAGCTGCTACATCGTAGTCCACCCGTCGGAAATCCATATCTACCAAGCCCTGGTCATCAAATTCCAAAATCATATACTGGGCCCGTAGGTCCTTCCGCAACTGGGCATCTAAAAAGAAAGGCTGCCCAATCGAACCTGGATTAACAATCAATTGCCCACCAGTCCCGTAACGAAGCAATTGCTGATGAATATGGCCATAAACGGCTATATCGCAGGACGGATTGGTCACCAAGCGGTCAAAATCCTCTTGTGCTCCAGTATGAATCAACTCTCGACCCCAGTTCTTATCCGGCAGATGATGGCTAATTCCAACTGTCAAATCACCAAACTGACGATGAATCTGGAGAGGTTGATTGTGGAGCAGTTCAATTTCTTCTAGGGAAATTTCCTCCAAAACATACTGACACTGGCGCAAGAGATAGCGTTGACTGGGACGAGTACTATCCAATTCCTTGCGGACACCATGCCACAGACTGTCTTCCCAGTTTCCCAAAACTCTAGCCGTAATCGGTAGTTGATCCAACAAGTCCAAAATCCTTCTACGTCCTGTCCCTGGCATGAGAATATCTCCCAAAAGCCAGTATTCATCCACTCCTAGCTGCCGAGCATCTGCCAAAACAGCCTCCAAGGCGGTGGTATTTCCATGAATATCTGAAAGAAGAGCTATTTTTGTCATATCTATCTCCTCGTTTTTTCTCTTGCAATAAGTATAACATAAAAAGTCACAGCTAGAGAAATCTAGCTTTTTTTGATATACTAGATAAAGATATTAGACAAGAGGAAGCGAATGACCCCGAATAAAGAAGATTATCTAAAATGTATTTATGAAATTGGCATAGACCTGCATAAAATTACCAACAAGGAAATTGCTGCCCGCATGCAAGTCTCTCCCCCTGCCGTAACTGAAATGATTAAACGAATGAAAAGTGAAAACCTCATCCTCAAGGACAAGGAATGTGGCTATCTACTGACAGACCTCGGCCTCAAATTGGTCTCTGAGCTCTATCGTAAGCATCGCTTGATTGAAGTTTTTCTAGTCCATCATCTAGACTATACGAGTGACCAAATTCACGAGGAAGCTGAGGTCTTAGAGCATACTGTCTCTGACCTCTTCGTGGAAAGACTGGATAAACTACTAGGTTTCCCTAAAACCTGCCCCCACGGAGGAACCATTCCTGCCAAGGGAGAACTCCTAGTTGAAATCAATAACCTACCACTAGCAGATATCAAGGAAGCTGGATCTTACCGTCTGACTCGGGTGCACGATAGCTTTGACATTCTTCATTATCTGGACAAGCACTCACTTCACATCGGAGATCCGCTCCAAGTCCAGCAGTTTGATGGCTTCAGCAACACCTTCACTATCCTTAGTAAAGACGAGGATTTACAAGTGAATATGGACATTGCAAAACAACTCTATGTCGAGAAAATCAACTAATTTCTCAAGTCCCCCTACCAACCCTGAAAATCAAATTTTCAGGGTTTTATTTCTATTATTTGATTTTACTCTCATTTAGTTGTAGAATGTTTGTAAAAAACAAGAAAGATACCTTAAACTATGAAAAAATCACTAAAAATTTTTGCGACATCTAAATGGTTTGACCTCTTCGGAGTTGCTTTGGTCGTTGGGATTGCGATCGCATCTGGCTATCTTAACTCCCGTCTCGACAAATTCGTAGACTGGGGACCATGGACAGCTCTTGTTCCCTTTGGATTTATTTCCGTAACCAACGTTGGGATTTCCATGTTGTCCACTCGTTTCACTGGGAAATTAAGCAAATGGGGAAATTACTTTGGTATTGTTAATACGATTTTGTCTGGCACCATTGACTATATCCTTGGAAATAAGGCGGCCATTATCACCTATCCTGTCACCTTCCTCATCTATACCTTTGCTATTAAGAAATGGGAAGCTTCGCAAGAAGGCAGACCCAACCAAATGAGCCAAAAACAGCTAAAATTGGCGGCCATCATCATTTCCATCATCGCCTTCCTCTTTGCCTTTGTGACCAACTATATTGGCTATGGGGGCAAAATGAATCTCCTGGCCTACGTAACAACTATCGCCTTTGCACTGTCCCTCATTGCAAATGCTTTGAATGCATTGAAACTGACAACTCAGTGGGGATTTTGGTTGATTTACAATTTCGTTCAGCTGACAAAGGCTGGCATTCAAGGAAACTTCGCCAATATCGGAAAATACATCTTTTATATCCTCAATGCAATTGGAGCTTTATTTGTCTGGAATGATGAAGAAGTGGAACAATAAGAGGAAACTCAAATAAAGAAATCTAATAGAATCTCCTTACTAAAATTTTTTATCATTTTACTTGTAACTCCCATTCTTTTGGAGTAAAATGAAACTAGATAAAAGAGGGAGGTCATCTTATGAAAAATCTCTTTAGAATCCATTTTACAGCCATCGTAGTCAGCGATTTGCTACTGTTAGTAACTTTCAGACCCCGATACGAACTTTCTTTGGAGAGAGGCCTGATTTTTTGCTTCATTTTCATCCTTGCTCAAGGACTACTGCTATTTCGCTTGGTCAATCGACTCAAAAAACATTTCTCTGAGATTGATCCTCAGATGAACAAAAAAATTCGCCTTTACTACTTAGAGATTCTCTCCGCTGACCTACTATTATTTGTCTTTTTAGCCATCACTGGCCCTCAACATTTTTACTCTCTTACTCCAGTCTTTACTTCCTGTCATTCTACTTTTTATTATATAACGGCTAGCCACCTGAGAGAAAACTATCCAGACTTTTACGATAAACACATCTCTTTGTGGGAGTGTCTCTAGTGAAAAGGAGGTTTTATCATGAAGAAAATCATCTCCATCAAAACCATTCAACTCCTTATCATCGATGGAATTATGCTGGCATTTTTAACATTTAAAGAGGGGCTCACTTGGGATTGGATTTTGATTTATAGCGGTTGGCTCATCTTCTTTCATCCTGTACTATTGACCTATCTTTCCAATCAACTTTGTGACCACTTCAGTCAACTCTATTCCCAGATTAGACCGAGATTCTGGCGTTTTACCTTACAAATCCTCCTATGGGATAGCCTAATCATTCTCTCTTTGATATTTTTAAGGGGTATCCCACTTTTCCTTCAGGGAAGTCTCCTCATCCTAGGACATCTCGTCCCTTCCTATCGCACCTGCCAAATCCTGAAAAGAGACTTCCCCAAAGCCTATCAAGAACCGATTTCTTTTTGGAGTATTTTATGATAGATGAGAAAAACCAAGCCGGCTGGGCTTGGTCTTTCTTATCTATTTTTCGTATCAAGGATAATGGTGACTGGTCCGTCATTGACCAGCTCAACCTGCATATCTGCTCCAAAGATCCCTGTCTGAATGGGCACTTCTTGCGCTAATTTTTGATTGAATGCATCATAGAAGTCTGATGCCATATCAGGCTTGGCTGCGCCTGTAAAGGCTGGACGATTGCCTTTCTTAGTATCCGCAAAGAGGGTAAACTGAGAAATAGAAAGGATTTCTCCTTCAATATCTTTGACAGATAGATTCATCTTGCCTTCTGCGTCTGAAAAAATCCGCATATTGACAAGCTTTCTCACAGCATAATCCAAATCTTCCACTTGGTCCTCTGGTCCCACACCAACCAGCAATAAGAGGCCCTGATTGATTTTCCCCTGCACCTGACCTTCGATACTCACTTGGGCTTTTTTAACCCGTTGGATAATGATTTTCATAATAGCCTTTCTAGTAAGATCTCGGACAATTAGCCGTTGGTCCGTTTGACAGAATAGACTTCTGGCACACTCTTAATCTTGTCCACAACCGTGGTCAGTGTAGAGAGGTTGGCAATGCCGAAGGACACATGGATATTGGCAAATTTCATATCCTTGGTTGGTTGGGCGTTGACTGTCGAAATATTCTTGGTTGTGTTTGAAAGAACTTGCAGTACATCGTTCAACAGTCCTGTACGGTTGAGGCCATAGATATCGATATGGGCCATATACTCCTTATTTGAGCTAGAGTACTGGTCTTCCCATTCCACATCAAGAAGGCGTTGCTCGTAGTTTTCTTGAGCACGCAGGTTCATACAGTCTACACGGTGAATAGCAACACCACGACCCTTGGTAATATAACCAACAATATCATCACCTGGAACAGGATTACAGCACTTGGCAATCCGCACGAGGAGACCTGATGCACCTTCAATGACCACACCACCCTCATGCTTGACCTTGAGGGTTTCTTTATTTTCAACCTTAATCTCGCCACCTTTGACAAGCTCCTCTGCCTCAGCCTTGGCCTTGGCACGCTCTTCCTCACGGCGTTCCTTTTCAGTCAGACGGTTAAAGACGGTAATGGCACCGATTTCTCCAAAACCAATGGCCGCAAAGAGAGATTCTTCTGTCTTGTAGCTGGTCTTTTGCAGAACTTGATCCATATGACGCTTGTCCATGAATTTATTGGCTACATAGCCATTTTCTTGGAACTGAGCCATCAGCATCTCACGACCCTTGTTGACAGACAATTCCTTATCTTGGTTTTTAAAGAACTGACGAATCTTGTTACGCGCCTTGCTGGTCTTGACCATATTGAGCCAGTCACGACTAGGTCCAAAGGAGTTCGGATTGGTGACAATTTCAACCTGATCCCCTGTCTTGAGCTTGGTTGTCAGAGGAACCATACGGCCATTGACCTTGGCACCTGTCGCTTTTTCACCGACTTTAGTATGGATTTCGTAGGCAAAGTCAATCGGTCCTGAATCTTTTGGAAGAGAACGGACAGCACCATCTGGAGTAAAGACGTAAATCTCCTCAGCCAGATAGTTTTCCTTAACAGAGTCCACAAATTCCTTGGCATCATCAGCCTGATCTTGGAGCTCCATCATCTCCTTGATCCAGTTCATTCCAATAGCTGATTCCTTGCTGTTAACCTGCCCCTTGATGCCTTTCTTATAAGCCCAGTGAGCCGCAACCCCGTACTCAGCCACCTCATGCATTTCCTTAGTGCGAATCTGGAATTCAATCGGCCCTTTTGGCCCATAAACAGTCGTATGGATAGACTGGTAACCATTGGCCTTGCGGTTGGCGATATAGTCTTTGAAACGTCCAGGCATGGGCTTCCAAAGCTCATGCACATAACCAAGCATGGCATAGACATCACTTTGGGTATCCAAAATGCAACGAATGGCAATCAGGTCATAGATTTCCTCAAACCGTTTTCTCTTATCCTGCATTTTGCGGAAAATAGAGTAAATATGCTTGGGACGACCGTAAATCTTCCCTTTTAGGTGACGATCTGTTGTATATTCCTCTAATTTTGTGACTACCTCATCCACCAAGGCTTCACGCTCTCTGCGCTTTTCCTTCATCATATGGGTAATCTTGTAAAACTCCGTTGGATTGAGATAACGGAAAGACAGATCTTCCAATTCCCATTTGACACTGGAAATCCCCAAACGGTGGGCAAGCGGTGCATAGATTTCCATAGTTTCTTTGGAAATACGCTCCTGCTTATCTTTTCGAAGATGTTTCAGGGTCCGCATATTGTGCAGGCGGTCAGACAGTTTGACCAAGATAACACGGATATCCTCAGACATGGCCATGAGCATCTTGCGATGATTTTCAGCCAACTGCTCCTCGTGAGACTTGTATTTAACTTTACCAAGCTTGGTAACCCCATCTACGATTACCCGCACATCAGGACCAAACTCTCTTTCCAAATCATCCAAGGTCGCTTCTGTATCTTCTACCACGTCATGCAAGAAACCACAAGCTACCGTTACAGCATCCAGCTTGAGCTTGGCTAAAATACCTGCTACTTGGATAGGGTGAATGATATAAGGCTCGCCTGATTTGCGGTATTGACCACTATGACAATCCACCGCATAGACCAAGGCCTTATGGACAAAATGGACATCCTCTTCCGTTAAATATTCTTTGGTTAAAGCGACAACTTCTTCGCCTGTTAAATTCACTTCTTTTGGCATCTATACTCTCCAATTCTTCCTACCATTTTATCACTTTTTTAAGAATATGAAAACTAGATTGGAACAGAATAAGAAAAAAATAATTCAGAATTGATTGATAATTCAGAATTATTAGTATATAATATATTACGAAGTTAGATTTTAAACTTAGGTGATAGAAGGAGAGATAGACCAACGGAAACCATATTGTAACCCAAAGACTTTCTGACTTCCCCCAATTTCCCTGAAGATACGAAAGCTAAACAGTGGAACTCGTGTCACATACACTGGTACCTTGACTGGATTTTGGAATTAATACTCAATGAAAATCAAAGAGCAAACTAGGAAACTAGCCACAGGCTGCTCAAAGCACTGCTTTGAGGTTGCAGATAAAGTTGACGCGGTTTGAAGAGATTTTCGAAGAGTATAAAAATCCTCAAGATACTTTCTTTTATCCTTTAGTTTATAAGGAGAACACCTATGAAAAAAACTGCTATTTCTATCTTTGCTCTCCTAGTGTTAGGAGTTAGCTGCCTGTTCCTATTCAACCAGCAAAGCTATAAAAAAACAGTCGTTCAATACTATGCTAACGACCAGAATCTGCCCAGTAGGATAAGTTATAGTGAATATAGCGATAAACGAGAAGCCAACTACGGTGGCACTCTAAACATCACGTCTATCAAACAAGCTAATGACGGAGTTTATGCAACCTATGAAGGGCAATTGACACCTCTCCAATATTGATAAATTGATAACCAGCCTGTCTTCATCTAGTCATGCTGGTTTTTAAGTTCATTCTAAATCCTTACCTATTCTCCCCAACTGTGCTATACTTAATTTAGTACATTCTTTGAGATCGGAGCTAATATGAAAATCCATAAAACCGTGAATCCTATTGCCTATGAAAATACCTATTATCTGGAAGGTGAAAAACACCTCATCGTTGTCGATCCCGGAAGCCATTGGGAAGCCATTCGTCAAACCATCGAGAAGATCAACAAACCAATCTGTGCTATTCTATTAACCCACGCCCATTATGACCATATCATGAGTCTGGACTTGGTGCGGGAAACTTTTGGTAATCCTCCTGTCTATATCGCAGAGAGCGAAGCCAGCTGGCTCTACACTCCTGTCGATAATCTCTCTGGTCTCCCTCGTCATGATGATATGGAAGATGTGGTCGCAAAACCTGCAGAACACACCTTTGTCTTTCATGAAGAATACCAATTAGAGGAATTTCATTTTACCGTTCTACCGACCCCAGGGCACTCTATCGGCGGCGTTTCTATCGTCTTTCCTGATGCTCACCTAGTCTTGACAGGTGATGCTCTTTTCCGAGAAACCATCGGGCGGACCGACCTTCCAACTGGTAGTATGGAACAACTCCTTCACAGTATCCAAACTCAACTTTTCACTCTACCAAACTACGATGTCTATCCAGGACATGGTCCAGCTACTACTATTGCTCACGAAAAAACTTTCAATCCTTTTTTCTAGCAAGATGATGACAATGACTAACACAATTTAAGTAAACTATCCAGCAAATCTTTCCATTACAAAAGGCATCCTGTCAAGGTTTTCACACCTGATAGGATGCCTTTTTCTGATGACTAGATTTTTTGCATTACCAAATAATCACACGGTCTTCTGGTGAACGCCACATGCCGTCTCCTTCTCTGACATCATAGGTTGTAAAGAAATCATCGAAGTTTGGTACTTGTACATTGACACGGAGTTTGGCTGGTGCGTGCACATCGACACTAGCCAAAAGTTTCATAAATTCTGGACGACCTTTCATGCGCCAGATACGACCGAAATTATGGAAGAACTCTTCTGCTGAGAAGTCTGGTTCTCTCTTAGCTGCTTCAAGCGCTGCAGCGATTCCTCCCAAATCAGCCACGTTTTCTGACACAGTCAATTTACCATTGATAGTTGCACCATAAGAATCCTGTCCATCAAACTGGTCAATAACTTTTTGTGTTTTCTCCTTGAAGGCAGCATAGTCACTCTCTGTCCACCAATCCTTGAGGCTACCATTTTCATCAAAGGAAGCCCCGTTGGTATCAAAAGCGTGAGAAATTTCATGGGCAATAACCGCCCCAATCCCACCGTAGTTAGCAGAAGATGACTGATGCAAGTCATAGAAAGGTGCCTGTAAAATAGCCGCTGGGAAAACAATCAGGTTCTTCTGTGGATTGTAGTAGGCGTTGACCATATGAGCAGGCATACCCCACTCCTTGTAATCTACAGGCTGGTTCCATTTGCTCCAACTATGCTTGATTTCCACACGTGCAAAAGCTAGAGCGTTATCAAAAAGACTAGCAGTCTCATCCACTACCTTGTCCTTGTAGCGTTCTGGCAATTCTTCTGGGTAACCGATATAAGGCTTGATGACATTAAGTTTGACGATGGCCTTGTCACGAGTTTCAGGAGTCAGCCAGTCATTCTTGGCCAAGCGCTCCTTATAGACATCAATCATGGTTGCTACTTTTTTCTCCACGTCCGCCTTAGCTTCTGGTGAGAATTTTTCATGGGCATACCAAAGACCCAAGGCTTGCTTGAATGGACCTTGTGCTAGCTGGTAGGCTGCCTTGACCTTATCTTTAGCTTCTGGAACTCCAGAAAGCGCACGACTGTAGGCACCTGACAAGACACGGATTTCTTCCGTTAAATAGCTGGTTGAAAGATTGACAACACTCAAAATCAAGGTTGCCTTGAGAAGAGGCCAAGCCTCTTCACTATAGAATTGCTCTGCTGCTTGCCAGAAACGTTCCTCGTCTACGATCACCTTGTCTGGTACTTGTCCAAGAACGGCTTGGAAGAAGTCATCCAAAGGTAGGGCAGGCGCAAATTTCTTGAAATCTTCATAAGCATATGGATGGTAGAGTTTAGCATATTCCGAACTTTCTTCATTAGAGAGCACCACTGCCGCCACGCGACGGTCCAATTCAAGTCTTTTTTCTAGCAAGTCTTCAATTTCTTCATCAGAGAAATCATAAACCTTGAGAAGATTTGCGCTAGTTTCTTTCCAAAGAGTCAAGAGCTCTTCGCGTTGAGGGTGGTCTTCTGCATAGTAGGTCGTATCTGGCAAAATCGTGCTTGGAGCACTAGCCCATAAAACGTTGATTCTGGCATCCATAAAGTCTGGCGATACACCAAAAGGAAGGAAATTAGGTTTGCCAGCAAGCTCAAACTCTGCTAGTTTGGCAGTGAAATCTGCAAAAGTCTCCAATTCTTGGAACTCTTTAAGAAGAGGCAAAACAGGTGCGATACCGTCAGCTTCTCTCTTGTCAAAATCACGAACTAGGCGGTGGTATTTGACAAAGTTTGCCAAGATAGCATCCTCAGGCACCTCTTCACCTGCCAACCACTTGTCTGTTGTCGCCAGCATCAGGTCTTCAATTTCCTGGTCTAAATCAACAAAACCTCCTGTTTGAGACTTATCTGCTGGGATTTCAGCTGTCTTCTGCCATTCTCCATTGATTGCATCATAAAAATCGTCTTGATAACGTGTCATCTTGTTCTCGCTTTCATTTGTACTTGTTTTTAGCTTAACAAAAATTACCTGGGAATGCAATTAAAAATGAACTGATACTTTCTATTGTTTTTCAGTTATTATTTTAATTTTTTCAAAAATTAACTTGACTTAATTTTTTTTTTAATGTATATTAAGAGACAGGAGGAATACAAGTTTATGATACGTATCGAAAACCTCAGTGTCTCCTACAAAGAAACGTTGGCACTTAAGGATATTTCACTAGCGCTCCATGGACCAACAATTACCGGTATCATTGGTCCAAACGGCGCTGGGAAATCAACATTATTAAAAGGGATGCTGGGAATTATCCCACATCAAGGTCAGGCATTTCTCGATGACAAGGAAGTTAAAAAATCCTTACATCGAATCGCTTATGTCGAACAAAAAATCAATATCGACTACAACTTTCCCATCAAGGTCAAGGAATGTGTCTCGCTAGGACTCTTTCCCTCTATCCCTCTCTTTCGCAGTTTAAATGCTAAACATTGGAAGAAAGTGCAAGAGGCCCTTGAAATTGTCGGTCTAGCTGACTACGCTGAACGTCAAATCAGTCAACTGTCTGGAGGTCAGTTCCAGCGGGTCTTGATTGCCAGATGTTTGGTGCAGGAAGCTGACTATATCCTCTTGGATGAACCCTTTGTTGGGATTGACTCTGTCAGTGAGGAAATCATCATGAATACGCTGAGAGATTTGAAAAAAGCTGGGAAGACGGTTCTCATCGTCCACCACGACCTCAGCAAGGTTCCCCACTACTTCGATCAAGTCTTGCTTGTCAATCGAGAAGTGATTGCCTTTGGTCCAACCAAAGAAACCTTTACCGAAGCCCATCTTAAAGAAGCTTACGGTAATCGACTCTTTTTCAGTGGAGGTGACCTATGATTGCAGAATTTATCGATGGATTGCAAAAATTCCATTTCTTACAAAATGCCTTGATAACAGCCATTGTCATCGGGGTCGTAGCTGGAGCTGTGGGATGTTTCATCATCCTACGCGGGATGTCACTTATGGGAGATGCCATTTCACATGCTGTCTTGCCAGGTGTAGCTCTCTCCTTTATCTTGGGCCTTGACTTCTTCATCGGAGCCATTGTCTTTGGACTACTAGCTGCTATCATCATTACCTACATCAAGGGAAACTCGATTATCAAAAGCGATACCGCCATCGGCATTACCTTTTCTTCTTTCTTAGCCCTCGGTATCATCTTGATTAGTGTCGCTAAAAGTTCAACTGACCTTTTCCATATCCTTTTTGGTAATATCCTGGCCGTACAAGATACGGATATGTTTATTACTATGGGTGTGGGGGCAGCCATTCTCTTGTTAATCTGGATTTTCTTCAAGCAACTCTTGATCACTTCCTTTGATGAACTATTGGCTAAAGCCATGGGAATGCCTGTCAATTTCTATCACTATCTTCTCATGGTACTCTTGACTCTCGTGTCTGTGACAGCCATGCAAAGTGTCGGAACTATCCTGATTGTAGCCATGCTGATTACCCCAGCTGCAACTGCTTATCTGTATGCTAATAGCCTGAAAAGCATGATTTTCCTTTCCTCAACCTTTGGAGCTACTGCTTCAGTTTTGGGACTCTTTATCGGTTATAGCTTTAACGTTGCGGCAGGTTCTAGTATCGTGCTCACAGCTGCTAGTTTCTTTCTCATTAGCTTCTTTATCGCTCCAAAACAACGATATTTGAAACTGAAAAATAAACATTTGTTAAAATAAGGGGTAAAGCCCCAATAAATTGGAGGATCTAATGAAAAAATTAGGTACATTGTTGGTTCTTTTTCTTTCCGCCATTGTTCTCGTAGCATGTGCTAGCGGAAAAAAAGATGCAGCTTCTGGTCAAAAACTAAAAGTTGTTGCTACAAACTCAATCATCGCTGATATTACTAAAAATATTGCTGGTGACAAGATTGATCTTCACAGTATCGTTCCTGTTGGCCAAGACCCACACGAATACGAACCACTCCCTGAAGACGTTAAGAAAACTTCTCAAGCTGATTTGATTTTCTATAACGGTATCAACCTTGAAACAGGTGGCAATGCTTGGTTTACAAAATTGGTAGAAAATGCCAAGAAAACTGAAAACAAAGACTACTTTGCAGTCAGCGAAGGCGTTGATGTTATCTACCTTGAAGGCCAAAACGAAAAAGGTAAAGAAGACCCTCACGCTTGGCTCAACCTTGAAAATGGGATGATTTTTGCTAAGAATATCGCAAAACAATTGAGCGCTAAAGACCCTAGCAACAAGGAATTCTACGAAAAAAATCTCAAAGAATATACTGATAAGCTAGACAAACTTGACAAGGAAGCTAAGGAGAAATTTAACAACATCCCTGCTGAGAAAAAACTCATTGTAACCAGCGAAGGATGCTTCAAATACTTTTCTAAAGCCTACGGTGTCCCAAGTGCCTATATTTGGGAAATCAACACTGAAGAAGAAGGAACACCTGACCAAATCAAGACCTTGGTTGAAAAACTTCGCCAAACAAAAACTCCTTCACTCTTTGTAGAATCAAGCGTGGATGACCGTCCAATGAAGACTGTTTCACAAGACACAAACATTCCAATCTACGCTCAAATCTTTACTGACTCTATCGCAGAACAAGGTAAAGAAGGCGACAGCTACTACAACATGATGAAATACAACCTTGACAAGATTGCTGAAGGATTGGCAAAATAAGCCTCTGAAAAACGTCATTCTTTTCCGAATTGACGTTTTTTCTATGCTCATATTTCCGGTCAAATCATTGGAAAATTCCGACTGTTTCAGCTAAAATGGAAGAAAAAAGATTGGAGTATCTTATGGTAACTTTTCTCGGAAATCCTGTGAGCTTTACAGGTAAACAACTACAAGTCGGCGACAAGGCACTTGATTTTTCTCTCACTACAACAGACCTTTCTAAAAAATCTCTAGCTGATTTTGATGGGAAGAAAAAAGTCTTGAGTGTCGTGCCTTCTATCGATACAGGCATCTGCTCAACTCAAACGCGTCGTTTTAATGAAGAACTGGCTGGACTGGACAACACGGTCGTCTTGACTGTTTCCATGGACCTACCCTTTGCCCAAAAACGTTGGTGCGGTGCTGAAGGTATTGAAAATGCCATCATGCTCTCAGACTATTTCGATCATTCCTTTGGACGTGATTACGCTCTCTTAATCAATGAGTGGCACTTATTGGCACGCGCAGTTTTTGTCCTCGATACTGACAATACGATTCGCTACGTTGAATACGTGGACAATATCAACTCTGAACCAAACTTCGAAGCCGCAATTTCAGCCGCTAAAGCCCTATAGAAAAAATCCTCTGTCACAAAGAGTTCCCTACTCTTTGAAACGGAGGATTTTTGTTATTCTTTAATTATTGTTTATTTTGAAATGAATCCTTCAAAATCTTTTAGTTGAAAATTATATTTTTCAGTGAGTAACACATTATCCACTGCAACATCTTCTCCCAATGGGTAAATATTTCTTTTGAAACGGTTGTAGGAGGAAAATCTCTCCTACACTATTATTGATTCTGAGAGAAAATTGCAAAAGATCATCTACCAAACTTTCAATTATTAAGATTTTTTGCAGTTTATCTGAATTAGAATCGCAAGGCTTCTCAATAATATAATTGTCGAATTTTTTCATTCTAACTTCCTCTCCACTATTTCTTCCTTTATCAAGAAAAAGTTACCTCAATATTAATAAAGTACAATTCTAAATTAACTCCAATTATTGATTCATGATAATATTTCAGTAACTCATCGTGCAATTAAAAACAAGGATTTTTATTTCAGACGATCTATCGTGAACACTTCATCAGCCATCTCCCAAATTGCCGGATTATGTGTTGCGATAATGATTAGCCTATTATGATCTCGAAGAGATAGCAAAATCTCCATAATCAACTGAGAGGTTGCTGGGTCTATTGAAGCTGTTGGCTCATCTGCCAGAATAAGGGGTGGATTCTTTAAGATAACTTTTGCCAAGGCAATCCGTTGCGATTCTCCGCCCGATAACTCAAAGATGCGCTTATCTAGGTCAAGATAAGCCAGGCCGACCTGTTCTAAAGCCTGCTTCTGCCTCAACCGCTGTTCCGACCGACTCAACTTTTGACCAATGAGACCTAGCTTAAGGTTTTCTTCAATACTTTGGTTTTCAATTAAGCCAAAGTTCTGGAAGAGGTAGCCCAATTCGTGACGGAAAAAATCACTCGATTTATAATTGGCCAAGTCTTTACCTCGGTAAAAAATCGTCCCATCATAAGATTCTAATTTCCCAATCATGTTCATCAAGGTTGTTTTTCCGCTACCACTTGAACCAATTAAGGCATAGACTTTTCCAGCCTCAAATGTCATTGAAAGATTCGAAAATAACTCTCGTTCTCCAAAAGATTTACTCACCTGTTTAAGTTCAATCATATTAACCTCCCTTCAAAACAAGCATGGACATCTTGTTTTCTTTCTGCATTTGGACATGTAACTGTAAAAGAGATAGACCAATAAAGAGTAACGAGACTAAGAAAGCAACTACTATCTCTACCATAAGAAATACACTCGCAACAAATCCCAGTAAAAACACACCCAGTTGAGCAAAGAGATAAGTGCGATGGATTTCTAAGAACCTGAGACCTGCAATGCGTTTGATAAAAATGGCACGTCTAAATTCTTCAAAGTAGAGCCTATTCATAGTGTTAAACAACAAGATTGAAGTTGCAATCCCAAGCACAGCTCCTGCTAGCATTACCCAACGTTCCCTCTGGATATTATCCAATAATGTGATGTAGTTGTGGTAACCTGTTTGCATTTCTGAGACCCAATTTTCAATGCCTTGTCTCTGGATAAGCTCCTGAGCATCAGACAATTGATTAAAGAGAACGTAGTTCTGTACTGCATCTACCCAAAACATAATGGACTGTGGACCAGTTGATTGGGGTGTTATAACAATGATGATTGGATCTTTCAAAAACTGCTGGTAAGAAATAGGGGTCGTATTATACACAAAACGATCCTGACCTGATTCTAAATAACCTACCGTAGCAGTCATTTGCTGTCGTTCATCTCGACTAGACATGCGACTGGTTAAGTCGTCTTCAAAAACAGATTTATAATGTTCTTCCTCTGAACGGAGGTGTTCAGGCAGCAATAAGACAAACTCCCCTACATCAAGGTGATTCATCTTTTGCTCAATAGTTGTATCTACAGGAATGTTTTGACGCTCCAAGTATTGCGGTGTGACGATAAGGACATTGCCATTCGGGCTGTAATCGTGCCATTCTGTAGAGGTTATCAAGTTTTTGGAGGAAGCCATGCCATTTTGCAAAGTACGGTCAATTAACTGGTGTCTAGATAAGAAAGCCTTTTGTTCTGAAACAGCCAGATCCATCAATTGATACCAAGTTCTGAATTTCCTTTGAGCTTGTTCATCAAAACCAGGACTCGTTCCTTCACGGCTGATTGATAGGGTAATCAGTTGCCTTTCCTGGCTCCAAGCCTCTTGTCCAATCCGATGCTGTTGCCAGGCTTGGGTATACTTTAAGCTACTCCCTATTCCCAGCGTTACAATAATAATCGCTAATAGTTGACCGATTAAAATCAAACTAATGATTCCTCTGACAGGCACTTGCCCTTTTATAATCTGCATCAGGTGTATCTTTTTTATCCCAACTGCGAAGAGTTGAGCGAAAAACAGGGAGATCGACAACAAGATGAGATTATAACAGAGCAAGCCTGCTCCTATGGTCATTAGGGATTGCGTTGGAAGCGACAGAATTTTTTGCATAAGAATGGCGAGTACGCCAGCTAAACTGAAACCAACAGCTATCCCTTTCAAATCCTCACCAACTGGTCTAAGAAAAATGGACCACCGTTTCTCTCCTGAAATGAGGCGAATGCCCGACGACCGTAATTGGCTAATTTGACTAATTAAAGTCAGTGCTCCAAAGGTTAAGATGAAAATCAATAGACTGATTAACTGAAATCCGTTACTAAAGAAAGCCATTAACGTAGATAGTTTGGATGGAATTATCAGGTGCATGTTAGTCAAGCCAAGTTGACTTAGCTCCTCCCTTAGCAAGTGAATATCTAGGTTTCCATCAAATACAAAATAGTTTGTTTCAACACTACTACTTTGAGCATCTTCTAGTTTTTTTCCTGTAGCCCATCAGGCAACTTTCCGTTCCCAAAGGTCGTATAAGAAAACACTGGAGTACCTTCTGAGTTAGGATCCTGGTGTTGAATCGCAATAAAGCTATCCGTTTCTTCTGCTAGTTTTTCCAAGCGTGTAGCAACATGTTGAAAAGTTGTTTCAGGGGAAGAATCACGTACAACAACGTTGGGGTAATAATAGGAGACATATGTATCATTCCAAATGGTAAATACCCAAACAAAGAACAAACTAGCAAGCAGGTTGGATATGAGTATAAATAATTTTTTCATAGTGCATTCCTTATTCTAAAACAGAGGGCAGAAATACCCCTGCCCTCTATAAACTAACAAGCTTACTAAACTATTGATAAAAGAATCTTCTTCAATTTTTAATTAGAAATCTCAGTCTGAATTATAGTATCCTATTTTTTCCTCCTTTCTAACTGCACGTTCCTTTCTACAGACAGAGACCTAATTTTATAAACCAATCTTAAATACTTTAGATTTTGTAACTCATAATTTTCAACAGTTGGTTAGCTATGAAAGCATTTTATCAAACATCTCCATTCTTATATCTATCTGGTATTGTTACAAGCTCTCATCAGAATACCTTTCTCTAAATAGTTGAATTTTAAAGTAATACGAAATCAATCAGCCTTCCCAACATCAAGACCATCAGACTTCTTTTGTGATTCTACTCGAATTTCCAATCGTTTATTCTTCTGAATAAATTGTTGGTAAGGAATTGTATTACTAAACGTAAAAACCCCTAGTAATGCTAATATAGCTAATTTTTGAATTCCACGTTTTTTTCTCTTGCAATGAAACCCCTTTCTGTTTCCTTATTTTTATTTTAACATATATATTTTATTTATTCTAACATCTTTATTGTATTGTGAACTTTTTTTCTTATTATTACCGTTAAGAATTTTTTATTCCTTTAACTTCCTATTTGCTTATTTTTATAATAAAATTAAGCAAATAGGAAGGTTTATTATCTTTAATGAATACACTCGCAGAGAAATTCAGATTGAAAAGAAAAGAGTTGAGACTCTCCCAACAAACTCTTGCAGAAGGAATTTGTGAACAAAGCCAGATTAGTAAAATTGAAAGAGGTCATTTTATTCCCTCCGCAGACCTTTTGTTCAAACTCTCACAACGACTTGAAGTGCCATTAGATTATTTTTTTAATGAACAAATTGAAATTAAATCTAACCTCTCTAATTTCAAGCAATTATCTGCTCGTCTATTAGATGATAGAAATTATGACGATTTGGAATATATTTATAGAATAGAGATTGAACGAAGTACTTTTCTAACACTAGAAGACCGAACTTACCTTGAATGGATTAAAGCTATTATTGACTTCTATCAATATGACAGTAAGTGTGAGGCAATTTCTTCATTGGAAAATATATTATTAAAGGTCTCTTCAAATACTCTGATTTATTTAAAGGCGTTGAATACTCTATCTAATTTCTATTCCTTAGTGGGTCGTGAACAAGAATATGAGGCAAACTACTCTCATTTGATGGAGTTATATCAGACAAAAAATTTTGAGTATCAAGAGTTTTTATTTGGCTACATCAGAGTTCGTTACAACTACGCTCACTACCTAGTATCAAAGGAAAAATATAATGAAGCCATCCAAGAAGCTCTTGAGACGATTGAACTCTGTAAACAAAGACAGACAAGCTACCAACTGGCTCCTCTACTTATTCTTGTAGGAAATGCTGGAGCCAAATTTCTAGACAAAGAACAAGTCAAAAATTATTATATAGAAGCAAGAGAGTTATGTAAGATTTATAACAATCCTTTAATGTTGATGAAGATAGAAAATTATTTGAAGGAATTAGATACTGTTTAGTTAATCTTGACATTATAGTTTTTCTGAAACGTTAAATAACCTGTAAGGCTGATAGTGAAATTAATACTATCAGCCTTATAATTATGTGACTATTAGTCCGTCTCGCTCCGCTAGGTGCGAGACAAAAAAACCACCCGCTATGCGGGTGGTCATGATTTACGAGTAAATATAAGTTCAATCAGATAAAAACAACTACCTTATACTCAATGAAAATCAAAGAGCAAACTAGGAATCTAGCCTCAGGCTGCTCAAAATACTGTTTTGGGGTTGCAGATATAGTTAACGTAGTTTAAAGAGATTCTCGAAGAGTATTACTCTACGGATTTCAAGGCTTCAAGCATATCAACCTTTCTCAGATGATGATTGACAAAGAAACCAAGTAGGGTCAAGATGATGCTTACTGCTGCCACTGGGATTACATAAACTTCCCAGCCTACCTGCGGATAAAAGAGAATAGTCGCAGGCGAAATCATTTGAATCAAAAATTGGTGTAAATAGAAACCTGAGAACAGACCAAGTACGATTCCCACAAGAGACAAGACAATCGTCTCACGATAAATATAGAGGGTAACTTCTTTATTATGAAAACCGAGCACCTTGATAGTGGAAAGTTCACGGATTCTCTCAGCCACGTTGATATTGGTCAGATTGTAGAGGATAACAATAGCTAATAGAACCGACACGATGACCAAGATAGTCATGGTCTGATTGAGTGAGCTAGCAACAGAGTCAAAGAGTCGGATGGCTGAAGCATTTTGGACGACACTAGACACCGCAGCCTGATTCATGAGTAAACCTGCCTGCCTTTCGATGCTAGGCGCACTAGAATCCTTTAGCCTAACCAGATAAGTGTTGGCTTGGGGGAGCTGTCCGTATATTTGCTCATAGCTAGTTTGACTCATATAAATAAAGTGACCAACATAGTTCTCAGTAATAGCGGCTACCTTTAGCTTCTTACCTTCAATTTCTAGAGTCTGTCCAACCTTAACACCTGCCAGTTGGGCGAGTTTAGCTGTAATAACGACTCCATATTTTAATGTCAGCTCCTGCTGATGATTTTGCAGATGGATAAAGGGAGTCAAATCTTCCTTATCTGTCATCATAAAGGTAATGGTCTGAAGACCAGCCCTGCCTTTGAAATCCTTGTCTAACGTTTTAGAATAGATTTTCTGGTAATCTTGAATATCCTGCCCTTTCAACACTTCTTCTAGATCTGCCTTGTCTTGATTAGTCTCGCTAGGATTTTCAGAGACAATCATCTGATACTGTTGGATTTGCTGAAACTGTCTAGACGGAACTCCTGCTACAGAGGATTGGATGCCCAAACCGGCAAAGAGCAGGGCTACAGAACCTGTCACACCAAAGATCGTCATCAACATCCGCTGTTTATAACGAAAGATATTGCGGGCTGTTACCTTATGGGTAAAACTGAGACGACGCCAGATAAAACCGATGCGCTCCAGTAAGATTTTAGCTCCTTTAACAGGTGGTTTAGGCAGTAAAAGCTGGGCTGCTTCATCGTGCAGTTCCTTCCGAGCCACCAGATAGGCTGGTAACACACTCGCCAACCAACTCAAAACAAGAGCTAGTAAACTATAGGTCCAATAGAACTGAATCTGGGTTTCTCCCACCACCATGCCTTTTGTAATGACACTTGAAATCACACCGGCTAGTAAATAATGGCCAAGTATACTGCCTAGAGCTGTTCCTACAGTCCCAGCTACTAGTCCATAAAGGAGAAACTTGGCGATAATATCCTTACTACGATAGCCCAAGGCCTTAAAAATCCCTGCATGAGTTCGCTCTTCATCCACAAAACGAGTCATAGTTGTAAAGGTTACCATAGCTGCTACGGCATAAAGCACCACTGGAAAGATATTGCCCACTGCCCGAATACTGGCTGAAGCATTGCTGTACATGAGATATCCCTGACCACCTGGCATGGTCTGACGATTATAAACCTGATACTTGGGCTCAGCCAAATCATCCAAGACTTGCTGATGTTTTTCTAATTTTTCCTTTTCTTGAGCTAAATTTTGTTCAGCCTGCTTTAGTTTATCTTCTTCCTTGCTCAATTCCTGCTTGGCTTGGGTAAGTTGAGCACTGGCCTGCTCTCTCTGAGCTTGAGGAAGAAAGCCTAGTTGACTTTCTTGAGCCTGTATACGAGCTTGAGCAGCTGCTAAACGACGCTTGCCTTCCTGCAAATTAGTCTCAGCCTTATGAAGGGTCTCTTGACCCTTATCGAGAGACTCTTGGCCTTCTTTTTTCAAGACTTGCAGACGTGCCTTGCCATTATCTGACAAAGCTTGTTCAAGTTCTTCCTGATGTTGCTTGGATTTTTCTTCATAAGCTGAAGAAAAGGCATTTAAGCCTGCTAAATCTTGATATTTCAAGCGTGCTATATTGTAGACTTTCTGATCAAACTGGCTAGGCAAAATCACCCCGTATGCTGTCAGAGTCCCACTTCCACTTCCTGCGTATCCCATATCTCGCTGTGAGAGGATTTCAGCCGAATCCACAAAACCAGTAATGGTATATGTATGATTTTTTAAAGAGGAATGACTGCCTTCTTTTTCTTTAAAACTAATCTCCTGTCCCACACTATATTGACTCTGCAGATGACTTGCCAAAGCGATTTCCTGGTCTGACTGCGGAAGTCGCCCCTCTCTTAACTGAAAGGTTGAAATTCGCTCTGGTTTGGAATATAGCCGAATGGCATCCTGCCCATTATACATTGTCACATCTGTCAAGTAGCCAAATTCAACCTCTGCACCCTCTATCTGTTCTAGTTCTTTTTGATCTGCTTGATCCAAACCATAGTTAGACATGACTGCCAAATCCAAGGTTTTAGCAGTTGTTAAGTAAGCATTAGCGGTTGCCTCCATATTGGGACTGGTTACTTTGAGACCGACTAATGCTAAAGACCCCAACATCATCAAGGTCAAGATGGATAAAAAACGCCCCTTGGAGCCTGTGAAGGACTGAATTAAGTCCTTCCAATAAGTTTTTCGCTTGATCATGCTAGTACTCCAAACTGTCAATATCCTGAGGATGCTGGTTAATCACCACATCCTTGACACTGGCATCATGCATATGAATCACGCGATCCGCAATAGGGACCAAAGCTCCATTGTGAGTCACAATAATCACCGTCGCTCCCTTTTGATGAGACATGTCTTGGAGAATTTTCAAAACCTGCTTACCCGTCTGATAATCCAAGGCACCTGTTGGTTCATCACAAAGGAGAATTTTAGGATTTTTGGCTACCGCGCGTGCAATGGAGACTCGCTGTTGCTCCCCTCCAGAAAGCTGGGCTGGAAAATTATTAAGACGATGAGCCAAACCTACATCTGTCAAAACTTGCTCAGGATCCAAGGCATCCGTCACGATTTCTGAGGCCAGTTCCACATTTTCCTTAGCAGTCAGATTGGAAACTAGATTATAAAACTGAAAAACAAAACCGACATCATTGCGGCGGTAATTGGTTCTCTGGTGGGAATTGTAGTCTGCAATATTGGCACCATCAATCCAGATTTCACCCTCGTCATTGCTATCCATTCCCCCAAGAAGATTAAGAACTGTTGATTTACCAGCACCTGACGCACCAAGGATAATCACCAGCTCCCCTTTTTCAATTTCAAAATTCACATCACGATTGGCCACAATCTCCGTGTCCCCAACCTGATAACGCTTGTAACAGTGTTTCATCTCAATATAAGCCATTAGACTCACCCTCTCTCAAACAATTTACTTCCTACTACCATTATAACGCTTTTTCAACTAGTTGGAAACCAGAAGCAAATGCAAAAAATCCTAGGAATTCCTAGGATTTCTGTCTATAAATTATTTTCCAAGGTAGTATTCAGAAACTACGTTCAATTTTTCGTCGAATTCGAATACCAATGGTGGGAAGTTAGGGATTTCCACGTCCATGATTTCGTCATCTGACAAACCTTTGATGTGTTTTACAAGGGCACGGATTGAGTTACCGTGAGCTCCTACGAATACGTTTTTACCATCTTTAAGAGCTGGAGCGATTTTATCTTCCCAGAAAGGAAGGGCACGTTCCAAAGTCACTTTCAAGTTTTCAGCATCTGGGATAACTGAGTCGTCAAGTGAAGCGTAACGACGGTCTGTGTGAGCTGAGTGCTCATCATCACGGTCCATATTTGGAGGCAATACATCGTATGAACGACGCCAGATGTGAACTTGCTCATCACCAAATTGTTCAGCAGCTTCAGCTTTGTTTTTACCAGTCAAACCACCGTAGTGACGTTCGTTCAAGCGCCATGATTTTTCAACTGGAACCCACAATTGGTCAGAAGCTTCAAGAGCCAAGTTAGTTGTTTTGATAGCACGTTTCAATACTGAAGTGTAAGCTTGGTCAAATTCGATACCAGCTTCTTTGATCAATTTACCAGCGTCAATCGCTTGTTGTGTACCTTTTTCAGACAAATCAACATCAGCCCAACCAGTGAAAAGGTTAGCTTTGTTCCATTCAGACTCACCGTGGCGAGCAAAAACCAATTTTACCATTAGATGGATTCTCCTTTAAATTTTCCGAGGTTTCCCCTCGTTTATCTATTCTATTTTACACAATTTTTCACAAAAAAGCTAGTCAAAACCAAAAAGGAAAGGACTGTTTGAGACTTGAATTGCTTTAAACAAATATACGCAAATATGTGAAAAGAAATTTCCATTTCACCCTTGCTAGTCTCTTTACTTTTTGTTAGAATGATGTCAAAAAATAAAGAAGGTTAACATTATGCCACAACATCTCTTTAAAGAATTGGCTCAACTAGAGCAAGTAGAGGCTCTAGCTCTAGGAGGATCACGGGCTGGACAAGATTTTGACAAAGACTCTGACTATGATGTATATGTCTACCTCAGTGCTCCTCTCTCGCCAGACATACGAAAAGAAATCCTCAGTAAACACTGCACCTATATGGAAATCGGTAATCAATTTTGGGAATTGGAAGACGATTGTGTTCTCAATAATGGTATCGAAATTGAGCTAATTTACCGCTCTTTGAACGAATTTGACAAAGATTTACAAGCCGTGGTTTTAGAGCACCAAGCCCAGAATTCTTACACTACTTGTATGTGGTACAATCTGCTCAACAGTAAGATTATCTACGATCGAGGTGGTCACTATGCTGCCCTCCAGAAAAAGTACAATCTTCCTTATCCAGCTGAACTGAAAAAGAATATCATAAACAAGCAGTTCCTGCTCCTCGACCAAGCTATGCCAGCTTTTTCAAGACAAATCAAAAAAGCCCTCAAACGCCAAGATTTACTCAGCATCAATCACCGCACTAGTGAGTTTTTCGCCTCTTATTTCGATTTGCTCTTCGCCTTCAATGAGCAACTCCATCCAGGAGAAAAACGCATGCTCCAGTTCGCGAAAAACAATTGCTCTCATCTACCTCAAAATTTTGAGAACGATATCCAAGACTACTTTCAAAATCTCTACCAACTAGCTCACCAGCAGAAAACAGTCCTAACTTTGGAGCAACTCCTATCAAATCTTAAACACTTGATTGATGAATCCATTTAGAACGCCAACAGATAAAAGCTCATGAAATCTACTTTTCAGATGATTCATGAGCTTTTTGAGAGTCAAAAATATACAACGATGTAAAGTTATACTCAATGAAAATCAAAAAGCGAACTAGGAAGCTAGACGTAGGCTGCTCAAAGCACTGCTTTGAGGTTGCAGATAAAGCTGACGTGGTTTGAAGAGATTTTCGAAGAGTATTAATTGAGACAAGAAAACGACAAGAAAACGACAATAAACTTCAAACATTATAAAAACGCATCGTATCAGGTATTCAAAAAACTTGATACAATGCGTTTTATAGTCTATAAGATTAGTTGTCTTTTCTTCTCAAATTGAGTTTTCTTTGGGCTTTTCAACCTTACTTAGCTTCAAATCCTTCTGCGACTGCATCCGCAAAGTTTTCTTCTACGATGCTTGCACAGTGGTCACAGATGACTGCGTGGTAGCTGCGTTCTGCTGTTGTTGGGTCGATACGACGACAACGGTCACATACTTCACCTGCAGCGCGTTCAACTGTGAAGGCTACATCTTCAAAGCTAACGGCAGCTTCTGGAGCTGGTCCTTCTGCAATAGTCAATTCTGACACGATCAAAAGTTGAGCTACATTGCTGTTTACTGCTTCGAGTAGAGTTTTCACAACTTCGTTTGGATAAACTGTCAAGTGTGCTTCAAGTGATTTACCGATTACTTTTGCATTACGAGCTTCTTCCAAGGCTTTTTGAGCTTGTCCACGGAAGTCCATAAAGGCAGCCCATGTATCCAAGATTTCTTCTTGGTTAGCAAATGTCTCTGCTTCTGGCAATTCTGACAATTGAACGAAGTCTTCTGCTTCAAACTCAAGATATGACCAGATTTCTTCCGCAGTGTGAGGAAGGATTGGTGTCAAGAGTTTCGTAATTTTCACAAGAATGTCATAGAAGACAGTCTGCATTTGACGGCGTTCCAATGATTTGGCACCTTCGATATAAACAACATCTTTGGCAAAATCAAGGTAGAAGGCTGACAAGTCAACGTTGATAAAGTTCACCAAGGCCTTGTAGATTGTCAAGAATTCAAAGTTAGCGTAAGCGTCACGAATGGTCTTAACAAGCTGATTAAAGCGGATGGTCATGTACTTATCAACTGAACGAAGCTCATCGTAAGCTACTGCGTCTTGAGATGGGTTAAAGTCAGATGTGTTAGCAATCAAGAAACGAAGAGTGTTACGAATCTTACGGTAAGTTTCAGAAACTTGGCTCAAGATATCCATAGAGATACGTACGTCGTTACTTGAGTCAACACTTGTTACCCAGAGACGCAAGATTTCAGCACCAAATTGTTTTTCAACATCGCTTGGAGCAATAGTATTTCCAAGAGATTTAGACATCTTCTCACCTTTACCATCAAGGGCAAAACCTTGTGACAAGATTTGTTTGTAAGGCGCTACGCCATGGTTGGCAACAGATGTGATGAGTGAAGAGTTGAACCATCCACGGTATTGGTCAGAACCTTCAAGATAAAGGTCTGCTGGGTAAGTCAATTCTGGACGGTTTACCACAACCCCATTCCATGATGAACCTGAGTCAAACCATACGTCCATGATATCTGTTTCTTTCTTGAACTCGCCATTTGGTGAACCTGGATGAGTAAATCCTTCTGGCAAGAGGTCCTTGGCATCACGTTCCCACCAGATGATAGAACCGTGTTCCTCAAAGAGTTGAGCCACGTGTTCAATGGTTTCAGCTGTCATGATAGCTGTACCATCTTCAGCGTAGAAGATTGGAAGCGGAACACCCCAAGCACGTTGACGAGAGATAACCCAGTCGCCACGGTCGCGGATCATATTGTAAAGACGAACTTTACCCCATTCTGAGTGGAATTTCACTTTTTCAATTTCATCCAAGATTTCTTGGCGGAATTTAGAAACTGAGGCAAACCATTGTGGAACCGCACGCCAGATGATTGGTTTTTTCGTACGCCAGTCAAATGGGTATGAGTGAGAGATTTCTTCTTGGGCAAGAAGGAGGTTGCCAAGTTTCTCGATAACAGTTGGAACCACTTTGTCGTAGAATTGGCCTTCAAACTCAGTACCAGCATTAGCCATCATGATACCACGCTCATCAACAGTGACTGCGACTTCAAGACCATTAGCAATACCGACATTGTAGTCATCCTCACCAAAACCAGGGGCTGTATGGACAATACCTGTACCAGAGTCAGTTGTAACGTGGTCACCAAGGATAACCAATTCATCTACAGCCGTATCCCATGGGTGTTCTGTTACGATGTGGTTCAATTCTTGACCGCGGTAAGTTGCCACCACTTGAACGTCAGCCCAACCAAATTTTTCAGACAAGCTATTCAATAATTCTGCAGCAACCACAAACTTACGAGCTTCACCAGCAGGTTGAACCAAGACGTAATCAATATCCGCTCCGACAGTCAAACCACGAGAAGCTGTGATAGTAAATGGAGTAGTTGTCCAGACAACGATATAAGTATCTGTATCTAGAACACCCTTGCCATCTTTTACCTTATTGGCATAATAAAGAGAAGTTGAAACCAAGTCATGGTATTCAATCTCTGCTTCCGCAAGAGCAGACTCAGATGACCAAGACCAGTAAACTGGCTTAGCACCACGGTAGATATAACCTTTATTAGCCATCTCACCAAAGACACGGATTTGGGCTGCTTCATAGTCCGGAGTCAAAGTCACATATGGATTTTCCCAATCACCAGAAACACCCAAACGTTTGAAGTCTTCACGTTGTTTATCTACTTGTGAAAGAGCGTATTCACGGCAAAGTTTCAAGTACTCAACCAAGTCCATTTCTTTACGTTTGACACCTTGTTTTGCCAAAACTTGCTCGATTGGCAGACCATGAGTATCCCAACCTGGAATATATGGTGCATAAAATCCTGACATAGATTTTGAACGAACAATGATATCTTTTGAAATCTTGTTCATAGCGTGTCCAACGTGGATATTTCCGTTCGCATATGGAGGGCCATCATGCAAGGTGAAATGAGGTTTTCCTTGGTTCAATTCTTGACGACGTTGATAAAGTTTCGCATCTTCCCATTCCTTTTGCCAAACTGGCTCTTTGGTAGGAAGGCCTGCACGCATTGGGAAAGCTGTTTTCCCAAGGTTAAGGGTATCTTTGAGTTTCATGGTATCTCCTTTATAAATAATAACAAATTAAAAACCACGACTTCCAAAAAGGACGAAAATCGTGGTACCACCTTTATTCGGAAAAAGATCTGGTCTTTCTCCCTCTTATCCCGTAACGTGGGGAACGTCAAATCTTACTTCATTCAGACTTGATTGTTTGAGAGGATAATCTTATCATTAGGGAATGCAGGACTCACACCATCTCCTGCTCGCTGGAAATATAAGGATAAGATATTGTTCTCAGATCATTTCTTATAAAATTGTAACAGATTCTTGCGGTGCCGCAAAACCTGGTTCTGAGTTTACAGCTTCAGTAGCTGGTGTTGGTCCTGAGTAATGGCTTGGAGCTACCTCTGGCTCTTCATACATTGGACCAACTGGATGAGCTGGACTTTCTTCAACAACCGGAGCTGGTGAAACCACTTGTTCTTGTTCAGCTCTTGCTTCGGCTTCCGCAAGTTCCTTATTAGCCGCTTCGATACGCGCTTGCAACTCTGCCATTTCCTCGGGAGAAAACTGACGAGTAATATCAATTGGTTCTTCCTCTGGATGTTGTTGCAAGACAGAGTCACCTAAGACTTCGCTTACTACTTCTTTGAAGGCTTCATCACTTGTTTGAAGATAAGTAGCTGTTGGACGAAGAATATCTTCCCAATCTGAAGATTCAACAATTGCTAACTGGCTCTCAATTGTTGATTTGAGACGTTGGTGGAAGACACGGCTCTTGTTCTTCAATTCTTCTGTTTCAACAGCAACTTTCTTAGCATTATCAGTTGCTTGACGAAGAATTTCATTTGCCTTGTATTTAGCTTCTTCCAATAAACGTTGTGCATCCTGCTCTGCTTGGTGAATGATATTGTTTGAACGTTCAGTTGCAGCTTGTTTTACTCGCTCAGCTGTATCTTGTGCAATCAATACAGACTGGCTCAATGAATCTTTCATCTCATCAAAGTAAGACAAACGCTCTTCCAAACTCTTAATATGTAAATCCTTATCATGATTAGAGCGAACCAAATCTTCATAATCACGGACTACAATATCTAAAAATTCATCTACTTCTTCTTGATCAAACCCTCTAAAGCGTGTGCTAAAGGTTTTATCTTTGATTTCTAACGATGTAATTGGCATAATTTTCCTCACTTACTTAATAACAATTGGACCGTTAATTTTTTTTTATCTTTTTTTGTTTGCCCATTATCCCTAACGAGTTTCAATCGACCAAATTTCCTTACACTAATCAAATCACCAACTTGAACTGCATAATCTGATTTTTCAACTAAATGGTAATTGACTTGAACTGCCTGCTTTTCAATTAACTGATTTGCCTGATTTCTAGACAGCTTGAAGACCCCAGCTAGAAAAACATCTAACCTAGAACTAGCGATACAAATATCTAATTCTTGATAGTCCTCCACTGTATCAATCTTCTCAGTAAAATCCCGTTCTTCTAGACGAACCGGTAGACGAGCAATTTTCGTAATACCGTCTTGAAAAAGGAGACTAAACTGTCGATTAATGATAATCTGTGCTCTCTCTTCATTGACTAAGATATCACCAAATAGCTTTCTATCAATTCCCAGCTGATTTAAAACAGTCCCTAATATTTTTGCATGCGTTAAGCGTTCAAACTTATTAGGATAAATTATTTCTTGCAAGGATAGTTCAAAATCAGAAAATTCAGGTTCAAAATAGTCAGGATATAAGAGTACCCGCACATATTCAGTCTCAAGAAATTGCCGACTGCTCATATAGGAGATGCCGTTCGTTGATGCTAGAACTTTTAAAATCTTTTCTTGATGGGGATTTACAAAGGGTGTTAAAAAAGGAGAATAAGAATCTTCTACCTTTTTTATCCATTCTACTCCCTTATCAATAAAAGACGAATCATTCTTAGAAAAGTGTTGATAAATCATCTTGTTCATAGAAAGATCACTAAAATTCGAATCAATTGTTCCCCTAGAAAATGAACTAGTAATACTGCAATCCAGACAGACAAATCAAGACCTGCAATCTGAAGTGGTAAACGTTGCAAGGGGGCTATTATCGGTTTCACTAAACTAATAATCAGGCGTCCCAGACGTGATTCATAAGCATTTGGGAACCAAGACATCAGAGCAAAAATGATTAAAATCAGTGAATAGATATCCACTGCATTTTGAATAAAACGAATGAGAAAGAGCATTATCTCACTCTCGTACGTTTCATGTCAAAGCCAAATTCACCATTTTGTGATTCATCTGGGATTTTGATATCTTCAATATTGACGACAACATCAACTGGTGTCAGCAGGTACATAGTAGATGCTACCTTTTTCATGTTACCAGCCAAAACGTGACGAGCCCCGTCCAGATAGTCCAAACAACGACGTGCTTGAACTTCTGTCATATATTGGAAATCAATCAAAATACTTTCGTTACCAGCTAATAAATCAACAATATCTGTGGCATCTTCGTATTTACGTGGATAACGAACATCAATTGTCACCTTATCAGTAGAACGTTGACTTTGCATAGCCAACTCTTGTTGACGGGCATGGAGACGGGTGATATTTTTATCTTTAGATGGCGTGCTACCAGCTTGTTGAGGCAACTCTTGAACAGAAGGGACTGGAGTCACAATCGGCTCTTCAGCTTTAGGCTGATAAGTAGTACCAACATCTTCTCCATCTTCTGTAAAATAATCTATAAATTTATCAAATCTATCTTTTAAAGACATATTTCTTTCCTATTTAAAAAATGCTGTACCAATTCTGACAAATGTTGAGTCAAATTCAATCGCTTCCTTGTAGTCACGACTCATACCCATACTCAAGTCCGTCATTGGCATATTGGGAATTTGTTTTTCTCTAATTTCTAGTTGCAAATCCTGCGTAGCTTTAAAAATTTCTTTCAACTCATCACTACTAGCTTCAAAAGGAGCCATAGTCATCAAGCCTACATATTCAATTTTATCTAAGGTGGCCAATTCTGGCAAGAGTTCCAATAGTTCTTCCTTTGAAAAACCATGTTTGCTCTCTTCCTTTGAGATATTTACTTGTAAGAAACACTTAACAACTCGGTCACTTCTTTTTTGAATTTCTTCTGCTAGCTTTAATGAATCCAAAGCGTGGAAATAATCAACATACTGAATGACATCTTTGACCTTGCGTCTTTGCAAAGTACCAATCAAATGCCAGGTAATATTCCTATCTTTTAAAGCTTCATATTTCTCAAGAAATTTATCTACACGATTTTCACCAATATGATGCACACCTAGCGGAAGCAAAGCCTCCGCTGTTGGTACGTCTACATATTTTGTAACAGCAACAACCGAAACAGAATTGGCTTCTCTTCCTGACTGCTGACTTGCATCTTTTATTTGTTGAAAAACACGTTCTGTATTCTCTTTCAAATTCATTTACTTAATGATTTTTGAAAAATGGAGGAGTTTCTAATTCGTCCTCTTCTAAAGATGGTGCTTCGAAGCGTTCAACTGGTGATACAACTGAATCAGTCGGACGAACAATTGTCTCACGACGCAAGTCCCAATCACCAAATGCTGACGTTTGAGAAGGTTCTGTGCGACGAGGTGCTGGACTTGGAATTTCTGCAGTTTCAGCCATGTCATAGTGACGATCATGGTTACGTGCATGACTTGGACTTACTTGCTCATGACGAACAGCTTGTTTTGGTGCATGTCCAACAACTTTTTCAACACGATCTTGACGAACACCAGTTGCGACAACTGTTACGCGAATTTCATCACGCATGCTTTCATCAATAGATGTTCCCAACCAAATGTTCACTCCTTGACCAGCTGCTTGGTTAACAATTTCTGATGCTTCTTCAGCTTCAATCAAGGTCAAATCAAGACCACCAGTAACGTTAACGATAACATCTTCAGCGCCGTCAATCGTTGTTTCAAGAAGTGGTGAGTAGATTGCCTTACGAGCTGCTTCTACCACACGTTCTTCACCACTACCGATACCGATACCCATTAGGGCGTTTCCTTTATTTGCCATAACTGTTTTCACATCGGCAAAGTCAAGGTTAATCAAACCAGGGTTTGTGATCAAATCAGTAATCCCTTGAACACCTTGGCGAAGTACGTTATCTGCTTCGCTAAGAGCTTCAAGAAGTGGAGTTTTCTTATCAACAATTTCAAGCAAGTTGTTGTTTGAAATAATCAATAGGGTATCTACATGTTCACGAAGTTGGTTGATTCCTTCAACAGCAAATTGTCCACGCTTGCTTCCTTCAAAACCGAAAGGACGTGTCACAACACCAACTGTAAGAGCACCCAAATCTTTAGCAATACGAGCAATAACAGGAGCCGCACCAGTACCTGATCCACCTCCCATACCAGCAGTAATGAAGACCATATCCGCTCCACTGATAGCAGCTGTCAATGTTTCTTCGCTTTCTTCAGCAGCTTTACGACCAACTTCAGGTTGACCTCCAGCACCCAAACCACGAGTCAATTTAGGACCCAATTGAATTACTGTCTCTGCTTTAGTACTACTCAAAGCTTGTACATCTGTGTTTGCTGCGATAAATTCTACGCCTGCAACACCTTCGTCAACCATGCGGTTAATGGCGTTACCGCCACCTCCACCAACACCGATTACTTTAATAACTGCACCTTGAGCTGCTGCTGTATCAAATGAAAATGTCATAGTTTATTTTTCCTCTTTTATTCATCAAACATGCTTCCGATTAAGCCACGGAAACGATCTGCGATTTTTGGTTTATTTTGAGAAGATACTTTATCTTCTTTCGGAGCAACTACGTTCGTAGAAGCTGATGTTTCTACCTCAGTATTTTGAACTGGTTGAATTGGGGTAGGTTGTGCTACCTGCGTAACACGTTGAATCATCCCACCGAAATTAATTGGTTGATGACGCAAGGTATCTTCACCCTTGACTGCTCGTTGTGCTAATAAATGTACTTCAGTCAATTGACCAGCAAATTCAGACAAGCTGATCACATGAGCAAAGGCAGGGTTACGAATTCCAACTTGATTTGGAACGTAAAGTTTGACACCAACGCCAAAAACTTCCTGTGCAAGTTCTACGATACCTGGCAAAATAGCATTTCCACCAATCAGAACAATTCCACCTGGAAGATCCAACAAATGTCTTCTTTCCAACTCTTGTTTGATTTGTTCAAAAATGTGCTTAATGCGGGCTGAAATAATCTCTGCTAGGTAGCTTTCTGTAACTTCTACAGGCTCTACTTCACCAATTACTTCAACTTGGAAGGTTTCATTGCTTGCAAGTGAAGGGTAGGCTTCACCATAGTTTAATTTCAATCCTTCAGCTAGTTTTTGTGAAGTCTTCAAGACTTTAGAGATATCTTTTGTGACATAATCTCCACCTTCTTGAAGAATATTTGTAAACTGGAGTTCTTGGTTACGGATTGTAGCAACAGTTGTTTGCCCTGCTCCCATATCAATCACAGTAGCTCCAAATTCACGCTCACCTTCGTTCAAGACCGAACGAACCAAAGCCAATGGCGAAATAATAATATTTTCAACTTGAACACCTGAGCGCTCAACTGTCTTGCGTAAATTGTGAAGAATAGTACGTGGACCTGTGTAAAGCAAACCACGCATTTCAAGACGAACACCCATCATGCCACGTGGATCACGAATACCTTGGAAACCATCTACGATAAATTCTTCTGGAATAAAAGTAATGACTTCACGATCTGGTGTCATACTCTTTGTCAAGGCTGATTTGACAACATTCTCGACATCTTGATCTGTAATTTCTTTTGTATCAGATGTAACTGGAATCATTCCTTGAGTTGGTTCTACTTGCAAAAGATTTCCAGGCAAACCAACATTCACAGATTTGATTGAAATGCCAGCCTTCTCTTCTGCTTGGGAAATAGCTGACTTGATAGCAGTTGCTGCCGCTTCAATATCAACGATAATCCCATCCTTTACACCTTTACTCTTGGCATTACTTACACCAATTACATTTAGTTCACCATTTCTAAGCTCGGCAACCAATACCTTAATCGAATTAGTTCCGATATCTAAGCCTGTAAAAAAACCATCTCTAGCCATTACATCGCATCCTCTCTATCTTCCAAGTTTCAAACTTCTATTCAATATAGCTAAAATAGGGCATAGCTATTCACAGAATATTATAACACAAAAAATCCAATCGTGCTTAGTTTTTCCTAAATTTACTTACCATTTTTTCATATTCTCTCATCAGCTTTTTTTCTCTTCCAAACAAGTTATAAAAAATCAGATTTATGAAAAAAAGAAAGCTTGAATTTAAGCTTTCTTTGCAATCATTTTTTCTGATTCTTGTTCTAAAAATAGTTCCAAGATTTTCTTGGTCAAAGTAATCGCTGCTGACAAGGCTACAGAAACGATTAAATAATTAGCCACTAAGCCGTGATCTCCAACCAAAGGCGGTTTGGTCAAGAATCCGTAATCTCCACCTGTTACCAAATTGACCACAAAAATCAAGGCATTTAATGCAAAAGTCATGAGAAAAATTCTTTTCACATCAAGCATTTTTGCGTCGTACTGTTTCAAGAGATAAACCAGTGAATTTCCCAAGAGAGCTAAGTGCCCAAAGATAAAGGATAAAATCGCAATATGTGGGAAAGGATAGGCATCTGGCACTGGATAAACAAAGGCTGCTAGTGTCCCAAATGTCCCTAGCAATGCAAAATACTGCCGATATTTGGACTGACCAGGAAGCAAGAGTACCACAAACATTGCCATACGACAATGGTAAAAGGGTAAGCTTTCTGACAGTGGCATATGATTGACCCAGTACCAGCCATAAAGAAGGATTAACTGAACTGCCTGCAAGATTTGGAAAAATCGTTGATAAGCCTTCTTTTCACGATAACGATAGGCTGTATAAAAGGTCAAGGCCAAGAGTGTAAATATACTGACATACCAAAAAAGATCAAACTTGGGTGGCTCTGTTGCTTGGGTCGTAAAGAAAATATCCCATAAATTCATCTAGTCTTCCTCATGATTCTAAATTTTCCTGCATTTTATTATACCATGCTATTTGTCAAAAATGGATTTAGAAATACGATAATCATCTTCTTAGTCAAGATATTGTTCCCTCTGACCTTGATAAACCTGCCAAAGAAGCTCTATTTGCTCCTTGGTAATGCGTTTTTCAGATAAGGCTGGCAGTTGGTCAATGGCAAAAAATTGAAGGTCTGCAATTTCTTGATTTTCTTGGAATTGTCCATCGAGAAACTTACATTCAAAAACAAACTTTGCATACTGTTTGCTCTGTAGTTGAAAACGATTGGTATCAAAAACAGCTAGCAGTCTTTCAACTTTGGCTTCAAAACCAGTCTCTTCTTCAATTTCCTTGAGAATATTTTCGGTTGGAGAATAGCCGACTTCACCAAAACCACCTGGTAAAGCCCAATCATCCTCTCCTTGTCCCCTAACCAGACAAATCTTTTCGTCCTCAACAATCCAAGCACGGACGTCCATTAACGGAGTCGCATAAGCAGAAGTTGGTTTCAAGACTTCTGCCACTTCTTCCGCATCCAGGTCTGATGCTTGATTCAACATTTCAGATAAAAGACCTCGCAAATCTTCGTAGCGCTCACGGTCAAACGGATCCTTTGTAAAGGTCAATCCAGTATCTGTAAGGGCAATCATTCTTTGCAAATACTTGACAAAATCACTTGTCTTCATGTTCTAAACTTTCTACCAACTTGGCTAGGTTCATAGAGTTAGAGCCTTTGAGCAAGATTTGATCATGAGCCCCAAGGCTTTCCTTGACCTGCTTAACTAGGTCTTCAAATTGGTCCTGGTCTTCTGTTTTCTTGAAGTAATAAACGTGTCCGATTGGGAACATTTGACTAGCCAGTTGGGCCAATTCTGCGATATCTTCTCCATAGAAAATCACGGTATCCAGCACATCTGGTGAAAGGCTCAAAATCATCTGGTTATGGAGCTGAACAGACTGGTCACCGAGTTCCTTCATGTCTGCTAGAACAGCGATTTTCTTGCCTCCTTCGTTGGCTGGAATAGCCGAAAAAGTCTCCAAAATCAACTTCATAGCAGTTGGATTGGCATTGTATACGTCAGACAGAATATCTGCTCCATTGGCTGCTTTCTTCCACTCGGTACGGTTACGCGTCAATTCAAGATTTTGGAAGGCCTGACGAATCTGCTCCTCTGAAACTCCTTCTTGTAGGGCAATATAAGACGCAATCATGGCATTGGTGGCATTGTACTTACCAGTCACTGGCAAATCAAGGGCTTGTTCCAAGAAATTAGCCTTAAAGGTCAGACTATCCTTGCGCTCTATCAAGTCTGTGATTTCCAGCTCTGCTCCTTGCCCAAAACGAACCACCTTTTTATCAGCTGGCAAGTAGTCCTCTACAATCGGGTCGGATGGTGCCAAAAGCAAAGAACCCGATGCCATACCATCTGCAATTTGCAATTTCCCTTTAGCAATCTCTGAACGGTCTTTGAAAAAGGCCAAATGAGCTTCCCCAACCAAGGTCACAATGGCTGTCTTTGGATGAGCCAATTCAGACAAAAGATGAATATCGCCCAAGTGATCCTGCCCCATCTCCAAGACCAACTTTTCTGTTCCTTCAGGCATGTGGAGAACTGTGTAAGGAAGGCCAATCTCGTTATTGTAGTTTCCTTGTGTTTTGTAGGTTTTGTAGGTTGTTGATAGCAAGTGCGCCAACATATCCTTGGTGGTTGTCTTGCCATTTGAACCCGTAACTGCAAAGACCTCAACAGCCGTTTTTTCAAGATAGTAGGCAGCTAGTTGTTGAAAGGCAGTCAAAACATCGTCTACTAAAATATAAGGATGATTTGCGACCACTTTCTCAGACAAGGTTACTGCTGCACCATTTTCAAAGGCTGTTTCGATAAAGTCGTGACCATCACGCGCACCTTTAAGTGGCACAAACAAGTCCCCTTCCCCAATCAAACGACTGTCAAACTCAGCATTTTCTAACTGAGCATCCGCAAAAAGACTAACATCGTTTTTAGCTCCGACAACTTGAGCCACTTCATGGATTGTTAATTTCATTTCTACTCCTTTAAAAAGGGTCGAAGCTCGAGAACTCTAATCACCTGGCAGTGACAGTTCTGGCTTCTACCCTCTCTTTCATTTTTATAGCAAATGCGCTTCGCGCTTGTCAAAACTTTCCTTGGCAAGGTCAACCAAACGCTCGATTAGGTCTGGGTAGCTGATTCCCATATTATCCCAAAGTAGTGGATACATAGACCACTGGGTGAAACCTGGCATGGTATTAAGCTCGTTTAGGAAAATCTCGCCCTTATCTGTATAGAAGAAATCGCAACGAGAGAGACCGAGGCCACCAATCGCACGGAAGGCTGTTTCTGCATTTTGACGCATGACAGCTATCACATCATCACTGATCTTGGCTGGGATGTCCATAGTAATCTTGTTGTCAATATACTTGGCATCGTAGTCATAAAAGGCAACATCCTTGACCACTTCTCCTGGAAGGGTGCTTTTGACATCGTAGTTACCCAAGAGACCAACCTCGATTTCACGGGCATTCACCCCTTGCTCAACCAAGACACGACTATCATATTGGAAGGCAAGTTTCAAGGCTTGACGGAGTTCTTCTTGATTTTCAGACTTAGAGATACCGACACTTGAACCCATGTTTGACGGCTTAGTGAAGACTGGATAAGCCAATTTTTCTTCCACTTCAGCAATTTTAGCAGTCACATCATCACCTTCAACGATAGCCACATAAGGAACTTGGGTAATGCCAGCAGATTCTAAAACACGCTTGGTCGTGATTTTATCCATGGCAAGACTTGATGACAAGATGTTGCAACCAACGTAAGGCATTTTCAAAACTTCCAAGAATCCTTGAACAGAGCCATCTTCTCCCATTGGACCATGAAGAACTGGAAAGACCACTGCGCCTTCTTCGTAGATGGCACTTGGTGCAACCCGCTTATCCCAATCAATAGTTTCATTAGTCATGAGACGGTCTTCTTGCCCCGGAGTCTGACTAAATTCTTGCGTTTTGATAAAGTCACCTGACTGGCTGATAAAGAAAGTCTTGACTGTGAAACGATCGTAATTGACCGCACGCATGACACTTTCAGCTGAAAGGACAGAGACTTTACGCTCTGCACTACGTCCACCGTATAAAAGAATAATCGTTTGTTTCATATTATTTGTCCTAATTCTACTAGAATACTCGCTCTTTAGTATATCATATTTGCTTGGTTTTTTAAAACTTGAACCTGACACTACTCATCACACTATACAAAAAGAGGCTGATATCAACAATTTTCAGCCTCCTTGATTTTTTATAAATGGATGAAGTTCGTAAATTTGTCTACATTTACAACTCTGTTCGATTTTCAATGGCTCGTAAGAGTGTGACTTCGTCCGCATACTCGATATCTGCTCCCACAGCGAGCCCTCGTGCCAGACGAGTAACCTTTATCCCAGCTGGCTTGAGCAGACGCGAAAGATACATCGAAGTCGCTTCCCCATCTGCTGTGGCATTGGTCGCCACAATCACTTCTGAAACCTCACTATCCATAAGACGAGTCATGAGGCTCTTGAGATTGATATCGTCTGGACTGATGCCATTCATGGGAGAAATGAGTCCATGCAAGACATGATAGAGTCCGTGGTATTCTTGGATATTTTCCATAGCCGCCACATCACGACTATCCTCAAGAACTAAAATCGTTGTCTGGTCACGAGTCGGATCGGTACAGATAGAACAAGGATCGTCGTCTGTCAAACGTCCACAAATAGAACAGTAGGTCAATTCTCTCTTAGCAGAAAGGAGATTTTTGGCAAATTCATTAACGTCATCATCAGACATCCCAATCGTATAAAAGGCCAGACGCGTAGCCGTCTTAATCCCGATACCTGGTAACTTAGAATAACTGTCAATCAGCTTGGCAATGGGTGTTGGATAAAGCATAATTTCCTTTCTAGTTCATTGGATGGTATTTTTGATACAGATTGATAATGTCACGCGCAATGGAAGGTCCTACACCATTTGTTAGATTGGTATTATGCGGAAAGACCACTGCCACAGCAATTTGGGGATTATCAGATGGGGCATAGGCCACCGCATTGGTATTGGTTGCTTGCTGACCATCTGCCACATAGCTTTCGGCTGTCCCCGTTTTTCCGCTAATGGATACCAAGGCACCATTTGAAAAGGCACGTCCAGTTGTCAATCCACTAGTCCCATGAGCAACCTGATAAAAACCTTGGTGCAAGATGCTCATATCGGAGTCGGATATATTGACCTTATTCATCTCTGTCGGTTGCAGTTGCTGAATCAAGTCACCCAGTCCTCCCTTATCATTATTGCCATAAATACCTTCAACAATACGAGGAGCCACACGAACACCATCATTTGCAATCGTTGCCACATACTGAGCCAACTGCATCGGCGTATAGTTATCAAACTGCCCAAAGGCATTGGTGATGTAATTGGCAAAATCATAGTCTTTAGGAATAAATCCAGTAGATTCATCTGGTAGGTCAATTCCGGTCGCAGACCCCAATCCATATTCGCCAAAGGTTGAACGCAGTTTCCCCATAGCAGACTCTAGATTGCTGGTGCCGACAAACATATTAGGTTGATAGGTCTGCCCCATAAGACCTAAGGCTGTTTGGACCATATAAGGATTGGATGAATACTCCAGAGCCTGAACCGCCGTAATCGGCATTGGCCTAGAAAAAGCAGTATACCAAGAATTAATTGGAGCTGAACCTTGAAAGACAATGGACTGGTCTGTCAAGGTCTGGTTTCCTGACAAGACTCCATTTTCCCAACCAGAACTGATGGTCGCTGCTTTGACAACCGAACCTGGGACAAAGACATTGGTCACCGTTCCCAAGGAATCAGGCGTCAACTCTCCCGTTTTCAGGTCATGTTTGATCCCTGACATGGATAACACAGCACCTGTTTTGGGGTTAAGGGCGACTGCATACACACCTTCAGAATACTTAGCTCCACCATTTCCCAACTCTGAATTGAAATAACTTTTCAGCAGAGCATCCACGCTATCTTGGAAGGCCAAATCAATGGTCAGTTTAATATTATTCCCTTTGGTACCATCTTCGATATTTTCGACACTTTCCATATTACCGTACTTATCTAGATGAATTTCCTTCACTGAGCGTTTACCTTGCAAAGTTTCCTCGTATTGCTTTTCTAGATAAGAGGTCCCCACACGATCATTTAGAGAATAACCTTTTTTAAGATAGGCATCTGCTTCTTCCGCTGGAAGACCAGCTTTTTCACTGGATACACTTCCTACTATAGAAGAAAGGGAAGTCTCTAGAACTTTTCGATCCCATGAAGTTGAAATACTGACACCGGGTAATTGTTTCGAAGCAGAGGCAATCAGAGCAATCTGGGTATCTGTCAAGGCATCTGTCACAATGGTTCCTGTCGCAAAGTTTCCAACGGCATTTAACTGACTAAAAAGATAGATTTCTTTCTTTTCATCCTCTGTATAGTTTAGTTGACTCGCTTGAACGCTATCGACCGCATTGTTATACAGTTCTGATTCGGATAGGCGATTGCCATCTGAATCCAAGCGTTTCTCACTTGGGAGAGCCTCTACTGTTTTTTTATAGATTTCAGGATCAGCTAAATAGTAATCTGCCAACTGGCGTTCTGTCAAATTTGGCGAAGTGATGCTCACATATCCCAGTAACTGACTAGCGATTCCTTTTAGATCTTTAGCCGTCATTTTATTACTACGCGTAAAGGAAACAACCTGCTTTAAAGTATTTTCTACCAAAGGTTTTCCACTAGCATCATAGATTTCCCCACGGGCAGAACTGGTTGTGACCTTGGTCTGACTAGCTGAGGCTAGCTTTTTTTCGTAAAAATCCTTGTTCAAAACCTGCATATACAACAAACGACCAATAATGGTCATAAAGAGTAAAATGACAATTGAAAACAATAAATTAAGCCGAATCGGAATCGAATGGCTGTTAAATTTTCTCATACAAATCAGTCTCATTTCTAATACTCAATGAAAATCAAAGAGCAAACTAGAAAGCTAGCCGCAGGCTGTACTTGAGTACGGCAAGGCGACGCTGACGCAGTTTGAATTGGATTTTCGAAGAGTATAATTAAAATCTTACTCTTAATTGTACCACAATTTGAGCAGAAAATTATGGAAAAGAAAGAAGCTTTTTTCGTTTTTACGGTAAGATACGTTTTTATTTATTCATCCCTATATTATATGTTATAATGAATGTAAAAGTTCGATGACCCAGTCTTTTTCCAATACGACTCATTTAAAGGAGCCTTCTCTATGGACAAACCAGATATCGCAACTGTCATTGATTCACATTTTGAAGAAATGACAGACCTTGAGCAAGAAATCGCTCGCTATTTTTTGCAAGCTGAAACCATCCAAGATGACCTTTCCTCCCAGCAGGTCACTCAAAAATTACATATCTCCCAAGCTGCTTTGACCCGCTTTGCTAAAAAGTGTGGCTTTACCGGCTACCGAGAATTCATTTTCCAATACCAACATCAGGCAGAAAATCAAGCCACCCAAGTCTCCAAGCACAGTCCACTGACTAAACGAGTCCTCAGAAGTTATAGCAATATGAGGGAACAAACACAAGACTTGATTGATGAAATCCAACTAGAACGAATCGCCCAGTTGATCGAAGATGCTGAGCGTGTCTACTTCTTCGGAACAGGGAGTTCTGGCCTTGTTGCTCGTGAAATGAAATTGCGGTTCATGCGTCTGGGTGTGGTCTGCGAGGCTTTGACCGATCAAGACGGCTTTGCCTGGACAACCAGTATTATGGACGAAAATTGTCTCGTACTTGGTTTCTCCCTTTCTGGCACAACTCCCTCTATTTTAGACAGTTTATTAGACGCTAAGGAGATGGGGGCAAAGACTGTACTCTTTTCAAGTGTTCCCAATAAAGATAGCCAAGTCTACACAGAAACCGTTCTTGTAGCCACCCACAGCCAGTCTTCCTACATCCAACGAATATCCGCTCAACTTCCAATGCTCTTCTTTATCGATTTGATTTATGCCTACTTTTTGGAAATCAATCGCGAAAGCAAGGAAAAAATCTTTAATAGCTACTGGGAAAATAAAAAACTCAACGGCTATCGTAGACAAAAACGTGTAAGAAAATCCTAGTTTGGCTCAGCCAAACTAGGATTTTTATTCATCACCAAACATACCTCTTCTAGATTATGAATTAGTCGTATCTTGACTTAGTCTTAAATAATTTCATATAATCACTTTTTGAAGGGAGTAAATAAGCAAGCCTTACGGTATCCTCAACAATTGTATATAATACGATGTAATCCTTACTCAAGGTCAATCCTCGCGTTTGGTAGTGAGGATCTAATTTCTTACCAAATTTTTCATCAGCATCAAATCCAGCTTGGGGGAAAATTTCTAGCCGATTAATATCTTTTCTAATATTGGCTACTTTTCGTCTCGCAGCCTCTACAGAACCAATTTCCTCCGCTATATACTGATATATTTTATCCAGACTATCAATCACTCTAGGAGAATACAAAATCCTATATTTTTTATAATCCATAGCGTGTCACGACATCCTTATCTGTCAAGTAATTTCCAGCCTCAATCTTGGCATAACTTTCTTGAACTTCTGCTTGTAATTGCCTAAATAAATACTCCTTCTCTAATTCCTCTTCACTTAGTAAATCTACTTCATTTGTTACGGCAACATTCTTTAAAAATAATCTTAGTGCTGATGAAAGAGAGAGATTTTTTTCTTTTAACACTTCCATTGCATCATTTACTAATTCTCTATTAGCTTGGAAGGTCACAACTTTACTTGAATTTGCTATAGCCATTTTATATAATTCCTTTATATATTTTATTTATTATCTCACAATTATAAAGAAAGTCAAGAGGATTTGATTAGAAAATCCTCCTTTCCGTTTTTAAATGTTTGGCAACAAAAAGGAAGTATCTGCTATTTGCTTTTACTTCCTCTCTCTAATTTTATTTGATTATTGTACTTCGACAAACTGAGATTTAGATTTTAACCCTTACGGAACATAAAACGGGCTATTCTCTTGAAGTATGTCTCATAAGATTATAGTTTAATGCTAAGTGTAGCTATATAGTCATTTCCATAACGTGATAATCGATGTCTTTTATCACATGATTCATAAAAATCGATCATAGCAAGACCATTTTTAAGTTGTCCTCTAATCTGACTTTCTAAGGTATGACTAAATTCATAGCCATATTCTGGATTGATGGTGATTTTTCCTTCCTCTTCAAGCTCTCTTGAATTAAAAGGTATTGAAAATTTTAAAAGTAGTTCCTCATCAGGCTTGTCCCATACAATGTCAGCATCATACATGTATATCCAAGGGTTCATAAATCCGACCATTAATAGTCCACCCTTTTTCAATACTCGAGAGGCTTCTTTATACATGTTTTCTAAATCTTCTATATATACATTTGAAACCGGATTAAAAATAATATCAAAAGTTTCATTTTCAAATGGAAATGGTTTTGTCATATCACCTTGAACTGTGTTGATTTTTAATCCTTCTCTTTTAGCAACCATCTCATCTCTTTGTAATTGTGATTTCGAAAAATCCATTATGGTTACATCATAACCTTTTACAGCAAAAACTGGTCCCTGCTGTCCACCACCACAAGCTAAACCTAATAACTTTTTTCCGTTTACTTTTTCAAACCATTCTGTTGGAACTTTTTTCCCAACAGTTAAGGCAACAGAAATTGGATGTTTTCTAACTTCTTCTAATTCTTCATGTGTCAATGGCTCAGTGTAGTCATTTTTTACATTATTCCATCTATCTTCATTTAATTTTATATAATTCTTCATCTTATAATCTTCTCGTAATTTTATATTATTTCAATTTAAGGTGAATATGTTGCCACATTCCTCTCACCTCTAGAAATTCTAATTTGTCAAATTTTCGTCCATCTCATTATATCATTTTTCAACATCTTCTCATTTACTAAAGCTAAATATCAACTAAATTGATGATAGAATTGCTCTCGCTTTAACCTTTCATACAAGGCAGTGATTTTCTCCTAGTTTCTCATGATTACCTCCTTTAGATCAAATTCTGCAATAAAAAAAGAATTAAGCAAAACAGTTTTCACTCAGGTAGTGATTAAGTGTTCTGCTTAATTCGATAAATCCAAACTAGGATTGTTTTGTCTTGAAATGATAGTAGGCACCCAACATACCTGCTGTGTTTTGGTGATGGGCAAATTCTAATCGTGTTTTTTCGGCTAGGCTTGGTACCAAGGCATCTTTTAAAGCTGTGCGAATCTTGGGTTTGAGGATAGCCTCTTGTCCCATGATACCGCCACCGAGGATGACCACTTCTGGATTGGCAACATAGCAAATATTTGCCAGACCTTTTCCAAGGTAATCTACCATGCGGTCAATGCCAGCCATACAGATTTTGTTTCCTTCGGTAGCTTCCTTAAAGATGCGTCGGCCATTCCACTGGTCAACTGGATCACCATGACCTGCTGCTACATACTCCACCAAGGCTGTCGTAGAAGCAAGATCTTGGAAAGCACCATCCTGCATATGCATATAACCGACTTCACAGGCTGAATTGCTAAATCCATGGAATACTTTCCCATCCATAATCAAGCAACCACCGATACCGGTTCCAATGGTCAAGCAAAGAGTGACACTCGCTCCCTTGCCAGAACCAGATACCGCTTCAGCCAAACCTGCACAGTTGACATCATTTTCAATTTCACAAGGAATATTAAAGCTAGTCTCGATTTCCTTTTTGAACTGAGTTCCTGCATAGTTGGGAATCTGAGACCCAGCATAGAAAATCTCACCCTTAGCTGGATCCACCATCCCCGCAGAAGAAATAGCAACACCTGCTACTGGGCCTTGTTCTAAATAGCTGGCTACGATATCTTTGGTCTTTTGTAAGATATGAGGTCCACCTTTATGAGCCTCAGTTGGCATTTCATGCGATTCAACAAGTTGGCCTTCTTGGTCGATCAAACCATATTTGATATTAGTTCCACCGATATCAATTGCAACGTAGTGTGTCATAAATACCTCCTTATGGATTAGAGGAAGCGCTCCTTGGTTTCACGAATCAATTGAGCAGCTGCTTCTACAACTGGGCGATCTTCTTCAGTCACTGGTGTCAATGGTGAACGAACAGAACCAATGTTCAAACCTTCATTGATTTTCAAGACTTCTTTAATCACACCGTACATATTTCCATGTGCAGAAGTGAGTTTGCCAATGATTGCGTTGATAGCATACTGCAATTCACGTGCTGTTTCCAAGTCTTTGTCCGCAATCAACTGATTGAGTTTCAAGAAGAGTTCTGGCATCGCACCATAAGTACCACCGATACCAGCCTTAGCACCCATGAGACGGCCACCTAGGAACTGTTCATCTGGACCGTTAAAGACGATATGGTCTTCTCCACCAAGGCTGACAAAGGTTTGGATATCTTGAACTGGCATAGAAGAGTTCTTAACACCGATGACACGTGGGTTTTTCAACATTTCTGTGTAGAGACTTGGAGTCAAAGCAACACCTGCCAATTGAGGAATATTGTAGATAACGTAGTCTGTGTTTGGAGCTGCAGAACTGATATCGTTCCAGTATTTGGCAACTGAGTATTCTGGCAAGCGGAAGTAAATCGGTGGAATCGTTGCAATAGCATCTACACCCAAGCTTTCTGCGTGGCGAGCAAGTTCCATACTATCTTTGGTATTGTTGCAAGCAACATGAGCGATGATGGTCAATTTCCCTTTGGCAACTGCCATGACTTCTTCCAAAATCAACTTACGGTCTTCAACACTTTGATAGATACATTCACCAGAAGAACCATTGACATAAAGACCTTGAACACCTTTATCAATGAAGTATTGAACCAAGGCACGTGTACGCTCTGGACTGACTTCTCCTTGATCATCATAACATGCGTAGAAGGCTGGAATGACACCTTCGTATTTTTTTAAATCTGACATAGATTTTCTCCTAACTTATTTCCGAAATGAGGGGAGAAAATAAATTTTTCATCCCCTTTACATTATGTTTATTTTACAATTTCTGATAATTTAACTTTGCGATCTTCAAACATAGATTGGGTACAAGCATCTGCAGTAGCAATTGCTTCTAGAGCAGCTTCACCTGTCAATAGTTTTGCAAATTCTTCTGATACTGGAGCACCTTGCATAATCTCATGCAGATAGCGCATTTCTTTATCAATAACAGATGACAACCATAATGGAGTACGTTTACCTGGTTTTCCATAAGCAATCGCTCCATCCATTTCTGTACTATGATAGATACGAGTACGATCATCATCTTCTTCTTGAGATTCATGAATCAAGAAATAACTTTCTTGCCCATCTAGTTTAAGAGTTCCTTTACAGTTGAATAAGTCTAAGCGGATAGCACCTTTTGTTCCTTGGATTAAGACATAATGTTCACCCCAACGATAAGCTGAACCCCATTCTAACAAGGCAAAACGTTTATTAGAAAATTCCATATTGACAAAAATCATATCATCTTCATCACCGAAATTTTCACCTTCATGAGCTACATTACCACCTGTCATGGTTACAGTTTCAGGCATGCCTCCCATAAGGAATTGTACACAATCCAATTCATGGATGTGGTGATACAAGTGACCACCTGATTTTTCACGAATTTTTTTCCATGATACTGACGGTTGTTGTTCTTCCCAACCATTACGAGCAGTGTGACAATATAGAACGTCTCCGATGACTCCTTGATTAATTAGTTCTTTTGCATGATGGACACCATTAAAGAAGTTCATAATATGTCCTGCCATGAAGGTTACATTGTTTTCTTTACATGCATCTACCATTTCGCGACAATCTTGATAAGAAAGTGCAATTGGTTTTTCACAGAAAACATTTTTGCCATGTTGTGCAGCCTTAATAACTGGTTCTTTATGGAGATTATTTGGAGTTGCGACAATAACGCAATCTACTTCATCGCTAGAAACCAACTCATCTAAGGAACTTGCTACTTTTGCTCCCAATTCTTCTGCAATTGCCTCTGCATTATCTGGATCATAGAGAAGAGTAATTTCTGCTCCATCATTCTTTTGCATATAACGAGCTAACTCAGCTCCAAAATATCCTGTTCCAACAACACCGTATTTAACCATGTTTTTACTCCTTTATTAAATAAACTTTCTAATTTTAACTTATTTCACAGATCCTTCTGACAATCCACTTGCAATTTTATTTTGGATGATAGAGAAGAAAATGATTGATGGAAGAACTACAATAACAGATGCTGCCATCATATCTCCCCAGTCTAGGATTTCTGAACCATTAAGCGAACGAAGGGCTACTGCTACTGTCATCTTTCCTGTATTGTTAATCAAAATCAAGGCATACAAGAATTCATTCCAAGCATTGATAAATGTATAAATAGCTGTTGCTACAATACCTGGTGCTACAATCGGTAGCACAACTTTATAAAAAGTAACAAATTTATTTGCACCATCAATCCGAGCTGCTTCCTCAATTCCAATTGGAACTGTTTGGAAAAATCCAACTAAAAGCCAAACCGCATATGGAACACTAAAAGATAGATAAACCATCATCAAGCCAAATAAACTATTTGTTAATCCAACTTTAGCAATGGCAATTGAATAGGGAATTGCTAACAAAATTGGTGGGAAAATGTAGGTAATGACAAGTAGTCTCGACATGATTGCTCCCAATTTAGGGAAGAATCGAACAATACCATAGGCTGCCATAGCAGATATAATAATCGCAATAACGGTTGTGGCTAAGGCAATGATTAAACTGTTTCGGATGTTATCAATAAAGTGTAAATCGTTGATAACATGAGTGAAATAATCCAATGTAAATTGTTCAGGCCAAAATCGTGTTGGATACTGAGTTAATTCCCCTTTACCCTTTACAGAAGATATGATAATCCATACCAATGGGAAGATTGCAACGACGGTCGCACCAATCAAGAGTACATGTGAGAGAATATCTAAATAAATACTGGATTTCTTCTTCATTATTTTCTACCCTCCTTTTCCCACTTACTGATGATAGCAAAGTAGATAAAGCAAATTGCCACCAAGAAGATAAAGAGCAATACTGTCACTGCTGAAGCACGACCCAACAATTTAGTTCCCCAACCTAGGTTGTAAGCAAAAATTGGAAGCGTCGTTGTAGCATTGGCTGGTCCACCACCAGTAATTAGGTAGATAATGTCAAAGTTATTAAAGATCCATACAGTTCTCAAAACAACTAGAAGCCCTACAACCACTTTAATATGTGGAAAGACGATAAATTTGAACACCTGCCAACTTGAAGCACCATCTATCTTAGCAGCCTCAAATTGTTCTTCGGGTACTGTTTGCAAAGCTGAAAGTACATTAACCATAATCATCGGTGCTCCAAACCAAATGTTGATAAACACCAAACATAGGAATGCCCATGTACTATCTGTCAAAAATGCAGGCGTATGTTCCATTAAACCTAATTTTACGATTAGATTAGGTAAGTAGCCATAAACCCCGTTTAGAATCCACTGCCAAGAAAAGGCAATAACGATGGTAGGAAATGCCCAAGGAACAATCAATAAGGTCCTATATAATTTCTTGAAGTGGCGTACTCTGTGAAGAGCTAAAGCCAATACAAACCCTACTAAAACTTGACCAACTAATGAGAAAACGGTCCACTTAATTGAATTAAAGAACGCATTAAAGAAGTTGGGATCTGATAGCACAGCTTTATAGTTAGCTAAACCAACAAATTTATAATTAGGCATAATCAAATGCTTATTGGTAAAGCTATAAAAAATACTCGAGAAAAACGGATAAACAAAGAGTAATCCTACGATAATCAGAGCTGGCAAAACAAATATCCAGCGAGTTAAATTACGTTCTTTAACCATTCTCCTTCTCCCTTCTTTTACAAGATTGGGCTAGGGCTTTTCAGCTCACTAGCCCACCTATTTTCTAGTTTTTTACATCTACTGAGCAGCCTCAAATAAATCGTTTAGTTGTTTTTCTGCTTCTTTTGCTGCTTTCATAGGATCTGTTCCATTTGAAATGATATCTTGGAACATTTGTTCAATAATGTGTTGGTTAGTCAACATACCAGCTTGTACACTTGGTCCATTTTCATAACCAATAGCAGTACCTTTTTTAACAGCTTCAGTAATTACTTCTTCAGCATGTTTAAATTTCTTACGAGTTTCATTTTCTTTATAGGCTGCAGAATCGCTAATTCCCTTAATAGTTGGCAACATACCTACTGGAGTTGAATCCAGGAATTTAACATAGTCTTCTTCATTATAAAGTGATTCTAAGAATGCTTTAGCAACTTCTGGGTGTTTTGAATTTTTCCAAACAACCATTGGAATGTTTGAGGTTTCAATTCCTTGGTCTTTATCAGATTCTTTGATTTTTGGAATAGGATAAGCATCAATCGAATCAATCAATTGAGGACTGTTGGCATTAATTCCTCCAATATGGAAGCCAGAGTTAAAGTCAAATGCTGTTTTTCCTTGATAGAACAAGGTAGCTTGTTGAAGGACATTAAAGTTCAAAGAATCTTGAGGTGAAATTTCTTTATACAATTTAACCCAGTATTTAATACCATCTTGAGCAAGTTGACTTGTCAAATCCGCTTTAAGATCTTTTGTCAAGAGACTTCCACCACCACTACGTACGTAGAAGTTCAAGAAACGTGTTGCCATTAAGTCATTTGTTCCAAACGGAACAGACAATCCATAAACTCCAGCTTCTTTCAATTTTTTAGAAGCTTCATAGAGTTGATCCCAAGTTTTAGGAACCTCAATATTATGTTCTTTTAATAAATCAGTTCTAACCCACATAACTTGTGCATGTGAATAAAGAGGAACAGAGTAGTAATCATCTTTAATTTTTGCTTCATTTAAGGCAGTTTCGTTAAATTTATCCTGTCCAATACGCTTGATAGAATCGTTTAGCGGAACCAAAGCATCTGAGTTTACCATTTCCATTACTTGGTTAGGAAGAGCTGTACTTATATCTGGCACATTTCCATTTGCTAAACCTGTAGTCCATTTAGTATAGAAGTCATTCCAAGAGAATGTTTCAATCTTGATTTTTGTTTTTGGATGCTTTTGCATGAAAGCATCTGCTGATTTTTGAATACTTTCTAAACGTGGTCCTTGAGTAAAGGAGTGCCACATTGTAATCTCACCAGATAATTCTGTCGGTGGTTCAGTGTCAGCTGTATTTTCTTTCTTTCCTGAACAAGCTACCAAGGCAACGGCTGCTAGCGCAATTCCGGCTAGACATAAAAACTTTCTCATTTTTTTCATGGTTCTTCCCTTTCTACATTAAGAAATCGCAACTTTAAAGACAACTTTTTTCACAGGTTCATCATTTATACGAACCTTGGGTTGATGTAAATCTTCTGGAAAAGTGATGAGGCATTCTCCTGATCTAAGATGCACTAACTGTTCCACTTCACCTGTGTATAATTCAATATCTTTCTCATCATCATACTTTTGGGTAACGCTTACATTTTCTGGCGAAGTAACAGCCATAGCTTCTTCATTCTCCAAAACTAAATGAATATCTAAATATTTTTGGTGAGTTTCAAAGAAGGCTCCTGCTTGACCGTCTGCTAGATAAGTAAAGCAATTCCCAAACAATCGATCTCCATCGATATCAATCGGACCTTCTGTTAAATTTTCTAGTCCTGTTTTTTCTAGAAAATCTATTAATGTTGCAAAATGTGGATTTACTCTCACATAAGTTCCTAAACGACTGATTTTAGTAATAATCATACTCAATCCCCCTTTCTTTATTTTTTATTTAAGACCAGCAACGAAGCGTTCTGTAATCTCTTTTGGTCTAGTAATAGCGCCACCAACAACTATGCCTCTCACTCCATATCCAAGGATTTGTTTGGCTTGTTCTGGTGTATGGATTTTTCCTTCTGCAATGACATCCACACCCGCATCACAGAGTTTTTTGATTAATTCAAAATCGGGACCATCCACTTTTGGACTGTAAGATGTGTATCCTGATAAAGTTGTTCCGACAAAGTCAATTCCTGCTTCAACAGCTACTAGTCCTTCTTCAAAAGTACTTGTATCAGCCATCAAGAGCTGATTAGGATATTTTTCCTTAACCTGACGAATGAACTCTTGAATCTCCAAACCATCGTAGCGTTCACGCTTGGTACAATCCAGAGCAATCACCTCGATGTCGAGTTCTGCCAATTCATCAACTTCTTTCATAGTAGCCGTGATGAAGGGTTCTTGTGGTGGATAATCTCGTTTAATTATCCCAATGATTGGAAGTTTTGTAACTTCCTTGATTTCCTTGATATCGCGAACACTGTTTGCTCGGATACCGACTGCTCCACCTTGCTCAGCCGCTTTGACCAGCAAGGGAATGACTCCTCCCGCTTCTGTATAAAGCGGTTCGTGAGGAAGGGCCTGACAAGAAACGATGATTCCATCTTTGATTTGTGCAATCAAGGCTTCTTTAGTAATCTGTGGCATCCTCTTTCCTCCTTTTCCTTGTTCTTATGAGGTCATTATATATCATTTATTAAGCGCTTTCAATACTTTGTGATAGAATAGATTTCAGTTTCAAAAGTATTTTATAGAACAGCTGTTTCTGAAAGTAGTTTCAGAGAGTCATCTATTTAAATCATTTTTATTAAACTACAAAAAAGAGAGCTACTGGGCTCTCTCATTTATCATTTTACATACTTAAAAGGAATCTCACTACCACACAGCCAGTTGTAGACTTGGTCATTGACAAAGACATTCATGGCTTCGTGGGCATACTCAGGCATGATGCGATAGGCCTTGTCGCAAGTCAGGCGGTTGTAAATCGCAAACTGGGTAATAGGGTAGCAAACATCGTCATCCAAGCCCGTAATCATCTTGACCTCAGCCTTGATACGATGGGCAAGATTTTTCACATCGATATAGGCAAGGGTCGCCATAATTTCCTCCTCGGTTTCATGGAAAGGATCGTGAAACTTGAAATAACGGAAAAGTTCGTCATAGGCTTCGCTAGTATTACCAATCTCAAGCACCCGTCTAAAGTCTGACAAGAAGGGATAGATGGCAACTGTTTTCTGAATCCGTGGATTGAGAGCTGCTGCAACCAAGGCTAGAGCACCACCTTGTGAGGCACCATAGCTCGAAAGTCTAGTCTCATCGACTTGAGGAAGGCTGGCTATAATTTCAATCAATTGGTAAATATCTAGATAAACATCCTTGTAAAAGAGATGTTCCCGGCCTTCAACTGCACCACGAATAATATGTCCCTTTACTGTATTCCCTAAAGGTGAACGTAAACCGTCTTGAGAATAACCTGATTGACCTCGGACATCCATAGAAACAACACCACAGCCAGCTACAGTAAATGCTAACATATCAGTCCAGTCCCAACCACGTCCCATATAACCATGAAAATGGAAAATAAGCGGTACCTTCTCCTCAGTCTTTGGCAGTACTAAACGTGCATAGACCTTCCCTTTGTTGCTTCCTTCAAAGGTCAATTCATAAGATCTAATATTTGGAATTCGATAGTCCCTTTCTACCAACTGGTATTCAGGAAGGACTGAAACTTTTTTCACTTCCCCATCCCAGAAAACATCAAAGTTTTCTGGGACCTCATCCCGTCCTCTATAAGTCTTGATTTCTTCTAATAAAGCTGGATTTTTCATAGCATGCTCCTTCTTTTTTTGTAATCGCTACCACCACTGTAGCATATCTAGAAAAGCAATGCAAGAAAGAAGGGTAATACTCTTCGAAAATCTCTTCAAACCACGTCAACGTCGCCTTGTCGTACTCAAGTACAGCCTTCGGCTAGTTTCCTAGTTTGCTCTTTGATTTTCATTGAGTATAATATAGAAAGTGAATTTAGATTTTATTTCTTCAAACCTACTGACTAAAAGTCTAATAAATTAAATCCAGAATAGTACCAATTAACTTCCAAAGTATTTTTAGAAATTAATGTGAATGCCCCAGTTGATTTGTCTACAGCTTATCTCGATATACTATAGTTTCAATGGAGATTGGACAGAGAATCATTTATCAGAAAGCGAGGTAACATCATGAAAGCAATCAGTACGCAAATGTTACAGACAAACCGTTTAATCTTGAGAAGATTTATGGAGAGTGATGCGGAAGCCATGTTTCAAAATTGGGCTTCATCTGCTGAGAATCTGACCTATGTTACTTGGAATCCCCATCCTGATGTTGAGGTCACTCGAAACTCGATTCGTAATTGGGTTGCTTCCTATGCCAATCCCAACTATTACAAATGGGCCATTTGTCTCAATGAAAAGCCAGAGCAAGTGATAGGAGATATCATCATCGTTGAGATGGATGAGGATGATTCCAGTTGTGAAATTGGTTATGTCTTAGGAAAAAACTATTGGAGTCGTGGTCTTATGACAGAGCCTTAAAAGCTATCTTAGACTTCTGTTTTACTCAAGCAGGTTTTCAAAAAGTCAAAGCACGATATGACAGTCTCACCCCAGCTTCAGGTCATGTTATGGATAAGACTGGAATGTCCTATCTAAAGACTGTTGCAAATGTGGTAGAGAGAAAAGGCTATATTGCGAACCTTATTTATTATCAGATAAACAGGGAGAACAGATAAGCTCAAAATTTTACTGATATTTTAGCGTTTATCCTCTATCCTAGTTTCTTATTTTCTATTTCATTTATCCTTTCTTTTCCGAATAAATAGATAGTAGCAGTGAATCTAGTGATCTTAGATTTAAAACTGTGGTATAATAAAAGGAGGAAAAGGATGATTCTAAGACATCCGGGTATCAGCCCAACCAATGACTTGGTAGCTAAGAAGATTTTTAGCAACCCAGAGATTACTTGTCAATTTATCCGCGATATGCTGGATTTACCAGCCAAAAATGTAACTATTTTAGAGGGAAGCAATATTCACGTCTTGCCTTCCCTGCCGTACTCGGCTCAGGATTTCTATACCAGTATAGATGTCTTGGCTGAGTTGGATAATGGCACCCAAGTTATCATTGAGATTCAGGTGCATCATCAGAATTTTTTCATTAATCGTCTGTGGGCCTACCTGTGCAGTCAGGTTAATCAAAACCTCGAAAAAATTCGCCAACGTGAAGGTGACACTCACCAGAGTTACAAGCATATCGCTCCTGTTTACGCCATTGCAATCGTAGATAGCAACTACTTCCAAGATGACTTGGCTTTCCATAGCTTTAGTATGCGCGAGGACACGACAGGTGAAGTCTTAACCATCACAAACAATGGACAGGAAAACCATCTGGTCAAGATGGCATTCTTAGAACTAAAAAAATACAGAGAAACCAGCAAAGACAAGATTCGCAAGCCCTGGTTGGAGTTTTTCGGGAATAAGCCCTTTACCCAACAACCCGAGCGAGCTATCAGCCAGGCAGACCAACTGCTAGACTACAAGAGCTGGTCCGAGGAGGACAGGAAAATGTTTAGTCAACTACGTATGCGAGAAGAACAAGCCTTATTAGCACAGGACTATGCCTTGGAACAAGCTGAAGAAAGAGGGTTAGAGCGTGGTCGAGCTGAGGGTATCGAAGAGGGATTAAAAGTAGGTTTACTAAATCTAGTTCGACAAGGTCTTCTGACTTTGGAGATTGCAAGTGAGCAATTAGGCATGACAGTCACTGAGTTTGAGGCGCTATTGAAAGACCGTCACAACTAATGGTCAAGAACGCCATCTGGTCAAGATGGCGTTCTTGGAATTAAGAAAGTACAGAGAAACCAGCAAAGACGAGGTTCGCAAACCGTGGTTGGAGTTTTTGTAAATCATTTAATCAATGACAGATTTTTCCGTAATAGATGGAAGAATCTGTTTTTTTAGTTATGCTAGATGCTGGCCCTGAAATAGTAAGATATGGTGTATTGAAATAAGATATGAACAAAGAAATTAGGAAAGTCAAATTATAGTTAAATGAAATAAAAACTGAACAAATTGATTGCGGAATTCAAGCTAATTTCTAGCAATGTTTTAGAAAACTCGGTGGACTATTTCGGATTCAATCTACTATAATTTATAGAAATTTTTTAGAATCCACAGTGTGCTATTTTAGATTCAATAAATTGTGCTTTTAGAAACAAAAAAAGATCATTTTCGCTCTTTCTTCTTCTGCTCAATCTTAATTTTTTGCTTCCTTCTTTTGGAAAGTAGTTTGGTAATTTACTTTAATCGTTACGGTCATGTGAGAGTCCTCGTTTCTTTTTGATGACTCTAGTATAAGGGGCTAACCTGAAAGCTAGCTTAAGTTTTCCTTAGAGAAAGCTTAATCTAGATGTTCTTTCTTTTCCAAATGAAGGGCAATCATGCGCCACTCTGGATCCTCTTGCCAGCCTTCTATAGAACTAATGTAGCTAGCAACCTTTCTGGCTTCTTCTAAAATCGGAAAATCTTCGATAATATCAGCTACTTGGAACTCTGGGAGACCTGACTGTCTGGTTCCAAAAATTTCACCTGAACCACGCATTTTCAAATCTTCCTCCGCAAGGACAAATCCATTGGTCGTTTCTGTCATGATGCGCATGCGGTCTTTCCCAGAATCAGTCTTGGGATTGGCAACGAGAACTGCATAAGACTGCTTGTCCCCGCGACCAACTCGACCTCTGAGCTGGTGAAGCTGGCTGAGCCCGAAGCGATCGGCATCCATGATAATCATGACGGTCGCATTGGGAACGTTGACCCCAACCTCAATAACCGTTGTCGAAACTAGAATATCCGTTTTTCGCTCTTTGAACTCCTGCATTATCTGGTCTTTTTCATCACTCTTCATCTTACCATGTAGAAGAGCCACCTCTGCCTTGCCTGCAAAATGAGCCGTCAACTCTTCTGATAAGGCAATGGCATTTTTCAGATCCAGAGCTTCTGATTCTTCAATCAAGGGAGAGATGACATAGGCTTGGGAACCTTTTTGGATTTCCCCCTCTAACCAAGTCAAGACCTGAGGCAGTTGCTCATGCTTGATCCAACGTGTCACAATAGGTTTCCGTCCTGCTGGCATCTGGTCGATAATGGAAACATCCATATCTCCAAAGGCTGTGATGGCAAGCGTCCGTGGAATGGGAGTCGCCGTCATCATGAGGACATCTGGGTTGTCGCCTTTTTCTCTCAGAACACGCCTTTGCCCCACACCAAAACGGTGCTGCTCATCTATGATAATCAAGCCCAGGCGAGCATAATCCACCCCATCCTGAATCAGAGCGTGGGTTCCGATAATCAAATCAGCCTCACCCTTGGTAATAGTCTCCAAGACCTCTCTCTTTTCTGCAACTTTCAAGGAACCTGTCAAGAGAGCCAGTTTCAAGTCTGGAAAGAGGTTCTGTAAACTCTCAAAATGTTGCTCTGCAAGGATTTCGGTTGGCACCATGAGAGCAGCCTGGTAGCCAGCTGTCACCGCCGCAAACATGGCCAAGCCAGCGACTACCGTTTTTCCGCTCCCCACATCCCCTTGCAAAAGACGATTCATATGATGGTCCGACTTCATATCGGTTAAAATTTCCTGCAAACTCTTTTCTTGAGCTTGAGTCAAGGCAAAAGGAAGGCTTTCCTTGACAGCTGTCACCTTTTCCTGAGACCAATCCAGAACCAGACCGCTTCCCTGAACTCTATTTTCAGACTTGAGCGTCTGCAATTGCATTTGGAAATAAAAGAGTTCCTCAAACTTGATACGGCGAAGGGCCTGCTTGTATTCTGCCAAATCCTTGGGGAAATGCATAGCACGAACGGCCTGAAAACGGGACATGAGTTTGTATTTGTCCAGCAAAGACTGGGGAAGATTTTCCTCTATCAAGAGATCCAGTCCCTGATCAAAGGCCGTCTTGATAACCTTGACCAGACTGGCCTGACTGATTCCCTGAGCCAATCGATAGACAGGTTGGAGGTCATCTTCCACCTGAGCCAGTACCTTCATCCCAGTCAGGCTAGCCTTGGCGCGATCCCATTTTCCAAAGACAGCAAGGGTTGCTCCCAACTCTATCTTATCTGCTAGATAGGGCTGGTTAAAGAAGTTCACAGCAAAAACGACTTCTCCCTGCTTAAGACTAAAGCGCAGTCGATTGCGCTTGAAACCATAATACTGGACACTGGCTGGAGTCACGACTTTACCAGAAAGAACAGCCTTTTCTCCGTCTTCCAACTCCAGCACTTGCTTAGTTTTGAAATCTTCATAACGGAAAGGAAAGTAGAGCAAGAGGTCTTGCAAGTTTTCAATTCCTAGTTTAGCGTATTTCTCTGCTGACTTTGGTCCCACACCAGGTAAGACATGCAAGGGTTGATGTAGATTCATGCTCCACTCCTTTCTTTTTAATAATATTCTCTCGGAATGCGGTCACCGAGGAGACAAACCACCTCATAGTTAATAGTCCCACGGTAGGTCGCTACCTGAGTTGCTGTGATTTCCTTGTCCCCGTTGGAACCAATTAGTGTAACTTTTGTCCCCAGCGGATAAAGTTTAGGCAGACGAATGGTAATTTGGTCCATAGAAACCCGACCGACGATTGGGCAAGCTTGGCCATCTACCAAGACGGAGAAATTCTGCATATCTCGTGTCCAACCATCTGCATAGCCGATTGGCACCGTCGCAATGACTTGCTCGCTATCCGCCTGATAGGTCGCTCCATAGCCCATGCAAGCTCCAGCTGGAACTGTCTTGACATGAACCAAGGCAGATTCCAAAGTCAAGGCTGGAGTCAAGTTATAGGGTAAGTCCAAGACCTCTCCACTCGGATTGAGACCATACATGGCATTCCCCATACGAACCGCATTGAAAATAGTCTCTGCATGCCAAAGAGTCGTTGCCGAATTACTGGCATGAACCAGCTCTGGAAGACCTTTCATACTTGCCAAAATAGTTTTAAAGCGTTCTAATTGGGCATTAAAATAAGTATCTGATTCCTCATCCGCAGTAGCAAAGTGGGTGAAAATCCCTTCAACACGAGCACCATGTTGTTGGAGCAAGTCTTGAGCCTGATCAGCCTCACTGGCATCTCGGAAACCAATCCGTCCCATCCCTGAGTCAATCTTGAGATGGACTGTTAAACCTGCTAGGTTTTCCTCACTAGATAAGAGTGCTTGAATCCACTCCAGTCCAGCCACAGTCAAGGTGATGTCGTATTCTTTAGCTAGAGCAACAGCTTCGATGTCAGAAACTCCTAAAATGAGGATTCGTTTACTGAGTCCAGCCTGTCTGAGTTCAATGGCCTCATCAATATTCGAAACGCAAAAACCATCAACATCATCTTGAATCGCCGTCGCAACGGCAACAGCCCCATGACCATAGGCATTGGCCTTGACCACAGCCCACTTGAGCGTTCCTTGAGGGATATGAGCCCCCATTTGTTGAATGTTTTGTCGAATAGCTCCCAGATGAATCAGAGCCTTGGTTGGTCTATGTGGACTAGCTTTCATGATTTTCCTCCAAAATGACACTGGCTGTCACAAACTGATCTGTGTGGCTGATAGACAGCCAAATCTTCCCTGAAAATGGTGACCGACTAAAATAAGGCGCCCCACGTTCATTGTTCAAGACTTCCAAATCCTGAAAACCGATCTTTCCAATACCCGTTCCCATAGCCTTAGAAAAGGCCTCCTTAACCGACCAGCGACCAGCCAAATATTCAATCTGCCTGCGCCCTTTAAGACTGTTAAACCGCTCCATTTCCTTAGCTGTCAGCACGCGCTTAGCAAATCCCTCATGTCGTGTAACTGCGCTTTCTATCGAAGCCAATTCTTCGATGTCAATTCCGTGTCCAACTATCATTCTCATCAAAAGGAGTTGAGATTCCCCCAACTCCATCCTTTTCACTTATTTTGTCAAGGTAGCATAAATCTCTTCTACCAAAGCCTCTGTATTTTCCCAACCTAGGCAAGGGTCAGTAATAGAGCAACCAAAGACCTCTGGTTGGTTTTGACGACCATCTGCTAGGTAGGATTCAATCATAAAGCCTCGAACCGTCTTTTTAATCTTCTCATTCCAATCACGATTTTGCAAGGTCTGGCGAACAATTCGAATCTGCTCCATATATTGCTTGCCTGAGTTATCATGGTTGGTATCGATGAGAATAAAAGGATTTTCAAGTCCCATTGTCTCATAACGTTCAATGGCATTTAGCAAGGTTTCATAGTAAAAGTTAGGCTCATTTTTCCCATATTCATTGACTGCACCACGAAGAATGACGTGAGCCAAGGGATTTCCCGAAGTCTCAACTTCTTGACCATGGAAGAGGAAGGTCTGTTTGTTTTGAGCGGCATAGATGCCATTAAACATAACACCAAGATTTCCTGAGGTTGGATTTTTCATCCCCACTGGTGCATCAATTCCTGAAGCCACAAAACGGTGCTCTTGGTCTTCCACAGAACGAGCCCCAACAGCATGGTAGCTGACCAAATCATCTACCAAGACCAGATTTGACGGATAAAGCATCTCATCTGCTGTTGTCAAACCAGTCTCTGTAATCACGCGGTAGTGCAACTGGCGCACAGCCTGCAAACCGTTAATCAGGCTTGGAGCCTTAGAAGTATCTGGCTGGTGAACCAAACCTTTATAGCCGTCTCCGTTGGTGCGAGGTTTAGCAGTATAAACACGCATGACCATGAAAATCTTGTCCGCCACCTTCTTTTGCAAGGCTGATAAACGGCGCGCATATTCCAAGACAGCCTCTTCATTGTCAGAAGAGCAAGGACCAATCACCAAAAGGATACGGTCATCTTCTCCTGAAATAATGTCTGCCAATTCTCTATCACGACGCTCCTTGAGGCGCAAGGCTTCCGCAGACAATTGGGTTTCTGCCTTGATTGCTTCAATATCGATTTCTTGACCTTTTTCAATAAATGCCATCTTATTCTCCTAGCGTTTGGTAGATTTCTCTGACAAGAGTTTCCGTATTTTCCCAGCCCAGGCAAGGGTCTGTGATAGACTTGCCAAATACTTCCGGTTCGTTTTGACGGCCGTCTTCTAGATAAGACTCAATCATAAAGCCACGAACGTACTGCTTGATTTTTTCATTCCAATCACGGTTAATCAAGGTCTGGCGGACAATTCGAATTTGGTCCATATATTGCTTACCAGAATTGTCATGATTGGTATCGACGATGATAAAGGGATTTTCCAAGCCCATCTTCTCATACTGGGCAATGGTATCCATCAAATTATCATAGTAGTAGTTAGGAATATTCTTACCATACTCATTGATCGCTCCACGAAGAATGGCATGCGAAAGCGGGTTCCCAGTTGTTTCCACTTCTTTTCCTAGGAAAAGGAAGCTTTGTTTGTTTTGAGCAGCATAAATCCCATTAAACATAACATTGAGATTTCCTGAGGTTGGATTTTTAAACCCAGTCGCAAAATCTGCCCCACTTGCCACAAAGCGGTGTTGCTGGTCTTCAACTGAACGAGCACCAACCGCCATGTAAGAAATCAAATCATCTACAAGCGGAAGATTTTCAGGATAAAGCATTTCATCAGCTGTTGTCATACCAGTTTCCGTGATGACACGATAGTGAAGATGGCGAACGGCTTTGATTCCGTTGATGAGGCTAGGCGCTTCTGTCGCGTTAGGCTGGTGAATCAAGCCCTTGTAGCCATCCCCGTTGGTACGAGGTTTGGCAGTATAAACACGCATAACCATAAAGATACGGTCTGCTACTTCTTCTTGCAAAGCTGCCAAACGCTTAGCGTACTCAAGGACAGCTTCTTCATTATCAGATGAGCATGGCCCGATTACCAAGAGAATCCGTTGGTCTTCTCCACGTATAATGGCTTCTAGCTCTTGATCACGCTGTGATTTTCTCTCCAAAGCTTGGCCTTCTAATTTTGATAAGGCACGAACTTCTTCAATATTAATTTTAGGACTTTTTGCTGTAAATACCATAACTCATCTCCTTATAAATCAAACGGATACCAAGTAAAAATTTACTTTTCACAAGGTATCCGCCTCTAAACTATCTCATTTTATTGTCTTTTACCGTGACAGTTTTTAAACTTCTTACCAGAACCACATGGGCAAAGTTCATTCCGTCCAATCTGGCTCAAATCCAAATCTTCTGGCATATTTGCTTGGTGGGCAGCGATATTGCGAGTCGCTGTTGTACTGATATGGTGTTCTGCTTGTGGTCTTTCTTGTTCATGAATTTGTGCTTTCATCATCAAGCGTGTCACATCAAACTCAATCGAACCAATCATATCATTGAACATACGGAAACCTTCTGCCTGATACTCAACAACAGGATTGTTCTGAGCATAGCCACGAAGTCCAACCGCGTTACGCAATTGATCGAGGGCATCGATATGATCTGTCCACTTGTTATCTACCACTCGTAGAATCAAGACTTTTTGGAATTCTTTAACCGCTTCTTCATCGCGTAGTTTTGAAACCTGACTATCGTAAACTTGCAAGGCACGTTGGAAGAGTTCTTCCTTGATAGCCTTATCAGACAAGCCTGACAAGTCTTCGATTGAAATCGAATCTTCTGGAAGCAAGTTGTACTTAGCAAAGTTCAAAATTGCTTCTAGTTTTTCATCTTGTTTCGCACGCGCATGACCATCAACGACACGACCAATCGTGCGTTTAATCATAGCCTGAATTTCAGGTGCCAAGTCACGGTCTGCAGTGATGACGTCATAACGTTGAGCGTAGATAATCTCACGTTGTTCACGCATGACATCATCGTATTGAAGGACCTGTTTACGAGTATCGTAGTTATTTCCTTCGACGCGTTTTTGCGCCGCTTCAACTTGACGTGTCAACATACGAGACTCAATCGCCTCTTCAGACATATTCAAGCGTTCAAAGATCCCTTTCAAGCGTTCAGAACCAAAACGTTTCATCAAATCATCTTCAAGAGAGAGGTAGAATTGTGACTCACCTGGATCTCCTTGACGACCTGAACGTCCACGAAGCTGGTTATCGATACGACGACTTTCATGGCGTTCTGTACCAATAACACAAAGTCCACCCAATTCGCGAACCCCTTCACCAAGCTTGATGTCAGTACCACGACCGGCCATGTTGGTTGCGATAGTAACGGCACCACGTTGACCAGCATTCATGATGATTTGGGCTTCTTTATAGTGGTTTTTGGCATTCAAGACTTCGTGAGGAACGCCAGCAGCGACCAATTTCTTAGAAATGTAGTCACTAGTTTCAACCGCTACTGTACCAACCAAGACAGGCTGACCTTTTTGGTAACGAGCCTTAACGTCTTCGACAACCGCCTTAAACTTAGCTTCAATGCTAGCATAAAGAAGGTCTGAGTGGTCAATACGTTGAACAGGACGGTTTGTTGGGATTGGAATAACACGAATGTTGTAAATTTCACGGAATTCTTCTTCCTCAGTCTTACCTGTTCCCGTCATACCAGACAATTTCTTGTACATACGGAAGAGGTTTTGGTAAGTGATTGAGGCAGATGTCTTGGTTTCATCCTGGATTGGCACACCTTCTTTGGCTTCAATAGCTTGGTGCAATCCATCAGAATAACGACGACCTTCCATAGTACGACCTGTAAATTGGTCGACAATCAAGATTTCTTGTTCTTCGCTGACCACATAGTCAATATCGAGAAGCATGATGTAGTTGGCACGAAGGGCATTATCGATAAAGTGAGTCAAAGCCACGTTTTCGATATCATAGAGGTTTTCAAGCTTGAAGTAGCTTTCAGCCTTGTCAATACCTGAATCAGACAAACCAATAGTCTTAGACTGCACATCGATGATGTAGTCGTCTTTGTCCAAGGATTTTACATAGTGGTCTGCCATGTGGTACAACTGGCTTGTTTCAACCGCGTTAGCACCTGATACAATCAATGGTGTACGGGCTTCGTCAATCAAGATAGAGTCAACCTCATCGACCAAGGCATAGTTAAGCGGACGTTGCACCATGTTTTCAGCACGTACGACCATGTTGTCACGAAGGTAGTCAAATCCGATTTCTGAGTTGGTTGAGTAAGTGATATCACACTCATAGGCTTCTTTTTTCTCCATTGGAGATTTAGCGGCCAAGTTAATCCCTACTGACAAACCAAGCCATGAGTACAATTCACCCATCTCAGTCGCGTCACGTTCTGACAGGTATTCATTGACCGTAACTACGTGGACCCCTTTACCTGAAAGGGCATTGAGGTATACGGGCATAGTCGCAGTCAAGGTTTTCCCTTCCCCTGTACGCATCTCTGGAACGTCACCATGGTGAAGAACGATTCCCCCCATGACCTGAACCTTATATGGGAAGAGACCTAGGACACGTTTGGCACCCTCACGGACAACCGCAAATGCTTCATAAAGCAGTGAATCCAGTGATTCTCCATTTTGATAACGTTCTTTAAATTCAACTGTTTTTGCTTTTAGTTGGTCATCTGTCAAAGCAGCCATTTGGTCTTCGTATTTGAAAACCTTGTCAGCCATCTTTTCCAGACGACGGATTTCTCCTTTATCATTTTCGATAATTGTTTTTAAAATATTAGCCATGTTTTTCCTTACTTTAAATTCCGAATATTTTAGAATGTTCTTTTAATTTTAGCACAATTACTGATTATTTTCAAGGAAGAATCCCCATTTTGAAAAGGAAAAAGAGGCTAGTTTCCAAGCTAACCTCTCTAACTTTTATGATGCTTTAATTGCCAACAAAAATCGGCAAAATCGCAAATAGGATAAATAGATTTATCCAAAGGGAAAGACAGCAGATCAGTCCAAAAACAAAGAGACTGACTTTCTTGGACAGCAAGGCCATCAAAATAGACAGAATACCAAAAACTAGCAAGACTTTCTGTATGCTGAAGAGGTCAATCTTTCCCCCCAGAATCGGACTGCCCCAAGGAAGAAAGAAGAAAGCAATCCAGATCAATAGAACTAAACCAATATAGACCTTAGAATAGCGTGTAATAAATGATTTTAGATGTGACATAAGCTACCTCCTAAGCTTGTATATCTTTTGAATACTGTATTTGCCCATTTTCGACAAATAATACCTCTGTACAAAGATCTGAAATATCTTCCGATATGTGCGACGTCAGGATAACCAAACCATTTTCTTTTTTCAGATAAGATAAAATGACCTGTTTTGTCAACCTCACATTCTTCTCATCTAAAGCATTCATAGGTTCATCGAGAAAGAGTATAGATGGTTCGGCAATAAAGGCTTGAATCAAGGCCATTTTTTGCTTCGTTCCTAAGGATAAATGACGGTACTCAACGTCTTCAAATTCCTTTAAATCATAATATTGGATCCAATCGGCAATTCTTTTTTCAGTAATTTCAGATGAAAAATACCTTAACAATCGCAAATTTTCTCTCAGAGATAAATGAGATAAAAACTCAACTTTTTCAATTAAAATCCCTGCATCCTGAATATAATGATTTTTTATCCCGAAGACTTTCCCGTCTTGAAGAACTTTTCCTTTATCAAGCTTAATATAACCAGCAAGTATCTTTAAAAGAACTGTCTTACCAGATCCATTATCACCTTTAAGACCGTAAATATTTCCTGATTGAAAGACCAGATTTAACTCATTTAAAATAGGTCTTTTCCCGTAATTTTTCTGTCCATTTATAATTTCAAGTCTCATCGTTTATCCTTTCTTAAACGACTCTTCTAACCGACTAACAATCAAAAGAACTAATAGAGTTAAGAGTCCTAAATATACTATTACAATATAATCCATCATCCATTCTTGTCCCACAAATGCTAAAAAATATAGAAAAAACGAAAAGCCAGCGCCTACACTAATAAGTGCTATCAGATAAGACAGTAACAAATACAACATCATTAACTGAGCAAGTAAAAAGAAGAGAGCAACTGTTTTAAAATGAATTCCTAGAGGAAGTAAACCAAGAAACCAGACAACTAAATCTTGAATAAAAAATTTAGAAATGACAACCAATCGTTTCCTTGTATAATCGAAAAAGGAGGTTGATTGATAGCGGATCAAGTGATGGTAATGGTCTGCCAAATCACTTTCAAACAAAATGACTGAGAGCCATCCTAGCATGAAAAGCGAAAGGTTTAACAAGAGTTTGGGGATTTCTAAATTCGCTTCAGAATAGTCACTATAGGAAAAGATTGAAATCAATTCCCTCTTGAAAAAGAGAAAAACATCCTGCTTTTGAACCGCTGTTGACAATAGATAGTTGGTCAAAATCATCATCAGAGCTATACGAAGTAGTAAAACGATCTTTCTCTTTAGCCAAATATTGTTAAAATTCTTAAACATTATCTTCATATTTTTCAAGCACCATATAAGAGACGATGTAAAGGATGTAAGGAGTAAAGAGTTTCATCAAACTTACATCCCCATAGCTAGCTTGCATCAAACTCGTCATAGGAACCATATAGTAAGGCAAGGCACTATAGAGCAACATAGAACCAAGCCAAAGAAACATCAAATAGGCGATTGCCGAACGAGTCACATTCCCTAAATAATCAACTATTTTTAAAAAATAGACCGTATTGATGAAGATACCGATTAAAAGGACACCTATAAAAAACAGATAACTTTTTATCTCTCCATCCAAAAGCATTTGTAAACTACTTCCATCAGAAAATAGAGAATTCCATTCCAGAGGCGAAAAAGTCCCAAAGAAATAGGTTATCATTGCAATTATCAGCACAGTCACTAAATATATCATACAAGGGATACTTGCAAGTTGAAGAGTCAACTTTCTTTTTAACCGTTGATAACTCACTTCTCTTCCAATACTCAATCGTAAAACTTTATTTTTCAGCTGAATGTATTGAAAACCTAGTAAAGAAATGATAATTGGAATAATAAATGATTGATAAAAACCTAAGTTGAACTGGAGAATACGAAAATCTAAAGCTGATTTTAATAAGTCATTTTTAATTGCTTGTCCATCGAATTGGGCTAGGTCAGGCGCATGAATATCAAAAAAGAAATAAGTCATCAAAAAATCACGATAAACCAAAGTAAGAAAAATCAATGTAAGCAAAACATAAACAAATTTATGCCTTGCCAAAGTTAAGAGAGGAATCTTCATAAGCTACCTCCCATTAAAAAACATATAAATCAATGCCTTCCACCCTTAGACTTTCCTAACTCCTTTCTTAGTCTAAGCATTTTTTTGAAACAGAAATAAGTTAACCAGTTCATACTAATAGCTAGCAGAATAAAAAGAAACCAAATGCCCCATAACTTGATATCTGTCAAATTTCTCAAGACGATATTGAAAAACAGAACTGAAATAATTGTCCAAGCAAGGCTAAAAAGAGCATAGAGGGGGATGTAAAACCAGTAAAAATAGTAAAAAATTGGGAAAAATTTACTATCTCTATTGGCCTTTTCGATCCAGCTGAAAAAGTAAAACCAGGGAAACAAGATTATCAATTTAAACAAATGTTTCATCACCAGCCCCCTCTACTTGATAGCGCTTTCTTTACCTTCATTCTATCAAAAAAATCTGGAAATGTCATTCCAGATTCTACTTTTTTATTTACGTTTTCTTGCGATGAGATGAATTGGCGTTCCCTCAAATACAAAGGCCTTGCGGATTTGATTTTCCAAGAAACGCAGGTAAGAAAAGTGCATAAGTTCTTCTTCGTTGACAAAGATGACAAAGGTTGGTGGTTTAGTTGCCACTTGGGTCGCGTAGAAAATCTTGAGACGTTTTCCTTTGTCTGTCGGTGTTGGGTTAATGGCAATAGCATCCATAATCACATCGTTCAAGACAGCTGATGGAATACGGGTGTTTTGACTTTCGCTGATTTGCTTGATCATCTCAGGAAGTTTGTGGAGACGTTGCTTAGTCAAAGCTGATACAAAGATAATCGGTGCGTAAGGCAGGTATTGGAACTGCTCACGGATATCTTCTTCCCAGTTTTTCATGGTGTGGTTGTCTTTTTCAAGTGTATCCCACTTGTTAACCACGATAATCATCCCTTTACCAGCTTCATGGGCAAATCCTGCGATACGCTTGTCGTATTCACGGATACCTTCTTCCGCATTGATAACCATCAAGACCACATCTGAACGGTCAATAGCACGCATAGCGCGCATAACAGAGTATTTCTCGGTATTTTCATAAACCTTACCAGACTTACGCATACCAGCTGTATCAATCATGGTAAACTCTTGGCCATCTGTATCTGTAAAGTGGGTATCAATGGCGTCACGCGTTGTTCCAGCAACTGGACTGGCAATGACACGGTCTTCTCCCAAGATAGCGTTGATCAAGCTTGATTTTCCGACGTTAGGACGACCAATCAAGCTAAACTTAATGACATCTGGATTTTCTTCTTCGTATTCATTTGGAAGATTTTCTACAATCGCATCTAACACATCCCCTGTACCGATACCATGGACAGATGAGATAGGCAGTGGTTCACCCAAACCGAGGGCATAGAAATCATAGATATCATTTCGCATCTCAGGGTTATCCACCTTGTTAACTGCGAGGATAACTGGTTTGTGGGTCTTATAAAGCTTACGGGCTACGTATTCGTCCGCATCGGTAATTCCTTCCTTACCAGACACGACAAAAACGATAACATCGGCTTCTTCCATGGCAATTTCTGCCTGGTGTTTGATTTGTTCCATAAAAGGAGCATCGACATCATCGATTCCTCCTGTATCAATCATGCTAAAAGAGCGATTGAGCCACTCACCCGTCGCATAGATACGGTCACGTGTCACTCCTTCGACATCTTCTACAATGGAGATTCGCTCACCAGCGATCCGATTAAATAGGGTTGATTTCCCAACATTGGGACGTCCTACAATGGCAATAGTTGGTAGGGCCATAATTTCTCACTTTCTACAATAACTTCTTCTGTTCAAGATTTTTTCTAGTTGAGCTTGGTTCAGCTTGACCAAACTGTTCTGCTAGGCGTTGACTCCAGCTTGTTGTCGCACGCGCGCCAGCATAGTCCGCCTGTACACGGTCATAAGCTTCAATCACATCAACTGTCTGTTCCTGATATTCTTCCTCAAATACCACTTGAGTCAATGGCAAGCGAGGTTTAACTTCATGTTCTTCATTTGGAAGACCCAGCGCCATCCCAAAAACAGGATAGGTGTAGTCAGGCAAGTTAAAAAGCTCTGCTACTTCTTCTGACTTGTAACGCACCAAGCCAATGATGACACCACCATAGCCCAAACTTTCAGCCGCCAGCAGGGCATTTTGTCCAGCAAGAGCTGCATCGACCGAACTAATCAAGAGACTTTCTACACCTTGTGGTTGGAATGAGTCAGTATGAAGTCGGGCTCCCTTTTCTGCTCGGTTCAAATCTCCGACAAAGAGAAGGAAAACAGCAGACTGGCGAATAGCTTCTTGAGGCACCAATTCATACAAGGCATCCTTCTTTTCTTGACTTTGCACTACAATCACAGAGTAGGATTGGAAATTCTTCCAAGATGAAGCCATCTGAGCTGCTGTCAGGATTTCAGTCAAGTCTTCTTGAGGAAGGGCTTGCTCCTTAAATCTGCGCACTGACGTGTGAGCTTTCATCAGTTTAATCGTTTCTGTCATCGACGGTTCACTCCTTCTAAACGAGTCTCCTCAGCCAAATAACGGATGCGTTCCATGACCCGTCTGGCTTCCCAGGTTTCGTCATTTCCATGTTTCCCTTTAGCGAAATGCAGCTCCAATTCTTCAAAGTTGAAGTTAGATGTGAAAAAGGTCGGTAAATTTTCCTGCATCCGATATTGGAGAATGACTTGCAAGATTTCATCCCGCACCCAAGCTGTTGATTGCTCGGCACCAATATCATCTAAAATCAGGACTTCAGAAAGCTTAATCTCATCCACCAAGGTCTTGACATTGCCATCACCAATAGCATTTTTGACATCAATGACAAAGCTAGGATAGTGGAGGAGAGTTGAGGAAACACCACGTTTTTCTGATAAATCATGAGCCAAGGCAGCCACCATGAAACTTTTACCTACACCAAAGTCTCCATATAGATAAAGACCTTTTCGAATAGCTGGATATTGCTCCACAAAGGCTAATAGCTTTTCAAAAACTGGCAAGCGCCCCAAATCATCCAAGTCAACTTGAGCCAAACTAGCTTTCTTGAGACTGACTGGCAGATTGATTAACTTGAGACGGTTCTTAATAGCCGCTTCTTTTTCCGCTGCGATTAGTTCAGGAGTTTCTTCATAAGAAACATCCGCATAACCATGATTCATAACCAAGATAGGCTTATAACCTTTGGCAATATAATCCGTATCACCACGGAGAAACTTATCACGCTCGGTGATGTATTGATTAAATTTGGAGATACTGCGATTCAATTCCTCTGGGCTGAGGTTTTCTTGCTGGATAAAGGCCGCAACATCAGGATCCTTCATGATTTTCTGGACCAAATCTTGATAGTGAAAACGGCTAGGTTGACGTTTGAGCACGTCTCCGACACTTTCCATCTAATCTCCTCCTTTTTCTAATCGAGCTAATAGTTCTTGTTTCTTACGTTCTAGTTCCAGACGAGTTTCCTCGCTGGTTTCATTCTTATAATCTGGATTGCTCCACTTGGGTACATTGGACTTGGTAGGACTGGGGTTACTGCTTTTTTGAGACTGCCTCTTCTGCCCTCGCTCACGAATTCGCAAGACTGCCTCTTCTGCCGAATGAATCTTTTGATAGGCATAGTCATTGGCTACCTTCATGGCATATTTCTCATTGATATTTGCCGAATCCACCTTATTAAAGGTCAACAAGAGAATAATATTAATGACTTCGTCCAGCAAGCCCAAGCCAGCCATCTGTTGCAAAAGTTCTCTCTCTGTTTGGGTAATGGTTCCCTTGCGTGTCTGCTTGATTTCTGCCAAGAACTGCAGGGCAGTTTTACTTTTGGCTTCCTTGATAATGGTTGCTTCCTTAGGACTAAAGTCAGAGGAAATCGGTTTTTGAGCGATTTTTTCCCGCATGCGTTTGGTTGAAATAACCTGGGAAACAGCTGTCGACTTGGCCAATTGATAGGTCTCAAACCAAGTCCATTTCTTATCCTCAGCAATGGCAAAGAGGTTTAAGACATCGGATTGTTCATCCGCAAAACGAAGTCCGTCTCGAGCCATGAGCTGACGAAAATGGTCCAAGTCAAAATCATTGGCCACTTTCTTCTTAAGACCAAGGTCTTCTTGACTTCCCAGTTCTGCCAAGTCTGGAAAGACTTGATTGAGGGAGACGGGTATTTCTTCTCCCTCAGCACTCTCAACTTTCAAATCCTCTACAGCTGCATCTCCAATCTTTTTCTCCAAAAGTCTGCGATAAACAGGATGTTCCAAAAAGTCCTGACTCGAAAGAGGAGCATGGAGAGCTAGCTGATAAACGTCCCCCTTTTGATAGAGAGTCAAAAGATTGAAAGCAGATAGGATTTTCAAGGATTTTAAAAGTCTTTCCATCCCAAAATTGAGATGGTTGAGAATGCTTGAAAAAAGGTATTCCTTTCTGCCATTATCCCAAAAACTAATCGTATAAAGATAAAGGCTCAGTGCCTCCTGACCGATAATCGGGAGGTAGCACTGTACCAGAGATGAGGTATCTTGCGACACCCGATTATTCTTTAGATAAGAAAAACGGTCAATTGGCTTCATTTATCTTTCCTTTTTCTTTTTAGAGGATTGGGTGATTTGTTGGAGCAGGCTCTCTAGCTCACTGACATCCTTAAAACTACGATAGACACTGGCAAAACGTACATAGGTAATCTCATCTAATTCAGCCAACTCCTCCATGACGAGTGAACCAATGTCCTCACTTTGAATTTCATTTTCATTTCGACCACGGAGTTTCTGTTCGATACGATTGACTACCATGTTGATTTCATCACTTGACACAGGACGTTTCTGGGCTGAGCGGATAATCCCATTAAAGATTTTATCTCTGGAGAATTGTTCCCGTGTGCCATCTTTTTTAACAACCACTAAGGTTCTTTCTTCTACCCGTTCATAGGTTGTAAAACGGTGTTGACATTCGTCGCACTCACGTCTTCTACGAATGGTGTTCCCTTCTTCTGCTTGGCGACTATCGATAACACTTGACTTGGTAGCCCCACATTTTGGACAACGCATCCTTTCCCTCCTTATCGTTTTCTTTTCATTATACCATTTTTTAAGCGATTCCCAAAACAATTCTTCTTTTTGCTTGACAAGTTTTTTGTTTTGTTGTATTATTTAATTAAGACAAAAGGATAAAAGAAAGGAGACCAAGATGTCCTGGACATTTGACAACAAAAAACCCATTTATTTACAGATTATGGAGAAAATCAAGCTTCAGATTGTCTCCCATGCACTGGAACCCAATCAACAACTTCCAACCGTGAGGGAGCTGGCGAGCGAGGCTGGTGTCAATCCCAACACTATCCAAAGAGCCTTGTCAGACCTCGAACGAGAAGGATTTGTCTACAGCAAGCGCACAACTGGACGATTTGTAACTGAGGATAAGGAGCTGATTGCCCAATCGCGCAAACAACTATCAGAAGAAGAATTGGAACACTTCGTTTCCTCCATGACCCATTTTGGCTATGAAAAAGAAGAACTACCAGGCGTAGTCGGCGATTATATTAAAGGAGTTTAAGCCTATGTCATTACTAGCATTTGAAAATGTATCCAAATCATATGGAGCAACCCCAGCCCTTGAAAATGTTTCTCTTGACATCCCAGCTGGAAAAATTGTTGGTCTCCTTGGACCAAACGGTTCAGGGAAAACAACCTTGATTAAACTAATCAACGGCCTCTTACAACCAGATCAAGGACGTGTCCTTATCAACGACATGGACCCAAGCCCAGCAACCAAGGCTATCGTAGCTTATTTGCCGGATACGACCTATCTCAATGAACAAATGAAGGTCAAAGAAGCCCTAACCTACTTCAAGACCTTCTATAAAGATTTCAATCTGGAACGCGCCCATCATCTACTTGCAGACCTTGGTATTGATGAAAATAGTCGTCTCAAGAAATTATCAAAAGGGAACAAGGAAAAGGTCCAACTGATTTTGGTTATGAGCCGTGATGCTCGTCTCTACGTTCTGGACGAACCTATTGGTGGGGTGGATCCAGCAGCCCGTGAGTATATCCTCAATACCATTATCAACAACTACTCCCCAACTTCTACCGTTTTGATTTCTACCCACTTGATTTCTGATATCGAGCCAATCTTGGATGAAATTGTCTTCCTAAAAGACGGAAAAGTCGTCCGTCAAGGAAATGTAGATGACATTCGCTATGAGTCAGGTGAATCCATTGACCAACTCTTCCGTCAGGAATTTAAGGCCTAAGCAAAGGAGATTATTATGTTTTGGAATTTAGTTCGCTACGAATTTAAAAATGTTAACAAGTGGTATTTAGCCCTCTACGTTGCCGTGCTAGCCCTTTCTGCCATTATCGGAATACAGACACAGACCTATAACAATCTACCTGCCAAAGAAAGTCAACTTACTATGCTACTTTTTCTAGCTACTGTCTTTAGTGGCTTGATGATTACACTGGGGATTTCAACTATTTTCTTAATTATTAAACGCTTCAAAGGTAGTGTCTATGACCGACAAGGTTATCTGACTTTGACCTTGCCAGTTTCTGAACATTATATCATCTCAGCCAAACTAGTCGGTGCCTTTATCTGGTCTATTGTCAGCACTACTGTACTAGCAATCAGTGCTTTCATTGTTCTGACCCTTACGGCTCCAGATTGGTTTGCAACTTCTGACTTGATTCCATTTATAGAAACACATCTTCCTCAACTCTCTCTTGTGGGATTATCCTTCCTACTAAATACCATTTCTGGAATCCTCTGCATCTACTTGGCTATTTCCATCGGACAACTTTTCAACGAATACCGCACAGCACTCGCTGTTGCAGCCTATATTGGTATCCAAATCGTCATTGGATTTATTGAAGTCTTCTTCAATACCAGTACTAACTTCTATGTCAATTCACTTGCAGGATTTAATGATAATTTCTATATGGGAGCAAGTACAGGCATTTTTGAAGAACTCATTTTCATAGCTATCTTTTATCTCGGAACCTACTATATTTTGAGAAACAAGGTTAATTTGCAATAATTTTAAAATCAAAAAGGATAACATCTATTTAAGAAAAACACAGAAAATCAAATTAATAAAAAATTGATTTTCTGTGTTTTTTAGATTATTGCTAACTAATTTTGGTTTTAGCCAACGCCAATAACAATTATTGACTCTAGAATACATAGAACCAGGGTTACAATCATCTTTTTATTCATATAAACAACCTCACTTTCTTTTTTTATATATGATATAATATTTTGAAAACATACTAAAAAATTCCCATATAAGCAATTGAGGTAACACAAATGAAAAATTACGGAAAAATTTTTAAACAATTTAGAGAATCACGTGGATTAACATTAAAAGATGTTGCAAAACATGGTCTATCCACATCACATATTTCTAGATTTGAAAGAGAAAATTCCGATCTGACGATTGGTAAATTTATGCAAGCATTAGATGCTATTAATATGCCTGTCGAAGAATTTATGTATGCTGCAAATGACTTTCATAGGGATGAAATAAATGAATTATTAGAGCAAATTCGACTTCTAAGCTCTAAAAGAGATATTTCAGGAATGGAAAAACTGCTTATTTCTCAACTTGAAAAGACTACAAAAAGAGAGAAATTCTATACTCTGAATACCATTCTAGTTAAAATTCGCTTACAAGATTTGTCAGAAAAAATCTATTACCATGAATCTGATATTAAATATCTATCTGACTATCTTTTTTCTGTGGAATACTGGGGATGCTATGAATTACTTTTGTTTATGAATACTCTAGATGTATTATCTCACCCTACTATGATGTGCTTATCAAGAGAAATGTGTCAACGTTCCGAATTCTACAGAGATTTACCACATTATCGTAGATTGCTTGCTACCATGTTACTAAATGGATATATCACGTGTATAGAAAGAGAGGAATTTTTAGATTCTTTATATTTTAAAAAGCAACTAAAACATTGTTATTTCACAGAAACTGAGATATATGAAAAATTAGTTTTTCACTATGCCGAAAACTTATACACTTTAAAAAAAGACAAAAATAAACGTTCTGTTTTAGAAATGAGAAAGTGCATAGCAACGATGAAGTTAGTCCACAGCGATAGCTTAGCAAAAAAATTTGAAAAACATTTAGCAAAGGTAATGGAAGAACTGAAATAATTTTCTTATATGGGAAAATTTTTAATTATTATTTCAAAAAGAGTATCATTAAATCATCAAATTAAGGAGGTGAAAATATGAGAACAGCGCAAATTATTGACCTTGAAGATCTATTAGATACAGATCAAACTTACTCCGTACCAGGTCATTGTGGTCCAAGCCATTCTTGTGGTGGCGGACGATAGTTTTCTATGAGACGAGTTCTCACTCGTCTCCTTTATTTTATAATGGTGATATTATGCTAAAAAAAATATATACTAACATTGGGGATTATTATTTCGATAGTGAGAAATTCACATTATCTACTTCTTCAGTAGAGGGAACTACCTCCTATAAGCCCCCCTACATCCCCAAAAATGTTTTACAAAAAATTGTTATTAACATATCTAACAGTTGCAATTTATCCTGTTCTTACTGTTATGCGGATGGTGGAAATTACGGCATGGATAATAAAATCATGACTCTAGATACTGCTGATAATATTATTAACGAAGTCAAATTTAGAGGTATAACACAAATTAATAGACTTATCCTATTTGGTGGAGAACCTTTTCTTAATACTCAATTATTCGAATACATTATTAAAGGATTTTCCAAATTTACAACTATACTTAAAATAGAAACCGTGACTAACGGAACAGTACTAAATAATAATGTTAAAAAAATAATAGATAATTTCCAACCATATCTAACTATTAGTCTAGATGGTCCAGAATTTATACATGATAAATTAAGAGGTAAAGGTAGCCATCGTAAAACTACTAAATTTATCCACTATTTAAAAACTATAAACTACACTAATTTTGAAATTGCTTCAACATACACTAGACTACATCAATTACATTCTCTAAGTAGAGATGATATTTTCCAATATTTTACAAATATGGATGTACACTTTAACATCAATGACGTATTTAGTAAAAATAAGGTGCTTGTGGTTAAAGAAATGGAAAAAAGCTTAGTAGATAGGAAAAAATTCATTACTGATTCTATAAATAATATTGTTGAAAATAATGAAAAAGCTTTTATAAGTCCCATCTTATATGATGTTTTAATTTCTATGATTTATAAGAGTACTAATCATACATTCTGCGACGATATAGATCCTTCAAATACCATAACTTTTGATGTTGATGGTAGCAAAAAATTGTGTTTTAGATTTTGGGGAATTCATAATAGCTCTAAAGCAGAGCTATTTAATAATAAAGAATACTTCCAACAATGTAAAGATTGTTGGTGTAAAGGTATGTGTCTTGAATGCGTTGCCAATATCATTGATGGTTATTCTTCAGTAATTAACGAAGATGGACAATTTATAGAATGTCATAAGCCTGAATTAATGGAATATTGTATTAAAGAAATTATTTATCTTTCACAAGATCAATCCAAAATATCTAAACTCGTTAATAATTTCAAAAGGTTTATCCGCTATGCTTAAAAATTTCTTTTCCAAGAAACACCTCATACTTTACTTCTTTTCTATTGCCGTTACCTGGCTGGAAGCAATTATCACGCCAGCCCTTGTTCAAAATATTGTTGCTAGTTTTACCAATCAAGAACTAGACATTCTTTGGAAAGTATTAACTCTAGGAATCCTTGGAAACCTCATCCTCCTACTAGGCTTAGCTGGAAAACGCTATTACTATGCCCGTTTGATTACTGATTTCAAATATGGAATCAAGAGTGCTATTTTCAAGCGATTTTTAAACAGTTATGAGATTTATGAAAAGGATATTTTGTCTGACCTAGAAAACGACGTCAAGCAACTAGAAGAAAGCTATATCGAACCAACCGTCATCATCATTTCTTCTCTGGGCTTTACCACTGTGTCTATTCTCTATGCCCTATGGACCAATTTTTACCTGGGCTTGATTTTCATCCTCTTCTACTCCTTTCCTGTACTCTGCAGTGCTATCGGATCAAAGCGTTTGGATTCACTTTCTGAAAAGCGGTCCACTGTTAACCAGAGCTACTTAGCAAGCTTGACAAATTTTATTGGTGGTAGCCAACAAATTCGCCATTATCAGGGGCAAGACTACTTTTTTGCTCACTATCAAAAGCAATTACAAACCAGTCTGGATGCCGAAATCAACTATGAAAAACAACGCACTTTAAACAGTCTCTTTATCAATAGCATCGATGCCTTTTGTTCTGTCACACCTATCGTCATCGGTGGATTTATGACCTACTATAATTATTTAGATGCAGCGAGTTTTGTGGCCATCTATCTGGTTTCCCATAATATTGGCTATCAATTCCAAGAGTTGGCCTACTTTACCAACACCCGAAAAGCGACTCGAACTCTTCTCAACAAATACCAAAAACTTTTGGACCAGTCTGACTCCATCTCGCCTAGAAACATAGAAAATATTTTCCCTATCCAGCTTGACACCATCTCCCTTGAAAAAGATGGAAATATCCTCCTGTCTCCGATTTCCATACACATCAAGCAAGGAGAAAAAATAGCCATTATCGGGGAAAGTGGCTCTGGTAAGACGATTCTACTCAATATCATTCATGGAGAAGAGATACCGACAAGTGGCCAGATTAGCTTTGCTGGTCAAAACCTGGCACGTCAAAAAATCACAGGCTTTAGTTCCTATATCCTCCAAGATAGCCATTACTTTGACACGCTCTCTCTGGAAGACAATATCCTTCTAGGACTGGATAAAAATCCAGAGACTTTAAATCATATACTCAAAAAAACAGGATTAGAATATTTGAAAAATCGAACGCTCAGCAATGATAGTCTGTCTGGTGGCGAGAAACAACGACTAGAAATTGCTCGCGCCCTCTACCACGATAGCCAACTCATCTTAGCTGATGAGATTAAGGCCAATCTTGACTCGGAAAATAGCAGAAAAATTAGTGACTTGCTCTTCTCCCTACCTCAAACAGTTATTGAAGTCATTCACCACTATACAGAAGAAGACTTAAAACACTACGACCAAGTCATTCACCTAAGCAAAGAAAAGTAGTATTCTATAACATACGATTTTAAAAAGCAAGGAACCCGAATTCCTTGCTTTTTAACTCAATTAAAATCAAAGAGCAAACTAAGAAACTAGCCGCAGGTTGCTCAAAACAGTGTTTTGAGGTTGTGGATAGAACTGACGAAGTCAGTAACCATACCTACGGCAAGGCGACGTTGACGCGGTTTGAATTTGATTTTCGAAGAGTATTAACTCAATATCAAACTGGCTACAATAGGGCTGACAAAAACATAGAGAATACCGGTGACACCGATAGCCAAACCACCCATGGCTCCTGCTACAGAGCCGTATCGAAAGGCTGTTCCTGTTCCGACAGCATGGCCTGTTCCTCCAAGGGAAAGCCCGACTGCTACTGGATCGTCAATTTTCAACCACTTCAAAAGGGTTGGGCCAATCACACTGGTCAAAATCCCAGTCGCCACTACAACAACCAAGGTCACGGTGGTCAAGCCTTGCAATTTTTCTGTAATTCCCACTGCCATGGCGGTTGTTACTGACTTGGGAAAGAGAGAAATGGCTAGGAAAAAGTCCATGCCAAAGATTTTAGCCACAAGGGCTGTAAAAGAGGTATTGACCACTACCGCTAGCAGACTACCAAAGAGAATACTGCGCGCATGGTGCTTCATCAAGTGAAAACTCTTGTAAAGCGGAATCCCTAGAGCCACGGTCGATGGGACAATCAAGTTATTCAGATACACCCCACCTTGGTAATAATCTTGATAAGAAATGCCCGTTACTTTTAAAAAGATGATAATGAAAACAGCCGACAAAAGCAAGGGCGTTGTCAATGGATGGGGAAAACGTCTATAAATCAGCATTCCCACTAGATAAGCTAGAATAGACAAGGCAAGCCCAAACAGGGGATTGGAAACAAATTCACTCATTTGGCATCTCCTTTCTCATAATCTCCCTCAAATCGTCTTTTTATGAACTGAACCACCAAGGCAATGAGGATGATATTGATGACTGCTGCAAAAAAGACAATCAAGACAATGGGCAAGAGATAGGGAGCAATCACATCAAACTTCTCCATGATGCCCACTGCTGGCGGCAAAAAGAGAATGGTCATATTGGCCAGCAAGAAATTCCCAACCATGTTGACATGCCTGGTTCTCAGCCACTTGAATTGTAAGGCTAGAAAGAGAATAATCAAACCGATAATACTGCCTGGGATGGGCAAATGAAAGAAACTGGAAATCCCCTCTCCGATTAGAGAAATCACAAAGAGAATCATTAATTGAACATATAATTTCATCCTAAACTCCACGAAATAGACTTCTTGCATACCAGTTTACTCTTTTTTCAGAAAATTTCAAGGAAATACACAAGAGTTGATGAAAATTAGAGAGGAAAGGGGATACATGCAATTACAGGCTGGTGAAAACAGGCGTAATTGAGGATCAAAGATTTCAGCGTCCTTCTTGCCAGCCTTCTTGAAAAGTAGTATAATTATTGCATGCGCAATCATCTTGTGATGCAGAGATTGTCCGTAAGTGGACATTCTTCTATTTATGACTCTCAAAAGAAAGGAGATACTATGACCTATTTGGAAAAATGGTTTGACTTCAATCGTCGTCAAAAAGAAATTGAAGGTCTCTTGGAAGAGACCATTGCCCAGCAGAGTGACCAAAGTCTGACCTTGAAAGAGTTTTACCTGCTCTACTATCTGGATTTGGCCCAAGAAAAATCTCTACGCCAGATTGACCTGCCAGATAAACTTCATCTGAGCCCGAGCGCTGTTTCTCGCATGGTGGCTCGCTTAGAAGCTAAAAATTGCGGTCTACTCAGTCGCAGGTGTTGCGATCAAGATAGACGCTCTAGCTTTATCTGCCTGACAGGTGATGGGCAAAAGACACTGGCCTCGCTACAAAAGGCTGTCGAAGAAAGCTTGGAAACTAGTTTGGATTTCTTGGTTTAAGATGATTTTAGAAAAAAAGTTGCGTGCGCAATCATTTTTCTTGACATTCTCTTTTACAAGGAGTAAAATAAAGTCATCATTAAACAAAGGAGTTTTTAAAATGATTGAAATTACCTATCTAGATGCCAGCAAGAACGAAAGAACTGTGACTTTCGAGTCTTATGAAGATTTTGATCGTTCACAACAAGCTTGCCTTATCGGCGTCGCAGACTACTACCCTGTCCAAAAATTAACTTACAACGGTCATGATTTGGACTACCATGGGACTTATGGAGATGTCTTCTTCTATCTCATGAAACAAGATTTAAGCCAATATAACTAAAAAAGGAGAAATACAATGGCAAAAGCAATTACAGATGCAACATTCGAACAAGAAACAAAAGACGGTTTGGTCTTGGTAGACTTCTGGGCAACTTGGTGTGGTCCATGTCGTATGCAAGGTCCAATCTTAGATAAATTGTCTGAAGAACTTTCAGAAGATGTCTTGAAAATCGTTAAAATGGACGTGGATGAAAATCCAAACACAGCTCGTGCTTTTGGAATCATGTCTATCCCAACTCTTCTCTTCAAAAAAGACGGCCAAGTTGTGAAACAAGTTGCTGGTGTTCATACAGCAGAACAAATCAAGGCCATCGTTGCTGAATTGAGCTAATCAAACGAGAGACCAAGTGCTTTATTTGGTCTCTTTTTTCTTGCCCTTTGCCATTTTTCAAAAAATATGCTAGACTGTAGGTAGAATATTACGATGTTTGGGACATGCCATCGCTAAAAAAAACCTTGACTTGGTATTTTTTAGCTCCCTCATGGGAGCTTTTTGCGTGCTCTGAACATTTCCCATTTTGGAAGGAGTACTATGAAACGTCAATCAGCCTTGGTCGTCTTTAGTGGCGGTCAAGATTCCACAACCTGCCTCTTCTGGGCTAAAGAACACTATGAAACAGTCGAAGCTGTCACCTTTGCCTACGGTCAACGTCATCATCTCGAAATTCAAGTTGCCCAAGCAATCGCTAAGGAACAAGGCATTCGTCATCACATCTTAGATATGTCTCTTCTGGGGCAAATCACTGAAAATGCCCTGACCTCTGATATGGAGATTGAGCAAAAAGAGGGAGAGGTTCCCAATACCTTCGTTGACGGTCGCAACCACCTCTTTTTGTCCTTTGCGGCGGTTCTTGCCAAGCAACGAGGCATTAAAGATATCGTGACAGGTGTCTGCGAAACAGACTTCTCAGGCTACCCCGATTGTCGGGATGTCTTTGTCAAATCTCTTAATGTCACCCTCAACCTTGCCATGGATTACGACTTCGTTATCCAAACGCCTCTCATGTGGCTGGACAAGGCTGAAACATGGGAATTAGCCGACCAACTCGGTGCCTTTGACTATGTTCGTGAGAAGACCTTGACCTGCTACAACGGGATTATCGGCAGTGGCTGTGGAGATTGCCCAGCCTGCCATTTACGTCAGCATGGTCTAGATGTTTATCTCTCACAGAAAGGAGAAGCCTAATGTTTTTTGCACCCAAAGAAATCAAACAGGAAACTGGGGAGTCTCTTGTCTACAATCCTCACAGAACCTTAGTATCAAAAGAATTTACCTTTGATGCTGCCCACCACCTCTTTCACTATGAGGGAAAATGCAAATCCCTGCACGGCCACACCTATCATCTGCAGATTGCTGTCAGTGGATTTTTAGATGAACGTGGTATGACCTACGATTTCGGAGACATCAAAGCTATTTACAAGAACTACTTAGAGCCCCACTTGGATCATCGCTATCTCAATGAAACTCTGCCTTATATGAACACGACTGCTGAAAATATGGTTTACTGGATTTTCCAAACCATGAGTCAAGAGTTGCCAGACGAACGCGGTCTCCGTTTGGAGTACGTTCGCCTCTATGAAACTCCGACTGCCTTTGCAGAATTTAGACGGGAGTGGTTAGATGACTAGGGAACGTGTCCTCAAACTACCAGTTCTGGAAATTTTTGGCCCTACCTTTCAAGGTGAAGGCCGTGCTATTGGGCAGAAAACCATGTTTGTCCGCACTGCTGGTTGCGACTACCACTGCGACTGGTGCGATTCTGCCTTCACTTGGGATGGTTCTGAAAAACCAACTCGTATGACAGCTGACGAGGTCATTGCTGCCTTGGATAAACTAGGGAGCTACGACTACGTTACCCTGTCTGGGGGAAATCCTGCTATCCTAGCAGCCAACATGGCTGAACTGGTCACCAAGCTCAAGGAACGCGGTGTCACTCTAGCTGTTGAGACCCAAGGATCCCGCTGGCAAAATTGGTTAAAAGATATCGACCAGGTCACTCTCAGCCCCAAACCTCCTTCATCCAAAATGGAAGTCAACTTTGAGACCTTGGACTTCATTGTTTCCCAACTAGACCCAGACAAGGTCACCTTTAAAATCCCTGTCTTTGACGATGCCGATTTGGCCTTTGCCAAAGGAATTCAAGAACGCTATCAACCAGATGTTCTCTTCTTATCAGCAGGAAATCCTGAGCCCAAGGCTACAGGAAATATTGTCCAAGACCAACTGGACCGTCTCAAAGAACTCTGGGAACGCGTCGCTGCTGACGATAGCTGGGGCAATGTCCGCGTCCTTCCCCAACTCCATACCCTCCTCTACGATAACCAACGTGGTGTTTAAGATTAGAAAGAAAAATCATGTCACAACAAGAAGAAATGAAAAACCTTAGCCTACTAGGCAATAAAGAAACCAACTACATTTTCGACTATCAACCAGAAGTCCTCGAATCCTTTGACAATCGTCATGTGGAAAATGACTATTTTATTAAATTCAACTGTCCTGAATTTACCTCGCTTTGCCCAATCACTGCTCAGCCAGACTTTGCGACCATTTATATTTCCTACATTCCTGACAAGCTCTGTGTCGAGTCAAAATCCCTCAAACTCTACCTCTTTAGTTACCGAAATCATGGGGATTTTCATGAAAACTGTATCAACACCATTGGTAAAGACTTGGTCAACTTGCTAAACCCTCGCTATTTAGAGGTCTGGGGGAAATTCACTCCACGCGGTGGAATCTCAATCGACCCCTACTACAACTACGGTAAGCCTGGAACTAAGTATGAAGGCTTGGCAGAACAACGCCTCTTCCAACACGACCTTTATCCAGAGAAAATTGACAACCGTTAATACTCTTCGAAAATCTCTTCAAACCGCGTCAACGTCGCCTTGCCGTACTCAAGTACAGCCTGCGGCTAGTTTCCTAGTTTGCTCTTTGATTTTCATTGAGTATAAACAGATAAGAAAAAGCCCTGTTCCTCAAAACGAGGAGCAAGGCTTTTTGAGTTTCAATTATTCTTCTGTTCCAAGGAAGTTTTTAGCAACAAGGGCTGCTAGAACTCCACCAACGATTGGGGCAAGGATGAAAATCCATACTTGTTGAAGGGCTGCACCACCTACCAAGACAGCTGGTGCCAAGCTACGGGCTGGGTTAACTGAAAGTCCAGTAATGTTCAAGCCCACAAGGATCATGGCCATCAATGACAAACCGATTACCAAACCAGCAATCGCTCCATTGCCCTTGCTTTCTGAAGTCACTGTCATGATAACCAAGACAAACAAGAAAGTTGCGATAACTTCAAATAAGAAACCACCAAAGACAGTGACACCGTTTGCCAAGGCATTTTCACCAAGGCTAGCAGTTGACATACCTGAGTTCGCCAAGAGGAAGAAGACAGCGCCAGAAGCGATGAAAGCTCCAACAACTTGTCCAAGGATGTAATTGACAAGGTCTTTTGATGACAAACGTTTGTTTACAAACATAGCAATCGAAACCGCTGGATTCAAGTGAGCACCTGAAACAGTTCCGATTGAGTAAGCAGCGACTACGATTGCCAGACCAAAGGCAAAAGCAATTCCAAGGTGTCCAAGGCCATCAAGACCATTTCCAAAAACAACAGCTCCTGTCCCGATAAACACAAGCATGAAAGTACCGATTAATTCAGCAACAAATTTTTTCATTTTCTTTCTCCTTTTTTCAAAAACTAGATACTAGTCTATCAAAAGAAGGAAAGGGTTTCAAGAAAATTGATTGGAAAATCTGACTCGCTTTTTCTTAGTATTGAAAAGATTGGATAGCTTCTTTCAAGTCATCTTGTAAACTATTTCTCTGGTCAAGTTGGACATAGACTTCCAACAGACAGGATCTGAAGTTGGAAAATTTGTAAAAATCCTCCCTCTCTTCTATCGGAAAATCAACCGTTTTTATCCAAGCAGCTACTTGCTCTTGCTCCAACTTCCCTTGTAAAATCGGTTCATAAAGTGCTCTGGCTAAACGCCAATCTTCATCATCTGTAAAACGAATGGGAATTCTTTTAAATAATTGGCCAAGTATGTCAAAGACTTCATGAATTCTGTTTTTAGGAAAGTCTGGATGACAAACTACCTCCGTCAGTAAATCGGCTCCATGTGCAAAAGCGTGAACCCAACCATACTGACTTGAAAAACCTGTCGTGTCTTTTTCTTTTGAAAGATAGTGCAAACCTTGATTTAAAAGGACATTGCGAATTTCTGCTTTTAATCCCTGATAAAAACCCGATTGCTGGTTAGCATCTGCAGACAAGAGATTTGCATAAACAAGTGCCCTAAAAGAACGTTCAAGTGTTGGCAGGTCTACCTTATCAATCTCTTTATCTAGTCCTCCATCAGCTGAGATCATCTCAGCAATGAACTGAAATTGTTCCTGTGTAAATAGCTCTTCCTGAATCCCTCTAGCAAAGCTTGTAAAAACAAGATCATCGCGAATTTCTGAAGAAGGATCTCCCAAATGGTCAAGCAACCACTGGATTTCCTCCTGATGATAACTTGGTTTTTCTTCTGCTATTTTTCTTAGTAACTCTTGATACATGGTCAATACCTCTACATTTCTAACAACTGTTCAAAAATCCAGCCTTAAATGACTTAATATTGAATTCTCAATTAAACACAATCTGATAAAAAATGAAGTAAATAAGGATCAATACCAACTCTACCGCAAGTTCAAATTTAACATCACAACCTTCAACAGCGTGTTGGAAAATAGCTACAGCTAAGCCAATCATAATGACGCTTAACAAGCCCATGAACATCATTCTAGAACAACCTTTCTATTCCCCTTACTCTCCCAACTGGGCACTGTAGGCGATAATCTGGTCAACTGTGTCTGACAAGAACTGAATGGTATCACGAAGTGGTTTGTCTGTTGAAATATCCGCTCCGATAATCATGGCTGACTCAAGCGGTGTTTTGCTACCACCTGATTTGAGGAGATTGAGCCAGTCTTCAGCTCCAGTTTCTGAATGTTTCAAATGAAGGTAACCCGCAGTCGAGATAACAAGACCAGCAGAGTAAGTGTAGCTATACAAGCCCATGTAGTAGTGAGCTTGGCGCATCCAAGTCAGAGCCGCATCGTCGTCAATTTCAATGGCATCTCCCCAGAAGTCTGTCAAAACTTCCTTCATAATGCTGTTGAGCTTGCTTGCTCCAAAAGTCTCCCCTTCTTCAATCAATGTATACACCTTACGCTGGAAGGCTGCTTCCAAGAGGTGGGTGATGAAATTATGGAAGTAGGTATCTGTCAAACGGTGGGCAAGAGCGAAGCGTTTTTGACGCGGGTCGTCAGACTGGTGCTCCAAATAATCACTGAGAAGTAATTCATTGAAGGTTGATGGTGCTTCGACGTAGTAAGTAGACATGTGGGCGTTGAAGTAACTCTGGTGATTATCTGAAAAGATGAACTGACCAGAATGCCCGATTTCATGAATCAAGGTATAGACATCGCTCAAACGACCTGTCCAACTCATGAGGACATAAGGGTGCACGCGATATGGATCTGCAGCATAACCACCAGAATCCTTACCACTATTGGCAGCGAAGTCCACCCAGCGCTCTTCTTGATAGCGAGCAACTTCCTGACAATATTCTTGTCCCAAAGGCTCTACCGACTTCATGACCAAATCATAGGCGTCGTCAATAGTCACTTCAGGATTGAGGGCGCTGTCCAAGTCCAATTTCCAGTCTGCAAAGGTCATCTTTTCAAGACCATTGACCTTGGCAACATGGTTAAGGTATCTCTGAGCAACTGGCGCAAAATCCTTCATGATGAGGTCAATCTGGCGGTCAAACATAGCACGGTACACTTCTTGCTCAGCTAGAAGATAATCAAAGACTGAGTCGTAGCCCTTCATATCTGCCAATAATTTTTCAGACTTGACTTGGGCTAGATAGGCTGCTGCAGCCGTATTTTGGTGCTTACGAAGTCCCTCCGAGAAGGAACGGAAAGATTTCTTACGAACCTCAGCGTCCTCGTGATTTTGGTAGAAATTCTCATAGGTGACAAAGCTGTTTTTGTAGGTTTTGCCATTGACTTCAAAGTCAGCCATTTCAAAATCTCCAGCTCGCATCTTAGTGTAAATATCCTGCGGACTGTAGAAAACTTCACCCAGATTGGTCAAGGCCTTCTCCACATCTGCCCCTAGATAGTGGGCTTTTTTAATTTTGGCCTGACGAATAGCTGCCGTCAAGTGAGGCAATTCACCCAAACGGTCCAAGACTTCCTCGTCTGCAGCCACCAAGGCATCATCAAAGAAGGTCAAAGCTACGCTGGCATCCGTTTCAAATTCCATCCCAGCTTGGGCAATATTAGCAAACTCTTCATTGCTATAGTCTGTCGTCTGAGGCATAAAGCCATAGTTGCCAATATGGCTCATCTGGATGTAGATTTGCTCCAATTCCGCAAAAGCCTTCTCGAAATCTTCAAAAGTATGCAAATTGCCCTTGTAATCACGACTAAATTGGTTAATATCTTCGCGAGCCTTTTCGATTGCACGCAAGAAATCCTCACGGTCTTGGTATAGGGCTGTTAAATCCCAAAGTTCCTTCTCTGGAAATTCTGAACGGTGTTTTTGTTCCATTTTCTTCCTCTTATTTCTCTAATTCTAATAAAACACTAAGGGCTGATAAGGCATAAAGCGGTGCCGTTTCTGCTCGCAAAATACGAGGACCAAGACCTGCCAAAACAGCTCCTTTAGCTTCAAAACTTTCAATTTCTGCAGGTGAGAGACCACCTTCTGGTCCAAAGATAAAGAGCAATTTGGCTCCTTTTGCAAGACCAGTGACTGCTTGTAAGAGCGCAGCGGCTTCACCTTCTTTTGCCGATTCTTCATAGGCTACTACAATAGAGTCAAACTGGTCCAATTGTGCTAGAAAGTCTGCTTTTTTCTCGAAAAGCTGAATACTTGGAACAATATTACGTTTACTTTGTTCTGCTGCTCCAAGGGCAATTTTTTCTAGTTTTTCAACCTTTTTACCCAATTTCTTGCCATCCCATTTGGCGACCGACCAATCAGCAGGAAAGGCCCAAATCTGGCTGGCACCCAGCTCGGTTACTTTTTGAGTGATAAACTCCAGCTTGTCCCCCTTGGGAAAGCCGGATGCGATGGTCACTTGGACGGGCAGCTCCACATTGTCATCTAGTTCTTCTACCAATTCAAACTGACGAGCTTCCACATCCAGCACACGCGCCAAACGCTTGATACCATCATCAAAGACTAAAATCACCTCATCATCTTCTTTCAAGCGCATAACCTGAAACATATGCTTGCTGGTTTCCTTTTCCTCGATGGTGACAGGAGAGATAGCACTGCCTTTGACAAAATACTGTTGCATTCTAGCCTCCAATCACACCGGAAATATCCTTGGTTTTCTTAAAGACGCAGGCATTCCATTCCCCTTGAACCATGTGAGTTTCGAGGAAAAATCCAGCTGACTCAGCCGACTCGCGCACCATGTCCCACTTGTCCTTGATAATGCCACTCATGATAAGATAGCCTTCATCCTTGACCAAGCGATAAGCATCATCCGTCAGATGAACGAGGATATCCGCCAAGATATTAGCTACAATCACATCTGCCTCAATCTCAACTCCCTTAAGCAAATCACCTGCAGCTACATGGATATTTTCCATGCCAGGGTTGAGTTCAATATTTTCTTGAGCAACTCGAACCGCTACATCATCCAGGTCGTAAGCAAAGATTTCCTTGGCACCAAGTAGCGAGCTAGCAATGGAGAGGACGCCTGATCCAGTCCCCACATCCAGCACTGTTTCCCCACCACGAAGAACCTGTTCCAAGGCAAAAAGGCTCATCTTAGTTGTTGGATGCGTCCCTGTCCCGAAAGCCATCCCTGGATCCAGCTTGATAATCTTTTCCCCAGCAGTCCCCTCATAGTCTGTCCAAGACGGCACGATAGTCAAGTCATGAGTGATGCGGGCAGGTTCATAGTATTTCTTCCAGTTGTCCGCCCAGTCTTCCTCAGCCAAGGCAGTCGTCCCCATTTTGACCTCTCCCAAATCCATAAAATCTGTCAATTCTGCTAAGCGAGCCTGCAAGTCTGCCTCAACCACTTCCACATCTACCGTTTCAGGGTAGTAGGCTGTCACTACGATTTCTTCTTGCTGCTCCACCTCTGGGAAAATTTCACCAAAGCGGTCAACATTTCCCACATAGTCCATGCTATCTTCAATCGCAACACCTTGGGCACCTAACTCAATCAAGAGATTGGAGACCAACTCCTCCCCCTCACGCTTCACTGTAACTTTTAACTCCTGCCATGTTTCCATGATAATCTTCTTTCTAAAATCCTAAATTACTTATAAGTGATATCCAATCTTTCCCAAAACAATCTTATTAGCTGATTCATTAAAATCGAAATATATACGCACACTACTATCAGGTCGAAATAATTTAAAATGCATTATATAATGATGCTTTCCAATTTTATATTTTTCTTTTGTCTCTCCACTTCCCATTCCTGAACAATTTGCTACGGAAGATTTTAAACTATTAATTAATTCATTCCTATGTCCAATAAATGAATCTAATTTATTACCATAACAAAAATCATTCAAATCATATAAAACTCGTATGATTTCTTGTTTATAATCCTTTGCTGAATAACCTTTAACAAATTCAAATTCAAAATCTTCCTCTGCTAATAAAAAATTATCAAAATAAGGCATTTTGAGCGTTGATTCAAATTCACTCATCGGCATCGATAATATGAACTCTTTTTCTAATTCCATTGCTTCCGCATCATTAATTACTGAATTTTTTATCTCTCTATCTGTTAAATATTTATAGTAGGGTTCACTTTCAATATCATGATAAGTATTTTTGGAGGATATGTTAAACTTATAAAAATCTGGAAGATAATATGTCATTAATTCATTGGATATATTCTCAAAACTATTCCCCATCTCATCTTTCATAAAAAAATATTCCTCAGGTATTTTACAAGAATCATTTTTCAGATTTTGTAATGTATATTTTGTATAGCCACTATTCATTGTGAGATTTTGAAAATCACAAGGAGTATGTAAATACAATTCACCAATCTTATGCTTCATGCTATCTTCCTAATCTATGCTTCATCATTTCAAATAAATCAATCTTAGCTTGATCAAAGAAACCTTTTGGCCAATCAATAATTTCTCCTGATTCATTAATTCCAATAGAAATTATTTCATATCTTCCATCTTGTTTATTAAAATAATATAATCTAAAATCTGATTCAACACACTTTTGTCTTAGACTATATAATCTCATACCATTAATTACATGGTCACTATGTGTTTCAACGATTACCTGAACTCCCCCTTTATGACTTAATTCAGCTAAAAATTGTCCAATTTGAGACTGTCCATACGGATGCAAGTGTGCCTCTGGATTCTCAACAATGAGCACCCTCTCTTGCTCATCTTTATTATTTAATACCGATAAATAAAGCCCTTGAACTATGATTGGAAGAATATATGATATCCCAAAACCAACATTAGTAGGTAGCACATCTATTCCATTTTCTTTAAATCTCAACGAAGACACTCCTAAGTCGTCATTAACAAAAACTTCAAATTGGACATCATCAATTATTTTATTTACCCAGTACTCACATTCATTTTTAAATCGACCGTTGCTCTTTTTTATTTTTGTGGGAAATGCTGATGTGAGATTCTGCATATTTACTCTATCTAAAACAAACAGTGTATTCTGACCAAAACTTCCTACATCTTCCACATCTGTTTTTTCAATCATTTGTGAGATTCTGGGACCAAATCTTTCGGCATTAATATAATAAAAAATTTTCCCATTTCTTTCATCTGCTACCGTTGATAAGTAATTTTCAGAAAAACGTTCCTCTTCAATAGAGAATTTAGAAATTTTATCATCAATACCAATTTGAAATTCCTGCCCACTACTATCTATATCTATGCTACTATCAGTAAAATTAATTAACTTTGACGGTAAACCTAAATTCAACCCAAATATATCATTCGTGTAGATTCGTTTATTTTTTCCAGACAATTCATATAATAAAAGAGATTGAATAAAAGATGATTTCCCTGCTGAATTTCTACCAGTTAATACTGTCAACTTTGATAACTCTATACTTTCATCTTGAAAACACTTATAATTTTTAATCCTTACATTTCTAATAGGCATTCGTCAATTACCTCCTGACACATTTTAAAATAATTTTCTACCTTACTCTTACTATTCGTTGAAGTTGATATAGACATAAAATTAATAGGATCTTCTAACTTTTGAGAGAGTTTATCTAGAGCTATTTGACTATAATTTCCAAAATTAATATTTTCATATTCTCTATTAGCTAAAATAACACTAAACGCACTAAACAGTGGTTTGTTTATTAACATAGAATATTCGTACTCTTCTTTCTCTTTATTATAGCTAACCTTCACAAACGCTTTATCCCCGAATAACTTAAAACATCTACTCATTGAAGTTTTAAAAATTTCTAAATATTGGCTAAGGCTTTCTTGAGAAATTATCTTATTCAACTTCTCGTTTTCATCATTTAATAAATCAACAATATTAGAACTTTGATAATTTACTTTTTTTGCTTCAAAATCATAGATTCTATGAAAGGCAAAAAATCGCAATACTAATTCATGATGATCTAATCTCAATGTTTTAACACGCCTGTTAGTCGCAGATAGAAACTCTTCAGATTCTGTGCATAAGTTTAATAATTTTCTAGTATAATTTGTACTTACGGCATTTCTCATTTCCTGGTTATTAAGAGCTTTCCCTCCAGTGTTAATTCGTTTAAAAATATCATAAATGATTCTGTGTGGAGAATCGTAACTAAGTATATTCAAAGATAACTGTGTTCTGTTTATTCTACTTTTTATTTTTGGAGGGAGCTCCGAAAATCTACTTCCATTGTAGGAATCACCCAGATACTCTAATGACGACAACCGAAACTTATCATTTAAAAAATCAAAAATTGTTGTCAAACGTTGCTGACCATCTATAACCGAGAACTCATAATCATCATTACTATCTGCGCCCGTTTCATATAAGTAAAATGCTGGTATTGGTATACTTAACATCAATGATTCAATTAAGTGAGATTTTCTCTTGTTTTCTTTCCAAACATAACCACGTTGGAAATCTGGGCTTAAGTTAATTGCATCTTCTGTATGAAGTTCATGCAAATATTTAACTGAAAGCAACTGTTGTTGAATGTTGATATCTTCTGGATTAAATGGGCTACTAATATCCTCTGTAATCTCTTGCTCTGTATTTTCAACTCCTAAAAAATTATTTTCTGTTTTTTCAATAGTCAGTTCTTGAAGTAACTCCTGGAACTCAATAAAATTCAATGCCTCCTCATTAAGAGACTTATAAAAGAACAACTCCCCTTCTTCAATTACCACAACGAACGCTGGAACTTGAGAATACGATTCGATACGCTCTAGTATATCATTATTTTTTTTATACTTTTCTTTATATTCCAATATTACAAATGGCTTCTCGAAATGGAAAATAGCAAAATCTACAAATAAATGATTATGGTTATCTTTACTAATTTCATGATTTTTCCGAATGTCATAGCCTACAAATTTTTCCTTTAATTTATCAAAAATCTGTTGTTCTTTCATAATATATTCTCCTTTTTGGTTTTACTTTTTATTATTTAGTATCTCGGATAAGGATAAAATTCTCCCTCTTCCAAGCCGACTTTTCCTTCTTCAAAGACTTCTTGGTTCCATTCCATGACGAATTCTTCTGCTTCTGGATCTTCCAAAAAGTCCATAAGCGCATCCAGCCCAACCTCGGCAGTATCTTTGAGGAAAAGAGCAAAATAAGCTAAAAATTCACGAGAAAATCCTTTTTTAGGCAGGTAAGGAATAACAGTCAAATAGTCTTCTGCATTGACGGTTGACTTAGCAGGATTGTAAAAAAGGACTGCTTCCTCAAAGAGGATATCATCTGACGAAACCTCTCCGTCTTCATCCACCGTCTCCACACCTGCAGCATTTTGTGCCTCTAGTAGAAAACTCACTTCAACTGCGTGGTTGCGCTTGTCCCAACTAATCTCAAAGTCAAAGGGAAAATTCTTTTCCAACTCTTCCTCTAAAACATCTAAAAATCCATATGTTGCCATTTTGACCTCTTTCTATGCGACTCTTAAATCGCCCCGATTGCTCGGAAATATGCTAAAATAGATACTACCATCTTACCACATATACATCAGAAAATCCACGTTAGAAAGGACTGCTATGCCAGACAATCTCGCGCTTCGCATGCGCCCTAAAACCATCGACCAGGTCATCGGTCAGGAGCATCTGGTCGGACCTGGGAAAATCATCCGCCGCATGGTGGAAGCCAACCGCCTGTCCTCCATGATTCTCTATGGCCCTCCGGGAATCGGCAAGACCAGTATTGCCTCCGCCATCGCAGGGACGACCAAGTATGCCTTTCGAACTTTCAATGCGACAGTCGATAGTAAAAAGCGACTGCAAGAAATCGCCGAAGAGGCGAAATTCTCTGGTGGTCTCGTCCTGTTACTAGACGAGATTCATAGACTAGATAAAACCAAGCAAGACTTCCTCTTGCCTCTCTTGGAAAGTGGACTGGTCATCATGATTGGGGCTACGACTGAAAATCCTTTCTTTTCTGTCACTCCTGCCATTCGTAGCCGTGTTCAGATTTTTGAGTTGGAACCTCTGTCTAACCAAGACGTCAAAGAGGCACTTCAGATAGCTCTAAATAACCCTGAACGTGGTTTTGATTTCCCAGTAGAATTAGATGAGGATGCGCTGGATTTCATTGCGACCTCTACAAACGGAGACCTTCGTTCTGCCTTTAACTCACTGGATTTGGCAGTTCTCTCTACCTCTGAGAATGATAAGGGCATCCGCCATATCACCCTAGACATCATGGAAAATAGTCTGCAGCGGAGCTACATCACTATGGATAAGGATGGAGATGGTCACTATGATGTTCTATCTGCCCTGCAAAAGTCTATCCGTGGCTCAGATGTTGATGCCAGTCTTCACTATGCTGCCCGCTTGATTGAGGCTGGTGATTTGCCAAGTCTCGCTCGTCGTTTGACTGTTATCGCTTATGAAGATATCGGTTTGGCCAATCCTGAAGCCCAGATTCACACCGTGACTGCCCTGGATGCTGCACAGAGGATTGGTTTCCCCGAGTCTCGTATCCTCATTGCCAATGTCGTCATTGATCTAGCACTTTCACCCAAGTCTAATTCAGCCTATATGGCTATGGACAAGGCTCTTGCCGACCTTAAAACATCAGGGCACTTGCCTATTCCGCGACACCTGCGTGATGGGCACTACAGTGGAAGCAAGGAACTGGGGAATGCCCAAGACTATCTCTATCCACACAACTATCCTGGAAATTGGGTCAAGCAAGACTATCTGCCAGAAAAAATTTGCAATCATCACTATTTCCAAGCAGAAGATACTGGTAAATATGAACGGGCTTTGGCTCAAAGAAAGGAAGCTATCGACCGTTTGCGAAAAATCTGAAATCCTTTTCAAAAAATTGCACTTACCTCTTGATTTTTTTTGAAAAAGTGGTATCATATAAACATAGAAACGCTGTGGTGTACGACTTCACACTTAAGTGTTGACCGACTATTTTTTGTATTATTAGGGAAACAAAAGTCTTCTAACAGCATGTAGGCCGTCTCACACGGAAACAGCTTCAGTTAGAGCGAGTTGCCCACCTGCTTAATTGCGCGGGTTCAATACAAACCGTGAAGTTTCGGCACCAATACAGCTTTTTTATTTGCCTCCTTAGCTCAGCTGGCAGAGCAGCGGACTCTTAATCCGTGGGTCACAGGTTCGATCCCTGTAGGGGGCATCTAATACAACAGGAAAAGCCTTGAGTAAAGGCTTTTTTTCGTATCTGTTCTACTTTTGTTCTACCAATGGATAGTAAAGATATAATTTTGTGAACTGCCTTTCCTGACATCTCTAATCTGATGACACTCTTCAAAAAAATTTTAAAAATTTAAAACAAAAGTCTTGCTTTTCTTTTAATTTATGCTATACTCGTTCTTGTATCTGATACATGTTTATCGAAAAGGAGTTCAGATGGATACAAAATTCTCAGTTGCTTTGCATATCTTAACCATGATTAGTGAAAGCAAGGAAACATTAAGTTCTCAAGCACTAGCTATTAGTGTTGGGACTAACGCTAGTTACATTCGAAAGGTGATTGCCTTATTGAAAAATGCAGATTTGATTCATTCTCAGCAAGGAAAAACAGGCTATCAACTCAGTAAGTCTCCAAAGAAAATGACTTTACTAGAGATCTACTATGCTACTCAAGAAATCAATCACATCAGTTTATTTCCTGTTCATCAAAATAGCAATCCAGATTGTCCCGTTGGAAAACATATCCAAGGAGCAGTTTCACCGCTTTTCGCTAGTGCCGAATCTCAATTAGAGAAGGAATTAGCAAATCAAACTTTAGAAGATGTCATTGACAATCTATACAAACAAGCCAAACAAGTCCGAAACTGATTTGATAACAAGTCAGTTTTTACTGGAAACAACATATACTTGTATTAGATACAAGTATGTTTAGTCGTATTAAAAAAGAAAAGAGAAGACAATGAAAGCCGCACAACATACTACTCATAACAAAAACAATATCACACTGAACATCACAGAAATCGCTAAACCAAGTATTACAGATAAAGAAGTTTTAGTTAAAGTCACCGCAGCCGGTGTTAATCCTCTGGATAACATGATCTCTCGTGGTGAGGTTAAGATGATTGTTCCTTACAAACTTCCTCAAACTGCAGGTAACGAAGTGGTTGGGATCGTTGAAAGCATTGGCAAGCAAGTTGACAACTTTCAGGTAGGAGACCGTGTCTTTGGCCGTCTGCCACTTGATCATATCGGCTCCTTTGCAGAATACGTAGCTGTCAATAGCCAAACCTTAGCCAAGGTTCCAGACTATCTATCAGACGAGGAAGCTGCTGCTGTTCCGCTTACTGCCTTGACTATCATGCAGGCTCTTGACCTCATGGGCGCTCAAGCTGGGAAAACGATCTTTATTTCTGGTGGTACTGGAGGAGTTGGTGGAATGGCCATTCCGATTGCCAAGGCCAAAGGTTTGAAGGTCATTACCAACGGTTCTGGAGATAGCGCTGAGCGTGTCTTGAAACTAGGAGCAGATAGATTTATCGATTACAAAACAGAGGATTATACAAAAACTGTTAGTCAGGTGGATTATGTCCTCGATACTCTCGGTGGAGCTGAAACTGAAAAACAAATGTCTATCATGAAAAAAGGTGGTCATCTTGTTTCACTTCGTGCCATGCCAAACAGTGCCTTTGCCAAACGCATGAATCTACCAAAATGGAAACAGATTATTCTAGGCCTAGCAGGTCGCAAATTTGATAAGATGGCGGAAAAATATGGCGTCCACTACCATTTTATCTTTGTAGAAAGCAATGGCGCTCAATTACAAGAGGTAGCTGACCTCTTTAGTAAATTAGAAATCAAACCCTCTATCGATACAGTTTATCCATTTGAAGAGGTAAATAGTGCCTTAGACAAAGTCGCTAATGGTCGCTCACGTGGAAAAACAGTCCTCAGCTTTAAGAAATAAAAAGGAAAACACAATGTCATATCTTACTACAAAAAATCAATACATCACAGTCGACGGGAACAAAATCGCTTATCGCGAACTTAGTAAAGGCAAATCAAAACTACCTCTTCTGATGCTGGTCCATTTGGCAGCAACTCTTGATAACTGGGATCCTAAACTCTTAGACCTGATTGCTGAAAATCACCATGTCATTGTAGTCGATCTTCCTGGAGTAGGAGCCAGTCAGGGCAAAGTTGCTCCGACTATTCCTGGAATGGCTAAGCAGACAATTGACTTTATAAAAGCGCTTGGTTACGATAAAATCAATCTTCTCGGTCTTTCTATGGGAGGTATGATTGCCCAAGAAATCATCCGAATCAAGCCTACTCTAGTCAATCGTTTAATCTTGGCTGGAACAGGACCTCGAGGTGGAAAAGAGGCCGATAAGGTAACAGGGAAAACCTTTAACTATATGTTTAAAGCTGGACTCGAGCGCATCGATCCTAAACGCTATATCTTCTATAATCATGATGAACAAGGGCAAATTGAAGCTTTGAAAGTCCTAGGACGAATGGGGATGAGAACAAAGGAATTTGCGGATAAAGACATGAACCTACCAGGATTCCTAACTCAACTCAAAGCTATTAAACGTTGGGGAAAAGATTCGCAGGACGACCTTCAATTCATCACCCAACCAACCTTAATCGTCAATGGTGATAAGGATATGCAGGTTCCAACGGAAAATTCTTATGATATGCATGAGAAAATAAAAGATAGTAAGCTGATCATCTATCCAAATGCTGGCCACGGTTCGATTTTCCAATATGCAGACGAATTTTCAAAAGAATTAAAAGCTTTCTTGGAGAACTAATATGGTCAAAACAATTCTGATTACAGGTGCTACTGACGGTATTGGTAAACATTTGGCAAAGAAATTGGCCAGTGAAGGCCATCATGTCATCCTCCATGGTCGAAATCCTCAAAAACTTGAGCTGGCGCTTCAAGAGGTTCGGGCAGTTTCCTTGAGAGGCAGAGTTTCTAGCTACCTTGCAGATTTTTCCAAATTAGACGATGTTTATCGATTTCTGGAGGAAATCAAGCGAGACTTTCAAAGTATTGATGTCTTATTTAACAATGCAGGCCTGTATGCTAGAAAAGAACGAAAAGCGAGTGCTGAAAATGTCGAGTTGACCTTTATGTTATCTGTTCTGGTTCCCTATATTTTAACAACTGAGCTAAGTCCTTTGTTAGAAAAAGCGTCTGACGGTCGTGTCATTAATACTTCTTCCTATATGCATCATTTTGCCAAGGTCAAGGATTTGGACTTTGGATTTGAGAACAACTATAATCCCGGATTAGCCTATAATAACTCCAAGCTTTACACTATTTGGATGACACGTTATCTAGCCAGAGAATTCTTGCTAAAAGGTTCAAGCATCACCGTCAATTCTTACCATCCTGGCTTAATCTCAACAAACTTAGGAAATAATTCCAGTGATGAAAAGACGAAAAAGTCTCTCTTCGGACGCTTGATGAAGTCATTTCCCAAAAATCTAGACGAGGGAATCGAAACAGGCTACTATCTTACATTATCAGAAGAAATCACTGGTTTGACTGGATACTACTTTGACGAAAAGAAAGTGAAGTCTGTTTCTGAAAAAGGCTATACACTTGAAAAAGCTCGAGATTTAATCACTTACTGTAATGATAAAATTGAGTTATTTAAACAGAAACATTCTCAGATAAATTAGAAAAAAGTTCTCTTTCCATTTTGCTAGAAAGAGAACTTTTTCTTTAGGAGAAATAACTTATTTTTTAATCGATTCGTGATAGCTCAGCTGGCACTGTTAAGTAATAAGTTGCAGTCAAGCTTGCTTCACCTTGATTGACAAAAATTTCGATGGAATTTTTATCTAGAATAACTTCCAATTCTTTAGCTTCAAGATCTACATACCGTCGACTAGTGTCCTGTTCTTCTTCACCTAGAATTTTTTGAACAAGATGGCTACGATCAATGTAAACTTGCTGCGCATTACTGTCATAACCAAATTCAAGATAATCTGTATCATTTCCTAAGCGGTAATGACAATCTTTATCTATTTGAATTTGATATTGGCCTTTTTTAACAGGGAATTGTCTTAGTTTGCCATCTTCCAATCTTAGAATTCTAGGTAAAGTCATGGCACATGCCCACTTGTGTTCTTGATCATGGGTTGGAAGGGTACGCCCCCATGTCTGCATCCAAGCAATCAGGATACGACGATTTTGATCGTCCAACAATGTTTGAGGCGCATAGAAGTCTTGGCCATGATCAATTTCTTGAACTGATTCTGGGATAAAACGTTTTTCTCCCCAATCTACCTTACCCGTGAACAAAACCGATGAGTTGATGTTATGATATGAGTCTCCCTCACGCTGATAACGCATGGGTGATATAATAAGGCAATCCTTCCCATCTAACTCAAAGTAATCTGGGCATTCCCACATAAAGCCTTGGTGTTCTACCCCTTTTAAAAAGATGGATTCGAACTGCCATTCTACTAGGTTATCGGACCCTAGTAGAACGATACAGCCCACATTATCCTTGTGTTTGGCAGCTACTACGGAGTAATAGCGTCCATCTTTTTCAAAGAGTTTTGGATCACGGAAATCAGCAGCAATCAACTCATCTGGCAAGTCTGCTCCTGTTGCAACTGGATTTTGTTCAATCTTTTCAAAGTGAATCCCGTCATCTGAAAATGCCATATTTTGCACTTGGCGGACACTGGTTTCTTCTTCGATATGCCCAGTATACATGAGCCATAGGCGATCATCCTTGACAATGGCAGAACCTGAGAAACATCCATTGCGGTCATAATTTTGGTCAGGAGCAAGTGCCACTGGCAAGTGCTCCCAAGTCACCAAGTCCTTACTTTTAGCATGTCCCCAGTGCATAGGCCCCCAAACACTATCATAAGGATAGAATTGATAAAAGAGATGGTATTCTCCACGAAAATAGACAAATCCATTTGGATCATTGATCCAGCCAATCTCAGCTGAAAAATGTTCTTCAGGCTTATATTGAGTATTTACGAGATGTTTATTTTCTGCTATAAAACGATTGGCTTTTTCTACTGTGTATTTCTTATCTCCCATAATCAACCTCTAGTTTTTGTTTGCTTGGTATTGGTCGTAGTATTTTTGTTTAATAGCGAGGTAATCAGAAAGTCCGTATTTTTCAAGTTCTTTCTTGTAATCATCCCACTCAGCATCAATATTGCCATTTACAATCCATTCAGCACGTTTACGGTAGATATAGTCATTCATATCTGCTTCGATATGGGCAATCTTGTCCAAATCTTCCTGTGTCATAAAGACTCTTGGATAGTTATTGTCATTGCTCATGTAAGGAACATAATATTCTTTGATAAGATCCAAACGCCATTTGGCATCATCTGGCATAGTTGTCACTTTACCATAGTATGAATCTAGAATAGCTAGTGGTCCTCCTACTTCAGTCTTTTGACGAAGTTCTGCTGGTGCAGTTCCGTTTAGTGGTAAGTGTTTGAGGCTGTTAGTTGCTTGGTCAAATTCAAAGATATTTTGTTGCTTGTCATCTCCGTAAGTTCCCCAGTTATTTTGCACAGATTGGAGTGGAGCGTATTGTGCATCAATCCATTTAGCTGTCAATTCTAGGTTTTTGTTTACACTGGTAATAACCATCTTGTCACGTGCAAATCCCATACCGTTTGTACGAGCTACGTGTTTTTGACCACTTGGTCCAGCAAGTACTGGTAAAACATCATAACTTTCGTTACTTCCAGTAACATTACTCTTATCCCATGTAAAGTAAACACCAAATTTCTGATCATGACCTTTAGCAATGTAACTATTCCAATCATGTTCGAAAGCTTCTTTATCAATCAAGCCTTTTTCTTGCAATTGACGGATAAATTTGACACCTTCTTTATAGTTATCGTTATCTGCTGTGAAGTCAACTTTGCCATCATTTCCAACTACTAAATGATCATCGTTATCCCCTATACCAAATGCACCAAATAGGAATTTAAAATCTTCGTTTCCGTTACCACTAATAAATGTAAATGGAATTTCGTCTGCTTGACCATTTCCATTTGGATCCCCGTTTTTGAAAGCTTCTAGAACTTTAATCAGATCATCAGTAGTTTTTGGCATTTCAAGACCAAGTTTCTTAAGCCAATCTTTGTTAATCCAAGCCATATCGTTGACACTGTGGATTGACTCTTTACCAGCTCCAAGCTCTTCAATCCATGGGAATGAGTAAATGTGCCCATCAGGTGCTGTCATCAAGGCCTTGTACTCTGGTTTCTCATCCAAAATTTTCTTAAGATTTGGCATGTATTTATCAATCAAATCTTCAACTGGAATAATAACACCTTTTTTAGCCCAGTTCATCAAGTCCACATCTGAAGCTCCGTCGTTGTGGATAGCATCTGGTAAATCACCACTAGAAATATCCAAGTTACGTTTTTCTGCAAAGTCGGACTGGTAGTTGGTCCAGTCAATATGAACGCCAGTTTCCTTCTCCAAACGTTGCAAAATCAATTTTTCATTTGGGTCTTTAGGAGCTAACGGTGAACTGGCTGTCATAAACTTCAATGTTTTCTTTTCTTGAAGCGGGAATGTTACACCTTCCAACTTATAATCTGGACTTGAAGCTGTATTTTTTGAGCCACAGGCTGCGAGTACTGCTAAACTAGCTGTCAACAAAACTGCTGATTTTGTGAATGTTTTGAATTTCATGAGAAAACTCCTTTTATTTTTTCTTTTTTTATCCTTTAAGTGAACCAGCCATAATTCCTTTATCAAAGTATTTTTGGAAGAATGGATACATAACAATCAATGGCAAGCTGGAAATGACAATAGTTGCGTATTTAATCAATTCAGCTAAACGTTTCATTTCATTCATAGCCGCTTGTGCTCCAATCATGTCTTGACCTGGTTGGCTCTGAATGAGAATTTTACGAAGTACAAGTTGCAATGGTTCCAAATTTGGATCCTTGATATAAATCATTGCATCAAAGTATGAGTTCCACTGTCCTACAAAAGCATAGAGGAAGAGAACAAACATAATTGGTTTTGCAAGAGGAAGCATGATTTTGAAGAAAATCTGTAAATCATTTGCACCATCAATGACGGCTGCTTCTACCAATTCTTCAGGCAATCCTTGGAAATAGGCCCTAGCAAGAATAATATTCCAAACATTGACAGCACCGGGAACGATGATAGCCCATGGAGTATTTAGCATTCCCAATTCTTTTACGAGCAAGTAAGTTGGGACTAAACCACCACCAAAGAACATGGTCACAATCAAGAAGTAGTTAATCCAACGGCGCCCTACCAAATCTTTTTTGGAAAGAGGATAAGCTGTAAACACAGATAGCAATACTGTTAAAGCTGCAAAGCCAAAAGAATAAAGCAGGGAATTGATAAAACCTCTTAGAATAGATTGGTCACTGAATACACGCTGGTAACCTTCTACCGTCCAATCGGCTGGATTAAAGCTAATCCCTCTACTAACCAGAACCTTAGGATCCATAAAGGATGCTACGACAATATAAAGTAAAGGAAGTAAGGTTATCAAAACGATAAAGACAATAATGATTTTATTTAAGAGTAAGATACGTCTATCAAATTTTGTATCCATAATCGAATTTTTCATACTTTCCTCCTTAAATTCCTTCACCATTATTCATGCGTTTAACGATTTGGTTAACTGCAACAAGCAATACTACGTTAATCACTGCATTAAACAAACCAACCGCTGTTGAGTAAGAATAATCTCCTGATACAAGACCAACTTTATAGACATATGTAGAGATAATTTCAGAAGTTGGCAAGTTTAACGATGTCTGCATCAAGAATGCTTTTTCATATCCGACATTCATAATTCCACCTGCAGCTAAAACAAATTGGATAACCATAATAGGCTTAAGAGCTGGAATATCAATGTGCCAGATTCGTTGAAAGATATTGGCTCCATCCAGTCGGGCTGCTTCTACTAAAGCTGGATCTACATTTACTAATGTTGCTGTGTAGAGCGTTGAAGCCCAGCCCATTCCTTGCCAGATACCACTAAAGATGTATAAAGGTCTAAAGAAGTCTGGATTTGTCAAGAAGTCAGCCTTTATTCCAAACATAGAGAGAAAATTGTTAATTGGTCCTCCCACTGAAAAGAAAAGAAAAATCATACCAACGATAACAACGACTGAGATAAAGTTTGGTGCGTATAAAATGAGCTGAATTCGTTTTTTGACTTTTTCACTCAAGAGTTGATTGAGCATAATAGCAAGAATGATTGGTGGTAAAAAGCCAAGCAACAAACCATAGATACTTAATTTTAAAGTATTGGCTAACAAGATACCAAAGTTGGGAGAGGATATGAATTTTGTAAACTCAGAAAAACCAATCCAATCACTCCCTAAAATTCCTTTTAAGGGATTATAATCTTTAAATGCGATTAAAACCCCATACATAGGGATATATTTAAAAATAAAGGTTAAAACTAAACCAGGGACAGTCATCAATAACAAGAGTTTTTGTTTCTTAATTCTTTCCCAAATAGAAACTTGCTTCGCTTTGCTATTCATAGCAACCTCCTTTTTGAAACGTTTCATTTTTGTTCTAAAAAGATAGCGCTTGGCGCTGTCTATTTATTTCTTCTTTTGAAACGTTTCATTTTTGTTCTAAAAAATAAATCTTTTTTATCTGAATTCATTCTATCATTGATAGCGCTTTCTGTCAAGACTTATTTTCACTTTTTGTTGTTTTTCCTTCAACAAATTTTACTGGTAGGATTGTCTGCAAATTAACAGCCTTTCCTTCTATGATATCAAATAGGATTCGTACAGCTTCTCTAGCCATTTCCTCCAGGGGTTGCTCAATTGTTGAAAGTAGATAATCTCTATCTCCAGCCATTTTAATTCCATCGTATCCAATAATTTGGACATCATGAGGAATACATTTGCCATTTTTTTCTAGTATATCAATAACATCTAAAGCTGCAAAGTCGTTAATTGTAAAAATTCCATCTATAGAAGAATTTTCTTCCAAGAAACTCTCTAGCTTCCCATGATAGTCAGTAACTGTCTCATCCAAATCAAAAATACTAAGAGGTATTTTATGCTCTTGGACATACTTTTCAAATGAAATTCTACGACGTTTGGTTTCATTAATGGTTGTATTATGTCCGCCCACAAAGGCTAAATGCTGACATCCTTTACTAATTAATTGTTTAGCTGCCTCTCTTCCACCTGCATCATTATCAGAAGAAACACAAGGAATGGCAATATCTGAGTATGTGCGGTCAATACTAACAAAGGGAATTCCTGATGACAAGTAATGTTCAATTGGACTATAGGTAATAGCAACCACTCCATCAACTTTATTATGACGCAACATCTCCAGATAGTCTTGCTCGCGATTTGTACCATTTATAGAACATAAGAGTAATTTATTATTCCTCTTATAGACTTCATTTTCCACATGCATAGCAAATTCTGAAAAGAAGGGATGCCAGATACTTGGTACAATGATTGCAATCGTTTCTGTTCGATTTTTTTTCATTCCTCTAGCATAGTAATCTGGAATGTAATTCAAAGTTTTAATCGCTTGCTCCACTTTTTTCAAGGTTACTTCTTTAATTCCTTTTTCTTTATTAATCACACGTGAAACTGTTCCAACACTAACTCCTGCTTCTAAAGCAACATCTTTCATGGTAATTGATTTTCTTTGTTCTACCATATTATCACCTCCTTTCAATATATAGTATCATGCAAACGCTTTTTTAGCAACTATTTCTCAATCATTTTTGTCCAGCCCCTTTTTCCCATCATGAATAAAATCACTCCAATTGGCTTTCTAAAATTCCTTCAATTTCCATGTGTAAACATCTACATAAAACAGGAAAAGCCTTTGTTTGCTTCTATCTCCCCTTCTTCATAATGTATTTCCGTTCAGGGGTTTCAACCATTTGAACGATTTCAAATCCTTCTTTTTGGTAAAGATTATAAGCTGCTTGATTTGCCTCGAAAACATTTAGAGAAATAGTATCTATGTCTTCATTTTCAAAGGCCAAACTAACAAATTTCCTTAAAGCCTGGCTACCTAGTCCTCGCCCCTGTTTCTGGGGATTGATAAAAAATCTCCCAATATGTAGATTCCTGTCTTCTAGCCTGATTTTCTGGATAAGGCCGACAAATTCTTGTTCATCAAAGATTGAAAAGATTCCTTCCAAATCTTGCAAGACTTGAAGGGTCAGTGGAAAAGGAATCTTTGGTCCCATCCATTGTTCTTGAAAAGCTTTACCAAGGGAGTTGGACCATTGGCATACGAATTGAGCATTTTCTGTGCTCACCTTTTCTTCAAAACAAATTGTCATCTTGACCTCACTATCTTGTTTATGCTTCTCCATTATACTACTTCTCCTATTTTTTACGAATAGATAAGTATGATTGATTTTTATTTTTTTCTTGTCGGGAGCATTCTCGCTTCCTTTCTTGGTTTGGTCATTGACCGTTTTCCTGAGCAATCCATTATACGGCCTTCTAGCCACTGCGATGCCTGTCAGACTCGCTTGCGGCCATTAGATTTGATTCCTATTTTCTCTCAGGTCTTCAATCGTTTTCGCTGTCGCTACTGCAAAGTTCGCTATCCATTCTGGTATGCCCTCTTTGAACTAGGCTTAGGACTCATCTTTCTGGCTTGGTCTTGGGGAGCGCTTTCTTTGGGACAAGTCGTCCTCATAACCGCTGGCCTGACCTTAGGAATCTACGACTTTCGCCATCAGGAATATCCCTTACTAGTCTGGCTGACTTTCCACCTAATCCTCATGGCCTGCTCTGGCTGGAATCTGGTCATGGTCTTCTTCCTTGTCCTAGGAATCATGGCCCATTTTATTGATATCCGCATGGGCGCAGGGGATTTTCTCTTTCTGGCTTCTTGCGCTCTCGTCTTTAGCGCAACCGAATTACTGATCTTGATTCAGTTCGCTTCTGCGACGGGCATCCTGGCCTTTCTCCTGCAAAAGAAAAAGGAAAGACTTCCTTTCGTGCCTTTCCTCTTACTTGCTGCTTGTGTGATTATTTTTGGTAAGCTACTGCTTGTTTGATAAAGTCCTCAATCGGCTCTCCTTTGTGGAGAGCTTTTACTATTTTCGAACCGACGATAACACCATCTGACACCGCATTGAAGCGTTCCACATCGGCTTGACTTGATACACCAAATCCTGTCAAGACTGGGATGTCAGCTACTTGATGCAATTGTGCCAAGTGCTTGTCCAAGTCTGCACGGTAATTGCCTGACTTCCCTGTCACCCCATTGATGGCAACGGCATAGACAAATCCTTCTGCTCCTTCAATCAACTCTTTTTGACGCTCAATTCCTGTTGTCAAGCTAACTAGGGGAATCAAGGCAATGTCTGTATCTGCCAAATAAGGCTCTACAAAGTTAGCATGTTCATGAGGCAGGTCTGGGATAATCAAGCCCTTAACCGCTGTATCAGCCAAATCTTTGACAAAGTTCTCCACACCGTACTGAAAGAGGGGGTTGAAGTAGGTCATGATGACAAGTGGAACCTCTGTTTGAATGGTTTTCAAGGTTTCAACCAAGGCCTGGGTAGAAGTTCCGTGAGCTAGACTGCGCAAGCCAGCTTCTTCGATAACAGGTCCATCTGCTACGGGGTCTGAAAAGGGAATACCCACTTCAATAGCTGAGACACCCAAATCTTCTAAAAAGTGGATTGTTTCTCCGAGTCCATCCAAACCTTTTTCGTGGTCACCAGCCATGATATAAGGAACGAAAATTCCTTTTCCAGATGCTTTGACAGCATTCAATTTTTCTGTTAGTGTCTTAGGCATGAGCTTCTCCCTTCTTTGCTGCAGCTGCTTCCAAGCGGTCTTTGACTTGAACCACATCCTTGTCCCCACGACCGGATAGGCAGACAATCATAGACTTGTCTGGTCCGAGTTCTTTTGCTAATTTCACTGCGAAGGCAATTGCATGGCTAGATTCCAAGGCTGGGATAATCCCTTCCACGCGAGACAAGAGCTGGAATCCTTCCAAGGCTTCCTCGTCTGTCACAGGAACATAGCTGGCACGTTTGATATCGTGGTAGTGAGAATGTTCTGGACCGATACCAGGATAGTCCAAACCTGCTGAGATAGAGAAGGCTTCAAGAATTTGACCATGAGCATCTTGAAGCACATCCATAAGAGAACCGTGAAGGACACCTGGACGACCCTTGGTCAAGGTAGCTGCGTGGTGCTCTGTGTCTACACCAAGTCCAGCCGCTTCAGCCCCATACATAGCTACAGACTCATCTTCTACAAATGGATGGAAAAGCCCGATAGCATTAGATCCACCACCAACACAGGCTACTAGGGCATCTGGTAAGTCTTGGCCTGTCAAGTCACGGTACTGTTGTTTGGCTTCTCGACCAATGACACTTTGGAAGTCACGAACGATTTCTGGGAATGGATGAGGCCCCAAGGCTGAACCAAGGATATAGTGGGTATCGTCGATATTTGCCACCCATGAACGAAGGGCCGCATTGACTGCGTCCTTGAGCACGCGCGAACCATCAGTCACGGCCTCGACCTTGGCTCCCAAAAGCTCCATGCGGAAGACATTAAGGGCTTGGCGTTTAACATCTTCCTCACCCATGTAGATGGTACATTCCATGTTAAAGAGGGCCGCAGCTGTTGCAGTTGCTACACCGTGCTGACCAGCACCAGTTTCAGCGATGATTTTCTTTTTGCCCATGCGTTTAGCCAGAAGAACTTGTCCCAAGGCATTGTTAATCTTGTGCGCCCCTGTATGGTTGAGGTCTTCCCGTTTGAGATAAATCTTGGCTCCGCCGATATGCTGGGTCAAGTTTTTTGCGTAGTAAAGAGGAGTTTCACGTCCCACATACTGGCGCAAAAGTTGGTTCAATTCCTCTTGGAAACTTGGGTCTGCCTGACTTTCACGATAAGCCTTCTCCAACTCCAAAACTGCCGTCATCAATGTTTCTGGGACAAAACGTCCGCCGAATTTTCCGTAAAATCCATCTTTATTTGGTTCTTGATATGCCATTCTTTGCCCTCTCTATAAATCTTCTAATCTTTTCCTGATCTTTTTGTCCATCTGTCTCCACTCCGCTCGATACATCGACTGCATAGGGAGTAAAGTGTTGAATTGCTTTTGCTACATTATCTTCATTAAGCCCACCTGCGATAAAGAAGGGCTGAGCTAATCCCGTCGTATCCAGTTGGCCCCAATCAAAGGTCTGACCACTCCCAGCCACAGGGGCATCAAAGAGTAAATAGTCTGCTTGAGAATTGGGCACATGCCCCTCTTCATCCACCTGTACAGCCTGAATACTGTCACAAGGCAAATCCTCAAACAAATCATCTGCCACCTGACTATGAACTTGAACCAAGTCCAAGTCAACTTTTTCAATCGCTTCTAGCAATTCTGCCCGACTTGGTGAAACAAATACACCGACCTTTTTAACATTAACAGGAATGAGCTTTGCCAGCTCAGCAGCCTCTTCCAAGGTCACCTGTCTCTTACTGGGTGCGAAGACAAAACCGATGTAGGCTGCCCCTGCTGACACAGCTGTCTCTACCGCTTCTTTGGTCGATAGTCCACAAATCTTAACCTTTGTCAATCTGCAACTCCTTGATTCTCTGGGCCACATCTTCTGCCTGCATGAGAGCTGTCCCAACTAAAATTCCGTTAAAGTATGGTGCTACTCGTTCCGCATCCTGCCCTGTGAAAATAGCAGATTCAGAAATGTAATAGCAACCTTCCTTAAAGTGCTGGGCCAAATCTACACTGGTCTGCAAGTCAACTTCAAAGGTGGTCAAGTTGCGGTTATTGACCCCAATAATCTCAGCACCAAGTTTGTGGGCCACCTCTAGTTCAGCTAGATTGTGAGTCTCCACCAAAACTTCCAGACCAAGCTCTGTTGCATAGTCGTAAAGTTCCTTGAGGCGTTCTTCTGACAAGGCAGCCACGATGAGCAAGATGACTGTCGCACCGGCATTGCGGGCGCGGATGATTTGCTTTTCATCGATGATAAAATCCTTGTTCAGAGTCGGAATCTGTACCTGACTGGAAATCTCTTTTAGATAATCCAAATGCCCTTTAAAGAAAACTTCATCTGTTAAAACCGAAATCATCACTGCTCCATTTGCTTCATAAGTCTGGGCCTGTTGCACAATATCCACATCGAGATTGATATCTCCCAGACTAGGGCTAGCTTTCTTGACTTCAGCGATGACCTGTAAACGGTCTTGGTGATTCTTCAAAAATTCAGCCAAGCGATAGGTCTGGCGCAGGGGCTGGATCTCCTCCAGCTCCATTTGCTCGACTTCACGCGCCTTCTGCTCTAAGATTCGTGCTAAAAATTCCTGACTCATTTTTGGTACTCCTGTAACAGTCTGAGTTTTTCAAGGGCCTTGCCACTAGCAATCACTTGACGAGCCAAGGCAACCCCATCCTTGATATTATCTACCTTACCATTAGCATAGAAACCAAGACCAGCATTTAAAACTGTAGTTTCCAAGAATGGACTTGGTTCGTTTTTCAGAACGCTAAGCAAAATCTCTGCATTTTCCTGAGCATTCCCTCCACGAATATCTTCGATAGCATAGCGTTCCATTCCCAAATCCTCTGGAGTGAAGCTTGACAAAGTAATTGCGCCATTTTCAAGAAGTGCAATGTTAGTTGTTCCGTTCAAGCCAGCTTCATCCAATCCTTCTGGTCCAGCAACCACGATGGCGCGTTTACGCCCCATATTTTTCAAAACCTGAGCTGTACTTTCTAGCAATTCTGGGCGACTAATACCAAGAAGCTGTGTTTCCAAGGCCATTGGGTGAATCAGGGGACCAGTCAAGTTCATAATCGTTGGAATTCCCAATTCCAAACGAGCTGGCATGATGTATTTCATGGCTGGGTGCATATTTTTAGCAAAGAGAAAGACGATGCCAGTTTTATCAAAGACCTTACCTAGTTCAGCTGGTTTGAGGTCTAGATTGATACCCAAGGCTTCGAGAACATCTGCTGAACCAGATTTAGAAGAAATCGAGCGGTTACCGTGCTTGGCCATGTGAACATCCCCACCAGCCAAGACAAAGGCTGCAGTTGTAGAGATGTTAAAGCTGAAAGACTTGTCCCCACCTGTACCACAGTTGTCCATAGCATCATGGATTTCAGTTGGAATATGTTGAGCATGCCCTCTCATGACTTGAGCAATGGCTGTGCGCTCTTCAGGTGTTTCCCCCTTCATCTTAAGGGCCAAGAGGAGAGAAGCAATCTGCGCCTCAGTTACACGCCCAGTTACGATACGCTCAATAACGTCCGTCATTTCCACACCTGATAAATTTTCAAATTTTGCTAATTTTTCAATAATCTCTTTCATCCTAGTTTCCTCACTTTACAACCTTCTCGATAAAATTCCGAATAGAAGACAAGCCGTCAGGCGTTCCGATACTTTCTGGATGGTACTGGAAGCCATAAATTGGAAGAGTTTTGTGTTGAATTCCCATAATGGCCTGGTCATCAGTTGAACGAGCTGTCACTTCAAACTCTTCTGGCATTTCTTCAATTAAAATACTGTGGTAACGCATGACCGCACGGCCATCCTCGATTCCTTGATACAAAACAGATGGTGCTTCAAAGCTGATATTGCTCTGTTTCCCATGCATGACCTTTGGAGCCAAGCCTAGCTTACCACCAAAGACTTCTGCTATAGCTTGGTGGCCCAAACAAATTCCTAGAATCGGTTTCTTGCCGGCAAAATCACGAATCATGTCTTCCATCTTTCCCGCATCAACTGGCCAACCAGGACCAGGAGAAAAGACCAGACCATCTGCTTTTTCAGCTTCTTCATACAGCTTGGGATCATCATTTCTCAAGACTTGCACTTCTGCAAAATTCCCAATGTATTGCGCCAAGTTATAGGTAAAAGAATCATAGTTGTCAATCAATAAAATCATGGTCTTAGTTCTCCAATTCTAGTCATAGATTTAGCCTTGTTAATGGTTTCTTGGTATTCGTTTTTTGCGATAGAGTCGTAGACAATCCCTGCCCCAGCCTGCACATAGGCTGTTTGATTTTTGAGAATCATAGTTCGGATGGCAATGGCGAAATCCATATCACCCGTTGCAGACAAGTAACCGATTGCTCCTGCGTATACGCCACGTTTTTCTGTTTCCAATTCATAGATGCGTCTCATGGCCCTAATCTTTGGTGCTCCTGAAACTGTTCCAGCTGGAAGTGTTGATTTCAAGGCATCCATGGCAGTGAGTTCTGGAAGCAAACGCCCTTTCACCACGCTGGTCAAATGCATGACATAGCGGAAGAGCTCCACTTCCATATACTTGGTGACTTGGACACTTGCCGTTTCAGAGATTCGGCCGATATCATTGCGTCCCAAGTCTACCAACATCCGATGTTCTGCTGTTTCCTTCTCATCAGACAGGAGGTCTGTCGCCAAAGCCTTGTCTTCTTCATCCGTAGCCCCTCTTGGTCGTGTACCGGCAATCGGATTGGTTGTCACGATGCCATTTTTAACAGAAACCAAACTTTCAGGACTGGCACCGATGATTTGATAATCCCCAAAGTCATAGAAATAGAGGTAATTAGATGGATTTGTCACGCGAAGATTTCTGTAGAAGTCAAATGGATTTCCAGTAACCTCTGCTGAGAAACGCTGGCTGAGTACACATTGGAACATATCCCCGTTACGAATCAAGTCACGAGCTGTTTCCACCATTTCTTCAAACTTCTGAGGAGCAATATGCGGTTTGAAGTCCAGCGGAGATAAATCCAAGTCTTCAAATTCATTTGGAGCAGGAATGCGTAATTCCTCAAGCACTTGATTCAAGGCTTTTTCCAAATCTTCTTGACTACGATTGCTATAAAGAGCATCCTCGATAACATGGATTTTTTCCTTCTTGTGGTCAAAAACCATGTAGCTCTCATAGACAAAGAAATGCATGTCTGGCGTCCCAATTGTATCTTCAGGGATTTGACCGATTTCTTCATAAAGAGAAATCATATCGTAACCGACAAAACCAATGGCTCCCCCACCAAAAGGTAGGTCTGAATCGTGCTGGCTCTTATGAGTCACTTCATAAAGAAAATCCAAAGGATCCCGATCAATCACTTGACCATTTTGATAAAGAACTCCATTTTCAAACTTAATCTCAAAAACTGGATTATAAGCTAGGATAGAAAAACGAGCTGTTTCCTTGTCTCTCGGAATACTTTCTAAGATAACCTTGTGTTGCCCCTTTAGGCGCATATAAGCCAAGATTGGTGATAAGACATCTCCATGAATGATTCGTTCCATTGTAATTTCCCTTTCAGTTTCTTATTTTTAATTTTTTGTCTTTTTTCTATTTCCCTTAAATAGTGCGGACGGAAGGTAAAATTATCCAGTGGATGATTTTAGAAAACCATGAAATGAAAGACCTAATTTTTGAGCTCCTCGCTCATTCATTTCTAGGCTCAGGCTAAAATAGTTCCCCGAACTATTTTACTCTCAAAAATTCCGTTCTAGAGAAGCATCTTTGCTTCTCTAGAATACCACTATGGCGGGAAATAGCGGTTTAATGCTCACTTCGTTCGCAAATATTTTATAGAAATCTATCTAGTGATGAAGCATAATTTAAAACTGATAGCCATATCTACGATAAATATATAAAAATCCCCACGCAAAATAACTTGCGTGAGGACGAAATTCGCGGTGCCACCTCAATTATAGGATTTCTCCTATCTCTCATTCCTGTCTCAGAAAGCTCCTGTAACAGGCTGTGCGATAAAGGGCACTCCCTTGAGAATTATGTTTTCTTCTCTCGTTTCAGATGGACCCAACCTTACAGCTTTCTCTGCTTGTTTCCAGCAACCACAAGCTCTCTGTGAGAGAAAGGACTGTAATTTTTCCATCTATTATTTTTTAGCTTCTAGGTAGTCTGCAATCGCAGCTACGTCCTTGTCTCCACGACCAGAGACATTGATGATGATAATGTCATCCTTACTTAGTTTCGGTGCACGTTTAACCGCTTCTGCGATGGCGTGCGAACTTTCAATCGCTGGGATAATTCCTTCAGTCTTGCTGAGAAGGAGCAGGGCTTGAACAGCTTCTTCGTCTGTCGCTGCTACATATTCCACGCGACCTGAATCTTTGAAGTAGGCGTGTTCTGGACCAACCCCTGGATAGTCCAAACCAGCTGAGATAGAGTAAACTGGAGCCAGCTCTCCGTCTTCCTTAAAGACTGCATAGGTCTTCATACCGTCGACAATTCCGATACTACCTTTTGTCATAGTAGCTGCGTGCTTGTCTGTATCAAGTCCATGACCAGCAGCTTCGACCCCAACCAATTTGACTTCTTCATCAGCCACATACTGTGAAAAAGCACCGATAGCATTGGAACCACCACCTACACAGGCAATAACGTAATCTGGTAAACGACCTTCTTTTTCTAAGATTTGACGACGAGATTCTTCACTGATGACTTTTTGGAACTCATGAACAATTGTAGGATAAGGATGAGGGCCTACAGCAGATCCCAAAACGTAGAAGGCTTCAAGGTCATTCATCCATGCTCCAAAGGCTGCATCAACCGCATCCTTAAGGGTACGAGTTCCAGTTTCAACTGCGTGAACAGTTGCTCCCATCATCTCCATGCGGAAAACATTGAGACGTTGACGCTCCACATCTTCTGCACCCATGTAGACATCACATGCCATACCAAACTTGGCTGCAGCCGCTGCTGTCGCAACACCGTGTTGACCAGCTCCTGTTTCTGCAATCACTCGTTTTTTGCCCATACGTTTGGCAAGAAGGATTTGTCCTAAAACGTTGTTGAGCTTGTGAGAACCTAGGTGGTTAAGGTCTTCGCGCTTGAGATAAATCTTAGCGCCACCTAAGTGATCTGTCAGACTTTCCGCAAAATAGAGCGGTGTTTCGCGACCTGAATAGTCCTTCAAGTAATGACGAAATTCTGCCAAAAACTCTGGATCATCCTTGTATTTGTCAAAAGTCACTTCCAACTCATCCAATAAAGCCTGAATCGGCTCCGGTACAAAACTACCACCAAATTGTCCAAAATAACCTTTAGTTGTCATAAAAATTTTCCTCTTTCAGTATTGATTTCAAGATATGAAAAAAGCCCACACACAGATTGAATTCTGTGTGAGGGCGTTGGTAACGCGGTGCCACCTCAATTATAAAGGGACTATTCCCCTTTACATCTCTACCTTGTCTAACAACAAGTTGCACTGTAAGGTGTGCGCACCGAATTTTCATTGTTTCAAATTCATTTTTAAAATCAGCCCACTTTCACTACTTCCAACCACCTGTTCACAATCACCACAGGCTCCCTGAAGATCAAAAATAGTTACTTTTCTGATTTGTTGAACTTATTTTAATACTTTGTTTTTTCTTTGTCAAGACTTTTTTACGATTTTTTTGATAAAGTTAGCACTTTTTCAGAAACTGTTTTGAAAGTCTCAATGATATAGTCCACTTCTTCATCGCTTAATTTAGTATGAAGTGGAAGCGTAATTTCGTTTTCAAAGAAGGCATAGGCCTTAGGATAATTCGCCATATCAAAGCCAAGATTCTTATAGGCTGTCAAGAGAGGAAGTGGTTTGTAATGTACGTTACTTGCAATTCCTGCTTTGGCCAACTCTTGGATGATGAGGTTGCGTTCTTCTAAGCTTGCCCCTTCTACATGGGTGATGTAGAGATGGCGTGAAGATTCGACAGTATCGGTCTTGTGTGCCAATGGACGAATGCGAAAACCTGCAAAACCACGATCATAGCGGTCCACGATGTCCTTACGACGTTGTAGTAAACCAGGATAACGGTCCAATTGTACCAAACCAAGTGACGCCATGATATCGGTCATATTGCACTTGTAGGCTGGTGTGACGATATCGTATTCCCATGAACCCAGTTGCATCTTAGCAAGAGCATCCTTAGTTTGACCATGAAGGGAAAGGATTTGGAATTCCTTGTACATTTCTTCGTCATCAATCGCTGGATTAGCCTTCCAAGTCGCACTTCCACCCTCTGCAGTTGTAAAGTTCTTAACAGCATGGAATGAGAAGGAAGTAAAGTCAGCTATAGAACCAGCTGGTTGCCCTTTATAAGTTGATCCCAAAGCATGGGCACTATCAGAAACAATCACAATACGGTTAAAGGCTTTTTGCCACTTGCTTGCAGCAGTAAAGAGGTCACGCTTTTTCTCCACAACTTGGAACAAACGGTCATAGTCGCACACAATTCCCGCAAGCTCAACAGGAATAATGACCTTAGTCTTTTCAGTGATAGCTTGCTCCAGCAAGTCATAGTCCATTTCAAAAGTATCTGCTTGGATATCCACCATGACAGGGGTCGCTCCCACGTGAGTGATAACACTACATGAAGCTGTATAGGTCATGGCTGGAACGATGACTTCATCACCAGGACCCACTTCCAAGACGCGCAAAATCAACTCAAGAGCGGCAGTTGCAGAGTTGAGGCAGACAGTCTTAGGTGTCTGTGTGTATTGAGACAAGCGACGCTCTAACTCTTTTGTCTTAGGACCAGTTGTAATCCAACCAGAACGAAGGGTGTCCGCAACTTCAGCAATTTCAGCTTCGGTGATATCGGGTGGTGAAAATGGAATATTGTAATTTGGCATTGATTTGCTCCTTTTGTCTGTACTCATTTTCTCATGACTACTTTATTTTAGCACTTCAAACACGGTTTGAAACATGATTTTGATGTCTCCAAGGAAACTAAATTCTCGGAGATAGGTGAGGTTATAGCGCATCTTTTCAGGAAGAACATGCTCTACATAGGCTTGGTCAACTGACAGGCCTTTTTCGGTCATTTGACTGATAATAGTGTCCTCATCCTTGTAGTTGATACTGGCCGGAGAGGTAATTCCTGCCGGTAAAAGCAAGGTCGCCATCATTTCAGAGCTATACTGTTCTGTATAACGTGGCACCTCAGGTCTTGTCCCAACAAAGGACATCTCGCCTCTAAGGACATTAACCAACTGAGGCAGTTCGTCCAAACGCACACGACGGATGAAATTGCCAACCTTAGTAATGCGACTATCATTAGCTGAAGTCACCAGACTACCTTTTTTATCCGCATCCGTAACCATAGTACGGAACTTCCAAATCTTGAAAGTACGGTTGTACTGGGTCACGCGCTCTTGCTTATAAATGACGGGTCCCTTGCTATCCAACTTGATCCAAATGCTCAAGATCAGAAAGACTGGGGAAGTCAGAATTAGCAAGACCAAGGCCAGAACCCAGTCCAAGCAACGCTTGAAAATCAGCGAACCCTTCCTTTTAGAGACAAGCTGGTAGTAAGACTCAACCTCGCTTGATTTCATTTCCACGGGCAAGTCTTCCCATTTCAGCATGCTGTTTCTCCTTTGTTTTTATTATACTATTTGTCAACATTTTTCATTATACCACAAAATGGAAAAGGCGGTGAAAGAAATCTGTAATTTGACGGATTTCCTTCTTGTACTCAATGAAAATCAAAGAGTATTAGGACATGGCCCCTGCCTGCAAGCTATACATCTTGTGATAGGTTCCTCCCAAGGACAAGAGTTCTTCATGGGTTCCGCTCTCGATAATGCGCCCCTTGTCCAAAACATAGATGCAGTTGGCGTCTTGGATGGTCGAAAGTCGGTGGGCAATGGCAATGGTTGTCCGCCCCTGTCTCATCTTAGCCAGAGAAGCTTGAACCAAGCTTTCTGTTTCAGAGTCAATATTGGCTGTCGCTTCATCCAAAATCAAGATTTTAGGCTGACTAGCAACTGTTCTGGCAAAGGCAAGAAGCTGGCGTTGACCAGTTGAAAAGCTCGATCCACGCTCAGAAACAGGTGCATCATATCCCAGAGGAAGTTCTTGGATAAAGGAATCTGCATCGACAAAGGCAGCCGCAGCCTGAACCTGCTCATCACTGATATCTTGGTACATGGCGATATTGGATTTGATAGTCCCGTGATAGAGGAAGGGATCTTGCAAGACCAGACCGATGTTTTTTCTCAGCTCTTCCTGACTGTAGTCCCGGATATCCACACCATCCAAGAGAACTCTCCCTGATTGAAATTCATAAAAGCGCATGAGGACATTGATGATCGAAGATTTCCCAGAACCTGTATGACCTACAAAGGCAATGGTCTCACCCTTGTTAACTGAAAAGGAAATATCATCCAGAATCTGGTGTTTACCGTCATATGAGAAGCACACATGTTCAAAACGAATATTGCCTTCTTGGACTTTGGCTTGCCCATCTTTTTGAAGAGGCTCATAGGTCTTATCGTCAATCAAGGCAAATACACGCCCTGCAGACACCATGGAAGTTTGAAGGGTTGAAAAGTTTTGCGTCACCTCGATCAAGGGGTCAAAAAGACGATTGATGTATTGGATAAAGGCATACATGGTTCCGGCTGTTATCCCGATAGAAAGACCTCGGTAGCCAAAGTAGGCCATCAATACAGCATATCCAAGCAGTTTCAGCAAACTCATGGCAGGACGCAAAAAGAGGGCATCCAAGGCTACAGAACGGTTGGCATAGACCAAGTGTTCTTGGTTGATCTCATCAAATTCTGCCTGCAGGCGCTTCTCTTGATTAAAGGCCTGGATAATCCTAATTCCTTCGATATTTTCTGCCAGCTTACTATTGATATCTGACAAGAGACTTCTGGTCTTCTCGATAATCTTGACTGATTTTTTCCGATAGAGATTGACCAAAAGGAAAATCAAGGGGAGAAAGAGCAAGACCAAAGCTGTCAAACGAAAATCCAACACCAACATGGTATAAAGGGTTGTCAGAAAGATGAAAACTGCTGAGATAAAGCTGGACAAAATTCCCGAAAACATATCACTGATGGTTTCGGTATCATTTGTCAAACGAGAAACGATGGAGCCTGCTGGTGTCTTATCAAAATAAGACATGCCCAGCTTCTCCATATTGGCAAAAGCATCCCGACGAATATCTCTAACGATGCTGTAGGATACGCGCGCAAAGAGAAGATTGCCGACATACTGAACTAGAGTTTGTAGGATATAAAGGCCATAATAGACCAGCAAAACGGTCACAGCGAGTTGGTTGAGATTGCTGAGATACTGGTCTATAAAGTGGGAAGCCACAAGGGGAATGACACTTTTGATGACTGTCGTCGCTAGTAGAAAACTGAGTGCCAAAAAGGTCAGGAGTCCATAAGGCTTGAGATAAGACATCAAGCGCTTCAATACAGTCCATTGTTCTTTCTTATTCTGCATCTTCTTCTCCTTTCATTTCCAGCTGCTGAGACTGGTAGGTTTGGGCATACCAGCCATCCATAGCTAGTAAGTCTTCGTGCCTGCCTCGTTCGATAATTTGACCATTTTGCAGGACTAAAATCAAATCTGCATGGACAACTGCACTCAGGCGATGAGCTGTGATAATTGTTGTCTTGTCCTTTCGCGTCTCCTTAAGGTTGTCGATAATCGCATACTCTGTCTTGGCATCCACGGCCGACAAAGAATCATCCAAAATCAAGATATCAGGGTCTAAAATCATAGCCCGACTCATGGCCAGACGCTGCTTTTGACCTCCAGAAAGACTGACTCCCTTTTCACCAATCAACGTATCAAATCCCTGAGGCATGGCTACAATATCTTGGTAAACTTGGGCTAGCTTAGTCGCTTCCTCGACCGCTGAAAGGGGTAAATTAGGATTGCCGAAGCGGATATTGTCTAAAATCGAAGTCGCAAAGAGGAACTGGTCCTGAGGAACATATCCCATAAGACTACGAAGGTCTGTCAGACGATAGTCCCGAATATCGTGACCGTTTAGGTAAATAGCACCCTTATCCACATCGTATTCACGCAAGAGGAGCTTAATCAAGGACGTTTTTCCAGAGCCTGTTTGTCCAACCAAGCCCAGCGTTTGACCTTTTTCCAAACTAAAGTGAATATCCGTCAGTGTTTCCTCATTTTCAAAGGCAAAGCTGTCAATGGCATACTGCAAAAGCCCGTTTTCAATGCCATCTAAAGGAAACTCAGGGTCTTGTACAGGTGATTCCTGAGACAAGAGTTCCTCAATCCGCTGGTAGGAAACCTTCCCTCGCTGAGTGATATTAAAGAGGAAACCGATGGCCATGAGAGGCCAGACCAACATATCCAAGTAACTGATAAAGGTGACCAGATTCCCAACGGTGATTTGCCCTTTCTGAACCATCAAGGAGCCGACCAAGAGCGTTAAAACATAGGATGAACCAACAAACAAGAGAACCATGGGGTCAAAGAGACTATCGTATTTCATGGTTTGGAGGTTCTTTTGGAAGGTCAATTCATTGACTGTCTGAAAGGATTTCAACTCGTCCGCCTGATACCCAAAAGACTTGGTCACTTTAATACCTGATACTGACTCCTGCACCTTGTTATTGAGTTCAGAAAAGGCAGCCTGCGATTCACCAAGGACCTTATGGGTCTTTCTCCCTAGACGACTAGTCGCATAAGCCATGAAAGGCAGGGGAAGAATGGCAACCAAGGTCATCTGCCATGAAATGCTAAAGAGCATGGTCAGCAAGGTCACCAGCGCCGTGATAGAGGCATCCACCGCAGACATTACTCCTCCACCTGCTAGACGAGTCAAGGCGTTGATATCATTGGTTGCGTGTGCCATCAGGTCCCCCGTTCGATAAGTCTGATAAAAGGCTGGAGACATTTTTGTAAAATGCTCAAACAAGCGAGACCGCATAATCTGTCCCAAACGGTAGGAAGTCCCAAGGATATACATACGCCAAACATAGCGCAGATAGTACATCCCAAAGGCCGCAAGTAGCAAATAAAATAGGTCAAGAAGGAGGTCCTGCTGGGTTAATTGCCCCGATGTAATAGCATCAATGACCCGCCCCATAACCATTGGGGGAATTAGATTGAGGACGGAAACCAAGACCAGGGCCACAATCCCGACTAGATAACGGCGTTTTTCTAACTTGAAAAACCACCAAAGTTTTTGAATAATGGACATAAAATCCCTTTCTGATTGCAAATGGAAACCTGAGGCCAAGACCCCAGGTTTTTCTTATTCATAGGTTACAACTGTAACAGCACCCTTGTCATACTCAGCGATAAAGATATTGGCTACATTGCCATGCCCTTGCTTGCTGAGATTATCAAGCAACCACTCTTCGCTACGACCAATCGATTCCAAGACTTCCACTTGGATTACACCGTCAGTCACAACTGGATACTTAGGATTTTCATCTCCCATTTGGACCACGATGAGTTGGCCATTTTGCTCTTGCACAGCTCGTTTGACTTGTTTCATCTGGAAGATCCCTTGACTACGAAGCTTGAGGGCTACATCCGATGCAGACAAACCAACTGAGCGACAGGCTTCTGGGTCAATCTTCCCATTTTTGATGAGGAGAGTTGGTTTCCCATCAATCAAGTGTTTGACAAAACGAACATTGTTGTTTAGCCACTTGAGGGTCAAGACCAAAATCGTCCACATCATCAGAATCACTGCGTACTGGAGAATACTGATCGAACTATTGTAAATCACACCTCCGATGATACCACCGAGAACATAGTTCTGAATTTGGTCTGTGGCAGAGTTAGGTGCTAGATTTCCCTTTCCTGTCACATTGATAACAAAAACCAGCGAGAAAAGACCCAAGGCCAGTTTGATTAAAATTTCCATATAATTGAGTGTCATTTGTTTACCTCCACCAATTCAATAGCGTCTGTTTGATGCAATTCTAATTTCTCTAAAAGATACTTGTCTGGTTCGCTCCCGTTCATAGCACGGTAGACATTTGGACCTACCTTGATAAGCGCTCCATCAGTAGCAACTGAAGTATTGACGTAAACTTCTGATTTATCCACTCCCAAGTCTTTGGAAACAACCTCTATGAAATGAAGGGAGGTTTGAAATTGGTTGTTTGAGGCTTGATTAGTCTGGTATTTTGAGATTGTCACCAAAAGCATGGCCACCAAAGTCAAGGCTAAAATCATGACCAATTCCCGAAATTTAGTTCCCTTTTTATCACGATAAGCCTTAAAAGCAAAAAATCCTGTGATAGCTAGGAGCACAATCCCAAAACCAATCATGATTCCGTTTTGCTGACTGATTTGGCTAAGTACATAGTCATATGAGTAAAATTTCATTTATTTTCACTCCCTTTCATAAAATCATTTTTCATTATAAACGAAAGAGGGTGATTTTTCAAACCATACGTTGGGGAAATAGACCTTTTTTTGGTATAATAAAGTCTATAATCTGAATGAAAAAGGTAACTTTATGAAACTTATCTCATGGAATATTGATTCCCTAAACGCTGCCCTAACTAGTGACTCAGCTCGCGCCAAATTGTCCCAAGAAGTCCTACAAACTCTTGTTGCAGAAAATGCTGATATCATCGCTATCCAAGAAACCAAGCTTTCTGCCAAAGGGCCTACAAAGAAACACTTGGAAATTTTGGCTGAACTCTTCCCAGGCTACGAAAATACGTGGCGCTCTTCCCAAGAACCTGCTCGTAAAGGCTATGCTGGTACTATGTTCCTCTATAAGAAAGAACTCACACCCACTGTCACTTTTCCAGAAATCGGTGCTCCTTCTACCATGGACTTGGAAGGCCGCATCATCACCTTGGAATTTAATGAATTTTTCGTGACCCAAGTTTACACACCAAACGCTGGCGACGGTCTCAAACGCTTGGAAGAACGTCAAGTCTGGGATGTCAAATATGCTGAGTATTTGGCTGAACTAGACAAAGAAAAACCAGTCCTTGCGACCGGTGACTATAACGTAGCCCACAATGAAATCGACCTTGCAAATCCTGCCAGCAACCGCCGTTCACCTGGATTTACCGACGAGGAACGTGCTGGATTTACTAACCTTTTAGCAACTGGATTTACGGATACCTTCCGCCACATTCACGGCGATGTTCCAGAACGCTACACTTGGTGGGCGCAACGCAGCAAGACTTCTAAAATCAACAATACAGGCTGGAGAATCGACTACTGGCTCACTAGCAACCGCATCGCTGACAAAGTAACTAAGTCTGATATGATTGACTCTGGTGCGCGCCAAGACCACACACCCATTGTCATGGAGATTGAGCTCTAAGGAGAAAGCTAATGGACTATCAAGCTGTCATTCCTGAATTTGTAGTATCTGACCTCGAAAAGTCACGCCACTTCTACTGCGACTTGCTGGGATTTTCTGTCGAATACGAGCGTCCAGAGGAGAAATTTCTCTTCCTCTCGCTTGAAGACTGCCAACTTATGCTAGAAGAAGGCAGCACAGAAGAATTAGCCCAACTAACCTATCCTTTCGGGCGCGGTGTCAATATTTCCTTTGGCATTGAAGATGTCCCTCAGCTCCACCAAAAACTGCTGGAAGCTGACTATCCTATCCATCGTCCGCTGACCAAAAGAGAATTTCGAGTGGGAGATAGCTTTATTTACCCTCACGAATTTGCAGTTTTGGATCCAGATGGCTATTTTTTAAGATTTAGCGAATAGAAAAAATCTTTCAAATCAGAAAAAAGACATATTGTCAGGTCTTGAAGAATCTTGATAATATGCCTTTTATGATGGAAAAATCTTCTAAATGTTAGCATACAATTGACAATTTGTTCACTTTTCTTCAATTTGTTCGTTTTTTATCTCAAAACACTAACAAAATATTTGATTTCTAAAGTTATTTGGTGTAAAATAAAAACATTGGCACAAGCCTATTTAAAATTAAATATCGTTTTACTTGTTTATGTCGTGAATTGGCACGACGTTTCTACAAGGTGCCGGAACACCTAACAATAAGTAAGTCAGCTTGAAGGGATGGTCTTTGGGCCATGCCTATTTTGAGGACTTGCTTAGAGATTAAGTAAGTCCTTTTTCTATTTCTTGCTAGAAACTCTAAACAAGCAAATGGATTGGCTTTTAGACTTTAGGAGGTCTTATGAAATTATTAGAAGAGCGCATTCTCAAGGATGGGCATATCTTGGGTGATAACATTCTCAAGGTGGATTCCTTTTTAACTCACCAAGTTGACTTTAGCTTGATGCGAGAGATTGGTAAGGTTTTTGCGGAAAAATTCACTGCTGCTGGCATTACCAAGGTCGTGACCATTGAAGCATCAGGCATTGCCCCAGCCCTTTTTACAGCTGAAGCCTTGAATGTTCCCATGATTTTCGCCAAGAAAGCTAAAAACATCACTATGAACGAAGGCATCTTGACTGCCGAAGTCTACTCCTTTACCAAGCAAGTGACCAGCACCGTTTCTATCGCTGGAAAATTCCTCTCACCAGAGGACAAGGTCTTGATTATTGATGATTTCCTTGCTAACGGCCAAGCTGCTAAAGGCTTGATTCAAATCATCGAACAGGCCGGAGCAACAGTCGAAGCTATCGGTATTGTGATTGAAAAATCCTTCCAAGATGGCCGTGACTTGCTTGAAAAAGCAGGCTATCCTGTTCTATCACTCGCTCGTTTGGATCGTTTTGAAAATGGTCAGGTCGTATTTAAGGAGGCAGATCTCTAATGCAAACTCAAGAAAAACACTCGCAAGCAGCCGTTCTTGGCTTGCAACACTTACTAGCCATGTACTCAGGATCTATCCTAGTTCCCATCATGATTGCGACAGCCCTTGGCTATTCAGCTGAGCAGTTGACCTACCTGATTTCCACAGATATCTTCATGTGTGGGGTAGCAACCTTCCTCCAACTCCAACTCAACAAATACTTTGGAATTGGACTACCAGTCGTTCTCGGAGTTGCCTTCCAATCAGTCGCTCCTTTGATTATGATTGGTCAAAGTCATGGTAGTGGTGCTATGTTTGGTGCCCTTATCGCATCAGGGATTTACGTGGTTCTTGTTTCAGGCATTTTCTCAAAAGTGGCCAATCTTTTCCCTTCTATCGTAACAGGATCTGTTATTACCACGATTGGTTTAACCTTGATTCCTGTCGCTATTGGAAATATGGGAAATAACGTTCCAGAGCCAACTGGTCAAAGTCTCTTGCTTGCAGCTATCACTGTTCTGATTATCCTCTTGATCAACATCTTTACCAAAGGATTTATCAAGTCTATCTCTATTTTGATTGGTCTAGTTGTTGGAACTGCCATTGCTACTACTATGGGCTTGGTGGACTTCTCTCCTGTTGCGGCAGCACCGCTTGTCCATGTCCCAACCCCACTCTACTTTGGGATGCCAACCTTTGAAATCTCATCGATTGTCATGATGTGTATCATCGCAACGGTGTCTATGGTTGAGTCGACTGGTGTTTACCTAGCCTTGTCTGATATCACGAAAGATCCAATCGACAGCACGCGCCTGCGTAACGGTTACCGTGCAGAAGGTTTGGCCGTACTTCTCGGAGGAATCTTTAACACCTTCCCTTACACAGGATTTTCACAAAACGTTGGTCTGGTTAAATTATCAGGTATCAAGAAACGCCTGCCAATCTACTACGCAGCTGGTTTCCTGGTTCTCCTTGGACTCCTTCCTAAGTTTGGCGCCCTTGCCCAAATCATTCCGAGTCCTGTCCTCGGTGGTGCCATGCTAGTGATGTTTGGTTTTGTCTCGATTCAAGGGATGCAAATCCTCGCCCGTGTTGACTTTGCCAACAATGAACACAACTTCCTTATCGCAGCTGTATCAATCGCTGCAGGTGTCGGACTCAACAACAGTAATCTCTTCATCAGCATGCCAACAGCCTTCCAAATGTTCTTCTCAAACGGCATCGTCGTAGCCAGCCTACTTGCCATTGTCCTCAATGCAGTATTGAATCGTAAAAAGAAATAAGAAAAAGAGGTGTGAGCCTCTTTTTTGTTTATCTATATCCTTACCTGTCTATCTTCTGACCGCTGGCCTGTGACAAACATGGTGAAGGTTGCCTTGCAGACATTTCTGCCTTCTTGATTGGTAATGTCCACATCCACCACACATGTTGTGCGACCTTGATGGACGCATTCTCCTTTAATGGTCAGCACATCATCGAGTTTTCCTGCCTTGAGGTAGTTGATAGAGGATTGAAGTGTCACCCCATCAAGTCCCAGCGAGATAACCACCAAACCACTGATTTGGTCACAAAGGGTAAAAAGATAGCCACCATGGGCATTGCCATAGTAGTTGAGCGACGAGTCCACTACTTTGGTCGTCACCACAACGTGGCCATCTCTCATTTTTTCAATTTCGTAATTTTCAAAGGCAGATATAGCGTCAAAATGAAAATCTTTCATCGTTTCCTCCTGATAGTTCAAACGACACTATGATACTACATTTTATAGGACTGTGCAAGGAGAAAGCTCCTAGTCTGGCAAAATTCCGACCTGCTCTACAAAGCGCATAAAGGCTGCCTGTCCTTGCTCCGTCTGCTTATAGACTCCTGCGTCCTCCAAAACACGCGCAAAGATAGTACCTACAGAGTCCTTGACGATTTCAAGGGCTTTTTCTTTATCCGCTAGGTCTGGATGTTGAGCTTTGAGCTGGTCTGCCCATTCCTGATGATAGTCGGCAACTGTATCCCCATCTCCCACGAGATAGCTAGCGACTTGCTCTACTTCTGCTTTCAGACGTGGTGGCAAAATAGCTAAGCCCATGACCTCAATCAAGCCGATATTTTCCTTCTTGATATGTTGGACATCCTTGTGGGGATGATAGATACCATCAGGATGCTCTGACGATATCTGATTGTCCCGCAAGACCAAGTCCAACTCAAACTGTCCGTCACGTTTACGAGCAATCGGTGTAATAGTATGGTGTGGTGTTCCATTACTTTCTGCTAAGACTTGCACACTTGGGTCTGAATACTGGCGCCATTCCTGCAAAATCTTATCAGCCAAGTTAATCAAATCCTCTTTAGAATCCGAGGTCAAACGCAGCACTGACATGGGCCACTTGACAATCCCTGCCTTAACCTGCTCAAAGCCAGCAAAAGAGAAAGTCTTTTGCAGAGGAGCCAATTCCATAGGAAATACGTGCCGGCCTCCCTGATAGTGGTCATGAGTCAGAATAGAGCCTCCCACAATCGGCAGGTCCGCATTTGAACCCGCAAAATAGCTCGGAAACTGCTCTACGATAGCCAGCAGACGCTCAAAACTCTGACGACTAATGGCCATAGGACGATGCTGACCATCTAAAAAGATACAGTGTTCATTAAAATAAGCATAGGGCGAATACTGGAAGCCCCATTCCTGACCAGCCATTTCAAAACGGATAATACGGTGGTTACTACGAGCTGGGTGGTTTACCCGACCATGGTAGCCTTCATTTTCAATACAAAGCTGACACTGAGGATAATTGCTAGCTTGCACCAACTTAGCCGCTGCAATCTCTTTCGGATCCTTTTCAGGCTTAGAGAGATTGATGGTAATCTCAAGTTCTCCGTAATCAGATGGAACACGATAAGCGATATTCTTAGCAATGGCCTTGAGCTTGATGTAGTCGTTTTTCTGGCTAAGTTGGTAGAAATCTGCTATTGCCTGTTCGGGAGATTGGGCATAGGTTGCCCAGAAGTCACGATTAACCTGACTCGGACAAGGAGTTACCAAGTCCATCAGTTCAGCACCGAGGATTTCACGCGCAGTCTGACTATCCTCAATCGTCTCTAATCGAACCGCCTCCTCGACCAGCTGGTCCTTGAGGTCAATCAATTTATCCAGATCCGTCTCAACTTCCAAAACACCTTCTCCCACTCGTGCCAAAACACGATTGGACAGGTAGATGCGATCCATTTCCTCAAATGAACTTTTAGTAATGACTTCTGTGATAAATGCATCTAGAATTCCCTGACTCATTGATTCTCCTTCCTACTTTCTAAATAGTCTCTGACAGCATCTAAATTCTGAAAAACTTGTTCTGTTTTATTTAAGAAAGACTGTGCTGGCATTTTCAAGTCTGGAATACAAATAACCGGTATCCCTGCTCTATAGGCTGCTTCTATCCCTGCTTCACTATCCTCTAATACTAAGCAATTCTCTGGCAAAACATTCAAATCACTGCAGGCCTTTAAAAATATATCAGGGTAAGGTTTGCTTCGCTTTACATCTTTTGCAAAAACTAGATGGTCAAATAGGGACAGTATACCATTACTATCCAAAATCATTCTAGCTCTAGATTCAACACTTGAAGTTGCTAAAGCGATTGGAATACCTTCTCTTTGCAAAAAAGCAAGCAAATTTTTAGCACCTTTTTTTAAATTTACACCTTTAGTTAAAATTCGAGCTTCCAGTTCATAAACTTTTTCCAAGGTTTGGTCAAAGTTCCAAGGTAAATCATAGGTATCCAAAAATCGTTGAACATTCTCCTCTTCCCTATGTCCACTGTATTCTCTAGAATATGTTTCTTCTGTGAAAGGAATTCCAAAATCTTCAAGCAATTCTTGATAAACTTTTAGAGAAATGATCTCAGTATCAGCTAATAAGCCATCTAAATCAAATATTACAGCGTCCATTTACTTCTCTCCTAGTCTAAAACGCGAGTGCCACCTGCAACTTCAGCGATATAGAAGCTTGGAGCGTATCCAACGACTTCCTCGTAGTGCTTGCCAACAGCTTCCTTAAAGGCTTCAACAGCATCTTTTTGAACCAAGGCAATGGCACATCCGCCAAAACCTGCCCCTGTCATACGAGCACCGAGAACACCTTCTTGTTCCCAAGCTGTGTGAACAAGGGTATCCAATTCCAAGCCAGTTACTTCGTAGTCATGCTCCAGAGAAACGTGTGATGCATTCATCAAACGACCAAATGTTTCCAGATCTCCTGCTTGAAGGGCTGCTTGGGCTTTAAGAGTACGTTGGTTTTCAAGAACAGCATGGCGAGCACGTTTCAAGCGATTTTCGTCTTTAATCAGATAGCTATATTGGTCAAAGGCCCACTCGTCCAATTCACCCAAGGTCTGAATATCCAAGGATACTTGCAATTCTTCCACTGCTTTTTCACACTCAGCACGGCGTTCATTGTACTTAGAATCTGCTAGTTCACGACGTTTGTTAGTGTTCATGATAACAACGACATTGTCTTTCAAATCAAGTGGTACCAAGTCGTACTCTAAGGTATTGGTATCTAGGTAAATGGCACGTTGATCAGCTCCCATACCGATAGCAAACTGGTCCATGATACCAGAATTAACTCCGATAAAGTTGTTTTCTGTTTGTTTTCCAATTTTAACCAAATCCAAACGGTCTAGTTTTAAATCAAAGAGATGCTCTGCCACGACCCCTGTCAAAAGTTCCAAGGATGCTGAAGAAGACAAACCAGCACCATTTGGGATATTCCCATAAACATAAAAATCAAAACCTTTATCAATCACGTGCCCAGCTTCTTGCAAGAAATGAAGAACTCCTTTTGGATAATTGGTCCAATTGTGCTCTTTTTCAAACTTGAGGTCAGCGAGAGGCACTTCGATAATACCCTTGTCCTCAAAGTTTGCGGAGTAGAAACGCAAGACTTGGTCGTCACGCTTGCGAGCTGCACCGTAAGTTCCCAAGGAAATGGCTGCTGGAAATACATGTCCACCATTATAGTCTGTGTGCTCACCAATCAAATTGATACGACCTGGTGAGAAGAAAGTTTGGTCTGCTTCTTGACCAAAAACAGCAAGAAAGTCTTTGCGAAGTGCTTCAGCAGTAAGATGTTGTGTCATATGAATTCTCCTTTGACTGTCCGTTAAATAATCTTAACGTGTAATCGTTTTCTTCTATTGTATCCAAGGCATTTGCCAAGGTCAATCCTTTTTACTAAACTTTTACTAAACTATCGGTAAAAAGAAGAAAAATATGATATACTAACCTAAAAGGAGGAGGATTTATGGCTACCTTAAAAGACATTGCACAGCTAGCCTCTGTCTCTATCGCGACCGTATCCCGTGTCCTCAACCGCGACCAGAGTCTATCTGTCACAGAAGAAACTAGACATCGTATTTTAACCGTTGCTGAAGAGCTGGGCTACACCAAGCACCTCAAGACAGGTGAGTCCCACAAGCCCAAGCAAAAGATTGCTATTATCCAATGGGTCAGCGAACAAGGGGAATTAGACGACCTCTACTACTACCAGATTCGCCTGGGCATAGAAAAAAGAGCCCAAGAGTTGGACTATGATATCTTGCGCTATTTTAATGACCATCCTTTTACTCTGAGCGAGGAAGTGATTGGGATTCTCTGCATCGGAAAATTTAGCCGAGCTCAGATTTCTACCTTTGAGGAATATCAAAAGCCTCTTGTCTTTCTAGACAGCGATACTCTTTCACTGGGACACACCTGCATTATCACGGACTTTTATACTGCTATGAAACAGGTTGTGGATTATTTCCTTAGCCAAGGGATGGACCGTATCGGGATTCTAACAGGTCTTGAGGAAACAACCGACCAAGAAGAAATTATTGAGGATAAACGGCTGGAAAATTTCAGAAACTACAGTCAAGCAAAAGGAATCTATCATGATGAACTGGTCTTTCAAGGGAGCTTTACCGCCCAGTCTGGCTATAACTTGATGAAAGAGGCTATTCAGAGTTTAGGAGACCAACTCCCACCAGCCTTTTTCGCTGCCAGCGATAGTTTAGCCATTGGTGCCCTCCGTGCACTCCAAGAAGCCGGAATCAGCCTGCCAGACCGCGTCAGCCTCATTTCCTTTAACGACACCAGCCTGACCAAGCAAGTTTATCCTCCCCTCTCCAGCATCACAGTCTATACTGAAGAGATGGGCCGAGCAGGGATGGATATTCTTAACAAGGAAGTTCTCCACGGTCGCAAAATCCCTAGCTTGACCATGCTAGGAACCAGACTGACTCTAAGAGAAAGTACCAGAAATGATTAGGATTACAAAACGGCCTCTAGCAAGGCCGTTTTTTCTAATGATGATGCCCATGATTTGGCTCCAACTCACACACCTTTCGCTTATGCGCTTGGTGAGTTTCTAGGTCAACATCCACTTCAATGGTAATATTTTGGAAACCACAATCTTTGAGGAAAATTCGAATAGATTCTTTACAAGCTTCCATCTTCCCCATTTCTTTCATACAAACATGGACAATGGCATTTTTTTCCAAACCATCCATAGTCCAGAGATTAAGCTGATTAAGACTGGCCACATTGTCCAAGTGCTCCAGACCACTCTTTACTTGCTTGATATCAAGACCTTCTGGCACAGCATCCAAGAAAATCTTGAGCGTAGACCAAAAACGTGGAAGGGCTTTTGAAAGAATAAAGAAAGAAATGACAAGGGACAAAAGAGGATCGAGGATATACCAGTCCGTAAATCGAAGAACAATCGCCATCAGAATCACAGCCAGCCACCCTAGGGTATCTTCCAGAAAATGCAGACTCAGAATAGACTCATTCTTTGTCTTTCCCTTACTAACCACTAGACTCGCTAAGACATTAATACTTACTGCAATAATTCCTAACCAGAGAATCCCCTCGTCATTGACTGGTTGCGGATTTAAAATCTTCGTAACATTTTCCAAAATGACTAGAAGAGATCCTGTCATGAGTATTATCGCTGTTACCAAGGCTCCTAGCAGACTAAACCGCTTATAGCCCAAGGTGTACTGATTATCTTCTTCACGATTAGAGATGGTCTCTAGAAAAGCTGATATTCCAATTGCAATCGCATCTCCCAAGTCATGCACAGAGTCAGCAAGAACAGCGCTCGAACCAAATACTCCACCTGCAATAAACTCGACAATGGCATAAGTCAAATTTAAGAAAAAAGCCACCCAAACAGCATATTTTGCCTTCATATTTCTCATTCCTTTGTTATAATAGATTTATGAACATCTTGTTCATTATCATTATCCACTAAAACTCAAAGAAAGGATAGAAGCAAAAGGGCAGCTTTATTCAGTTCTGAACAATTTGCCTCAAGTGTCCATATGACTAAGATTGACCGCCGTATCAGTAAAACAAAAAAAGCTATCTATCAAGCTTTTCTACAACTTTTGAATGCTAAGGGCTACGAGGCCACTACTGTTCAGGATATCATTGATCTCGCAGATGTGGGACGTTCCACCTTTTACTGTCACTATGAAAGCAAGGAACTGCTTCTAGACGAGCTCTGTCGCTACCTCTTCCATCATCTCTTTGAAAGAGAGCAAGCTATTTCAACAGAGGATTATCTCACCCACCTCTTTCTGCATTTTCAGAAAAATCAAGACCATATCACCAGTTTACTATTCTCCAAAAATGACTACTTCCTTCGTCAACTCCAGAGAGAGCTGGAGCACCACGTCTATCCCATGCTGGCTGATGATTTGAAAAAAGCTCACCCAAGTCTGCCTGATTCTTATCTCCAACACTTAGTTGTAACCAACTTTATCGAGACATTGACCTGGTGGCTCAAAAAAGGACAAGACTTCACAGAACAGGAAGTTGTCCAGTTTTATCTAGACCTACTTATTTCTAAAAATTGAATACAGAGTAGAACTCAGTTGTCTGATGCACAGGCTACTGAGTTTTTATCTTTTCAATAATAAAAGAGGACCTACTGATCCTCTTTTCATCATCTCAAATCCTTGATTATCAACTCTATCTGTTTTATCCCAAAACTTAAAACATCTTTTCCTAGTTAGGTAAGTCAGTATTCTGCTTAGCTGCCTTACTCCACTGATACCAACCAACTAAACTATTGATCAGATAAATCAGATATTTCCCTTGAATTTGCAGGCTTTCTCCCCACCAGAGATAGATAGAAAAGACATTAGTAGCTGCCCAGAATATCCATTGTTCACGGTAAACAGCTGTCATGAGAATTTGTCCCACCCCATTGGTCGCATCTGTGATTGAATCACGATAGGGACGATTGGCACCAATAGACTGATAAATAAACCCAAAGACCAACAAATAGAAAAACTAACTAATTTGTTAGACCAGTAACAACGATAAGCCTTGCAAGATAAAAAGTTGCTAGAAGAATACAAGGCGGAAAATGATAACTTAAAAGCCCTCAAAATGCCCTCACAGGAAACAGAATTCAAACACTTAGACAATCAATATAAAGATGAAGTGAACGCTCTTAAAGAGAAGTTGGAAAATTTGCAGGAACAAATCAAATATCAAAAAAGGATAGAAGAACAAGAAAAACCAATAAAATGGTGGGGACTATGGCGAAAATAGATGATTCAGTTAAAAAGAAAGTTCCAGAATTGCGATTTAAAGGATTCACGGATGAATAGGAACAGCGTAAGTTGGGAGACGAAGTTCGAATAGTGATGGGACAGTCTCCTAATTCAGAAAATTATACTGATGATCCTAATGGGCGCTAAAAATGCGAAGACCTATGAAGACCTATTTTGTATTAGTCAAACAAAAAATCCAAAAGAAATGGTATATGATTATGACCATGAAACAAAGTAAAATCAAACCGAGTGATCTGAGGAAGCACCCGATGATCATGAAACGTTATTAAACACAAAAGTCACCCATGTGAGTTCTTGCCAGAAGCTAAAGTTAATCCTTCAACCTGGAAAACCCGCAGAGGTGACTTTTTCTATACATCTCGATTTTTCTGGCAATAATCATTAACCGATAAATATGTCTGTGAATCACCCAGCGACTCCGCTATGTCCATAATCCGCGGTGGTAGTAATCCCACTCGCTGGACAAGTTCGTGATTGCTGAACAATTCCCGTGGACTGCCGGAGAAGCCAAACTTCCCGTGTTCCATAACATACACCGACTCAAACTCGGCGGCGACCCAATCCATGTCATGGGTGATGGTCACAACTTGGTGGCCCGAATCAGCCAACTGATGGAAAATTGCGGTCAACTTGCGCCGGCTTTCCCAATCAAGCGACATCATCGGCTCATCAAATAAATAAATCGCCGGATCCACTGCCAAAACTGTGGCAACACTCAACAGCTTGCGTTCCGACAATGACAGGTCATATGGACTTTCAGCTGTTTTATCATCCAAGCCAACTCTTTTTAGAGCCGCTAAAGCCCGCCTCGTAATCGTGTCGTGGTCATCCATGACCTGCGCGACACTCCACTCCACCTCTCGTTGAACGGTCGGGTTGAAAAGCTGATCGTCAGGATTCTGAAAAGTAATCCCAACCTTCAGTAACTTTTCGACTGGTTTAAGATCATTAAAATTTTCTCCATCGATCTTAATCACACCGGTTTGTGGTGTCAGCAAGCCCGTCAACAATTTGAAGAGCGTTGATTTGCCGGCACCATTTTGGCCGACAATCGCCACCATCGAATCGGCGAAGTGTTTGTCTTCAACATCCAAGCTAAAGGACCGTTCCGGATAAGTAAACGTCAGGTGGCTCAGTTCAATTGTGGGCATAACGAACCTCCTTCAGATCAGCGTAATTCACCGGATACCGGCCATCAGCCAAGTGCCAATCCATTTTTTGAGCAAGTTGCTGGATTGTCGGGGCTGGAATCTGCCAGTCAGCTGCCAAATGATTAAACACCTCACCCGGCCTGCCCTGAGCTACCATTTGACCCTCGTGCAGCACCCACACAACGTCGGCGACTTCGCACAAATCGTCAATTTCACTGGTGACAATGAAGACAGTCGTCTCTTTGACTTGGGCCAGCCATTGGAAAAATTGTCGGCGGCCAAGGGGATCCATTTGACTGGTCGGATCATCCATAATCAAAACAGCCGGGTTAGCCGCAATCGCCGTGGCAATTGCCAACCGCTGGCTCTGACCACCGGAAAGGCTCTCGGGACGCAAATTCAGCTGTTCAATCAGCCCCATTTGCGTGGCAACTTCTTCAACCCGTTTTTGAATCAGTCCTTCAGCCATTCCCTGATTAATCAAGTCAAAGGCGATTTCATCGGCAACCGTGTCTGCCAACCCGCTTAGTTGGCCAGCTGGATTTTGCAGTACAACTCCATTCATGGCATTATAAACGGGCCAATTGTCAGACACTCGCTGGCCAAACATGTGCCAATCGCCCTCAATCTCAGCAGACACAATTTTGGGAATGACCCCTGCCAGCACACGGCACAAAGTCGATTTGCCGGAGTGGCTATTCCCGATAATCCCAACCACCTGGCCGGTATGAACCTCCGCGTTAATCTGACGCAGTTGTGGTTGCTCAGTACCCGGATAACGGGTGGTCAAATTTTCAATTACAATCCGTTTATCTTCGTCCATATCTTCCACCCAATCAATAAAATTGCCAATCCAGTCAGACCAATGTGCAGCGTCCGCGACAGGCGATACACGCGCTGGGAGGTTCTGACAGTCCGGTTGAGATTATCAAAACCTCTCAGTTGGAGAGAAATCGACCGCGTCATCGATTGATCCAAGGTCTTAATCACCAATGGAATTAGAACCGGCAGGACTGACTTTAATTTCTGAATCAACGTTTTTTGCGGATTGGTTCCGCGAACTTTTTGTGCCTGCTGGATTTTCCGCATATTGCGCATCATTTCCGGCAAAATATAACACACCGACATCAGAACGTAGACGGTTTTATAAGACAATCCGGACAGTTCCAAATAGGCCGCGTTTTCTGAAATACTCGTGGTCACCATAAAAAAGCCACTGGTCAAAATAATCACCAATACTCGACAACCCAGAGTGGTGGCGTAAATCAGGCCTTCTTTGTAGAACGACACCCCAAGCACAGAAAACAGCACAGTTTGATTCCGACTGTAAAATAACCCTTGGATGATCAGCATGGTGCAAATCAGAAACAGGCTGAATCCCAGCGCCTTAAAGGTGGTAGAACTCAATTTGGAAAATAACAATAGCAGTGTTGCGACAAGAATTAATCCGGCCTGAAGCAATAAATTCATACTGGCAAAGCTCAACAACGTCATGTCCAAGATGAACAAGAGCTTAGTAATCGGATCGATCACCTGGTACCACTTGAGCTTGACCCGTGACGCTCCAGAAATCAATGTTTTATCAGTCATCATTTATCATCGCTAAAGAAGTGCACCATCCGCTTCGGCAGCTGACGATAGATGAAGAATGCCAGGTAGGCCACGCAGACTTTATCCAAAATATCCAAGACAAACTCATCGATAAATGAGGCCAGCCACACTGGTGCATGATTGGCGACCATTACCGCAAACAATGAGTCACCCCAAGCGATACCGGTCTGACCACCCCAAAAGATGACGTTGAGTGGCGTTGAAATGACAGCTGAAACGATGGCAATAATAATAGCAGAAACAAATACTCGTCGCGCTGACGAGAACCACCCATTGGCGTGCAAAACTCCGACAGCAATCCCAATTCCGATGCTGGTAATCGCATACACGGTTGAAATTGGCGATAAGGTCAGCCCATAGATCACGTTGTTGATGAAACCACTAATGGCACCGGCAACCGGCCCAGCCAACATGCTGGTAAGAAAGGTTCCCAAAGACCCCAGCCAAACGGGCAACTTTAACCCCTCCGCCAAGGCTTTGGCAACATAGTTAATCCCCACGGCAGCGGGAATCAAAGTCATGGTGGCAGCACTTAACTTAAATTTCCACATACTGGTACGATGAATCGGTTCTGTTTTCATAATCTTCTCCTTTTGTTTTTAAAGAGCCGTGTCTGGATAGACTTTCGGACGCAACGCTCTATTATATATCTACTTAACTGTCTATACACAAGATTTCTATCCTTAGTCGACATGAGCTGGAAATCTTTATTTGTTAAGTAGTTCACAACACATTATACACCTATTTTGTGAATAGTCAAGTGTATTTACAGTAAAATTTTAGAAAATCCTAAAAATTTCCTCTTATTTTCCATTTTGAAAGACATTCAGTAACTCTAATATCAAAAAAGCCCAGACGACATTGTCTGAGCATTCTTTTCTATAGTCGTTTAAGCAAGTTGAGTTTGACATTTTCAAACTATTTCTTCAACAAACCTTGTTCTTGTAGAAATTCTTTGGCTACTTGTTCTGCTGACTTGCCTTCAACACCGACTTGGTAGTTGAGCTGACTCATCTGGCTTTCAGTAATTTTACCAGCCAATTTATTGAGAACTTTTTCTAACTCAGGATGTTTCTTGAGAAGAGCTTCTTTCATGAGTGGTGCCCCTTGATAAGGTGGGAAGAGTTGCTTGTCATCTTCCAAGACCTGCAAATCATAACGCGCCAACTCTGCATCAGTCGAATAGGCATCCGTGATTTGAATATCACCTGACTGAATTGCCTGATAGCGAAGGGCTGGCTCCATGGTCGCTACATTGAGATTGAGACCATACATTGATTGCAAGCCCTTATTTCCATCTTCACGATCATTAAATTCGAGAGTAAAGCCTGCCTTCAACTGTCCTTCCACTTTTTTCAAGTCCGAAATGGTCTTCAAGCCATATTCTTGAGCAATCTTTTTCGGAACAGCCACAGCATAGGTATTTTGATAAGACATAGGTTTGAGATAGGCTAGATGATCCTGTTTAGCAATACCATCACGCGCCACATCATAAACCTGCTCTGGCTCATGACTCACTTTCGGTGATGGTTGAAGCAGGCTTTCAGTCACCGTACCAGTAAATTCAGGATAGATGTCAATATCGCCTTTTTTCAGAGCTTCATAGAGGAAGCTTGTTTTCCCAAAATTCGGTTTAACAGTTGCAGTCATACTGGTATTTTCTTCAATCAGCAACTTATACATATTGGCCAAAATTTCTGGTTCTGGACCCAATTTCCCAGCAATCACCAAGTTTTCTTTCTCTTTTTGAGCCAAGAGGGCTGGACTATAAGACAGACCGAGTAATATTGTCACCAAGGCAAAACCAGAGAAAATCGTCCGCAATTTTGCTTTTTCCATCACTTTTAGTAGGAAGTTAAAGGCAATGGCCAGCACTGCAGAAGAAAGAGCCCCAATCAAAATCAGACTGGCATTATTACGGTCAATGCCCAAAAGGATAAAGGAACCCAGTCCCCCTGCACCAATCAAGGCAGCCAAGGTGGCCGTACCGATAATCAAGACCGCTGCCGTCCGAATTCCAGACATGATGACAGGCATGGCAAGTGGAATTTCAAACTTTTTGAGGCGCTCCCATCTAGTCATCCCAAAGGCAATCCCAGCCTCCTGCAGGCTCGGATCAATTCCCTTGAGCCCGGTGATGGTATTTTGCAAAATCGGAAAAATCGCATAAATCACTAGTGCTGTCAAAGCAGGCAAGGTTCCAATTCCCATCAAGGGGATAAAGAGTCCCAACAGGGCCAGTGACGGGATAGTCTGGAAAATCCCTGCAATCTGCAAAACCCAGTCCGCCAACTTCTCATGATAACGAAGATAAACAGCCAAAGGAATCGCGATAAAAATAGCCAGCAACAAGGTCAAAAGTGACAACTGCAAATGTTGAGATAGAGCTGTCAACCAATCACTAAAACGATCCTGAAAGGTTGCAATTAAATTAGTCATGAACACTACCTCCAAACAAGTCTGCTACAAAGTCTGTTGCAGGAGCTTTTAAAATCGTCTCGGGATTCGCCACCTGACGAATCTCTCCATCCTGCAAAACAGCAATACGGTCTGCCAATTTCAAAGCTTCATCCGTATCATGGGTGACAAAAATAGTTGTCATTCCAAACTCTTTATGTAATTCTTTCGTCAAAACCTGCAACTGCTTTCTCGAAATCGCATCCAAGGCTGAAAAAGGTTCATCCATAAGCAAAATCTTAGGCTGACCAATCATAGCACGAACAATACCAACCCGTTGCTGTTCTCCACCAGATAATTCACTAGGTAAGCGATGCCCATACTCAGCTACTGGTAAACCAACCTTAGCCAAAAGCTCTTCGGTTTTCTTCGCTATTTCTTCCTTAGCCCAGCCCTTCATCTCAGGAATCAGGGCAATATTTTCCGCAACCGTTAGATTGGGAAACAGTGCAATGGCTTGTAAAACATAACCAGTAGAAAGACGAAGTTCACGCTCATCATAGTCTTTGATGCGCTTGCCATCCATGTAAATATTTCCATCAGTCGGTTCCAAAAGACGGTTAATCATCTTAATCATGGTCGTCTTACCGGACCCAGAAGGTCCAACTAAAACCATAAATTCGCCATTCTCAATCCGTAAATTGACATCTCTCAAAACATCTTTTTCTGTGTAGCGTAGCGCTACATTTTTGTATTCAATCATTCTTTGTCCTCAATTTAAAACTTCCCTCGGTTGGTCAAGTCTTCTACCTTAGGCATAACTTCCTTATTATCCCAATGCTCCACAATTTTACCGTTTTCTAGACGGAAGATATCGTACTGGGCATAGGCAAGACCATCAATCTTAGTCTGACCATAGCTAACCACATAATTTCCTTGTCCTAAGAGTTGGAAAACAAAATCAATAGTGACCCCATGTTCGACTACATAGTTTTTATAAGCAGCACTTCCTTGGCCAATCTCATGATTATGCTGAATCAAATCATCTGCCACATAATCACTCCACTGCTCCAGTTCCCCATTTTGGAAAATTTCTGTCAAGAAACGACGAACCAACTTTTTATTTTCTGCTGTTTTGTCCAAATCCGTTATTTCAAAATCTCCAAAAATCTGGTCTAATTGTCCATTTTCTGGAGCACGATAGTAGTCAATGACATCCCAATGCTCCACGATACGCCCATTCTCATCCGCGCGGAAAGTATCCGTTGTCACCCATTGAGCTTTCCCACCATTCAGATATTGATGAACATGAACAAAGACCAGATTGCCATCCTCAATAGTGCGGACAATCTTCATCTGACGCTCCGGATGGCGCTCGAAGAAATTTGCAAAGAAGGCTGCAAATCCTTCTTTACCATCAGGCACTCCTGTCGAATGTTGGATATAAGTATCCCCTACAGACTGGGCTTGAGCCTCAGCAACTCGTCCATCTTGGATAGCATGAATGTATAGGTTGTGAGCATTTTTCACTTGTTGTGACATGATTTAAACCTCATTTTCCTTCTCTTTCAGATTCGCCAAAATTCTTTCTTGAAAGGCTTCAAACTGCCGAATTTCTTCCTCTGAAAATCCTTTGTAAAAGATCGTATCCAATTTCTGACTGACACGTTGCCCCACTTCTTTTTGCGACTGCCCCAAATCTGTTAAAACTAGATACTTCTTACGCTTGTCTTCTCCACATGGACTAACGGTTACAAGATTTTGTTCCTCAAGTTTTTTTATCATAGTCGTCAGCGTATTATTAGCAAGACCAGTCGCCAGCGCAATATCTGTCGCAGTTGCACAGCCTGTTTCACTATTCCATAAAACCGCTAAAATCTTCCCCTGCTCACTCCGATAAAGAGCTTCAGGGTCTTGGCTCAGTAACTTTTGAAAAATTCGCCCATTCAACAAACGAATATGATGGGCTAGCAAATGACTATCCTTCATAACACCTCCAATTTATTTCGATATCAAAAAGAATAAAACAATTGTAACACTCATCGTTCTAACTGTCAACTATTTCGATTTGGAAATAATTTTTCCCAGTAAAAAAATCTCCTACCCAAGATAGAAGATTTTAAACTTATAAACTTAATCCGTCATGTCCGATACCAAGGTTCGATGCTCCAATGGAATACTGCACATAACTAGCAAGAAAATGAAACCTGACTGAATCCAGAAGAGGGCCAAGTCGAAGATTCCGTGCACAGCAACCACTGTAAGGAAAGACAGATAAAGACCAATAATCGGACGTTTACCCGACTCCTGACTCATATCCATCATCAAACGAACAGGAGCAACAGAAGACAAAACTAATAAAATAGTTCCCACAATTCCGTAACTCAGAATCGTGTCAATATACAGACTGTGAGCATGTTCATGATAAGGAGCATTTATCCGAGGATAAGAGTGCATATAGGTCAATGGCCCTTCACCCCAAAAAGGATTTTGCTTAAACAAGGCCATACCAGCATCCCATATAGAAATGCGTTCTTCCATAGAAGAGTCTAAAGTCCCCATCCGAACTCCCAAATCACTGGAAAAGAGGAAACTCAAGCCAATCGCGAAAACCCCAATACTAAGCCAAAAGGCCTTCCAGTTTTTAATAGTCGTAAAGAGATAGATGATGGCTCCAGCGATAATAGCAGGAAAGGCGGTTCTATTTTGAGTAAAGTTCAAACCAAAGAGATTCACAAAGCCTGCAATCACACAGAATACTTTCAACCAATTCAACTTGGTCGTTGTAAACAGATAGAAGGCAATCATGATACAGAAACAACAAATAATTCCATAATAATTAGGATTAAAGAAGGTCACTTCTGCTCTATTCTGATGCCAGACCTGCATATTGGGTGAAAGAAAAGCATAGTTGAATTTCTTCACAATTTGGAAATGTTCTAAACTCGCAAAAGCAGCTGACAATACACTACCAAATAAGACGAGCTGCAAAATCAATCGAAAGAATTTATGTGATAAAATCGACTGATAGTGCAAAAAGAAAACAGTAAATAGAAAAATTCCTACTGAAGCCACAACTCCCATCCAATTTTGTGCAAAAACGGATATAACAGTACTATAACCAAGAAAAAGAAGCAGCATCGGATGCTCCCCCATTTTCTGAAGAATACTTTTCATGTCCCCTGTAAAAATTAAACTGATAATATATAAACAGAATACAACTACAAAAAGATAAAAGGGTAAAAAGATACTCAGGATAATTCCCAATAAAATCAGCTCTTTACTAGACAACCCTTTCAGCTTTTCAATAAAGCCTATTGATTTCAAAACGAATCCTTTCTCTCCAAATCACTTGATTCAGATAATAGTAAGCTACCCTTTATTGTACCACTTTTTTAGCAATTTGAAAACAAAGGAAACGCTTCCCTAGGTAAAAAAGCGGGCAAAAATACTGAGATTTCACAACTCAAGCTTAATGACTAGATTCACTCCAAAAAATCGTGCCGAAAATAGTAGGTATATGTTAAAATAGTAGTAGTAATATAATAAAGATTTGACCAACTATCCAAACTATATTTAAATAACTTACAATTCCTAAAGAAAGGAAACACTATGAAGTCCTACCAAGCCGTATACCAAATTCTAGCAAAAGAAACCGATTATATCAGCGGAGAAAAAATCGCAGAAGAACTATCCCTCAGTCGAACATCGATTTGGAAAGCCATCAAGCGCCTCGAACAAGAAGGCATTGAAATTGATAGTATCAAAAACAAAGGCTATAAACTAGTGAATGGAGACCTTATTCTTCCAGAGATTCTAGAAGAAAATCTTCCAATTAAAGTCAGTTTTAAACCCGAAACAAGATCAACACAACTTGATGCAAAAGAAGCAATTGATTTAGGGAATGAAGCAAACACCCTCTATCTAGCTTCCCATCAAACAGCTGGTCGAGGCCGTTTTCAACGTTCTTTCTACTCCCCACAAGGTGGCATTTATATGACCCTCCATCTTAAACCAAATCTTCCTTACGACAAATTACCATCCTACACACTACTTGTAGCCGGAGCTATCTACAAAGCCATTAAGAACCTAACTTTAATAGATGTCGACATAAAATGGGTCAACGATATCTACCTCAAAAATCATAAAATTGGAGGAATCCTCACTGAAGCAATGACCTCTGTAGAAACAGGCTTAGTCACAGATATCATTATTGGAGTAGGTATCAATTTCACTATTAAAGACTTCCCTCAGGAATTAAAAGAAAAAGCTGCTAGTTTATTTAAAGCACCAGCACCTATCACCAGAAATGAATTAATTATAGAGATATGGCGTGTTTTCTTCGAAACACCAGTAGAAGAGCTATTATACCTATATAAAAAACAGTCATTCGTTCTAGGAAAAGAAGTTACTTTTACACTAGATCAAAAAGACTACAAGGGACTTGCTAAAGATATCTCAGAAAATGGAAAACTTTTAATTCAATGTGATAATGGAAAAGAAATATGGCTAAATAGTGGCGAAATTTCACTTAAGGCTTGGAAGTAAAAAATACAATTATAAAATAACTCCAGATGAGTAACTCAATTAATTTCTAAACATCTGAAGTCTTTTATATTATTAAACTTCAAAAAACGGATTTTTATCGCTCTCAATATCAAAAAAGAAAGGACAAAATTTGGCTCTATAATATTTGTAGTGGGTAAATCCTCTGTAGATATTATGGAGCCTATTTTGTTGTAGAAAAAAAGTCCCATATGACCTATAATGAAAAGCGATCAAACAAATCATTAGAAAGAATCATATGGAACAATTACATTTTATCACAAAACTGCTCGATATCAAAGACCCTAATGTCCAAATTATGGATATCATCAATAGGGATACTCACAAAGAAATCATCGCTAAACTGGATTATGAGGCACCATCTTGCCCTGATTGCGAAAGTCAAATGAAGAAATATGACTTTCAAAAACCGTCGAAAATTCCTTACCTCGAAACGACTGGTATGCCTACTAGAATTCTTCTGAAAAAGCGTCGTTTCAAGTGCTATCATTGCTCGAAAATGATGGTAGCCGAGACCTCTCTCGTCAAGAAGAATCATCAAATTCCTCGTATTATCAACCAAAAAATTGCGCAAAAGTTGATTGAAAAGACTTCTATGACCGATATTGCCCATCAGCTGGCCATTTCAACTTCAACTGTCATACGTAAACTGAATAACTTTCACTTTAAGCATGACTTTAGACGACTTCCTAACATTATGTCCTGGGACGAGTATGCCTTCACTAAGGGAAAGATGAGTTTTATTGCGCAAGATTTTGATAAGCTCAATATCATCACTATTCTTGAGGGGAGAACACAGGCTATCATCCGAAATCACTTTCTGCGCTACGATAGAGCTGTTCGTTATCAGGTGAAAATCATTACTATGGATATGTTTAGTCCTTATTATGACTTAGCTAAACAGCTTTTTCCATGTGCTAAAATCGTTCTAGATCGTTTTCACATTGTCCAACATCTCAGCCGGGCTATGAGTCGTGTCCGTGTTCAAATCATGAATCAGTTCGATAGAAAATCTCATAAATACAAGGCCATCAAGCGCTACTGGAAGCTCATTCAACAAGATAGTCGTAAACTCAGTGATAAACGATTTTATCGCCCTACTTTTCGTATGCACTTAACAAATAAAGAGATTCTGGACAAGCTTTTGAGCTATTCAGAAGACTTGAAACACCACTATCAGCTCTATCAGCTCTTGCTTTTTCACTTTCAGAATAAGGAGCCAGAAAAATTTTTCGGACTTATTGAAGACAATCTTAAGCAGGTTCATCCTCTTTTTCAGACTGTCTTTAAAACCTTCCTCAAGGATAAAGAGAAGATTGTCAACGCTCTCAACATCAAAAAAGAAAGGACGAAATGTGTCCTTTCTAGATCTTAGCTTTTCTTCAACCCACTACAGTTGACAAAGAGCCATTATTCCAAAAAACAAAAAAAGAGTTATGAACTCTCATTAAAACGGAGAATAAGGGATTCGAACCCTTGCGCCAGTTACCCGACCTAACGATTTAGCAAACCGTCCTCTTCAGCCTCTTGAGTAATTCTCCTATTAATGGGCACGAGTGGACTCGAACCACCGACCTCACGCTTATCAGGCGTGCGCTCTAACCACCTGAGCTACGCGCCCAAGTTAAAAACTTGGTAATTTGAACAAAGTTCAAAGCGGGTGACGAGAATCGAACTCGCGACAACAGCTTGGAAGGCTGTAGTTTTACCACTAAACTACACCCGCATAAATACTATTAATAAAAATGGCGCGAGACGGAATCGAACCGCCGACACATGGAGCTTCAATCCATTGCTCTACCAACTGAGCTACCGAGCCTTATTGCGGGAGCAGGATTTGAACCTACGACCTTCGGGTTATGAGCCCGACGAGCTACCGAGCTGCTCCATCCCGCGTTAATACAAAAGGAGGATGTGGGATTCGAACCCACGCACGCTTTTACACGCCTGACGGTTTTCAAGACCGTTCCCTTCAGCCGGACTTGGGTAATCCTCCATACTATTCAAATGGACCTTGTAGGACTTGAACCTACGACCACTCGGTTATGAGCCGAGAGCTCTAACCAGCTGAGCTAAAGGTCCAACAAGATCTTTATAGCGGCGAAGGGGATCGAACCCCCGACCTCCCGGGTATGAACCGGACGCTCTAGCCAGCTGAGCTACACCGCCATATATCGGGAAGACAGGATTCGAACCTGCGACACCTTGGTCCCAAACCAAGTACTCTACCAAGCTGAGCTACTTCCCGAGTTAAATAGAAAAATGCACCCTAGAGGAGTCGAACCTCTAACCGCCTGATTCGTAGTCAGGTACTCTATCCAGTTGAGCTAAGGGTGCTCTATATTATGCCGAGGACCGGAATCGAACCGGTACGATCGTTACCAATCGCAGGATTTTAAGTCCTGTGCGTCTGCCAGTTCCGCCACCCCGGCCTCTCTAAGCGAACGACGGGATTCGAACCCGCGACCCCCACCTTGGCAAGGTGGTGTTCTACCACTGAACTACGTTCGCACTGTTTTCTTCTATCTAAAAATGCCGGCTACATGACTTGAACACGCGACCCTCTGATTACAAATCAGATGCTCTACCAACTGAGCTAAGCCGGCTCATTTATTATATCTTAATGCGGGTTAAGGGACTTGAACCCCCACGCCGTTAAGCGCCAGATCCTAAATCTGGTGCGTCTGCCAATTCCGCCAAACCCGCATATATGACCCGTACTGGGCTCGAACCAGTGACCCATTGATTAAAAGTCAATTGCTCTACCAACTGAGCTAACGAGTCTAAAATAACTTACGTTATCTTAAACGGTCCCGACGGGAATCGAACCCGCGATCTTCGCCGTGACAGGGCGACGTGATAACCGCTACACTACGGGACCTTTGGGAGTTAACGGGATCGAACCGCTGACCCTCTGCTTGTAAGGCAGATGCTCTCCCAGCTGAGCTAAACTCCCTAGAGCTAAGCGACTTCCATATCTCACAGGGGGCAACCCCCAACTACTTCCGGCGTTCTAGGGCTTAACTTCTGTGT